>NZ_JBFTRX010000002.1:0-619107 GCF_056399725.1 Achromobacter sp. 01N37
ACACGCAGCGGCTCAACCAGTTACGCCTGACGACCATAGCAAGGTGGTACCACTCCTTCCCATCCCGAACAGGACAGTGAAACGCCTTCGCGCCGATGATAGTGGACGGACGTCTGTGAAAGTAGGTCATCGTCAGGCTTTTATTCCGCGAAACCCCGCAGGTAATCCTGCGGGGTTTTGTCTTTGGTGATTCGGTTTTTACGATTCGACCATTGATATTGAGCATTGATTAAAAGAAAACCCCTCGCAGCTGGCGCTGCGAGGGGTTTTTGCATGGGCGCGGGTATTAATCCTGTCTTTACGCTACGGCTACGGCTATCGCTACGGCTTCGGATCGTGCGGTGGTTGATACCGGCCGCGCCGATGTCAGGGCAATTGGCGACGCAGTGCTGCGAAGAAAAGCTCGGATTGCAGACGTTCACTTTGGATCTGGGCGGCGACTTTGCTGGCGATATCTGCATTAACTGGCTTGAGTGGGCGGCCGGTGGATTGCGCCAATACTTGTGCAGCACAGGCGCGCTCTAGGAAGAAAAGGTCGTCATACGCATAATCCAGACGTTCGCCACAGACGACGACGCCGTGGTTGCCCAGGAAAACGATATCCGCGCCTTGCATGGCGTGGGCGATGCGTTCGCCTTCGCTGACATCGAGCGCCAGCCCGTTGTAGTTTTCGTCGATCGCCAAGCGGCCATGAAAGCGCATGGCATTTTGGGACAGCGTCGTATCCAGCCCGCGATCTGAGGTGAGCGTCAATGCGGTGGCATAGGGCATATGCGTGTGCAGGACGCAGGCTTTGCCCGCAATGCGGTGAATAGCGGCATGAATGAACATGGCGGTAGGTTCGACGGCATGCCGGCCGGCCAGTTTGTTGCCATGGGCATCAATCAAGACGATATCGTCCGCCTGGACTTCATTCCACATCAGGCCGCGCGGATTCAGCAGGAAGTGGTCCGGATCGCCGGGCAACGCCACGCTGAAATGGTTGCAGACGCCTTCGCCCAAGCCATGAGCAGCGGCAGCGCGCAGTGCCAGCGCCAGATCCGCGCGCAGCGCGGCAACGGGTTTGGCGTGAAAGAGTGCCTCGGCAAAACGGGGTTCTTGATTCATGACTGCCTTCGAAGGTTCAGAAAGGGTGAGACGAGCCCAACTCGTTTACCGCCAACCCGCGGCGCGGAACAATTCAGGCACGAGATCCAAAGTGGGTACGGTAGCGTCCGGGCGGTAGTCCGGCAAGAGTTTGCGGCCAGTTCCGCGGTCGATCCATACACAGCGGAAGCCAATATCACGGGCGGCCGCGTGATCCAGATGTGGGCTGGCGCAGATGTGTACGACCTGGTCGGGCGAGACGCCCAGGCTGTCGTGCGCGTGGGCGAAGATCTTGCGGGACGGCTTATAGGCGCCCGCTTGCTCGGCAGTGATCACGCGGTCGATGTGGCCGCCCAGCTGCGCCACATTGCCCGCGATGATCTGATCGTCGGTATTAGAGACAATACAAAGCCGGAATCCCGCCTGCTTCAACGCTGCCAAAGCACCGACGACCTCGGGAAACGGCGGCATCGCAGAAATGCTACCCGTGAGCATGTCGGCGTCTTCCGGCCGATAGGCAAGGCCGAGTTCCTGCATGGTTAACCGCAATGATTCACGGGTTATGCCAGCGAAGCTGCGATGCGGCGGGGTGCGCTCCAAGCGGTGCTCGTGCTCATCATAGACATGCAGGAATTGAGCTGGCGTTGGCGTTTCCTGACCGTTCGCGTTGGCCGCCAGAATGCGTGCGACGGCGGCTTGCAGGCCTTCATCCCATTGGATCAAGGTGCCATAGCAATCGAAGGTGAGCCATTCGGGACGCGGTAAATGATTCAGCGGCATAGGAGTGTCCTGGAAGCGATTTCGGAATTGTGAGCGTAGCGGCCCCGCAATCAAGTTGTAAAATTAATAATTGAACTCAACTCAGTTGATAGTCAAATATCAAAGTTGCCATGCTCGATCTAGAACTGCTACGAACCTTGGTATGCGTCGCCGATGAAGGCAGCTTCACGCGCGCGGCTAGCCGTGTGCATCGGACGCAGTCAACGGTCAGCCAGCAGATCCGCAAGCTGGAACAAACCGTGGGGAAGACGCTCTTGCTGCGTGATCGCACCGGCAGCAACGTGTCGGCCACCGAAGATGGCGAAGTGATGCTGGCCTATGCGCGCCGCTTGTTGCTCATCGCGGACGAGGCCGAGCATGTGATGGCGGCGCCCCGCGCGGCGCGGGTCGTGCGGCTTGGGATACCTGAGGACTTCGACGTATCGCGGCTGACCGTGCTGCTGGCGGGGTTTGTGGCCAACCATCCCGACGTGCGGCTGGAAACGATCAGTGGCATGAGTACCGACCTGCGCGGCAAGCTGGCATCGGCGGATCTGGATTTGGCGCTGATCAAGCGCGAGCCTGGCGAGGGGCCTTGCCTGGCGGCGTGGCCGGAGCGTTTGGTGTGGGTGGGCGACAAGCGCCATCTGGCGGGGGCTGGGGCCGTGCCGCTGGTGATATTCCCGCACGGCTGCATCTATCGAAAGCGCATGATTTACGCCCTGGAAAGCATGGGCCGCCATTGGCATGTGGCGTATCACAGCCACAGTCTGGCCGGCGTGCAAGCGGCGGTGGCGGCCGGGCTGGGCGTGAGCTTGCTGCCGGCCTTTGCACGGTTGTCTACGCACGCCTTACTGGGCGAACAAGAAGGGCTGTCGGCGGTGCCGGCGACCGAGCTGGCCATCGTGGGCCGTTCGCGCGCGCCCACGGGGATCGAACAACAGTTAGTGGCCGCGCTAAGACACGCCGTCGAAACAGATATCGAAGGCGCGCTGGCCCCTTAGGACAACAACGCGATCAGTTCAGATCGCCATCAACGTAATACCATCGCCCGCCTTCACGCACGAAACGGCTGACTTCGTGCATGCGATGCGCGCGTCCGGCTTGACGGCTACGCGCCACGAATTCAACCGTCGCGTGTTCGTCATCCTGGTTAGGCGCTTGTTTGATGGCCAGCCCCAGCCACTTCAAATCGGGCGGATTGGGTTCAAGGGATGCAGGGCGTGTGCTGGGGTGCCAGGTGGCGAGCAGATAAGGCAGCTTGTCCAACACGAATGCGCTGTAACGCGAACGCATCAGCGCTTCGGCGGTGGGCGCTTGCATGGCTTGCGGGCCATCGTGCCAGCGGCCACAGCATTGGAGGTACGTTGCGCCGCCACAAGGGCAGGGCAGATTCGAGGAGTCGGGCTTTTTGGTCACGGGAAAATCGAAACAGCCATTCAGACCAACAGGTCGTTGTATTCGGGGTGGCGGCGCACATAGACCGCGGCGTAGGAGCACAACGGGCGTACCTTCCAGCCGTTGGCGCGCGCGGTGTCCAGCGCGACTTTGGTGAGGTCGGCCGCAATGCCGCGGCCGCCGACTTGGCTGGGCACGCCCGTGTGAACGATGGCCATGGCGCCGTTGTGCAACTGATAGTCCAGCACGCACAGCACGCCATCGACGGTGGCGGTGAAGCGGGATTGCGCGGAGTCGTGGGTGACGATGGTCATAGGGCGAGTCTCATGAGTAGCCGTTCTATGGTTCAACGGGTCAGTGGTTCGGCGGTTTGGCGGTGCCATAGTTCAACGGTGCCACAGTTCAACGGTTCAACAGCTCAACGGTTCAACAGTCCAACCGTTCAACAGTCCAACGGTTCAACGATTCAGCGTTTTGATCAGCGCGGTGAGCTGTGCGTCGCGCGTCTGCACCAGATCAGCAATGCTGCGCTGGCCTGCTTCGGCGTTGACGCCTTCGATCAGTTTGCGCTGAAGTTCGGGCGTGACGACAGGCGCGCCCAGGTCGTCCCACCAGGTTTGAACGGGCCCAAGCAGATGATGCATGAATTGCGTCAAACCACCTTCGCCACCGCCCAGGTTAAACGTCATGTGCGGCCCGAACAGCGCCCAGCGCAGGCCGGGGCCTTGCGAGACAGCGGCGTCGATATCGGCCACGCTGGCCACATTTTCCGCCGCCAGGTGGATCGCTTCGCGCCAGACCGCGGCTTGCAGCCGGTTGGCAATATGGCCCGGCACTTCTTTGTTCAAGCGGATGGGGTACTTGCCCATCGCTTGGTAGAACGTGATGCTGCGGTCGATAGTGTCTGCGGATGTCTTGTCGCCGCCCACCACTTCCACCAATGGGATCAGATGGGGCGGGTTGAACGGATGGCCGATGACGAACCGCTCGGGATGCTGGCAGCGCGATTGCAGGCGGCTCATGATGAGCCCCGATGAGCTGGATGCCACGATCACGTGCGGCGGCAATATCGCGTCCATGCGGGCAAAGAGGTCAATCTTGAAGTCTTCGCGTTCGGGTGCATTTTCTTGAACGAAATCCACATCCGCCAAGGCGGCGGTCAAGTCCGGTTCAAAATGCAGCGCATCGGATGACGCGCCCTCGGCCACGCGGCCCAGTTCCTTCAGCACGGGCCACGCGGCGGCGACGCGAGCGCGCGTTTGCGCTTCGGCATCGCTGGCGGGGTCACTGACCACGACCTCCAGCCCGTGCGCCAGGAACAGCGCCGCCCAGCTGGCGCCGATCGTGCCCGCGCCCACGATGGCGACGCGGCGAATGGAGGGGATGGGCGTGGCGGTGCTGGACATGCGGCTCTCCGAGGATGGGGTTCGGCCACATTGTGAAGCAAACGCCGCCGCGCTGCCATGTGCACGCTTAAGCGTTGCGGGTGCGTCGCAGATGCTGCCATACCAGTACGACCGCTACCGCGTAGCTTGCCGCAATGACGCAGTAGGCGACGGGCAGGCTGGCGCTCCAGTCGGGCAGCGCGTGCAGAATGGTGCCCATCAGCGCAACGCCGACCAGTGCGCCCGACTGGCGGTTGGCGTTCAGCGCTGCGGCGGCGCTATTGGCATGTTGCTTGCCGGACACCTGCATCACGATGCTGGTCATCGCCGGCACGGCAATGCCCACGCCCAGGTTCGACAGCGCCACCATGATGGCGAACGGCCAATAGGCGATGCCGGGCGTGAACGCATAGATGCCTGCCGCGCTCATGATGGCCGCAAGCGAGACGCCGCCCAACAGCGACGCCGATACGTTCCAACGCGCCGAGACGCGGCCGGAAATCATGTTGCCGATCGAGAAGACGGCAAGCATCGGCACCAGCTGAATGCCGGTTTGCAGGGCGTCTGCGCCTCGGGCGTGTTGCAGAAACAGGCTTAGTAAGAAGAGCTGTCCGTACGACGCCAGGTTGATGAGAAAACCCACGCCGTTGGCGGCGGCGAATTGCGTCGTCTGGAACAGCGCGCGCGGAATGATGGGTTCGGCATGGCGGCGTTCGCGCCGCACCAGCAACACGGCCGCGACGGCGCACAGGGCGCTGACGCCGGCGATGCGGCTGGAGGTCCAGCCGTAGGCGTTGCCCTGGATCAGCACGAAGCACAGCGACGACAGCGCGATCACGCCCAGTACGTGGCTCAACGGGTTCAACCCGCGCGGGCGGCGCGGGGCTGCCTGGATGCGGCGACGCGCCAGCCACAGGCCGGCCGCCCCAAGCGGAATATTGATCAGGAAAATGCCGCGCCATCCAAACTGATGGATCAGCACGCCGCCCAATAAAGGGCCGGACGCGCCGGCCACCGCGACGATGGCCGACCACGCGGCCAGCATCCGGTTGCGTACGTGTTCGTCGTCATACGCATGGGTCAGCAGGCTGAGCGAGCTGGGCATGAACAAGGCCGCGCCCACCCCTTGCAGCATGCGGGCGGCGATCAGCGTGTTTGCGTCGGGCGCCAGGCCGCACAGCAGCGATGCCAGCGTGAAGACGCCCAGGCCGCTCAGGTAGATCGTCTTGGCCCCGTAGCGGTCCGCCAGCGCGCCGGCAACCAGCAGCAAGGCGGCGAAGGTGAGGGTGTAGCCGTCCACAATCCAGACCAGGTCGGTCAGCGGCACGGTGAATTGCAGCGCGATGCTGGGCAGGGCGACGTTGACGACGGTGACATCAAGCATCGCCATCACAAAGCCGATGGCCAGGGTGATAAGCGGCAGCCAACCGGTGGCGGGCGTGGCGTCCTGGACGGGCGCGGGGACTTGCGGGCAAGCGGTATTCATGAGGATCGGGGGAATGGCGGCATTTCGAGGAATGAAGCTTAGGAGTTTTCAGCGATGCAAAAAAGCTGAATAAGTGCTTTATAGTCATGCAAATTTGCATCACAAGGCGGGCTTCAAGCCTCTGCCAAGGACGAGCACCATGGATTGGGACAATGCCAGGATCTTCCTGGCCATCTATCGGATCGGGACATTGCGAGGGGCGGCGGCCCTGTTGCAGATCGATCAGGCGACGGCGGGGCGGCGGTTGGCGGCGCTGGAATCATCGCTGGACGCACGCTTGTTCTTGCGCACTCCCGGCGGCTATGTGCCGACCGCCGCTGGCGAGCTGGCCTTCGCCGCGGCGGAGCGCATGGAGCAGGCGGCGGATCAATTGCAACGGCAAATGCAAGGGCTGGACCACCGCTTGTCCGGCGTCGTGCGGGTGGCGGCGTCCGAAACCGTGGCCAGCTACTTCATCATGGAGGCTATTCGCCGCGTGCATGTTCATCATCCGGATATCCGGGTGGTGCTGTCCGCGTCCATCCAGATCAGCAATCTGACGCGGCGCGAGGCGGACCTGGCGATACGCAACGTCAAGCCGGATAACCCCGACCTGATCCAACGCCATCTGGCGCGCAAAGAGGTGGGTTTGTACGCGTCACGCAGCTATCTGGCGCAGCATGGCGAGCCCAAGCCTGGCACGGCGTTCGCCGGCCATGCGCTGGTGACGTATCAGCAGTCGGTGCTGCCGGGCTGGTCGGACACGTTCTGCGGTGAACCCACGGGCAATGGCCATATCGCCGTCGAACTGAATTCCGGGATGATGATCATCGACGCGGTGGCCGCGGGCCTGGGCATCGGCGAATTGCCTACCCATATGGCGCCGGCGTATCCCGAACTGGTTCGGATCTGGCCGACGCGTAGCGAACCTTACGATCTGTGGCTGGTGATGCACGGTGACTTGAACCGTACGGCTCGCGTGCGCGCGGTGGCTGATGCGATTGTCGACGTGTTTGAAGCGGATAAGGTTTGAAGTGGGCACTGGGGCGGACAGGGTCGGAAGCGGACAAATGGCGCATCAACTGCGGTAAACCGTGGCTTGTGGGGCGGCGCGTCAGGCGCTAAGGTTTGTCTGCCCCGCAAGAAACCTATGACTTCAGGAGTCACGCGTGTCCGATCTTTGGCGTTTGTCCGCAGTTGAATTAGCCGCCCGTATCCGCAACCGTGAGGTGTCAGCCGTGGAAGCCGCGCAAAGCGCGCTCGGCCGGCTGGATGCCGTGAACCCCGCGCTTAATGCCGTCATCGATCATCGTCCCGAAGACGTGCTGGCGCAGGCTGCCGCCGTGGACGCTGCGCTGGCCCGTGGCGAAGATGCCGGCATGTTGGCCGGGGTCCCCGTCACCGTGAAGGTCAACGTGGATCAGGCCGGGTATGCCACCACCAATGGCGTTGGCCTGCAGAAAGATTTGATCGCCACCGTGAACAGCCCCGTCGTCGACAACCTGCGTAGGGCCGGCGCTGTCGTCCTGGGGCGTACTAATACGCCTGCATTTTCATTGCGCTGGTTCACTGGCAACGCGTTGCATGGCGACACGCGCAACCCGCGTAACGCCGCGCTGACGCCCGGTGGGTCGTCGGGCGGCGCCGCATCGGCGGTGGCGGCTGGCATCGGGCATCTGGCGCATGGCACGGATATCGCCGGGTCCATTCGTTATCCCGCCTATGCCTGCGGCGTGCATGGCTTGCGGCCGTCGTTGGGCCGTGTCGCGGCCTACAACGCGGCCTTGCCTGAACGATCGATTGGTGGCCAGTTGACTGCAGTGTCTGGTCCGCTGGGCCGCACCATCGCCGATGTTCGGTTGGGGCTGGCTGCGCTGGCAGCGGCCGACCCCAGAGACCCCTGGTGGGTGCCCGCGCCCTTGGTGGGCCCGGATGTGCCGCGCCGTGCCGCGCTATGCGTGAACCCGGAAGGCATGGACACCGAACCGGCCGTGGTCAAAGCGCTGCAAGAGGCCGCGCGCCGGCTGACCGAAGCCGGGTGGACGGTCGATACCCTGGACACGATTCCCCCCCTGCAGGAAGCGGCCGATCTTCAAATTCGTATGTGGATGGCAGATGGCTATGACGCCATGTTGGCCGCAGCCGAAAAGGAAGGCGACCAAGGCGCGCTCGTGGCCTTGCGAGGGCAGCGCGATAAGGCCGCAGGCGCTGACCTGAATAGCTTTTCTGCAGTGTTGACGCGCCGCGCGACGCTGACTCGCCAGTGGGAATTGTTCTTTGCCGACTACCCGATTCTGCTGCTGCCTGTGTCCGCGGAGTTGCCATTCCCAGACAAGCTGGACTTGCAGGGCGACACCGCCTACGCCCGGGTGTGGCGCGCGCAGATGACGCAAATCGGCGTGCCTTTCATGGGCCTGCCCGGCCTGTCGGTGGCGATGGGTAGCGCAATGAGCAGCGCGGGCCCGAGCCCCGTGGGTGTGCAGATTGTGGCGGGGCGCTACCGCGAAGACCTGTGCTTGGCGGCAGGTGAAGTGGTCGAAGCGGCAGGCGACCCGGTCAGCATCGCGGAGCCCAAGCCGCGATAGATATCACGGCACCGATGCCGCAATCGGCACCGCGGCATGGGCGCCGATAGGTTCCGCTTGGCTCGGCAGCCGTGATCGTCGGGCGAGGTAGACCACCGAATTTCAGGTAGCCCGGCTCAGGCGACGTGCTTCAAGTGGGGGGCTTCAAGTGGGGTGCTTCAAGCGGCGGGCATTGCCGCCTGCCATTCGGTTCGCAGCAGGCCCATCATGCCGGTGTCCCAGCGCGCGTCGCCCGCGCGCGTGGATGAACGCCTGACGCCTTCCATGGTGAAACCCAGTGCTTCGTACGTACGGATGGCGCGTGTGTTGAACATGTACACGTTGAGCTCCAGGCGTTCGATGCCGGGTGTGCGAAAGGCTTCTTCGATCATCAGTGTGACCATGGGCCGTGCCAAGCCTTGTCCGCGCTCGGCCGGGGCGATGGCTACGCGGCCAAGGCGGGCGTTGCCGTCGCGCCATTCATAGGCCAACTGCGCATGGCCGATGGCGGTGTCGCCGCGATACGCCATCCAGCAACGGCGGTTGGGCGGGCGGGACTGCCCTTGCGCCAGCATGTCTTCCACATCGTCTTGCGTCAGCGGGTACGACAGGTGCGAGCCGCCCCATTGCACGACGTCCGGCAGGCTCGAAAACCAGCTGGCTAACAACGGAAAATCCGAGATCGCAAACGGGCGCAGGGTCAGCATGAACGAAGGCTCCAGCAGGGTGGAAGGGGCGAAGTGGGGCGTTATTGTCGGACGGTGCGTTGACCCCGTTGATGACGCGAGGACGAATGTATTACTCAACATGCAGCGGCAGCACGCACGGTTTACCGCGCGTGCGCGTATTCACTTACTGAAGCGCAACCGCAGCACGCCCAGGTCGCCATAAACCAGTTCGATATCCTGGTTTGCCGGCACATCCAGGAATCCGGCGTACGAACCTGTAATAACGTGTTGGCCGGCATACAGCCCAAGGCCTTGTTCGCGCAGGAAGTTCGCCAGCCAATACAGACCAGCCTTGGGGCGATCGTTAGGGTGGAAGCCGGGATGCTGCTCGACTTCTTCGCCATTGACCAACAAGGTCAGCGTCATGCTGGACGGGGCGGCGTCGGGCGATGCAATACGAGGGCCCAGGACCAGGCCCTGGTTGAACATGTGGTCGGCCAGCAGCTCGGGCAGGCTGGCGTGTTCGGGCGACGCGTAGCGGCAGCCCAGCACTTCCAACGCCAAGCATGCGCTGCCAACCGCGGCATCAATTTCAGCTTCGGTGTAGGGCGTGGCGCGGGCGGGCAGATCGTGGGCAAGTTCGAAGGCGATCTCGGGTTCGATCCGCACGATGTCGGTGCGCGCTGCAATGGGGCCGGCTTCTGCGTGGGCGGTGCCTGACGCGTAAATCGGCGCCACCACGGTTTTTTCCGGTGACGGCAACGCGCTCTTCCAGGCCGCGATGCGGTCCTGGCGCGTTTCTTGCAGCAGCTGCGCGGTGCGTTGCTGGACGGCAAATGCCTGCCCCAGCGATTGCGGGCGGCATTCAGCGGGCAGGCGCGGCCCCGCAATGCCGGACTCGCGAGCGGCGATCAAGGTACGGGCGGCGTCAAGGCTGCCCGGATAGTCTTCGATTCTGATTTGCATGCGTTCAGGTCCCCAAATACAACATGACCCACAAGACGATCATTGCGATCAGGCCGAGCCAGCACGAGCCCCAAAACCCCACGATGGGCCACTTCAGCGACAGCGGCGTCTTTTTCGGATCCACGTGACCCAGCAGGTCGTTGGCGTTGCCCACCAGCCAGAACCGAGTACCCGGGAACATCAGGCGGAAAAAGTAATCCAGCATGATCGCGGCCTGGATCGACAGCGGGTATTGCTTGAACGGGCGATGCTGCAGATAGGGGTGCTTGAGCGTGGCGTTGATCTCTTTGCTCTTGAAGAAAAACAGCACGATGCCGCTCAGCGAGCAGGTGATGAAGCACAGCACGAAAAGGCTGAAGGCCATGGCCATGACAGGAGAATGCATGGGGGAGATCTCAAGATTGCGCGGCACGCCGCGTTGGGATGATAAGAAGCGGGAATGGAATTTCTGGCCTTATTGTAGAAGGCTTGGCGGCAGCCCGTGTTCAGGGCTGCGTCAGCGCTGACGGGCGTTGAATCGTCCCCGTCTTGGCTTCGGCCGGAACCATTGCTTTGGCCTCGACGATTGCTTAGGCCATTGCTTCGGCATCGGCGGTTGCCTGGGCCATTGCTTCGGCATCGGCGATTGCCTGGGCCATCGCTTCGGCCCCGGCCCTGATATCGCGCCGAACGAAACCGTCCGGCACGAAACGGCACCGGATTAACCGCGGACCTGGCCTTCGCCGGTCAGTACCCATTTCAGCGTGGTCAGCCCTTCCAGGCCGACGGGGCCACGGGCATGCAGGCGGTTTGTGGAAATGCCGATTTCCGCGCCCAGGCCGTATTCGAATCCGTCCGCAAAGCAGGTGGGCAGGTTCACGTACACCGAGCTGGAATCCACTTCACGCTGGAAACGTTGCGCGGCGGACAGGTCTTCCGTGACGATGGCATCCGTGTGGCCGGAGCCCCAGCGGGCGATGTGTTCGATGGCGTCGTCCAGCGTGTCGACGATGCGCACGGCCAGGATTGGGCCCAGGTATTCCGTGCCCCAGTCTTCTTCCGTGGCGGGCGTGATGTGCGGCAACAGCGCCAGCGTGCGCGGGCAGCCGCGCAATTCGACGCCGTGCTCGGTGAAAGCGGCGGCCAGCGTCGGCAGAATCGAGACAGCGGCTACCGCGTCGACCAGCAGCGTTTCCATGGCGCCGCAGATGCCGTAGCGGTAGGTCTTGGCGTTAAAGGCGATGGAGTGCGCCTTGTCCGGATCCGCCGCTGCGTCGATGTAGATGTGGCAGTTGCCATCCAGGTGCTTGATCAGCGGCACGCGCGCTTCTTGCGACAGGCGCGCGATCAGCCCCTTGCCGCCGCGCGGCACGATGACGTCGATGTGTTCGGTCATGGTGATAAGCGTGCCGACGGCCGCGCGGTCGGCGGTGGCCACGACCTGCACCGCGTCTTGCGGCAGGCCGGCGGCAGCCAGGCCCATTTGCACGATGCGGCCCAGCGCAATATTGGAGTGCAAGGCTTCGCTGCCGCCACGCAAGATGGCCGCGTTGCCCGACTTCAAGCACAGCGCTGCCGCGTCGATCGTGACGTTGGGGCGCGATTCATAAATGATGCCGATGACGCCCAGCGGCACGCGCATCTGCGCGACCCGCATGCCGTTGGGGCGCACGGTCGTGGCGGTGATGCTGCCGATGGGGTCGGGCAGGGCGGCGATTTGGCGCAGGCCTTCCGCCATGTGCGCCAGGGTCTTGTCTGACAGCGTCAGGCGGTCGAGCAGGGCCGGTTCCAGGCCATTGGCGCGCGCGGCGGCCACGTCTTTTTCGTTGGCGGCTTTCAGTTCGTCGTGGCTGGCGGCCAGTGCGTCAGCCATGGCGAGCAACGCCTTGTTCTTGGCGGCGCTATTGGCGCGCATCATGGCGCGCGAGGCGCGGCGGGCGTTTTCGCCCAGGGTCAACATGGCGTGTTCAATGGAGGACGAGGACATGGCGGCGTCGATCATGGAGTGGGGGCGGCGCAGGGGCCGTCTGAGGAATCAGTGTATATCCGGCCAAAGCGGCCGGGCGTAGGCAAAGGGGGGGAGCGTGGCGCGAACCGAAGGCTGAAACGAAAGCCGAAACGTAAGGCTGAAACGAAGGCTGAAGCGAAGGCCGAAACGAAGGGCGCAGAGCGAAGCGAAGGCGGCGGCAATGCCGCCTTCACGGTCGCCCGCCGGCGGCGGCGACTCGCAGCGCCAGCCGGGTCATTTCTTCCCAGGGGTCAGACAAACGTCCCGGCACGGACAGACCCTTGATCAGCCGGTCGACTTCGTGAGCGTGTTGCACTGCGGCAGGCCAGACGCTGGGCTGTACCCGGCCTAGCGCTTGCAATGCCAGGCGTTCATGCGCGCCGAAAATACGCAGGCGGCGCATCAAGCCATTCACGTCCTGACCCAGCGCGCGCGCTTCGGCGACACGGGCCAGCAAGCGGATTTCTTCGCCCACTGCCCACAGCACCAGCGGCAAGGCTTCGCCTTCGGCACGCAGGCCGTCGATCATGCGGATGGTGCGCGAGATATCGCCGGCCAGCATGGCGTCGCGCAGGCCGAATACGTCATAGCGCGCCACATTCAGCACCGCTCGCTCGACGTCTTCTGCCGCCAGTTGGCCTTCAGGATAGAGCAGGCCGAGCTTCTGGATTTCCTGGTGCGCCGCCAGCAGATTGCCTTCGACCTTGTCCGCCATCCATTGCAGGGTGGCGGCATCGGCGCGCTGGTTCTGCCGGGCCAGCCGCATGCCCACCCAGGCGGGCAGCCGGCCGCGTTCGACATTGGCGATATCCACCATCATGCCGCCGCGGTTAAGCGCTTGGACCCAGCGGCTTTCGCGCGTGGCTTTGTCCAGCCGGGGCAGGGCGATGAGGATGAGCGTGTCGGCGTCGGCCTGCTTTTCGGCTTGCTCGGCCAGCTTGGTCAGGGTGTCTGCGCCGGACTTGCCGGGCTTGCCGGTAGGGATCTTGATTTCAAGAATGCGCCGGTCGCCAAACAGCGACACGCTTTGCGTGGCGGCGAGCACGGCGCTCCAGTCGCTGCGGGCGTCCATCACCATGGACAGACGCTCGGTGTAGCCGGCATTGCGCGCTGAGGCGCGCAAGGTGTCGACGGCTTCGGTCACCAGCAGCGGTTCGTCGCCCGACACCGTATACAGCGGCGCAAGCCGGTTGCCCGGCCGCTGCAGGTGTTCGGCCAACCGGTCTGCGTCCAAAGGCTGTGCCATGGGCTAGCGCAGGATGGCCGGGTCGGTGGTGGACGGCGTTTGCCACGGCGTAGGCGTACGCTTTTGCTCCGGCGCGTTCGGGTCGTACAGCGGAATCTCGCCGCTTTCGCCACGTTCTTCTGCGGACTCCACCGCACGGCGAACTTCCGGCGCGGTCATGCGGCGCAGCAAGCGAGACACCAGGTCGCGTTGCATGGCCTTGTACAACGTGTCGATCTGGCCCTGCTTGGCCTGCACGACTTGATCGTCATACGGCATTTCGCGGTAGATCGACAGGGTTGTGTCCGGAATCAGCGCACGGCCCTTGTTGTCGATCAGGCGGAACGTGTAGTTGATGCCCAGTTCGTATTCCTCGACCCGGCCTTGCGCGTTCAGCGAGACTTCGCGCAGCGTGCGCGTATCGGCGACTTGCTGAAGAATGGCTTGCGCTTCCTTCGGCGAATCGACGAGCTTCGTGTTCGGCGAGGCGGCTCGCAGCGAACGGCGCACGTCGGCGCCGAACTGCGTGTTGTCGGGGATGCCGATATAGAGCGTGTCGAACGGCATGGGAGTCACCCCCCGCAGCGCGAAACCGCAAGCGGAGAGCAGCATGAACAGCGCCAGGCAGGCGCCGCGCAGCAGCCAGGATTGGCGGGGGGAGTGCGTTTGTTGCCCGGCGAAGTGCATGCTTGACCTCATCAGCCTACGACGTTGACCAGTTTGCCCGGAACCACGATGACACGCTTGGGCGGACGGCCTTCCAGGAATCGGGTGACTTCTTCCTGGCTGGCGGCGAGCTTTTCGATGTCTTCTTTGGCGGCGGTGGCGGCCACGCGGATCGAGCCGCGCAGCTTGCCGTTGACCTGGAGCATCAGCTCGATTTCGTCCGCGATCAAAGCGGCTTCGTCCACATGCGGCCACGGCGCGTCAAGCAGGTCGCCCAGTTCCTTGGCGTAACCGAGGTCTTGCCACAGGTGCCAGGTGATGTGCGGGACCACCGGGTACAGCACGCGCAGCAGCACGCCCAGCGTCTCGGCATAGGCGGCGTCGGCAGCGGCGTCTTCGGCCAGCTTGGCGTCGTCGATGGCGTTCAGCATCTTCATGCAGGCCGACACGACGGTGTTGTACTGGATGCGCTGGTAGTCGTAGTCGGCTTGCTTGAGCAGCGTGTAGACCTCGCGGCGCAGATCCTTGACGGCGGTTGCCGCTTGCGACCAGTCGGCGCCATTGGCCAGGCCACGCGCGATGGCGTCGCGGCGGGCGTAGCTGATGGACCAGAGGCGGCGCAGGAAGCGGTTGGAGCCTTCAACGCCGGAGTCCGACCATTCAAGGGTCTGCTCGGGCGGGCTGGCGAACATGACGAACAGGCGAGCCGTGTCGGCGCCCAGCGTGTCGATCAGCGATTGCGGATCGACGCCGTTGTTCTTCGACTTGGACATCGTGCCCACGCCGCCATAGTTGATGGCGGAGCCGTCCGACTTCAGCTTGGCGCCGGTGATGGCGCCGCGGTCGTCGTAGACGTTTTCGACGTCTTCGGGCCAGAAGTATTCAATGCCGCCCTGGGGCGTCTTGCGCGAATAGATATGGTTCAGCACCATGCCCTGGCACAGCAGCTTGGTGAAGGGCTCGTCGAAATTGAGCAAGCCCATGTCGCGCATGACCTTGGTCCAGAAGCGCGCGTACAGCAAGTGCAGCACGGCGTGCTCGATGCCGCCGATGTACTGGTCCATCGGCATCCAGTAGTCATTGCGCGCATCGACCATGGCATTGTCATTGCCCGGCGAGGTGTAGCGCATGAAGTACCAGGACGAGTCCACGAACGTGTCCATCGTGTCCGTTTCGCGGCGCGCGGGCTTGCCGCAGCTGGGGCAGGCGCAGGACAGGAAGGCTTCGTTCTTGGCCAGCGGGTTGCCGCTGCCGTCGGGGATCAGATCATCGGGCAGGATGACGGGCAGGTCTTTTTCCGGAACCGGAACCGGGCCGCAATCCGCGCAGTGGATGATGGGGATCGGGGTGCCCCAGTAGCGCTGGCGCGAAATGCCCCAGTCGCGCAGGCGCCACGTGGTCTGCTTTTCGCCCAGGCCTTGCGGGCCCAGGTCGGCGGCGATGGCGTCCACGGCTTCCTTGTGCGACAGGCCGTCGTACTTGCCGGAGTTGATGGTGCGGCCCGACTGCTTGTCGCCATACCATTCCTGCCAGGCGGCGGTGGAGTATTCCTTGCCGGCCACGTCCACGACTTGCACGATGGGCAGGTCATATTTCTTGGCGAAGGCGAAGTCGCGTTCGTCATGCGCGGGCACGCCCATGACGGCGCCGTCGCCGTAGGTCATCAGCACGTAGTTGCCGACCCAGACGTCGACGTCCGCGCCCGTGATCGGGTGCGTGACGGTCAAACCCGTACGCATGCCTTCTTTTTCACGCGTGGCCATTTCGGCCTCGGTCGTGCCGCCCAGCTTGCACTGTTCGATGAACGCGGCCAGCTGCGGGTTGTTGCGCGCCGCGTGGGTCGCCAGGGGGTGTTCCGGCGCCACGGCGCAGAACGTCACGCCCATGATGGTGTCGGCGCGGGTCGTGAAGACGTACAGCTTGCCGTCCTGGATCAGTTGGCCATCCTGGCCGGCGATCTTGTGCGGGAAGGCGAAACGCAGGCCCTCGGACTTGCCGATCCAGTTTTCCTGCATCAGGCGGACGCGCTCGGGCCAGCCGGGCAGGTCGTTCTGGACGGCGCCAAGCAGTTCGTCGGCGTAATCGGTGATGCGCAGGTAGTAACCCGGGATCTCGCGCTTTTCAACCAGCGCGCCCGACCGCCAGCCACGGCCATCAATGACTTGTTCGTTGGCCAGCACGGTTTGGTCCACCGGGTCCCAGTTCACGACCTGGGTCTTGCGGTAGGCCACGCCCTTTTCCAGCATCTTCAGGAACAGCCACTGGTTCCATTTGTAGTACTGGGGATCGCAGGCGCACATTTCGCGCGTCCAGTCGATTGCCAGACCCATCGCCTTCATCTGCTTCTTCATGTAGGCGATGTTGTCGTAGGTCCATTTTGCCGGCGGCACCTTGGACTTGATGGCGGCGTTTTCCGCCGGCATGCCGAAGGCGTCCCAGCCCATGGGCATCAGGACGTTATAGCCACGCATGCGCAACTGTCGCGCCATCATGTCGTTGATGGTGTAGTTGCGCACGTGGCCCATGTGCAGCTTGCCGCTGGGATAGGGCAGCATCGAGCAGGCGTAGAACTTCGGCTTTTCAGAGCCGTCGGCGTTCTTCGCGTGTTCGTGGACCAGATAGACGTCGCGGGCCTGCCAGTCTTGATGGGCGGCCGCTTCGACGGTAGTGGGGAGGTAACGTTCCTGCATGGGCTCGGGCACGGTGGCAAAAAAGGGTGAGCCGCCCTGCCGCGCGGACGCGGGGGCGGCCTGACGCGGTGGCGGTCAAAACCCCTGATTATAGGAGGTGCTAGGCCCGGACAGGGGACGGAGCCGTTTCGGGGATGCGCGCACTGGGCGCCAGGGCGCCATAGGCCAATGTCACGACCCCCAGGACGGCGCCCGCGATCACCACGCCGGGCCAGCCAAAATGGGCGTAAAGCCAGGACGATACCAGTGAACCGGATGCGCCGCCGATGAAGTAACACGTCATATAGCCGGCAGTCAGGCGGCTGCGGGCTTCCGGGCGCAGGCGATACAGTGAACTGCTATTGGTGACATGGACACCCTGGATCGCCAGATCCTGCACCACGATGCCCGCCAGCAGGGCCACGACCGACATCTGGCCAAACGCCATCAGCCCCCAGGAACCCAGCAGCAACAGCAGCCCGACGCGGGTGGCCAGGTTGCCCAGGCCCCGGTCGGCCAGCCGGCCAAAGCGGTTCGCGGCATAGGCGCCCGCCGCCCCCGCCAGCCCGAAGAGGCCAATGGTGGTGTTGCTGTATTCATAAGGGGGGCTGGCCAGCAGGAAGGTCAGCGGCGTCCACAGCATGCTGAAGGCGGCGAACAACAGGAAGCCCAGCAGCGACCGCGCGCGGAACAGCGGCTCTTCCACGAACATGCGCAGGATGGAACCCAACAGGCGTGGATAGCTCATCGTTGTCGGGCTCTGATAACGGGGCAGCACGCGCCACAGGACGGCGGACATGACCAGCATCAGAATGGCGGCCACCCAGTAAACCGTGCGCCAACTGCCCACGTCGGCCAGCGCGCCGGCCACGGTGCGGGCCAGCAGAATGCCCAGCAGCAGGCCGCTCATGACGGTGCCCACCGCCTTGCCCCGTTCATGCGGCGCGGCCAGGGTCGCCGCGAACGGCACCAGAATCTGGGCGACGACGGACAGCAGCCCCGTCAGCGCGGTGCCCACCAGCAGCACGATGATGTTGTCGGCAAACGCTGAAATCAGCAGCCCGCCCGCGGACAGCAGCGTCATCAGCACGATCAGGCTGCGGCGTTCGAACAGGTCGCCCAACGGCACCAGCAGCATCAGCCCCAGCGCATAACTGAGCTGGGCGGTGGTGACGATGGCGCCGGCCGCCGCGTTCGACAGCTGGAATTGCTGGCCGATCGTGTGCAACAGCGGTTGCGCGTAATAGTTACTGGCGACGGCCAGGCCAGTGGCCACGGACATCAACAGGATGATCGGCGCGGTGAGCACCGGTGTCGGAGGGGGGGCGGAAGCGGATGTCATAAGGGGCAAGGCGAGTCAGGCGGGGTTTGGATGCGGCGAATCAGGCGGGGTTTGGATGCGGCGAATCAGGCGGGGTTTGGATGCGGCGAATCAGGCGGGGTTCGGATGCGAAAAGCGGGGGGCGAAAACCGTGCCGTGTGGGGGGCAATGCGTCGGTCTGCGCGGCAGGATGACGGAAGGGCGCGTCAGGCCCCAATGCCTCCCGGCGTTTCCTGATCATGTTTGATCAGCAGTTTTTTCAGCAGCCCCGCCAATTGCTTGCGTTCCGTGGACGACAGCGGGTCGAGCAGTTCGCCCAGGTCTTTCAGATAGTCCTTCAACACCAGCTTGATGACGCGCAAGCCTTCGGCCGTGAGCGACACGATGATGCCGCGGCGGTCGTCAGGGTTGGGATTGCGCACCAGCAGGCCGGCTTGTTCCAGGCGGTCCAGACGGTTGGTCATGGCGCCRGAGGTCAGCAGCAAGGCTTCAACTAGCTTCTGCGGATTCATGGCGTGAGGCGCGCCGCTGCGGTACAGCGTGGCCAGCACATCGAATTCGCCCTGGTGCAGGTGGTAGCGGCGAAAGCTGCGGTTCACGTTGCGGGTGGCGAAGGCATTCAAACGGAACACGCGGGTGACGACCGACATGGCCGCGAAGTCCTGGTTGGGACATTCCGTGGTCCATTGCGAGATCACCAAATCAACAAGGTCATTCATGGGCAGGGGAGGAGGGCAGACGATGGGGTAGACGATGGGGCAGACGACGGGGCAGACGATGGGGTCAAGCGATGATTGTTTGATATGAAGTTTCTTTACGTTGAGATAAATTCTAGCAGGCCGCCCACCCGAAATGCAAAGCGCGCGGCAAAAAACGCGCCACAAAAGAGAAAGGCCCGCCTCTTTCGAGGCGGGCCTTTCCGGCTTGACCAGATACTCGCGCGAATTACTGCGCGGCGTCCTTCAGCTTCTTGAGCGGGCGAACCTTCACCTTGACCGAAGCCGGCTTGGCGGGGAACCAGCGCTCTTCACCCGTGAACGGGTCCTTGCCGAAGCGCTTGGCCTTGGCGGGAACCTTCTGCACGGCAACCTTGAACAGGCCGGGCAGCGTGAATTCGCCAGCGCCCTTCTTGTCCACGGAACCCAGCACCGAGGTTTCCAGGCTGGCCAGAACGGCCTTGACGGCCTTGGCTTCAACGCCCGATTGCTCAACGATGTAAGCGATCAGTTGGGTCTTGTTCAGAGCAGCCTTGATGGCCTTGGGTGCAGCAGCGACCTTCTTGGCGGCGACGACCTTCTTTGCTGCGGGCTTCACAGCGGCCTTGGTGGCGGTTGCCTTCTTTGCAGGCGCCTTGACGGCGGGCTTGGTGACTTTCTTCGCAGGAGCTTTTGCTTTGGTGGCCATGGTCAAAATCCGTAGTTGAGGACATGGGGCAGCGTGCGCCGGGTATCGGCAATTAACGCTACGCGCCCGATGATAGCGGAAGACTTGGGGTTCTTGCGGCTTTACAACGGGTTTTAAGCCACTCTTTGTTGTTTTCGACGCGAAAAGTGCTTCTAGCAAGGGCTCTTGCAATAGGTCGTGACATTCGAGTCCTTTTTTTGCGGCACATGCGCGCACTGAACCAACCGCGCCGAGCATGTTCCAATTGCGTGCGAAAAACAGAATGCACGGGATGCAAGCACCTATATGTTGATGAAGAAATTGGCGGCGAGTCTGCTCGTCGCAAGCGCGTGTTTGACCAGCGCGATGGCGCAGCCGATGCCGGAACCGGTGTTGTCGGCCAAGGCGTGGCTCTTGCTGGATGAGACCAGCGGACAGGTCATCGCGTCGCACGCCGCGACGACGCGTATCGAACCGGCGTCGCTGACCAAGATCATGACGGCCTATGTCGTGTTCGATGCACTGAATAAGAAGGAAGTGACGCCCGGCCAACTGGTGGTGATCTCGACGCGCGCCTGGAAGGTGCCGGCGGGCAGCTCGAAGATGTTCCTGGAGCCGGGCTCCAAGGTGTCGGTGGACGAATTGCTGCGCGGCCTGATGATCCAGTCTGGCAATGATGCGGCCATTGCGCTGGCCGAAGCGGTGTCGGGCAGCGTGGAAGCCTTCGTCGCGCGGATGAACGACACAGCTGCCAAGCTGGGCCTGCACGCGACCCGCTTTGCCAGCCCGCACGGCCTGCCGGACCCGAACACCTATTCCACGGCCAGCGACCTGTCCATATTGGCCACGCGCTTCATTCGCGATTACCCGCAGCTATACAAGACCTACGATTCCGCCAAGCAATTCACGTTCAACAAGATCACGCAGCCCAATCGCAACCGCCTGCTGTGGCTGGACCCGAGCGTGGACGGCTTGAAGACGGGGCACACGGAATCGGCCGGCTACTGCATTGTGGCCACGGCGCGCCGGCCCAACGGCGCCGACCAGCGGCGCTTGATCACGGTGGTGGTGGGCACGGCGTCCGACAAGTTGCGTACGCAGGAAAGCCGCGAGTTGCTGGAGTGGGGTTTCCAGGGGTTCAATACGATCAAGCTGTACGCGCGTGGCCAGGCGGTGGCCACGCCCGAAGTCTGGAAGGGCGAAAGCGATAGCCTGAAGGCCGGTTTCGCGCGGGACGCCTACGTGACCGTGCCAGCGGGCGCCAAGGTGGAGCCGGTGTGGACGCCGCAGGAACCGCTGGTCGCCCCGATTGCCGCGCAGGCCACGGTGGGCGCACTGCGCGTGATGGTGGATGGCAAGCCGGCCATGCAGTTCCCGGTGGTGGCGCTGGAACCCGTGGCTGAGGCCGGTTTCGCCGGCCGCGCATGGGACTCTGTTCGGTTGTGGTGGCGGGGCCATTCAGGCTAATCGCAAGCGGCGGACAAGACTGCATAGAGGCCGGCAACAAGCGAGCTAGAGGCCGGCAACGCGCGGGCATAGGGGCAGCCAGCATTAAGGCCAGCGAAGACGCCAGCGAAGACGCCAGCATAAATGCCAGCCAAGGGGACAAGGAGCGATGCAATGGCAGTGAGCTTTCCCGGAGGTCCGGCGCCTGCGCCGGGCGCGGATGATCCGCTGGCGCTGCTGTCCGCCTGTCACGGACGCATCGCGCGCCAATGTGCGACGCTGTCGCGTCTGGCCGCGCATCTGCCCATGCATGGCAGTGACGAAGCCGCGCAGACGGCTGCGGCCAGCGTGTCGCGCTACTTCGACACGGCCGCGGTGCACCATCACGAAGACGAGGAAGCCGATCTCTTTCCCGCGCTGATCGAATCCATGGCGGGTTCCGATGCGGGCTGCCTGCATGCGCTGGTGCAGGGGCTGATCGACGAGCATCGCCGCTTGGCGGCATTGTGGCTGCCGCTGCGCGCGGCCTTGTCCGACATCGCAGCGGGGCGGCCCGCCGTGTTGCCGATGCCGCAAGTGCAGGCCTTTGCCGAGGCCTATGCGGCGCACATTCAACGCGAAGACGACGAGCTCTTGCCCATGGCGGCGCGGCTGATTTCCGATGACGCCTTAGCCGCCATCGGTCAGGCGATGCGCGCGCGGCGAGGCGGTGGCGCAAGCTGAATTGGCGCTACGATTGCCGCTGGCCGGCGCACCGGGCGCCGGCAACTTTCGCCGCCACGCCATGAACCGCAACTCACGCTTTCGCCAGAAATTGCAGGATTCCGTCTTGATGCACGCCATGTCGGCCCATAACCCGATGGCGGCGCGTCTGGCCGCCGATGCGGGCTTTGACGCCATCTGGGGCAGCGGGTTTGAGCTGTCCGCCAGCTACGCCGTGCCCGACGCCAGCATTCTTTCCGCATCGCAGCACCTGGATATGATGCGCGCCATCGCCGCCACGGTCGACGTACCCGTCATTGCCGATATCGACACCGGCTTTGGCAACGCGATCAACGTGTCCTACATGGTGCCGCAGTACGAAGCGGCCGGCGTATCCGCCGTGGTGATGGAAGACAAGACCTTTCCCAAAGACACGAGCCTGCGCGCCAATGGGCGGCAGGAGCTCGTGCGCGTGCAGGAGTTTCAAGGGAAGATCGAAGCGGCTTGCGCGGCACGGCGCGACCCGGATTTCTGCGTGATCGCCCGCACCGAAGCCCTGATTGCCGGGCTGGGCCAGCAAGAAGCGCTGGACCGCGCTCACGCTTATGAGGCCGCGGGCGCCGACGCCATCCTGATTCATTCCAAGCAGAACACGCCTGACGAAATCCTGTCCTTTATTGCGGCGTGGCAAGGCCGTGCGCCGTTGGTGCTGGTGCCGACGGCGTATCCGCAACTGCGCGAATCCGACATCCAGGCGCTGGGCAAAGTGGGGCTGGTGATCTACGGAAACCATGCCATCCGCGCGGCCGTGGGGGCAATGCGTGACGTATTTGCCCGCATCCGCAGCGATGGCGGGATTCATGCGGTGGATGCGGATTTGCCTTCGGTAAAGGAGATCATCGCGTTGCAGGGCGATGCCGATATGCGTGAGCTGGAACGCCGCTATCTCAAGTGATGGGGCGTGACAAGATCATCACCGGATGCGTTGCGTGCGCCAGAGTGAGCGTTTACGCTAGACGACCCTTCACTGTGGAAGGGGCGGGACACACCAGCTCAGGAATCGAGACAGCATGACGCAGGGAAGGAAACTGGCGGGCCGGATGTTTGGCGCTTGGGTCGACGACGTCAATCGGCTGACCTTGCGCGCCGACTTGTCGGCGGGGCTGTTGGGGGCGTTGCTGGTATTGCCGCAAGGGGTGGCGTTTGCCACGCTGGCCGGGCTGCCCCCCGAATACGGCCTGTACTCCGCCATCATTCCCTGTATTGTGGCCGCGCTGTTCGGCTCCAGCCGCCATGTGATGTCTGGCCCGACCAACGCGAATTCCCTCGCGCTGTTTGCGGTACTGACGCCGTTGGCCGTTGCCGGCAGCCCGGGCTATATCCAGCTGGCGCTTGCGGTGACGGTGCTGGTCGGCATCATGCAGTGGCTGGTGGGCGCGTTGCGGCTGGGGTCGCTGGCGCACTTCATTTCTCCGTCGGCGCTGTTCGGGTTCACAAGCGGCGCCGCGTTGTTGATTGCGGTGCATGCCTTGAAAGACGCGCTGGGCATGCCGTCGCCGGAATCGCACGGCGCGGGCGCCTTGCTGGTCAGTGTGGGCACGCATCTGGGGCAGGTGCATCCCGGCGCGCTAATGGTGACGCTCGCGACGTTGGGCGTTGCGTTGCTGGTGCGCCGCTTGGACAAGCGCAAACCCTACATGCTGCTGGGCTTGGTCGCCGGGTCTGCGGCGGCGGCGGTGTTCAATGCGTGGGCTGCGGCTAACGGCGGTACGCCCGTGTCCGTGTTGGGCGCCATTGCCCAGCCCTGGCCGCCGTTTCATATTCCCAGCGTCGACTGGCGCGCGCTGCCCGACCTGCTGAGCCTGGCGTTTGCACTGACCATCGTGGCGCTGGCGCAATCGATCTCCATCGCCAAGGCGGTGGCCACGCGTTCGGGCCAGCGCATCGACGCCAACCGCGAATTCGTGGGGCAGGGGCTGTCGAACATCGTGGGCGGATTCTTCTCTTGCTACCTGTCTTGCGGGTCGCTGAACCGGTCCATTCCGAACTATGAAGCCGGCGCGAAAACGCCGCTGGCCGCGGTATTTTCGGCGGTGCTGCTGGTGGTGCTGGTAGCGGTGTCGGCGCCGCTCTTGGCGATGATTCCCAATGCGGCCATCTCGGGGCTGCTGTTGCTGGTGGCATGGACCTTGCTGGATATTCCGCGTTGGCGCGAATTGATCCGCATGCAGCCGGGCGAAAGCGCCATTGCCGCCGCCACGCTGGCCGCCACCGTCACAATCCGCATGGAAGTGGCGATTCTGCTGGGGACGGTGCTGTCCTTGATGGCGTACCTGCACCGCACGTCGCGCCCCGCCATGCGGACGATGGGCTTTGATTCTCGCGGGCTGGACCGCCGCTTCGTGGTGCTGGAACACCAGCCGGATGCGTTACCGGAATGCCCGCAATTGAAGCTGTTGCGTATGGAAGGGTCCATTTATTTCGGTGCGGCGGCGCATGTAGCGCAGCGCTTGCACGCGCTGCGTGAAGCCCCGAACGCGCCGCGCCATCTGCTGGTGATGGCCAAAAGCATGAACTTCATTGATCTGGCGGGCGCGCAGGTGTGGGAAGACGAGCTTGCGGCGCGCCGTGCGATGGGGGGCGATCTGTATTTCCATCGGCCGCGCCCCGAAGTGCTGGATATGTGGCGGCGTACGGGGTTCTTGACGCGCCTGGGCGAAGACCACATCTACCCGGACAAGGCCACGGCGCTGCACGCGATCTACGCCAAGCTGGACCCCGGCATCTGCGCCGGCTGCCAGGCCAAGATTTTCTGGGAATGCCAGCCGGATTCCCCGCATCGCGGCCACTGACGCAGGGCCTGGCGTCAGGCCGAGTCGATACCCATGACGCAGGGCCTGAGGTCAGGGCGAGTCGATACCCATGACGCAAGGCCTGCCGTCAGGGCGTATCGGTACCCAGATAGGCGGCGCGGACGCGTTCATCTGCGGCGATCGCGGCGGGTTCGCCTTCGGCCAACAGTGCGCCACGCACGAGCACGGCGATGCGGTCCGCATGCTTGAACACCACATCCAGGCTGTGCTCGGTGAACAGCACGGCAAGGCGTTGCGTGTCGGCCAGTTGGCGCGTCAGGCGCATCAACGCGTGGCGTTCGTTGGTGGCCATGCCTGCGGTAGGTTCGTCCATCAGCAACAGCCGCGGCCGATGCGCCAGCGCCATCGCGAGCTCAACCCGCTTGACGTCGCCATACGCCAAGGTGCCGCAGGCGGCGTGCGCCTTGTCCGCCATCTGCACTTGCGACAACAGATCCATGGCTTCGTCGGCCGCGTGGTGCGCGGCGCGGCGCCAGGGGTTGAACAGCAGGCGGTCACGCGACAGCAAAGCCGTCTGTACGTTTTCGCGCACCGTCATCGAGCGGAACGTGGCGGCGGTCTGAAAGGTGCGGCCCACGCCCAGGCGGCAGATCTTGCCGGGCGACAAGCCGACGAGTTCACGGCCATCCAGCTGCACCGAGCCGGAATCGGGGCGTAATTGTCCACCCAACGCGTTGAAGCACGTGGACTTGCCCGCGCCGTTCGGGCCGATCAGCGCCAGCATCTGGCCCGCCCCCAGCGTGAAGGACACGCCGGCCAGGGCGTCGATGCCGCCGAAGGATTTGCGCAAGTCCTTCACTTGCAACAGGGCGGTTGCGGCCGTCATGCGCGCTTTCCCCGCAGACGCGCGGCGGCGCCGGCCAAACCATCCGGAAAGGCCAGCACCAACGCCAGAATCGCCACGCCCAACACGGCATGCCAGTACTCGGTGCTGCGCGCGGCTACGTCTTGCAGCCATGTGTAGGAGGCAGCGCCCACGAGCGGGCCGGCCAGCGTTTGCACGCCGCCCAGCAGCACCATCACCAAACCATCAACCGAGCGGCTCACGGCCAGTACGTCGGGCGCGATGCTGCCCTTGGAAAACGCATACAGCGAACCCGCCATGCCCGCCGCAAAGGACGCGGCCACAAAGCCCGCCCACTGCACGCGCCGCGTTTCCATGCCCAGCGCTTCCGCGCGCAACGACGAATCGCGCACGCCTCGCAATGCGTAGCCCAATGGTGAAAAGGCCAAGCGCCGCAACCACGCGATGCCCGCCGCGCACAGGGCCAGCGTCACGTAATAGAACCACGGGCCTTGCGCCAGCCACGACGACGGCCATAGCCCGATGAGGCCGTTGCTGCCGCCCGTGACGTCGTCCCATTGAAACGCCAGCGCCCACAGAATCTGCGCGACGGCCAGCGTCAGCATCGCCAAGTACACGCCAGACAGCCGCACGCAGAACCAGCCGAACAGCAACGCGCCAAAGGCGGCGGCAAACGGGCCGAGCAACAAGGCGGCTTCCATCGGCACGGCCGCCAGTTTGAGCAGCAAGGCCGCCCCATACGCGCCCAGACCAAACCACGCGGCATGGCCGAACGACGTCATGCCGGCCAGCCCGGTCAGAAAGTGCAAACTGGCCGCGAACAGCGCCGCGATCAGGATTTCGGTCATCAGAATGCTGAGATACGGCCATTGCAAGGCGGCAATCGGCACCAGGGCCAACAGCACCACTAGCAGGCCATACGCCGCCCGCAAGCGCCGGCCCGCGGGGGCGATGGGGCGTTCCGGCGCGCCAGCATGCGAGGCCGGGGCAGGGGGCTTGCCAAGCAGGCCCCAAGGGCGCACCACCAGCACCACCGCCATCACGGCGAATTCGGCCAGCAGCGTGAGCTTGGACAGATTGAACACCCAGGGGCCGATTGCCACCTGACCCAGGAAAACGAACACCGCCTTCACTGAACAAATGAGCAGCGCCGCCAGGAAAGCGCCAGGAATCGAGCCCAGCCCGCCCACCACGACCACGACAAATGCGCTGGCGATGATCTCCAGGTCCAGCCCCAGCGTGGCGGGGACGCGGGGCGCGGCCAACGCGCCGCCCAATCCGGCCAGGAAGGCGCCCAAGGTGAACGCGGACGTGAACAGCCAGGCCTGGTTTACGCCCAGGGCGGCCAGCATGCTGCGGTTCTCAGCGGCCGCGCGCAGCAGCCGGCCCCAGCGCGTGCGCATCAGCAGCAGCCACAGCAGCCCCAGCACGATGGGGCCGGCGGCGATCAGCAGCAAGTCGTATTCGGGAAAACGGCGGCCCAGGATCTGCACCGCGCCAGACAGCCCGGGGGCGCGCGCGGCGAACAGGTCTTCAGGCCCCCAGATGGCCAGCGCAGCGTCGCCGATGATGAGCACCAGCGCAAAGGTCGCCAGCAACTGGAAGAGTTCGGGCGCCTGGTACAGCCGTTTCAGCACCAGCCATTCGGCGGCCGCCCCGATCAGGCCGGTGGCCAGCGCGGCCAACAGCAGGCCGGCCCAATAGCCCGCGCCGTCGCCAAATGCCGTGGTGAAGGTCCACGCCAGATACACGCCCAGCATGTAGAACGAGCCATGCGCGAAGTTCACGACGCGGGTGACGCCGAAGATCAGCGACAAACCCGCGGCCACCAGGAACAAGGCGCTGGCGTCTGCCAGCCCGTTCAGCAACTGCGACAGCAGCCCCGACAGGCTCATCAGTGTGCCGGACGCATCTTGCGCACCTGTTCGTCAGGCGGTTGCAGACGCGCACCATCAATGTAGGTGAAGTCTTTCATGATGCCCTTGCCGTCTTCCACCGCCGTCACGCCCACATAGACGCCCATCGTCGATTGATGGTCCAGCTTGCGGTATTGGATCTGGCCATAAGGCGTATCCACCTTCAGGCCGGCAAACGCGTCGACGAGCTTTTCGGTATCCACGGCGCCCGCGGCTTTCAGGCCCTGGGCGATAGACATCAGCGACGCGTAGCCCACCACCGAACCCACCTTGGGCGTCTCGTTGTAGCGCTTCTTGTAGGCGTCGACGAAGGCGTTGTTGGCCGGCGTATCGATGGCGTACCAGGGATAGCCCGTCACGATCCAGCCCGACGGCGTGTCGGCGCCCAGCGGTTCCAGGTATTCCGGTTCGCCGGACAGCACGGACACCACGGCGCGGTTTTCGAACAGGCCGCGCGTGTTGCCTTCGCGAACAAAACGGGTCAGGTCGGCCGCGAAGAGCACGTTGAAGATGGCGTCCGGCTTGGCGTCGGCCAAGGCCTGCACCACCGCGCCGGCGTCCACCTTGCCCAGCGGCACGGCCTGCTCGGCAACGAACTCCACGTCGGATTGGAACGACTTCATCATGGCCTTGAACGTGGCCACGGCGGACTGCCCGTATTCATAGTTGGGGTAGACGATGGCCCAGCGCTTCTTGCGCAAGGCCAGCGCCTTGGGGGCCAGCGCCGCCACGTGCATCCAGGTGGACGGGCGCAGGCGGTACGTATAGCGGTTGCCTTCCTGCCAGGTGATCTTGTCCGTCAGCGGCTCGGCGGCCAAAAAGAATACCTGCTGCTGCTTGGCGAAATCGGTCAGCGCCAGGCCCGTGTTGGACAAGAAGCCGCCAAACAGCAGCTCCACTTTCTCGCGGGCCAGCAATTCTTGCGCGGCGCGCACGGAATCGCCAGGGTTGCCGTTGTCATCGCGCGAGATGACTTCCAGTTTTCTGCCCAGCACGCCGCCTTCGGCATTGACCTGCTCCAGCGCCAGCTGCCAACCCTTTTTGTAGGGGCCCAGGAAAGCGGGAATGGCCTTGTAGCTGTTGATCTCGCCAATGCGGATCGGCGGTTCACGGTCTTTGGCGACGGCAACGGCGACCGGCGTCAGCGCCAGGGCCAATAGCGCGGGCGCGAGCGCGCGGCGCAGCAGGGTAAGGCAGGGACGGAGCATGGCGGTTATCGAGAAGCAAGAGGAATCGGGCTTGACCGGATTGAAGCACGCACCTTTGCCTTGCGGCAATAAAAAAGCCCCGCACGTTACCGTGCAGGGCTTATCGCTAACCAGAAAACCGGCTGAATTACTTCAGCTTGGTTTCCTTGTAGTCAACGTGCTTGCGAGCGACCGGATCAAATTTCTTGATCAGCATCTTCTCGGGCATGTTGCGCTTGTTCTTGGTGGTCGTGTAGAAATGACCCGTGCCGGCGGTCGACTCGAGTTTGATCTTTTCGCGGATACCTTTGGCCATGTCGTGCTCCTAGTATGGTGATTGGGGGCGCCGATTAGGCGGCTTCGCCACGGGCACGCATGTCGGCCAGGACGGCGTCGATGCCATTCTTGTCGATCGTGCGGATGGCCTTGGCCGAAACGCGCAGGCGGACCCAGCGGTTTTCGGATTCAACCCAGAACCGGCGCGATTGCAGGTTGGGCAGGAAGCGACGCTTGGTCTTGTTGTTCGCGTGCGAAACATTGTTGCCCACCATCGGGCCTTTGCCGGTCACTTGGCATACGCGTGCCATGGATGCACCTCTTTATGTCGTTCTTGTCGCGCATCGCTTGGGGGGTAGACAGGGTTTTAGCCGCCGGGCTGTGAAGTAAGCGCAATGTGTTGCCTGTTGCGCTGCCTTTGCCGGCCACCCAGTCTTAGTGGATGAGGGGGATCGGAATCCGCCCGTGCTTATACCCGCTGCCTGCACCCGCTGCATCTATCGCTGCAGATTCGGTTGGAATCTCGCTATGCGCGGTTGGGGTCAGAGTGCTGAACTACAAAGCATAGTAGATCAGCACGGGAAACTTCATGTGAAGACTTCGATTCTAATACGAAAAACGCAAGTAAATCAAGCGGCAGTGCTCAAGCGGTGTGGGTTTGCGCCACACGGCCCGAAATCCAGGACAGGCAGGCGCAGGTCGCCAGCGTGGTCGTCAGGGGCAGGGCGCTGTCTGTCTGCCAGGCGCTGACGGCAAAACCGGCCAGCGCGCCGCAGGACAATTGCAGCGTCCCCAATAAGGCAGACGCCGCGCCCAGCCGCTTGCCTTGCTCCGACAGCGCCAGCGCTGCCGAATTGGGGTTCACGAAACCCTGACTACCCATATAGCTGATCAAGCACAGCATCAAAAGGGGCAGGGTCATCCAGCCCGCGAGCGTCAGCGCAACGGCCACCAGGCTGGCCAGCGCCAGCGCCGTCAGCGCTTTGCGTTGCAGCTGGCGGGGCTTATAGGTGCGCAGCAGGCGGGCGCTGATCTGCGAACAGATAATCAGCGACAGCGCGTTGGTGCCAAAGAGCAGGCCGTAGTACTGGGGGGCCACGCCATACAGTTCGATGAAAACGCGCGGCGATCCAATGATGTAAGCGAACATGCCCGCCTGCCCAAAACCGCCGGCCAGGCTGTGCGCCATGAAGCCGCGATGGCGGAACAGGTCACGATAGTTGCGCAGGATGGTGCTCCAGCGCAGCGGCACCACGCGTTCGGGCGCAAGCGATTCCTTCATGATCTTCGCCACGGCAAACATCAGCATGGCGCCGCCGGCAAGCATGATCCAGAACAGGCTGCGCCACGATGTGATGGCCAGCAACTGCCCGCCCGCAAGCGGTGCAAGAATCGGGGCCAGGCCCATGATCAGCATCAGCAGCGACATCGCGCGCGCCGCTTCATGGGTTTCGTAATGGTCGCGGATCACCGCACGCGGAATCACAATGCCCGCCGCGCCGCCCATGGCTTGCACGACACGCCAGCCGGTCAGCGCTTCGACGGAACCCGACAGCGCACACCCCAGCGACGCCACCATGAACAGCGCCAGCCCCACCATCAGCGGCGGCTTGCGGCCAAAGCGGTCGGCCATTGGGCCGTAGAACACTTGCGCCAGCGCCAGGCCGATCAGGTAGGCCGCCAGCGTGCGTTCGACATCGCCGCGCGGCACGCCCAGGTTCGCCGCAATGGTCGGGAACGCGGGCAGGTACATGTCGATGGCGAACGGGCCGATCGCCGTCAGCGCGCCCATGAGGATGAGCCAGCCGGGCAGGCCGGAGCGGGAAACGGGTGATGGGGGCATTGTGGTGGCGGTAAAGCGCAGAGGTGTAGCGCAAAAACAGTGCGCAAAGACAAGGCGCGAATGCGTTTGTTGCAGGGGTTGCGCCAAGCCAGCGACTTTATCACGGGCAACCTGACACGCAAATTTAAGCGGTTTTCCGATAAAGTCGTTGGCGTCCGACCGTGTTCAGAGGAGAGGCCGTGAATCCTTTGTTGTCTGTTGTGGAACGCAAACTCGACGCGTTGCCCGTCACCGTCCAACTCGTTCTGCCTGACGGCGTGGTGCTGGGTCCGCCCGACCCGCGCGTGCGCTTTGTCACGCATGACAAGACCGCGCTGGCCCATCTGGCCGAAGGCGCAGTCGGGGTGCTGGGGCAGGACTATGTCGAAGGCCGCATCGATATCGAAGGCAATATGCGCGATGTGATGGCGGCGGCGTCAGCGCTGATGCCCGGGTCTCCGGTCGACGCGGCGCGCGGCGGCTGGCTGACGGAACTGGTGCGCAAAGTGATGTCGGTGTGGCGCCATTCGATTGAGCGGGACGCCAAACAGATCGAATTCCATTACGACCTGTCAGACGATTTCTACGCCTTGTGGCTAGACCCGCGCCGGGTCTATTCCTGCGCTTATTACCGCACGCCGGACATGACGTTGGCGCAGGCCCAGGAAGCCAAGCTCGATCACATCTGCCGCAAGTTGCGCCTGCAAGCCGGCGAGCGCTTTCTGGACGTGGGGGCGGGTTGGGGCGGCTTGCTGCTGTGGGCGGCCGAGCATTACGGCGTGGACTCCACCGGCATCACGCTGTCGCGCAACCAGCATGCGCACGTGACCAAACTGATTCAGGAAAAAGGCCTGGCGGGCCGCGTCCGCATGGAACTGCTGGACTACCGTAAGCTGGATGAATCCCAGCCCTACGACAAGATTGCATCGGTGGGCATGTTCGAGCACGTGGGCCGGGCTCAGTTGGAGGGCTACTTCGCCAAATTGCGCCGCCTGCTCAAACCGGGCGGACTGATCATGAACCATGGCATTACCGCCGCCGGCGTCTACAACGCCGAGCTGGGCAACGGCATGGGCGAATTCATCGAAAAATACATCTTCCCCGGCGGCGAGCTGACCCACATCAGCGTCGTGATGGAAGCCATGACCAATGGCGGCCTGGAGGAAGTGGACATCGAAAACCTGCGGCCGCACTACGCGCGCACGCTGTGGGCCTGGAGCGACGCGCTGGAAGCCCGCTTGCCCGAAGCCGCGCAGGTATTAGGCGGCGAGCAGGGCGCACGGTCATTGCGGGCGTACCGCCTGTATCTGGCCGGCTGCGCCATGGCGTTCGAGCACGGCTGGATCGCGCTGCACCAGATCTTGGGCCAACCGCCCGCCACCGGCCGCCCGGACGAACTCGACAACCCCGCCGACCTCTCGTACCCATGGCGGCGCGACTATATGTATAGCGGTGACCGCTGAAAGTCGGACGGAATCAGGGTAGGTAACGGGCACGCATTCCCGCCACAACTCTTGCTTGATCCTGCATCCTGGGCGCTGCGCGTCGGCGGGGATGGCTCAGCCGCGCGCATTCCTTTGCAAAGGCGTGCAAGCAATGAGAATCGGCGGATTCCCTTCGACGACCAGACGGCTGATCTATGTGCTTCCCATCATCATGGGGACCGTGGAGTACTTGCTCCGCGTGGGTTTCCGGCAGCCAGACAAGGACGCCTTTTTTCCGATTTCGCTGACGGTTGCGGGCATCGGCTTGTTCGTTGCGTTGACGGCGGCGTCCAGTCGTGAAGCCTGCCAAGGAGGGATGGCCCGGTCCATCGCGGCGTTGAGTTTTTGGATGGCGCTCCTTGGCGCGGTGTGCTGGATCTACCTTTTGATGGCGTCGTTCAGTAATGAAGTCCGAGAAATCATGGAGTTCTCGCCGTTCGTCATCGGGAGTAGCTACTATTTTGCGGGAACGGTGGCAACGGAATGGATGGCGAGGAGGCTATGAATATCTATCACCATATCTCGGCATTTTGGGGCGATTACGCACCCGTTGTATGGATGACGATTGTGACCTGGGTGGGCATGCGAGTCGTGTTCTGGCTTGAGGATCGCGTTCGTGAGCGCCGGTATCGTGCGGCGGGGCCGGGCATTCGTCAGCGTCTGACGGTGTTGCAGGCGCAGCGCCAGCGCGCCCAGCGCATCCTGGCCAGAATCAACGCGGAAGAGGCAAGGCTGCGATGAATTGAACGGTGGATAGGGCACAACACGGCGCTCGCGGCGTTGACTCTCTGACATGCCCCATGCTGCGCTGCATTATTTCTGCAAACCCGTCGTCGCTCTAACCGTCCAGAAGCCGATCGCCGCGCCGATTCTCCGCCGCTTCCAGCTGAATTTCACCTGAATTTATGCTCAGAAAGAGCTTAAAACGGCGATTTCCCGGCCTTCTGGAACGCCTTGAATGTACTAATAAGAACATAATATTTACTGAATGTATCTTCATTTTTGACCCATTATTCCCCAGAGGAAATTCGCAATTCGCCTCGGTTTACTCCGGGTAATCCCGTACAGATTTTCTTGGGAATGTATCTGTTTCATTCACCCCAGGGGTTGGGCGGCGCAGCAATTTCGTTTAAGATGCTGCCTTCTTCGTTCAGTTTGTTCACTTTCTGTGGGTTTTCAAAAACCGCGTTTTTGAAACCTCTGTCTTGCAAGACTCCGCACCTTTGCGGTTCCTCTTGTCGCTAGTGTCGGTTTGTATTGGCGGTTCTGCCCGTCTTCCGCACAACCCCCTTAGCTCCATGGCACTTCCGGGCCAGACCCGGCGTGTGTCCCTGAACCTATGGAGGCAAAAGCCAATGCGTTTTACCCCTGTCAAGACCCTGGCCGCCGCGGCCGTTCTGTTTGCGTTTGCCGGTGCAGCCCAAGCTGCCGACGCGCCGCAATGTGAAATCAAGCGTCCGGTCAATTTCGGCGCCATGAACTGGGAATCCAACCTGGTCCTCGTGGATGTCGAACGTTTCATCATGGAAAAGGGCTACGGTTGCAAAACCGAAACCCTGCCGACGGAAACGCTGCCTGCTCTGGCTGCGCTTGAGCGCGGCGATCTGGATATCAATACCGAGATTTGGCTGAACAGCGTGGCCGAACCTTGGGAACGCGCTGAAAAGACCGGCAAGGTCAAGCGCATCGGCGACCTCTACATGGGCGCCGAAGGCTGGTACATCCCCCGCTACACGGCCGAACGCCTGCCTGAACTGAAGTCCGCGGCCGACCTGCCGAAGTTCAAGGACAAGTTCAAGGACCCGGAAGAACCCGGCAAGGGCCGTTTCTACGGCTGCCCGGCGGGCTGGGGCTGCGAAGTCACCAGCAACAACCTCTTCCACGCCTTGAAGCTGGACGACACCTACACGCTGTACTCGCCCGGCACGGGCGCGGCGCAAAAGGCGGCGTTGATGTCGGCCTACAAGCGCAAGCAGAACGTCGTCTTCTACTACTGGTCGCCCACGCCGCTGGTTGGCGCGATGGACCTGGTCAAGCTGGACATGCCGCCCTACGACGCCGAAAAGCACAAGTGCCTGACGTCGCCCAAGTGCGCCAAGCCCGAGGCCAGCGCCTATCCTGACAATCCCGTCTTCACCGCGGTGAACACCAAGTTCTCCGAAGAAGCCCCGACGCTGACCGCCTTCCTGTCGAAGGTCTCGGTGCCGCTGCCGGTGATCAATGAAACCCTGGCCCACATGGAAGAGTCTGGCGACGATTCCAACACGGTGGCCAAGTGGTTCCTGAAGAACAAGCCCGATGTCTGGACCAAGTGGGTCCCCGCAGACGTCGCCGGGCGCGTCCAAAGCGCGCTGTAACGTAACGTGGTGCTGGTGCCGCGCCCTTGTGGCGCGTGCCGGCCCGGCCAGCGGGACGTGTTCCCGCCAGCTGGGCCTCCCCGAAGGCAAAGCCCTTCAGGAAGCACCCTGAATAGGAAAGCCCCTAAGGGAAAAAGCCCCGTGGCGGGCATGTTGCCCTGGGTTTTTTCCCCTGGGACGGCCGTTTGCCGGACGCATGCGTTCGGAAGCAAGCACATGGCGCCGCCCCTTCCAGCAGCCGGTTTCCAACCGGAAGTGTCCTGGCTGCATGGACATCCGATTACTCGGAATGCGTGGCGGCGGCTGCCACCAAGCGCCCCAGAATGGAGTCAAAGATATGTTTCCTGAAATTATTCCCGCCCGTCAGGTCAGGGCGGCGATCGACGGGTTCGTCGATCACCTGGTCACCAATTACGCGGACACGCTAGAGACCCTGTCTCAGCCGGTCCTGCACGCCTTGGTGTGGCTTGAACAAGTGTTGCGCAGCTCGCCCTGGTGGGCGGTGGTTGCCGTGACCATCGCCATCGCCTATGGCGTGAGCCGCCGTATCGGCCTGAGCCTGGCGATGGGCGCGCTGCTGTGCGTCATCGGCGTGCTGGGCTTGTGGGACGCCGGCATGCAGACGCTGGCGCTGATGATCATGGCCGCGGGCCTGTCGGTGGTAATCGGCATTCCGTTGGGCGTGCTGATGGCGCGTGTGAACTGGCTGCGCTCCATCATGCTGCCCGTGCTGGACGTGATGCAGACCATGCCCAGCTTCGTGTACCTGATTCCGGTTGTGATGTTGTTTGGCCTGGGCAAGATTCCCGCCATCATCGCCACCGTCATCTACGCCGTGCCGCCGCTGATCCGCCTGACCGACYTGGGCATCCGCCTGGTCGACCGCGAAGTGCTGGAAGCGTCGCGCGCGTTCGGCGCCAATCCGCGCCAGCAACTCTTTGGCGTGCAGTTGCCGCTGGCGCTGCCCAACATCATGGCCGGTATCAACCAGACCACGATGATGGCGCTGTCGATGGTGGTGATTGCGTCGATGATCGGCGCACGCGGCCTGGGCTATGAAGTGCTGCTGGGGATCAACCGTCTGGAAGTGGGCCGTGGCCTGCTGGCAGGCTTGGGTATCGTGGTGCTGGCCGTGCTGTTCGACCGGATCACGCAATCGTATGGACAGCGCATGCGCATGGGAGGCCAGCGATGAGCAAGATCGAAGTCAAGAACATCTACAAGGTCTTTGGATCGCATCCGAAGAAGTGGCTGCAAGCGGCCCAGGGCGGCATGAGCAAGGAACAGCTGTTGGCCGAAAGCGGCCACACGCTGGGCCTGCGCGACATCAGCCTGTCGATTGAAGAAGGCAGCATCTACGTCATCATGGGCTTGTCGGGTTCCGGCAAGTCGACGCTGATCCGTCACTTCAACCGCCTGATCGAACCCAGCGCCGGTCACATCCTGGTCGACGGCGTGGACGTGGTCAGCCTGAACAAGCGCGACCTGGAAGTCTTCCGTCAAAAGAAGATGAGCATGGTGTTCCAGCGCTTTGGCCTGTTCCCGCATCGCACGGTGCTGGACAACGCCGCGTACGGCCTGACCGTGCAGGGCGTGGGCAAGGCGGAACGCGAAAAGCGCGCCCGTGACTGGCTTGAGCAAGTGGGCCTGGCCGGTTTTGAAAACCAGTATCCGCATCAGTTGTCGGGCGGTATGCAACAACGTGTGGGCCTGGCGCGCGCGCTGGCGACCGACGCCGAAATCCTGCTGATGGACGAAGCGTTCTCCGCACTGGACCCGCTGATCCGCCGCGAAATGCAGGATCAGCTGCTGCAACTGCAAGCCAAGCTGAACAAGACCATCGTGTTCATCACGCATGATCTGGACGAAGCGCTGCGCCTGGGCAACCGCATCGCCATCCTTAAGGACGGCGAACTGGTGCAGGAAGGCACGCCGGAAGACATTCTGCTGAATCCGGCCAACGATTATGTGCAGTCGTTCTTGCAGGACGTGAACCGCACCAAGGTGCTCAACGCCACGCACGCCGTGAACCCGGCGCGCCTGACCTTGACCATGCGTTCGCGCCCCGCGCACGCGCTGGACCGCATGCGCGCCATGGACTACCAGTACGCGCCGGTGCTGGACGGCAAGCGCCTGGCCGGTGTGCTGACGGCCATGGCGGCCGAGCAGGCCATTGAGCAAGGCGCACGCGATGTGTCGCGCTTTGTCGAGGACCTGGCCTCGGTGCCCGCCACCGCCGGCCTGGGCGAAGTGCTGGCCCAGCTGGTGCACAGCGACCAGCCGGTTGCCGTCACGGGCGAAGACGACGAGTTCCTGGGCATGTTGTCGCGCAAGAAGGTCGTGGAATTGGTGACGCCTGCGTTGACCGAGTCCGCGCCTGCGGAAGCGGTTGCCAGCGAGCTCGAAGGCCAGCCCGTGCCGGAACACCGGGGCGAAGCGGCCTGACCCTGACGGTGCGGTTGACGGGGGCGTCCCGGCATCGCGCATCGTCGCCCATCATCGCCCAAGCTTGACCCTTTTGCCCGCATGCAATCCCTTGCATGCGGGCAAAGTCGTTTTATGATGGCTGGCCGGTCAGTTCGGCCGGTTTCTCCCATTCGGATTATCGGAAGCCGTCATGCCCATTTTGAATGTCCAGATCCTGCAAGGCCACTCGGCCGCTCAGAAAGCCGCGCTGTTGACGGCCGCCTCGAACGCGGTCGTCGAGAGCATCGCCGCGCCGCTGCCCAGCGTGCGTATCGTGTTGCAGGAAGTGCCTGCCGAGAACGTGATCGTGGCCGGTGAAATCGGCAAGCGCATGGTGCGCGTGGACGTGGCGCTGATCGAAGGCCGCGACGAAGCCAAGAAGGCGGCGCTGATCGCGGCGTTGAACCAGGCCGTGTGCACCAGCATCGACATCTCGGGCGAAGACGTGCGCGTCCTGATCCGCGACGTGCCCAAAGTCGACATGGGCGTGGCCAACGGCATCAGCGCCAAAGCCGCTGGCCGTTAAGCCCACGCATCCGCCGTTCGATTACTGCATCTTCAAGCCCAGTTCCGCCACGAACTGTTTTTCCTCCGCCACCTGACGGACGGCGTATTCGGTATAGGCCGCGCTGTCCATCAGCATGTGCGGCTGATCCGCATTTTCCAGCGCGCGGTTGTACTCCGGATCTCGGGACGCGCGGTGGAACGCCTTTTGCAGCACCGCCACCACCTTCGGGTCCATCCCCTTCGGCCCCGCGATGCCCACCGGGTTCGACGCAATGATGGGGTAGCCCAGTTCGGTCAGCGTGGGCACGTCAGGCACGCGTTTGGCGCGCGCCTCGCCCATCACCGCCAACAGGCGCGCCTTGCCGGTGTCGATCATTGGCCCCCATCCGGCGTCCGACACCATCTGGATGTGGCCGCCCAACAGCGCGGTCGTTTCTTCCGCTGCGCCCTTGTACGGAATGAAGTTGAAGCGCACGCCCGTCAATCGCGACAGACGTTCGATGGCGATGCGGCCCGAGCCACCCGCACCGGTGCCGCCATAACTGACCTGATCCGGATTCGCGCGCGCGTGCGCGATCAGCTCGTCCAGCGTTTTCCAGGGCGCATCCTGGCGCACGACGATGCCGTAGGAATACGCCGTCATGCACGCCACGTAGGTGAAGTCCGTGAGCGGGTCGTAGTTCACCTGTTGCAGGAACGGATAGCGGAACAGCGTGCCGACCACGACGGACACCGTGTAGCCATCGGGGGCCGTGGTGTGCGCCATCGCCGCCGGGCCTAGCGTGCCGCCTGCACCGGGGCGGTTGGCGATGATGACCGTCTGCCCCAATTCGCGCGAGGCTGCGACTGCCAGTGCGCGCATCTGCGTGTCGGTGGCGCCGCCCGCGGGAAACGGCACGATCAGCGTGATGGGGCGCGTGGGGAAGGTGGCCGCGCGCGCGGGCTTGGCCAGCGTCAGAGCGGCGGGCAGCGCCAGCCCAAGCTTCAGCAGGCTGCGGCGTCCGGGCGAGGCGGTGCTGCGAGGATGATCAGTCATGGTTGTCTCCGTCCTGATTGTTATGGGTACAGCGGGTCTTTGGCAGCGCCACTTGTCACGGCGGCATCCGAACACGGCGGCGCGCGCTACCGCGCAATGCCGCGCTCGGTCAGGCTGGCGATGCCGGCATCGTCGTAACCGGCTTCGCGCAGAATCTGATCGGTGTGTTCGCCGGGCAGCGGGGCCTGGCGATGAATCGCAAATTGAAAGCCCGACATCTTCACGGGGCTGCCGATGTGCGCGCCGGGGCCATAGACCTCGTGGCGCGCGTGATGCACCATGCCGCGCGCATTGAAGTGCGGGTGCACCAGGCTGTCAGACAGTGTCAGCACAGGCGACACGCAGCAATCGGCGTCTTCAAGCAATTCCACCCAATGCGCCAACGGCCGCGAACCGAACAGGCTTTGCAGTTCGCCTTTCACGTGCGCCTGTTGCGCGGCGCTGTCGTCGCGGTGCAGTGCAATCAGGTCGGGCCGATCCAGCCGGCGGCACAAGGTGTTCCAGAATTTTGGTTCCAGCGCCGCCACCGCCAGATAGCGCCCGTCTTGCGTGCGGTACTGGCCGTAACACGCCAGCGCGCCCGACAACGTATCGCCGCCGGACGGGCGCGTATCGCCATGCGCATTCAGCGTGGCCAATGGCACCACCGCCCCGGCAAGCAGTCCATCGGCAATGGCGATGTCCACATAGCGGCCCCGGCCCGTGCGCTGCGCATCCACCAGCGCTGCAAGAATGCCCATCACCGCCGTCAATGATCCGCCCAGAATGTCGGCGACCGGCAGGTTGGACAGCGCGGGCTGATCCGGCCCGCACCCCATTTGATCCGCCACGCCGGCATAGGCCGAATAGTTCAGGTCGTGTCCGGCCGCATCCCGCTGCGGGCCATCCTGGCCGTAGCCCGTGATGCTGCAATACACCAAGCGCGGATTGTGCTGGGACAAGGTGTCGTAATCGGCCTTCAATCGCGCCGTCACACCGGGCCGGAAGCTCTCGATCAGCACGTCGGCGTCGCGCACCAATGCGGCCAGCGCGGCTTGCCCGTCGGGGTGTTTCAAGTCCAGCCGCAAGCCGCGCTTGTTGCGGTTGCACACGGCGCGCAGGGCGGGCGGCGCGTAATCGCCTGCCTGCGTGTCTTCGATCTTGATCACGTCTGCGCCCAGGTCGGCCAGGTACTGCGCGCCCAGCGGGCCGGGCAATAAACGCGACAGGTCCAGGATCTTGATGCCCGCAAGCGGGGCGGTGTTCGGCGTATCCAAAGAGGGACTCCGGTAAATACGAAGAGGCGGCCAGTCAGGGGCGCGATCCAGTCTAGGCGCGGCTTTGCGGCGAACCAATGGCGAAATCGCTGATTCCACTTGGCGGGAATGCTCATGCCGGGCATTCCTTGCCGCCATGGCTTTGGCTACCATCAGCGCTACCGGTGCTCGCCAAGCCGTAGGAATCCGCCATGACGCATCACACCATTGCCGTCGGGCATATCGCCCAGATCCTGCAAGGCGCGCGCAGCCGGGGCGTGGATGTTGATCGCGTCCTGCTGCGCGCCGACGTGCCGCCTGCGCTGTTGCAGGCGCCGATGGCGCGCGTGTCGCAAGCGCAGTTCGCGCAGATATTGCGGATGCTGCGGCGCGCCACCCGTGACGATTTTCTGGGCATGGGACAACACCCGGTGCCGCTGGGCGTGTTCGCGCACGCATGCCGGCTGGCCTTGCAGGAAGCCACCATCGGTGATGCGCTGCGCGTGGCGTTCCGTTATTACCACGGCGTGCTGCGCGACTTCACCGCCCGCCTGTGCGTCACGGGCGACGCCGCCCACATCGTGCTGGACGCCCGTGGCGCGCGCCACTGCACGCAGTGGTACGGCGAGCGCACCTTTCTCTTTTTCACGCTCGGCGTGGCCAACTGGCTGGCCGCGCGCCGCATTCCGATTCTGGGCGTGGACTACAACGGTGGCACGCGCAGCGCCGATGCGCACAAGGTGTTCCATGCGCCTGTACGCTATGGCCAGACGGTAACGGGCCTGTGGCTGGAGTCGCGCTGGCTTGCGCTGCCCGTCGTGCAGGACGCGCAATCACTGAAGGCCTTTCTAGCCAATGCGCCGTTCGACCTGCTGGTGAAGTACCAAGACCGCGCCACGCTTACCGACCGTATCCGGCGGCTGCTGCGCAATGACTTGTCGGCCGACCTGCCGTCGCTCGCGCAAATCAGCGCGCAGCTGTCGATGACGCCGCAAACGCTCAGGCGGCATCTGCGCGAAGAGGGCCAAGGCTTCCAGGTGCTGAAGGATGACTTGCGGCGCGATGCGGCGGTGGAGTATCTGGGGCGGCATGAGTTGTCGTTGATGGACATCGCCGACCGCCTGGGCTTCTCGGAATCCAGCACGTTTCATCGTGCATTCAAGAAATGGACTGGCGTGTCGCCCGGCGAATACCGGCGCCATCAATTGGTGTGTGGCCCCCGCGCACCCGCTGACACTTTCCGCCAATCCATTTGACGCCTGCGGCCATTGCCGCCATGCGCGCCCGGCGGGAAGCTAGGGGCTCGTCAACGGCTGGGCAGAAGACTGCCGGCCAGACAGCACAGCGGGCCACAGAGACCCGCGCCGCAGGAGACAACGGTGATGTATCTGACGCAAGGCCTGCACCGCGCCAGCAGGCTGTATCCCGGCAAGACCGCGCTGCGCGAAGACGCGCAGCGATGGACGTATCCCGAACTGCTGGCCTGGGCCGCACGCAAGGCCGCCGTGTTGCGCGCCAGCGGGGTGCAGCCGGGTGACCGCGTCGCGTTGTTGGGCGTGAACAGCGCCGCCTATGTGTCGTCGATGCTGGCGTGCTGGTGGCTGGGCGCGGCGATTCAACCCTTGAACACGCGCTGGAGCAGCGCAGAGCTGACGCAAGGGCTGGCAGACGGCGCACCGCGCCTGCTGTTGGTGGACGACGCGCTGGCCCCGCGCCTGGATGAAGTCACCCCGCCGTCTTCCACGCAGACCGTGTCGTTCGCCACGGTGGAAGCGCAAGCTGAATCCGCCGCGCCCCTTGACGATCTGCGCGCGGGCGGCGACACGCTGGCCGCCATCTTGTACACGGGCGGCACCACCGGCTTTCCAAAAGGCGCGATGCTCACGCACGCCAATCTCTGGAGCGCCGCCGTCGCCCGGCTGGCCACGGTGCCCACCGACGCAGACAGCTGCGTGCTGCTGGTGGCGCCGCTGTTTCATGTGGCGGGGCTGGGGCGCTTGATGGGCCAGTTGCTGGCGGGCGGCTCGGTGGTGATGCAGCGCGGTTTTAACCCCAAGGCGGTGCTGCGATCCTTGCAAGATGACGGCGTGTCCGAAGTGCTGCTCGTGCCCAGCATGATCCAGATGCTGCTGGATGACCCTGACTTCTCAAGCTATCGCCTGGACGGCGTTCAGCGCGTGATCTGGGGCGCATCACCCATTGCACCGGCCTTGCTCGACCGCGCGCTGGCCGCATTTCCGCAAGCGGAATTCGTACACGCGTATGGCATGACGGAAACCTCGGCGCTGGTCGCCATCCATCGCCACGTGCGCCACGGCGGCGCACGCATGCACTCCGTGGGCCGGCCCGCCGTGGGCGTGGAAGTGCGCATCCTGACGCCCGATGGCGAAGAGGCTGCCGTCAACCACGTGGGCGAACTTGCCGTGCGCGGCCCCATGGTGATCTCGGGCTACTGGAACCTGCCCGACGCCACCGCCAGCGCGTTCTCGCAGGGGTGGCTGTTGACCGGAGACGCCGCGCGCATAGACGAAGACGGCTACCTGCATGTGGTGGACCGCCTGAAAGACATGATCGTCAGCGGTGGCGAAAACGTCTACGCCGCTGAAGTCGAGGCCGCGCTGGCGCAGCACGAGTCGGTGGCGCGCTGCGCCGTGATCGGCGTGCCGCACGAACGCTGGGGCGAAGCCGTGCACGCCGTGATCGTGCCGCGTGCGGGCCATGCCCTGGATGCGGACGCGCTGCGCGCGCATTGCCGCCCGTTGCTGGCCACCTACAAATGCCCCAAGAGCTATGACTTTCGCAACGAACTGCCGATGTCGGCCGCCGGAAAAGTATTGAAGTCCGCGCTACGGCAAGGCCATGAACCCCCGCGTGCGGCAACGGCCGCCACGACCCCACAGGAGAAGCAGGCATGAATCGAAAAGTATGGGTGGCCGGTGTCGGCATGATCCCGTTCAGCAAACCCGGCGCAAGCGATCCCTATTCCGTGATGGGCATGCGCGCCGTGCGCGAAGCCTTGACGGATGCCGGCGTGCCTTACGACGCCGTGCAACAGGCTTACGCCGGCTACGTGTACGGCGACTCCACTTCCGGTCAGGCGGTGGTGTACGGCGTGGGCCTGACGGGCATTCCCGTCTTCAACGTGAACAACAACTGCGCCAGCGGGTCGTCGGCCTTGTTCCTGGCGCGTCAGGCCGTGGARAGCGGCGCGGTGGAMTGCGCGCTGGCGGTGGGCTTTGAGCAGATGGTGCCGGGCGCGCTGAAGGGCGTGTACGAAGACCGGCCGTCGCCGCTTACCGAATTCGTGTCGTCGATGTCGGGCCTGCAAGGGTACGACACCGACAAGCCGCGCGCCGCGCAATTCTTTGGCGGCGCCGGGCGCGACTATATGAAAGAACATGGCATCCGCGCCGACACGTTCGCGCGCATTTCGGTCAAGGCGCGCCAGCACGCCGCGCGTAATCCGTACGCCGTATTCCGCCAGACCGTCACCTTGGACGAAGTGCTGGCCGCGCCCATGATCTTTGATCCGTTGACGCGGCTGCAATGCTGCCCGCCCACCTGCGGCGCGGCGGCCGCCATTCTGTGTTCGGAAGATTTCGCACGCCGCCACAGCTTGAACCCGGCCGTCAGCATCGCCGCGCAAGCCATGACGACCGACACGCTTTCCACCTTTGGCGAACGGGACATGCGCAAACTCGTCGGCGCCGACATGACGCGCGCCGCGGCGGATCAGGTCTACGAGGCCGCGGGCGTGGACCCGGCCGATGTAGACGTGGTGGAACTGCATGACTGCTTCACGGCAAATGAATTGATCACCTACGAAGGCCTGCGGCTGACGCCCGAAGGCACCGCCGAAAAATTCATTGTCGATGGCGACAACACCTACGGCGGCCGCGTGGTGACCAATCCTTCAGGCGGCCTGTTGTCCAAGGGCCATCCACTGGGTGCAACCGGCTTGGCGCAATGCACGGAGCTGGTGTGGCAGTTGCGCGGGCAGGCCGACTTGCGTCAGGTGGAAGGCGCCAGGCTGGCGTTGCAGCACAACCTGGGGCTGGGCGGCGCGTGCGTGGTCACGCTGTATCAAGCGGCCTGAACCCAGCAGCCTGAACTCAGCGCCCTGATTCCAGCCACCTCAGTCAACAAGAAGGAAAGACTCCCATGTTGGACACCCGCCATATCGGCGCCAAGCTTCCCGCCTTCACCACGACGGTGGAAGCCGGCCGCTTGCGCTTCTTCGCCAAGGCGACGGGCCAGGACGACCCCGTCTACACCGATGACGACGCGGCGCGCGCGGCCGGCCATCGTGGCCTGCCCGTACCGCCCACGTTCTTCTTCTGCCTGGAAATGGACAGCCCGCGCCCGGCCGCCATGCGCGAACTGCTGGGCATCGACATCGGTCGCGTGCTGCACGGCGAGCAGGGCTTCACGTATCACGCCATGGCCTGTGCGGGCGACGTGCTGCGCTTCGAGCCGCGCATCACCGACATCTACGCCAAGAAGGGCGGCACGCTGGAATTCGTGGTGCGCGAAACGCGCGTAAGCGACGCCGCAGGAAATCTGGTGGCCGAGATGCGCGCCGTGACGGTGGTGCGCAATGGCTAAGGGGGCAGACATGGAATTACGAGGCTTGGATGCACGAAGCGTCGACCCACACCGCCTGGACGCTGCCCGCGCGGGCGATGCGCTGCCCGGTTTCACGGCCGGCCCCATCAGCCGGCATGCGCTGGCGTTGTACTGCGGCGCCTCGGGCGACCACAACCCCATCCACGTCGACATCGACTTCGCACGCGCAGCCGGTATGGACGATGTGTTCGCTCACGGCATGTTGTCCACCGCCTACCTGGCGCGCTTGCTGACGAACTGGGCGCCGCAATCGGCCTTGCGCGAATTCGCGGTGCGCTTCGTGGCGATCACGCATGTGGGCGATGAAGTGCGCTGCACCGGCCAGGTTGTCGAACGTTTCGACGCGCAAGGCGAAACGCGCTTGCGCGTGGAACTGCAAGCGCGCAGCCAGGCGGGTGAACTCAGATTAAGCGGCGTGGCGGTGTTGGCCGCGCGTTGAAAACCAAACAGGAGCAAGACAATGGGAACGCTAGAAGGCAAGGTTGCGCTGGTGTCCGGATCGGGGCGCGGCATTGGTCAGGAAATCGCGTTGAAGCTGGCGCGCGAAGGGGCGAAGGTGGTGGTCAATGACCTGGACGCCGGGCCTGCCGAAGACACCGTGGCGATGATCCGGCAGGCGGGCGGGCAGGCGCAGGCGTGCGCTGGCAGCGTCACGGAAACAGGCTTTGCCGAGCGCTTCGTGGGTACGGCCATCGATACGTTCGGCGGCCTGGACATCATCGTGAACAACGCCGGCTACACCTGGGACAACGTCATCCAGAAGATGACGGATGAGCAATGGGACGAGATCCTGGCGGTGCATCTGTCGGCCCCGTTTCGTATCTTGCGCGCGGCCTCGGGCTTCATCCGCGAAGCCGCCAAGGCCGAAGCCGCCGATGGCCGCGAAGTGTTCCGCAAGGTCGTGAATATTTCTTCGACGTCGGGCGTAATGGGCAACGCGGGCCAGGCCAACTACGCGGCGGCCAAGGCGGGCATCAATGGCCTGACGCGCGCGCTGGCCAAGGAATGGGGGCGCTACAAGGTCAACGTGAACAGCGTGGCGTTCGGCCTGATCAAGACGCGCCTGACCGAAGCGGCCGCCGATGGCGACGCCACGCTGGATATCCAGGGCCGGCAGATCAAGGTGGGCGTGAACCCGCAGGTGCTGAAGAACGCCGAAAGCCTGATCCCGATCGGGCGCGCTGGCACGCCGGCCGAAGCGGCGGGGGCGGTGTATTTGTTCTGCCTGCCTGAATCCAACTACGTCAGCGGCCAGGTGCTGGTCGTGGGCGGCGGCCGTCCGTGAACGGCCAGGAGACCACGATGGACACGCCACGGCAAGGCTGGATGGATGCCGACCTGACGCTGTTTCAGGATTCCACGCGCCGCCTCTTTGAAAACGAATTTGTGCCTGACGAAGAAAAGTGGCGCAAGCAGCAGCACGCTGACCGCGAGGTCTGGCATAAGGCCGGGCGCATGGGCCTGTTGTGCGTCAGCATGCCCGAAGCGTATGGCGGCGGCGGGGGCAGCTTTGCGCACGAAGCCATTGTGGCGGCTGAGCAGGCGCGCGCCATGGTCTACGGCTTCAGCAACAACGTGCACAGCGCCATTCTGGCGCACTACATTCTGAACTACGGCACCGAGGCGCAAAAGCAGCGCTGGCTGCCGAAGATGGCCACGGGCGAACTCGTGGGCGCCATTGCCATGAGCGAGCCGGGGGCCGGGTCCGACTTGAAAAGCGTGCGCACGACGGCGGTGCGCGACGGCGATACGTATGTGGTCAACGGCTCCAAGACCTTCATCACCAATGGCCTGCATGCCGACCTGATTTGCGTCGTCGCCAAGACTGACCCGCAGGCCGGGTCGCGCGGCGTGTCGCTGGTCATGGTTGAAACGCAGGACTTGCCCGGCTTCCGGCGCGGGCGGCTGCTGGAAAAGCTGGGCCAGAAAAGCCTGGACACCGCCGAGCTGTTCTTTGACGGCGTGCGCGTGCCCGCCGCCAACCTGCTGGGTGAAACCGAGGGCCGTGGCTTTTCCCAGCTGATGCAGCAACTGCCGCGTGAACGCCTGCTGATTGCGGTGGGCGCGGTGGCCACCATGCGCCGCGCCATCGACGATACCGTGGCCTACACGTCCACGCGGCAAGTCTTTGGCCAGCCGCTGATCGACATGCAGAACACGCGCTTCAAACTCGCTGAATGCGAGACCGTCGCCACCATCGCCGCACGCTTTGTCGACGACTGCATTGCGCGGCAGCTGGCGGGCACGCTGGACCTGTCCACCGCTGCGATGGCCAAGTGGTGGACGACCCAGATGAACTGCCAGGTGATCGATGAATGCCTGCAACTGCACGGCGGCTACGGGTACATGCTGGAATACCCCATCGCCCGCATGTATGCCGATGCGCGCGTGGGCAAGATCTACGGCGGCTCAAACGAGATCATGAAAGAAATCATCGCCCGCGGCATGACCGCCTGACGCGGCTCACCCGACGAGCGGGAACCGGAGACAACGGATGCAGCAAGCGCACTATCAGTACTGGCCCAAGGGGCTGCCGGCTGAGATCAGCCCTCCCCAATCCAGTCTGTATTTCAACCTGGAGGCCGCGGCCACGCGCTATCCCGCCAAGCCCGCCATCGTGTTCTATGACACGGTGCTGGACTACGCGCGGCTCAAGCGCGAGGTTGACGCCATGGCCGGTTATCTGCAACACGGCGCGGGCGTGACGGCGGGCGACCGCGTGTTGCTGTTCAGCCAGAACTGTCCGCAGTTCATCATTGCCTACTACGCGGTGCTGCGCGCGGACGCGGTGGTGGTGCCGGTGAACGCCATGAGCACGCCGGAGGAGCTTGCGCATTATCTGGATGACAGCGGCGCCCGCGTGGCGTTCGCCGCGCAGGAGCTTGCGGGGCGCCTGGCGGGCTTTGTCGAAGACGGCCGGCTGGACCGGGTAATCGTGCATACGTATTCGGATTATCTGGGGGCAAGCAAGTACGCATACTCGGACAAAGGCGAAGACAAAGACCGGGGGACGGACAACAAGGCAGACGACAGCAGCGTGGCGCCGCCCGAACTCATCGCCGCACCGCGCCGCGCGCCGGACGTTGCCGGCGGCGTGCCGTGGTACGGCGCAATGGCGGTCAATTCGCCGCCGCTGCCGCACAAGGCGAAGGCGGGCGATCTATGCCTGCTGCCCTACACATCCGGCACGACCGGCCGGCCCAAGGGGTGCCGCCACACGCACGGCACGCTGGGCGCGGCGGTGACGGGGTCGCAGCTGTGGCGCGGGCTGACATCCGAAGCGGTCATCATGGGCGTGGCGCCCCTGTTCCATTTGCTGGGCATGCAGAATTGCATGAATCTGCCGATCTTGCTGGGCGCCACCGTCGTGCTGCTGCCGCGCTGGGACCGGCACGTGGCCGCGCAACTGATGGCGCGGCATCGCGTCAGCGTCTGGGCCGCGCCGCCCGCGATGATCGTGGACTTCTTCGCACAACCCGGCATCGAATCGTATGACCTGTCGCGCCTGGCCTTGCTGTGCGGCGGCGGCGCGCCCATGCCCGAAGCGGTGGCGGCGATGCTGGCCGAGCGCTACGGCATCATCTTCAACGAAGCCTACGGCCTGACCGAGACCGCGTCCTTCCTGCACTGCAACCCCATGAACCGCAACAAGCGCCAATGCATTGGCGTGCCGACTTTTGGCGTCGACACGCGGGTGGTCGACCCGTCCACGTTGCAGGAACTGCCGCCCGGTGAAGTCGGCGAACTCGCCACGCGCGGCGCGCAGATCATGCAAGGCTATTGGAACAACCCGGCAGCAGACGCCGAGGCCTTCTTCATGCTGGATGGCCAACGCTATTTCCGCACGGGGGATCTGGGGCGGGTCGATGAAGACGGCTATTTCTTCGTCACCGACCGGCTCAAGCGCATGATCAACGCGTCGGGCTACAAGGTCTGGCCGGCGGAAGTCGAGAACGCGCTGTACGACCACCCTGCCGTCCACGAGGCCTGCGTCATCGGCGTGCCGGACGCGTGCCGTGGCGAAACGGTAAAGGCCTTGCTGGTGTTGCGCCCCGAGGCGCGTGACAGCGCCAGTGAAGACGAGGTCATCGCCTGGGCGCGTGCCCGCATGGCGGCATACAAAGCCCCGCGCATCGTGGAGTTTGTGGACGCGCTGCCCAAGTCCAGCACAGGCAAGATCCTGTGGCGGCAATTGCAGGAAGCGGGGCGGGCGACGGCGTTGAGCGCCGCCAGTGGCTGAAAGCCGAAAGTCCTACCAAAGCGTAATGAATTCGTTGCGTTAAACCCATTCTCAAGAACGACAGAGGAGGTGACACTCAAGGGTCTTCGCCAACTGCACATGCCTGCCCGTTCTGATGGCTGTCGCGGCGCGTGACGACAAGGGGAATCGGTATGCGGACGCAGGTGGCAATCATCGGTGCTGGGCCGGCTGGCTTGATGTTGTCGCATCTATTGCATTTGCAGGGTATCGAATCGGTGGTGCTGGAAACGCGCAGCCGGGAAGACATCTGCGCAACCATTCGCGCCGGCGTGCTGGAGCAAGGCACCGTCGACCTGATGACCGAAACCGGTCTGGGCGGCAGGCTGCGGCGCGAAGGTTTTCGCCACGAAGGCACGGTGTTGCGCTTTAACGGCGTTGACCGGCGCATTGATTTCGTTGAACTCACCCAGGGCCGGGCCGTGATGGTCTACGCGCAACACGAGGTCATCAAGGACCTGGTTGACGCGCGCTTGGCCGCAGGCGGCGACATCCGCTTCGACGTCAGCGGCGTGTCTTTGCATGCGCTGGAGTCCACGCGCCCCAGCGTGCGCTTTACCGGGCCGGAGGGCGGCACGCATATTCTGGAAGCAGACTTCATCGCCGGGTGCGACGGCACGCACGGCGTCAGCCGCGCCGCGATCCCTGCGCACGCGCGGCAAACCGCCGAACGCCACTACCCCTTCGGCTGGCTGGGCATTCTGTGCAAGGCGCCGCCGTCTTCCGATGAACTGATCTACGCGCTGGGCGACGACGGCTTTGCGCTCGTCAGCACGCGTTCGCCGCAGGTGCAACGCATGTACCTGCAATGCGATCCCGGCGATACGCCGGACGACTGGTCCGACGACCGCATCTGGTCTGGCTTGCGTGCGCGCTTGGCCACCCGGGATGGGTGGGAACCGAAAGAAGGTGAAATCTTCAGCAAGACGGTGGTAGGCATGCGCAGCATGGTGACCGAACCCATGCGCCATGGCCGGCTGTTCCTGGCGGGCGACGCCGCGCATGTGGTGCCGCCCACGGGCGCCAAGGGGTTGAACTTGGCCATGTCCGATGTACGGCTGCTGTCGCGTGCGCTCACGCGCTATTACCAGCACCGCAGCGAAGAACTGCTGGACCAGTACAGCGCCTCGGCGCTGCGCCGTATTTGGCGGGCGCAACGATTCTCATGGTGGATGACGTCGATACTGCATCGCGCGCCCGGCGCGGATGCGTTTGAGCGCAAAGTGCAAGACGCCAACCTTGACTACCTGACCCGTTCACGTGCCGCATCCACGGCGCTCGCGGAAAACTATGTCGGCTTGCCGATGGAGGCGCCTTGGGATTGAATGCAGTGATACCCGCATAAATTCCCTGCGCCAGACAGAGCGATGCCATCAGAGCAACACCGGGTGCAACACAGAGCGCAAGACAAAGGAGACAACACATGGCAGGAACCCACCCGGGCGCGGCGCCCGCGCGCGCCACCGCCGACATCGGCGCGTTGCTGGATAACGGCCCGTTCACCGGCACGCAGAAGATCGTCGTGATGCTGGCCGCGCTGGCAATCGTGATGGATGGGTTTGACGCCCAATTGATCGGCTTTGCCATTCCGCTGATGATCAAGGAATGGGGCATCACGCGCGAAGCCTTCGCCCCCGCCGTGGCTGCCGGGCTGATCGGCATGGCAATCGGCAGCGCCTGCGCCGGGCTGTTCGCCGACCGCTTCGGGCGGCGGATGGCGGTGATCGTCAGCGTCTTCGTGTTCGGCGCCGCCACCTGCGCAATCGGTCTGGCGCCCGACCCGCTCACCGTCGCGGTACTGCGCCTGATCGCCGGCCTGGGCATCGGCGGCGCGCTGCCCAGCTCCACCACGATGACCGCCGAATTCACGCCCGCACGCCGGCGCACGCTGGCGGTTACGGCCACTATCGTTTGCGTGCCGCTGGGCGGCATGCTTGCCGGGTTCTTTTCGGCCCACGTGTTGCCGCTGTATGGCTGGCGCACGCTGTTCTTTGTCGGCGGCGCGTTGCCTTTGGTGCTAGGCGTGGTGTTGATGCGGACCTTGCCGGAATCGCCACGCTTCCTGGCGCGCCGGCCCGAGCGCTGGCCCGAACTGAATGCGCTGCTGGCGCGCATGGGGCGGCCCATGGCGCAAGGCGCCATCTATACCGATGCGGTGGAGCAGGCCATCGAGCAACGCGCATCGGCCAAGCAGGGCGGGGTACGCGCGCTGTTTGCACGGGGCTATCGCGGCGACACCCTTGCCATCTGGGTGGCGTTCTTCATGTGCTTGACGGCGGTGTACAGCGCATTCAGCTGGTTGCCGACGATGCTGTCGGCCGAGGGCTTGCCGCTGGCGGTGGCGGGCTCTGGGTTGACCGCCTACAACCTGGGCGGCGTGATCGGTGCGCTGGTGTGCGCCGTCGCCATGACGCGTTGGGGCTCGCGCTGGCCGCTGGCCATCTGCTGCGCCGGCGCCTTTGGCAGCGCGTTCCTGATGCTGAAGCTGAACGTGCAGCAAGACACATCGTTGCTGGTGTTTGGCTTCGGCGTGCATGGGCTCTTCGTCAACGCCGTGCAATCCACCATGTACGCGCTGTGCGCCTTCGTTTACCCCACGGGCGTACGGGCAACGGGCACGGCGTCGGCGCTCGCGTTCGGCCGGCTTGGCGCCATCCTCAGCGCCTTCGTGGGCGCTACGGTGATCACGCTGGGCGGCGCGCACGGCTATCTGATGATGTTGGGTACGGTGATGGTGTTTGCGTTGATCGCCCTGTTGCTCTTGCGCCGCCACATCCCCGCGCAAGTTTCCCCTGACCTGACGCGCCCTGTTGCGCATTCCGGAGTGTCACGATGAACCGCCATCCTTGTTCTGGCGCGGGGTTGTCTCCGCGTGATTGGGACAGCCACCCGGCGTACCAGTACGACGGCTACCGCTCAACCGCCAAGCGTGGGCCCCTGCAACCGCTGATTCCATTGAAGGCCGCGCTGGGCGAACTGCGCCAGCCGGTCTACGGGCACGCGTGTGTGGGCGAACTGGATCACGACCTGACGCGCAACGCGCGACGTCCGGGCGACCCGGTTGGTGAGCCAATTGGCGAACGCATGGTGCTGGCCGGCCGCGTGCTGGATGACCGCGGCCGGCCCGTGCCGCACACGCTGGTGGAAATCTGGCAAGCGAACGCCGCCGGGCGCTATGTGCACAAGGGTGACCAGCACGACGCGCCACTTGACCCGAACTTTCTGGGCGCGGGCCGCTGCATGACGGACAGCCAGGGCCGCTACCGCTTTCTGACCATCAAGCCGGGCGCGTATCCCTGGGGTAATCATCCCAACGCGTGGCGGCCGCAACACATACACCTGTCATTGTTTGGCCAGCACTTCGCCAGCCGGCTGGTGACGCAGATGTACTTCCCGGGCGACCCGCTGCTGCCATTGGACCCGATGATCACCGGCACGCCTGAGCGAGTGCGCCGCCGCTTGATCGCGGACTTCAGCCTGGACCTGACGCAAGAGGGTTACGCGCTGGGCTATCAGTTCGACATCGTGCTGCGCGGGGCGGATGAAACGCCCTTCGAACACCGCTAAAAAGGCCCGCCATGCTGATGCAAGGTTTGCAAGACAACTTCGGACAGACCCCCTCGCAAACGGTGGGGCCGTACTTTGCCTACGGGCTTACCGCCGCGCAGTACGGCTACCCGTTCAACCAGCCGTTTGATGCGGTTGTCGCCACCGATGCGGCGCATGGCGAACGTATCCTGCTGGAAGGGCGTGTGCTGGATGGCGATGGCGTGCCGGTGTTTGATGCGCTGGTTGAAATCTCGCACGTGGATGGCGACGGGTGCTATCCGCAAGACGCGGACGAGGCAGAGGGCATGGGCTTTCGAGGCGTTGGCCGCTGCGGCACCGGCACCGACCCGCAGCATCGCTACGCGTTCCACACGGTCAAGCCCGCAGGGCAGGCCGAGGCCGAAGCGCCGCATATCAACATGATCGTGACCATGCGCGGCTTGTTGCTGCATGTGTTTACGCGCGTGTACTTCGACGACGAGACGGCGGCGAACTCGCATGATGCCGTGCTGAACAGCGTCCCTGCGTCACGCCGCCACACCTTGCTGGCCCGGCGTGTGCAGCGCGGTGCCGACATCGTTTACGAATTCGATGTGCACATGCAAGGCTCGGAAGAAACGGTGTTCTTTGACTGCTAGCCGGGTTTGCGGCGTGCCGCGTGCTGCACACCGCAAGCCGAGGCGGCACAATGCCCCTCCGGCTATACCGCGTACACAACCCGATGCGCCTCGGTCGGCAGCGGCAGATCCCAGCGGTGCAGCATGCCGGTCAACGTCTTGTTCGACAACGATGTGTCGCGCCGGCTGTTGCGGCGCAGCAGTTCGGCACGCGGTTTTTCCAGGTACACCAGCTCCACCTCGGCGTGGTAGGCGTACAGCAGGTCCAGCGTCTTCTTGCGCATCAGTTCGCTCAGGTTCGTGGCGTTCCACACGAATGGCGCTTTGCGGCGCAGCAGTTCGCGCGCGCGCTCGATGGCCAGATGCGCCACCTTGCCTTCGTTCTTGCCGTGGCGCAGGCCGAGTTCTTCGCGGGCATCGTCGAAGGAAATCACCGGCAGGTCGGGGTAATGCGCGTTCACCCACGTATTCTTGCCCGATGCCGGCAGGCCCGACATCACGATGACGCGCGAGCCCGGCTCCTGGAACAGCGGGTAGTCGGGGTGCACGTCCGCACCGCGAAAGTAGCTGACCGCGGTGTGCGCATCCGCGAAGGCGCGGGGCTGTTCAAAGCAGCCGTCATCGCGCGCCAGTTCGCAGAACAGCGCGATGTTGTCCAGCACCCGCTGCGCATCGGCGCAGATGCGCCCACGCATGTCGGCTTCTGCCAGCATCGCGAGCAGGGGCAGGCTGACGTGCCATGACAATTCACGCGCGATGAACTCGGGCGGCTTGCCCCGGCGCGAGCCTTCCAGCGCAAAGAACGGCACCTGATGCACACTGATCAGCCGGCACACGGCCTCGCGCACGGCGAAAGGCGCGCCGGCATCCCACAGCGCGATGCGCGCGTCGATAGCGCCCTTGCGCGAATGGCCCGGCTGGCCGATGGCGCCCGTGACGGGGTCGATGACAGTGGTGCTGTGCTTGGCTACGTCGTGCAGCAGGGCGGCTAGAAACACCACTTCCTGGTCAGCACGCGACGCGGTCTGGTACTGCGGCAGCGCCAGCAGGGCGTCGACCACCATCATCGTGTGCGTCCAGACATCGCCTTCGCCGTGATAGCGCGGGTCTTGCGGGGTGGTCTTGGCCAGTTCCAAGGCGGGGAATGCCGCCAGGCACGCGGCGTAATCCGGTGATTGGCCGGGCTCGGGCGCCAGCGCCCGCAGGGTATCGAATTGCATGATCGTTCCTTATTCTTGGGCGCTGCCGGCGCGCAACGTGTCCCAGTCCACCGTCAGGCGCGGCGCATAGAGGTCCACGCCCGCGGCCAGCAGGTTCGGCACGTAGGGCTGTTCCGAGTGATGCTTGTCGGAATCCAGAATGGCCTGCACGAAGTCGGCGCGCACCCATTTGTAGCGGGCCAGCGTTCTGCCATCGGCTTCGACCTTGATGTACAGGCCTTCCGACAAGTCCGACTTGTCGCACTGCTTCCACGCACGCGTCAGGTCGTGCCCTTCGCGCAGCACCGTGGCTTCAAAGGCGGCGCGCCAGTCGCGCGTCTTGGCAAGCGACGGCTTCAGCAGGGCTTTCAGCGTGCTCAGTTTGGCGGGCGCCACGCCTTCGTACAGCACGGGTACCGATAGCACCGGACCCTCCGCTAGCAGCACACGCCGCGCATCGGTGGACAGGAATTCGCCCGTGTGGCGGTCCAGCACATCGAATTCGAAGAAGTGATGCGGCAGCGCGTCGTAGAAAACAGAATGTTTCTTCGACAGCGTTTCGCCGTACATCACGTAGCGGTCTTCCAGGCGTTGCAGCAGCCAATCCGCATGCGCGGCGGCCCAGGCCTTGACGAAGCTGAACTGCCGTTCGCGGCCGCCGCCCACCAGATAATGGCCGCGCGATTGCAGCAGCAGTTCGCCCGACGGGCTGAAGCTGATGCCGGTGTTGGCGCCATCCAGCTTTTCTTCAACGACCAGATGCAGGCCGGCCAGCTTGCGGTAGGGCGCATGGTCATGGCCTTCGTCGCCGTCTTGCAGGCGCGAGCCTTCAAGGTGCGGCGTGCGGGGGTAACGGAACAGGTCCAGCGATTGCGCGTAGGCGCAGAAATCCAGCGTCATGGGTCTTCTCCAAAGCAAATAGGGGAAGCCGACGACGCAGTCTGTACGGGGGGGAAAGCGGGAGTGTGTGTGTGCTTTCTGGAACCGCGCTTGAACTCTGGTGTTGGGGCGAAGACGAAGGCGTCTGGCCGCAAGGGCGAGCAAGCAGACCGCGATTACCAGTGAGGTAGTCGTCGGCGTTTAGGCGAATTGACGAATGGCAGACACGGTTGCACTCAGGAGAAAAGGGGGTGAAGAAGAGAAAACGAGCAGGTCAAGCAAAGAGGGCCGAATCCTAAAACAGCGCGCCGCGTCTTGTCAACGCAAGGCGTGGCGCGCTGGCCACGACATGCTAGGCCGTGGTGTCGCCAGCCGCTTCGGGCTGGTAGACGATTTCTTCGATGGTGCCGGCGTGTTCGGTCTGGTTGGGCGCCGTCCACGTAATGCGCTGGCCCTGGCGCGACCCGAGCAGGCTCAGGCCCAGCGGCGACAGCACCGACACCTGGCCTTGCGCCAGGTTTGCGTCGGCGGGGTAGCACAGCGTGACGAGGAGTTCCGTGCCGTTGTCATTCAGCAGGCGAAGGCGCGAGCGCATCGTCACGATGTCGGGCGTGACTTCTTCGATGGCGATGATGGGCGCGGAATCCAGGATGTCCTGGGCGGCGTCGATCGCGTCGCGCGGCAATGCGGCGGCGGTGGCCGGCCGGGTGATCATGCCCAGCAGGCGGGCGTGGTCCAGGGCGGTAATCAGTTTGTCTTGCGGCACGGCGTTCATGTCGGTTCTTCTTAGACGAAATGCCTCGGCCTGCGTATGCCGGCTGGCATGCACGGGGCAAGGCGATGGAGGAGATGACAGCGCTTTGGGAAGAAAATGTTCAAGCAGTGCCGCGACGATGCGTAGCGTTTGAATCTGGCGTGGGAGAGTTCGCCGCCGTGGCGGCAGACGGATCGTGAAGCGTTCCGTGTCCCCGGGGAGAGCCCCACGGGGCTGATTCTTGCATCGAAGCGTGCAGGTTTTGCGCGGGTTGGCGCCCAATCTGCTGTCGGCAAGAGGGGAGTATATAGGCCATCGGCGGGCCGAAGTATCGGAAAAGTCCGAAAGAAGGCAGGGTTAACCCGCCCCCTTTTACAAGATGTTGAGAAAAATCAGCCCTTGATGAAGGCCAACAGGTCCGGATTGAGGACTTCCGCGTGGGTCGTCAGCATGCCGTGCGGAAAGCCCGCGTACACCTTCAGCGTGCCGTTTTTCAGCAATTTGACCGACAGGCGCGAGGCGTCGTCGATCGGCACGATCTGATCGTCGTCACCATGCATGACCAGCGTGGGCACGGTAATGGCCTTCAGGTCTTCGGTCTGATCGGTTTCCGAGAAGGCCTTGATGCCCTCGTAATGCGCCTTGGCGCCGCCGATCATGCCCTGGCGCCACCAGTTGTTGATGACGCCTTGCGACACCTTTGCGTCGGCGCGGTTAAAGCCGTAGAAGGGGCCGGCGGCCACATCCAGGAAGAACTGCGCGCGGTTGGCGGCCAGCGCGGCGCGGAAGCCGTCGAAGACTTCAATCGGCGTGCCGCCCGGGTTGCTGTCCGTCTTGACCATCAAGGGCGGCACGGCGCTGACCAGCACTGCTTTGGCGACGCGGCCTTGCGGCTGGCCGAATTTCGCCACATAGCGCGCCACTTCGCCGCCGCCCGTGGAATGGCCGATGTGCACGGCGTTGCGCAAGTCCAGGTGTTCGGCCACGGCGGCGGCGTCGGCTGCGTAGTGGTCCATGTCATGGCCATCGCTGACCTGGCTGGAACGGCCGTGGCCGCGGCGGTCGTGCGCAATGACGCGAAAGCCCTTGCTGACGAAGTACAGCATCTGGGCGTCCCAGTCGTCGCTCGACAACGGCCAGCCATGATGGAACATGATGGGCTGGGCCGACTTCGGGCCCCAGTCCTTGAAGAAGATCTGCACGCCGTCGGTAGTGGTGATGGTGCTCATGGTCGGTGACTCCTGGTGATGAAGCGAGGGGGGGTTAACCGCAGGGGAAGACGAGAAGCAAGACTAGGGCTAAGACTAGGACTGAGACCAAGACTAGGACTAAGACTAAGACTAAGACTAGAGCCAAGACCCGCGCAGGAAAATCCTACGCTGGGTTTGCGCCCTCATACGAACGTATAGGCGGCGGTATGAACGCCGCGTGCTGCGCTTGCTCCGGTTGTGTCGCGCACGCCACGTTGCTTAGTCCAACGCGGCGCGGCGCGCCATTGCCGCCGCCAGGCAGCGGGCGATGGCGTCGGCGTCAACCGGCTTTTCAAGATAGGCGCAGGCCCCGGCGTCCATGACGCGTCGGCGCATGGCTTCCGTGGGAAACGCCGTCATGAAAATCATCGGGAGCCGTCTGCCGGCCGCCAGCAAGGCGGCCTGTAGCTGGTCTCCCGTCATAAGGGGCATCTGGATATCGGCGATCAGGCAGACGGGCTTGCCGGCGTCCGGGTCATGCAGAAATTCGTGCGCGGAACCATACGTGCGTACGGCGTAGCCCAGCGAGCGCACCAGGCTGGACAACGAGACCCTGACCCCGTCGTCGTCGTCGACGATCGCGATCGTTGAGGCGTGATTCATAGACAAATCCTTCCTGCCGCGTGATGCATGAAAGAGCGTCCGATGCGCGGCATGCCTCCTTTATGAACCTTCGCCGCCGTCTGGAAAATCATACGCAGGTTTGGGGCGGGCGCGATCAAGGGCGCGAAACGCCTAGCGCTTCGGCGCTGCGCACCAGGTCGGCCAGCGACCGCACCCCCATTTTGCGCATGACATTGCCGCGATGGATCTTCACCGTGATTTCACTCAGCCCGATCAGGCCGGCCACCTGCTTGTTCATCAGCCCCGACACCACATGCGCCAGCACCTCGCGTTCACGCGGCGTCAACGTGTCATAGCGGGCGCGCACATCCCCCAGCGCGGCCGCCTGGTCGCGGCGTGCGCGGTCGCGGTCGATCGCCGCGGCGACCGCGTCCAGCATGTCCTGTTCGCGAAACGGCTTGGACAGAAAATCGACGGCGCCCGCCTTCATGGCGCGCACGGTCATGGGAATGTCGCCGTGGCCGGTGATGAAGATGATGGGCAGGGCAATGCCGAGCGCCGTCAGATGGTCCTGAAAATCCAGCCCGCTGGCGCCGGGCAGGCGCACGTCCAGGATGATGCAGCCGGGCGCATCGGGCAGCGTCGCTTGCAGCAGTTCGGCGGGCGAGGCAAACACCAGCGTGCGCAATCCGACCGAGCGCAGCAGGCTGTCCAGCGCGTCGCGCACGCCGGCGTCGTCGTCCACGATAAGCACCTGGGCGGGCGGCGGGGGAGCGGTCTTGTTGGTCGCGATCWTGGGGGCGGTGGGTTCAGGGTTCAGGGTTCTGGGTTCAGGGTTGCGGGCTAGGGGCTAGGGGCTGCGGGCTGCGGGCTGTGAATAGGCACTAGCGTTCAGCCTTTAGAGGCAGGGGGCAGCGTCAGCACGAATCGCGCGCCAGCGCCGGGCTGGTTGCTGGCCGTCAACTGGCCGCCGTGCGCCTGGACCGTGGTGCGGCAGATGGCCAGCCCCATGCCCATGCCTTGCGGTTTGGTGGTGTAGAACGGGTCGAACAAGCGGTCGATGGCGTTCATGTCGATACCCGGCCCGGTATCGGCCACGATGATTTCCACGGCGCTTGGGTCGGCATCGGCATCAGCATCGGCATCGGCATCAGCATCGGCATCGGCATCGGCATCAGCATTGGCATCAGCATTGGCATTGGCGAGGTTGGCGCTGATGGACAAGATGCGCGGCTCGGGCAGCCCCGCCATGGCCTGCGCGGCGTTCACCATCAGGTTGACGAGCACTTGCTGAAGCTGGATGCGGTCGCCCGACAGCGCCGGCAGATCGGGCGCAATGGCGACGTGAAGGAAGACGCGCTCGCGGTTCAGCTCGTGTTCGACGAGCCGCGCGGCCTCATCGATGAGTGCGCCCGCGTCCAACGTGTTGCACTGTGCGGGCGACTTGCTCAAAAAAGCGCGGATGCGCTTGACGATCTCGCTGGCGCGGCGGCCTTCAGACACGATGCGTTCAATGGAAATGCCCACTTCGTGCAAGTCCGGCGGATCGCGCCGCAGCCAGCGCATGCCGGCTTCCCCGCTGGTGACCACCGCCATCAGCGGCTGGTTGACCTCGTGGGCGATGGACGCCGTCAGCTCGCCCAGCGTGGCCACGCGCGCCGCGTGCGCCAGTTCGGCCCGCGCTTCTAGCAAGGCGTCTTGCGCCTGCCTGCGTTCAGTGATGTCGGTATGCGTTTCCATCACGCCCACGGAGCGGCCGTTGTGGTCACGCTGCACCACCCATCGGCTGGCCAGGGTCAGCGTCTTGCCGGCCTGGGTCGTTTGCGCGAGCGTCCCTTCCCAACTGCCCGCTTCCAGCAGCCGGGCCTCGATGGCGGCGCGAGGTTCCGGGTAGCACGTTTGCAGCAGCGCGTCGGCTCGCTGGCCGACCGCCAGGTGCGAAGGCCACCCATAGACCTCTTCGGCCGTGCGGTTCCAGAAGGTGATGGCGCCGGTACGGTCTCGCACGAAGATCATGTCGTGCGACAGGTTCAGCAGCCGGGCCTGGGCCGCCAGCCTTTTGGTGGCGGTCTGGTTCTGTAGCGCCAGTACGGCCGTAATGCCGATGGCGGCCAGGCTGACAAAGGCGCGCACCGTCTGGGAACCCACATGGTTGAATCCGTGCGAGTCGATATACGCCACCAGGGTCAGCGTGATGCCTGCCACGGCGGCAATGATGATGTCGCGCGCACGCGCTGAGCGCGCCGCCAGCATCACAACCACCACATACAACACGGCCACCGCGCCTTCGAAGGTGCTGAGCGAGTCGAACAGAAAGATGGCCAGCGCCAGGCTGGCGGCGGCCAGGCGGCAGGCCAGGAGGGAACCCCGGGACGCGGACGCATGCAGCCCGTCATGATCGGGCGGCAAGAATGGCAGCCGGGGCGCGCGCGCGCGAGGCGTCAAGAGCAAGAGAAGTCTCCGGGAAGGAAGCGGCCAAACCGTCACGGTAGCGGTTGCATCACGCTGCGGCTTGCACGTTATCAATCAACTTTGAACGAAATCATCCTGTTCCGGCGATTAAACAAAGGTATGGGGTGGGGAAACGATCTGCCGATTTCGCCGCTGCCAGGGCGCGCCTATTCTGCTTTCCATCGGGCGGCGAAGCCCGACGGTCTGTCCCCTGAACCCGGAGATTTCCATGAACGATCTTGCTATCCCGTCCCGTCTGAGCGCCCCCCTGCGTACGCCTACTGATTTGGGCGCCCAGGCCCGTGTCGACATTTCGGGCGCGCTGACGGCGCTGCTGGCCGACATGTTTGCGCTGTACCTGAAGACGAAGAACTTCCACTGGCATATGTCGGGGCCGCACTTTCGCGACTACCACCTGATGCTGGACGAGCAGGGCGATGAAATCTTCGCCACCACCGACGCCATTGCCGAACGTGCCCGCAAGGTCGGCGGCACGACGCTGCGGTCGATTGGCCACATCCACCGCACCCAGCGCCTGCTGGACAACGACGCGGACTACGTCACGCCCGAAGACATGCTGGCTGAACTGGGCGACGACAACCGGCAACTGCTGAGCTTCCTGCGCGCCACCCATGTCGTCTGCGACAACTACAACGACGTGGCCTCGACAAGCCTGCTTGAGAACTGGATCGACGAAGCCGAGCGCCGCAGCTGGTTCCTGTTCGAGTCCACCCGCGCGGCCCGCTAAGCCTGCCGGCATTGCTTGCCCTGATTGCCAAGGAGAAACCCCATGTCTTCCATCACGCCTCTGCCTGCGGGCACGGCGGCTCCCGACTTCATCCTGCCGGCCACGCCGGACCAGAAGGTGTCGTTGCAGGACCTGCGCGGCCGCCCCGCGATTCTGGCCTTTTACCCCGCCGACTGGAGCCCGGTCTGCGGCGACCAGATGGCGCTGTACAACGAAATCCTGCCTGAATTCCACCGCGCAGGTGCGCAGCTGGTGGGCATTTCGGTGGATGGCGTCTGGTGCCACGCCGCCTTCGCCCAGGCACGCAAGCTGCACTTTCCGCTGTTGGCGGATTTTGAACCCAAGGGCGCGGTGGCGCGCCGCTACGGCGTCTACCGCGAAGCCGACGGCATCACCGAACGCGCGCTGTTCGTGCTGGACGCAGACGGCGTCATCCGCTGGAGCGAGGTCTCGCCGCTGGGCATCAACCCGGGCGCCGACGGCATTCTTGATGCGCTGGACAAACTTGCCGCGCCTACCCAACACAAAGGAGCCTGATCATGAGCCACCTTTACTTGCCGGTTTCGGCGCAGGACCATGCAGCCGGACCCGCCGACGCCCCCGTCACGCTGGTGGAGTACGGCGATTACGAATGCCCGTATTGCGGCGAAGCCTATCCCGTGCTGAAGGCCGTGCAGCAGGCCATGGGCGACCGCCTGCGCTTCGTGTTCCGCAACTTTCCCATTTCGGAATTGCACCCCGACGCGATGCGCGCGGCCGAGTTCGCCGAAGCCGCCGCGCAGGTCGGGCAGTTCTGGCAGGCGCACGATCTGCTGTACGAAAACCAGAACGCCTTGTCAGAGCAGGATTTGGTGGCGTACGGCGCCCGGCTGGGCGTGGGCGGCGCCACCTTGCGGCAGGCCTTTGAAGGCAGCTTCGATAAAAAAATCGAGCAGGACTTCTCGGGCGGCGTGCGCAGCGGCGTGAACGGCACGCCCACGCTTTTCATTAACGGACTGCGCTATGACGGCAGGCGCGATGCGGCAAGTTTGATTGATGTGCTGACGCGCGTGGCGGCGAGTTGATAAGCGGAATCTTTCAATTCCCCAGGTATTTTTGATTACTGAACGCGTCGGCCCACATGCTACTTTTTCCTTGCTTTTCAAAGACTAATCCATAAAGCAAGGGAATCAAGAATCATGAATGCTGTGCAAGATATGCGCCTGGCGGCGTCGCCGTTTTCTGCCTCGCGCAGAGGCTTCCTGACGATCGCCGCCGCCGCACTGTGCGCTGGGGCATTGTGGGCAAACCCTGCCGCAGCCGCGGCGGATTACCCCGCAGGCAAGCCGATCAACCTGGTGGTGCCATTCCCCGCTGGCGGCGGCACGGACTTCATCGGCCGGTTGCTCGCGGCCGAGCTGGGCAAGATTCTGCAAACCACCGTCGTGGTCGAAAACAAGGGCGGCGCCAACAGCAATATCGGCACGGCGTATGTCACGCAAGCCAAGCCGGATGGCTACACCTTGCTGCTGTCGGGCGTGGGCATGGCGACCAATCAAGCGCTCTACAGCCGGCTGCCTTACCGGCTGGATCAGCTGGAGCAGATCGCCATCCTGGCGTACGGCGTAGACGTGTTGGTGACGGCGCCCACGTTTCCGGCCAAGACCTACGCGGAGTTCGTGGAACGCGTGCGCAAGGAACCCGGCAAGGTGTCATATGCGTCGTCGGGCAACGGCACGTCAGGCCATCTGGGCATGGAGATGCTGAAGATGCGCGCCCAGCTGGACATGATGCACGTGCCGTACAACGGCGGTTCGGCGGCCATCAATGATGTGCTGGCGGGCCGCGTCGATACGCTGTTCGTGAACCAGGACACCGTGCTGCCGCATGTGCGGGCAGGCAAGCTGCGCGCGCTGGCGATTGGCAGCGCCGAACGCAACCCGGTGTTTCCCGATACGCCCACGCTGGCGGAAAGCGGGGTGACGGGCTTTTCATCGGAGTACTGGTTTGGCTTGAGCGCACCGGCCGGGCTGCCAGACGACGTCTCGCAGAAGCTGTTTGAAGCGACACGCACCGCGATGCAGTCGCCGCAGATTCGCGAAAAGCTCACCGCCGTGGGATTGGTGATTCCGGCATTGACCGACAAGAAGCAGTACGCCGAACTCGTCAATGGCGAGGTCGCGAAATGGGGCGAGGTGGTGCGCGCGTCGGGGGCGCGGATCGACTGATCCCGTCAACGGAACACAGCATCAACCCGGCACAAGGCCGCGTATGCGGCCTTGTGTCATTCCAGGCGCTGTGTCATTCCACGCCCTGCGTCGGCATCAGGAAATTCAAGCGGGTCAGCGTGTCTCGCGTGATGTCCACAATGGAATCAATGTGCGCACCATGCGCCGCAGTCAGGTACGAAATATAAAAGCGCGCGGGCGGAATGGGYGGGTCGCTGGGCAGCGCTTGCAGCACGCCCATCGACAGCATGTCGTGCAGCAACGGCACCGGCAGGATGCCGATGGCGTGTCCGGCCCCGATCAGGCGCGAGATCAGCGCCAGCGAATTCGTGGTGCTCAGCCCCGCCATGTCTACCCCGCCCGACCCCAGCCAGTTCTCTACCACCGTATACAACGTGGAAGGCGGCGAGTGCGTGGCGATGTGATGGCCGCGCGCATGCTCGGGCTTGAATGGGTCGGCGGCGATGCGCAACGAGGGCGAGGCCACCCAATGAAACGGCATCCAGCCGATGAACACGTCGCTGACTTCCTCGCTGGTGGCGGGGTTGGTCAACAGCGCCATGTCGAGCTCGCCCGCATTGAGCTTGCGGTTCAGCACCGAGCCCACGTCCACCGTCATTTCCAGCGCCAGCGACGGGTAGTGCTCTTTCAGTTGCGCGATGACGGCCGTCAGCCCCACGTTGGCCGAGCATTCGTCGGCGCCCAGGCGCAGCTTGCCGCCCAGCGTGCGGTCTTTGCCGAAGTGTTCCAGCTGCCGGCTGCTGTGCAGCGCGGTCTCGGCATGACGCAACGCGGACTGCCCGGTGTCGGTCAACGTGATGCGTTGGCGCGAACGATCAAAGAGCTGCACATCCAACGTGCTTTCCAGTTCGCGGATGCGGGATGACACCGCGGGTTGGGTGACATGAAGGTGGCGCGCCGCGGCATGAATGCTGCCCAGCTTGGCCGCCCAGTAGAAGGCTTCCAGCTGGCTAAGGGTTATCCGCATGATAAGAATTACTTTTCAAAGTGCGCCGAAATTTTGATTATTTGGGCCGAATTGCCCCGTGCTACCTTTTTATTCACCGGGCTTTGGCCCTTTTGATTGTAGTGAAACCAGACGATGTATCTGATAAATTCTTTGCCCGCGCAAGTGCCGCCCGATGATCTGGCGCTGCTGCTGAAGGCCGAGCCCGCCACCATCGGCCACTTCCGGTCAGCGGGTTTTCTACGCGCTGACATCCGTGCCCATCAGCAGGATGTGCGCGTGGCGGGCACGGCGGTGACGGTGCGCATGCCGGGCATCGATGGCGGCATTCTGCACCACGCGATGGGCTGCGTGCGTCCCGGTGATGTGCTGGTGATTGACCGTTGCGGTGAAGCCGTGACGGCGGCGCTGGGCGGGGCCATGGCCTATGCGGCCAAGCAGGCCGGCGTGGCGGCCATCATCGTCGATGGCCTCGTCACGGACTTGGGCGAGCTGCGCCAGCATGGCGTGCCGGTGTGGTCGAAGGGGCCGTCGCCGGTCACGACGCGTCTGCTGGGTCATGACGGCGGCTTCTGCTGCGCCATCAGCTGCGGCGGCGTGGCCGTGCAGCCGGGCGACGCGGTGCTGGCCGATGAAAACGGCGTGCTGATTCTTGCGCCGCAAGACGTGCGCGCCGAGGCCCAACGCGCCATCGAATTCCAAACCAACGAACAGGAGACGCTTGCGCGCTTGCGTGCGGGTGAAGAATTTCCAGACATCGTGGGCTCGCGCGCCGTGATCGACCGCGCCATCGCCGCAGGCCGCGCCTACGCCGCCGCGCAGACACAAGGGGAACCGTCATGAGTATCAATCTGGACGCCGCCGCGCTGGCCAATTTGATCCGCCGCCGCGAGAGCAGCGCAGAAGACATTGTGGGCGCCTACCTGGCGCGCATCAGCGCATTGAATGGCTGGTATCACGCGTACCTGGACGTCTATGCCGACGAGGCCATGGCCGCCGCCCGCGCCGCCGACTTGCAACTGCGTGCGGGTGTGGACCTGGGCCCCTTGCATGGCATTCCCATTGCGCTGAAAGACATCATCGATATCGCGGGCCGCCCCACGACAATCGGTTCGCCCAACCACGCGCAGCCCATCGCCGCCAACACGGCGACGCTGGTGCGGCAGCTGCAACGCGCGGGCGCCATTGTGCTGGGCAAGACGCACATGGTGCAGTTCGCCATGGGCGCCTGGGGCACCAACGAACACATGGGCACGCCGCGCAATCCCTGGGACGACGCGGTGCATCGCATTCCCGGCGGCTCCAGCAGCGGCTCGGCCGTGGCGGTGGCGGGTCGGCTTGCGCCGCTGGCCATCGGCACGGACACGGGCGGCTCGGTGCGGGTGCCAGCCAGCTATTGCGGCATCACGGGCTTCAAGCCGACGGCGGGGCGGATATCCACCGAAGGCGTCGCGACACTGAGCCACACGCTGGACAGCGTAGGCGTCTTCGCACACAGCGCGGCGGACGCGCGCACCGTGTTCGACGCACTGGTCCCCGCGCAGCCCGGCGAGTGGGGTGAAGCCTTTGACGCGCCGCGCTTTGACGTGCGCGGCATGACGCTGGCCCGCTTGGCCGACGAATTCCTGCCAGACGTGCAGCCCGCCGTGCGCGAAGCCTATGAAGATTCGGTGGCCTTGTACCAGTCGCTGGGCGCGCGCATCGTCACCGTGACGCTGCCCGCCTCGTTGGCGCACTTCAAGGCGGTCACGGGCGACATCATGATGACCGAGGGCGCGTTCTCATTCGAACGCGAAATCACGGACATGAGCCTGCCTGTAGACGATTCCGTGCGGCCACGGTTGTTGGTGGGGCTGGATGTGCCGGCCACCCGCTATCTGGCCGCGCTGCGCGAGCGCGATCGCTTGCAGGCCGATCTATTGCAACGGTTGCAGGGCGTGGCGGGGCTGTTGACGCCCACCACGCTGACCACCGCGTTGCCGCTTGAACAGGTCGATCATGGCAATGCGCCGGTGCACTACACGCGCATTGGCAACCTGCTGCAGATGTGCGGGCTGTCGGTGCCGAATGGCCGCGACGCCAATGACTTGCCGACCGGCTTGCAGATTCTTTGCCCAGGCGGCGAAGACCGGCTGGCGCTGTTCCTGGCCGAGGTCTATCAACACCACACCGATTGGCATCTGGCGCGCGCGGAGCCGCAGGCGGAACACGTTCCCGGCTGACGCGGCGCAAGAACTAAAACCTACAAGGGGAAATCATGAAGCGTAGGACCCTGGCGGCGCTGCTGGCGGCCGTCCCGATGGTTGCCGTCCGGCGGTTTGCTGTGCGGTGTGCGGTGCGGTGCTCTGTGGGGCGTTCTGTGCGGTGTTCTGTGCGGCTTTCGGCCGCCCCGTTGTTGGCCGCTCTGACGTCGGCCGCTTTGGCGCCGGCCGTCTCAATGGCGGCGGACGCTGACGCCTTGCCCGACGTCCACTTCCAGGTGGTCGGGGGCGGCAGCCACAACTACACGTACTCGGCGGTTGAAAAGCCCTTCTGGGAAAAGACCTTGCCGGCCGCATCGGGCGGCAAGGTCACGGCTGAACTGGCGGGTCTGAACGAACGCGGGCTGAAAGGCCCCGAGATCTTGCGCTTGATGCGGGGCAACGCGCTGGACGTCGGCATGGGCGTGTTCGCCTTTGTCAGCGGCGACGACGCCATGCTGGAAGGCGTGGACCTGCCCGGGATGGCGCCCGACATCGCCACCGCCAGAAAAATGGTGCAGGCGTACCGGCCGGTGCTCGAAGCCCGCATGCGCGACCGCCACGGCGTGCATCTGCTGGCCACGGTGCCATACACGGCGCAGGTGTTCTTCTGCCGCGAACCCGTGCAGCAGCTTGAAGACCTGAAGGGCCGCAAGATCCGCACGCGCGGCCGCAACATGGCGGACTTCATCAGCGCGCTGGGCGGCTCGCCGGTCACCATTCCATTTGCTGAAGTGATCCCAGCGCTACAGACCGGCGTGGTGGATTGCGCGGTGTCGGGCATCGGCTCGGGCAACTCGGCCAAGTGGTACGACGTGGCCAAGCATCTGTACAACCTGCCCACCGATTGGTCCATCGGCTTTTACGCCATGGGCGAACGGCGCTGGCAGCGGCTGGACCCAGCCGCGCAACGGTTTCTGCAAGAACAGGCCCGTGTTCTGGAAGACCGCCTCTGGCAAGAGACGGGGCGCGAGAACGACTTTGCGCTGGCCTGCAACACGGGGCAGGGCGAATGCCGCATTCACACGAAGGCCGACATGCAGGCGGCCTCGCCTTCGCCCGCCGAGCGGGAACGGCTGCACGCGATTGCCGCGCAGGTCGCAGGCGAATGGGGCAAGCGCTGCGGTGCGGAGTGCGCCCGCGCGTGGAGCGGATCGGTCGGCCAGGCGTTGGGCGTGACCCTGCGCTAACGCCACTCAAACAAGGAAATTTCATGTCATCGACTACTCATGCTCCCGTGCGCGTCCTGGAGCGCATTGCACGCGGCGGCGTCTGGATCGGCGGGCTAGGCCTGATGGCCGCGTCCTGGCTCATCGTCGTTGATCTTGCTGCGCGCAAACTGGCCGGCGTATCGCTGGGCGGCGCCGACGAGATCGCGGGTTACGTGCTGGCGGTGGCCAGCGCCTGGGCGTTTCCCATCACGCTGCTGCGCCGCTCGCACATCCGCGTCGACGTGCTCTACACGCATCTTTCCGCGAAGACCCGCGTGGCGCTCGACTTTTTTGCGATCGCTTGCCTGAGCGTCTTCATCGGCTTGCTGACGTTTCACGCCTGGGGCRTGCTGGCCGACTCCATCCGCTTTCGTTCGGTGTCGAACACGCCGTTGCAGGTGCCGCAATGGATTCCGCAGTCGTTGTGGTTTGCAGGCTATGCGTTCTTCCTGCTGACCATCGTGGTGCTGGCTGCGTGCGCGGTTGCGCGGTTGATGGCAGGCCGCTGGCAAGACGTGAATGGTTTGATCGGCATTCATTCGCTTGATGAAGAGATTCAGGCGGAAACGCAATCGGCGGCACCCCCGCCCGTTGCCGCGCCTGCCACCCCAATGCAACGCTAGGAGCGCCGCATGTTGACTCTGACGATTTCCATGCTGCTCGGCCTGCTGGCGCTGAGCGTGACGGCGGCCGCTACCGTGGGCCTGTTGGGCGTAACGCTGGCGGGCGCGTATTCCCCGCTGTCGCTCGTGAACGCCATGGGCGAACTGGCCTGGGGCACCAGCTCTGAATTCTTGCTGGTGGCCATCCCCTTGTACGTGCTGATGGGGGAATTGCTGGTCAGTTCGGGCGTGGCCGGGCAGATGTATGGCGCGGTGTCCAAATGGGTGTCGTGGCTGCCTGGCGGGCTGATGAACGCGAACATCGGCGCGTCCGCGCTTTTCTCAGCCACCAGCGGGTCCAGCGTGGCCACGGCCGCCACCATCTCTACGTTGGCGTTGCCCGAGCAGCGCAAGGCGGGCTACAACGCGCCGCTGTTCCTGGGGTCGATCGCGGCGGGCGGCACGCTGGGCATCCTGATCCCGCCATCGATCAACATGATCGTCTATGCGCTGATCGCCAACGTGTCCGTGCCCAAGCTGTATCTGGCGGCCACGTTGCCCGGCCTGCTGCTGGTCTGCCTGTTCATTTTGCTGATCGTGGGCTTGTGCCTGTGGCGGCCGGGGCTTGCCGGCAGCCGGCCGTCGATCAGCTGGGCTGAACGGATTGCCGCCTTGCCGCATCTGGTGCCCCCGCTGGCCATCTTTGTGCTGGTGATCGGCGTGATCTATGGCGGCATCGCCACCGCCAGCGAATCCGCTGCGCTGGGCGTGGTGGCGGCGACGCTGTTGTGCGCGGCCAAGGGCGCGCTCAGCTGGAACATGCTGAGCCGCGCTTTCGAGGCCACGCTGCGCACCACGGGCATGATCATCCTGATCACGCTGGCGGCCTTCTTTCTGAACTTTGTGCTGTCGTCCGTGGGCCTGACGACGATGCTGGTGGACACGGTGAAGGGGCTGGACCTGCCGCCACTGGGCATGATGCTGGCCATCATCGCGTTCTACCTCCTGCTGGGCTGCTTCATGGACACGCTGGCGATGCTGGTGACGACCGCGCCGTTGACCGTGCCGATCGTCGTCGCCTTGGGTTACGACCCGGTGTGGTTCGGCATCATGTTGATCGTGCTGTGCGAAATGGGGCAGCTGACGCCGCCGTTTGGCATGAACCTGTTCGTGGTGCACAGCGTGCGCGGCGAGGGCAAGTTCATGGATGTCGTCATCGGCGTGCTGCCGTTTCTGGCGGTGCTGCTAGTGATGATCGCGCTGCTGCTGGCCGTGCCGCAACTGGCGACGTGGTTGCCGGCGGAGATGTCGGGGCGGTAGTGCACGTCAGGCTGTGGATGTAACTGCCTGATGATGATGGATACTTTCCTGGGGCGCCGCATCGCCCCCCGTGTCAACTTGGCAGGAGTGCTTACATCCGGTTGACGACTCGGGCGGTATGCCTCGGTTAAGGTCTGCGGTGGCAGACACGCCGGCGTGTCTCGTTTGGAGTCAGACGCACTATGCATTTCAGGCAGTCACTCAAGACCGCTGCGCGGCTTAACCCCTTGTCGCATCGTTCGATGCACTGGGTGCAAGAGCGCAGCCAGTTCATCAAGGCGTTGTTGGCGAACCCCGCCGCCATTGGCGCTATCGCGCCCTCCAGCGCAGCGCTGGCGGCGGCCATCACGGCGCCCTTGCACGCGGCGGAAGGCAAAGTGCTGGAGCTGGGTTGCGGCACCGGCGTCTTCACGCGCGAGATGGTGCGCAAGGGCGTGGACCCGTCGAACCTGGTGCTGGTTGAACAGGACTCCGCCATGAGCTCCCGCCTGCGCCAACAGTTTCCGAATGCGACCGTGCTTCAGGCGTCCGCCGAGGATCTGTCGCGTGACACGCATCCGGAGCTGGACGGCATCGGCGCCACCATCTGCGGGCTGCCCTTGCGCAACATGAGCTCGGCGCTGCATAGCCGCTTATTGGCGGCGGTGTTCGAGGCGATGCGTCCGGGCGGGGCCATGCACTTGTTTACCTATGGCGTGCGCTGCCCGATATCCGCCAGTGTGCTGGACGACTTCGGTTTGAAGGCCCGGCGGTCCAGCTTTGTGCCGTTGAATCTGCCGCCCGCGTCCGTCTACAGCCTGTCGCGCTACGCCTGAAGCCGGCGCCACGCCACGGGGCTGCATCCCATGGCGCGCGAAAAGGTGCGGGTGAAATGGCTCTGGTCGGCGTACCCGCACAAATGCGCAATCTGACCCAGCAGCAGCGTGGACGTCCGCAGATAGTCCTTGGCGCGGTCCAGCCGCGCCTGCATCAGCCAGCGGTGCGGCGGCAGCCCAGTCGTCTCACGAAACGCGCGCGCAAAGTGGCTGCGCGACAGCCCGCAAGCCTGGGCAAGTTCCGCCAGCGGCAGATCGCCATCCATGTGCGCCAGCATCATCTCTTTGGCGCGGCGCTCTTGCCAGGGCGCCAAGCCTCCGCGCAGGCGGGGCGGGGTCAAGCTGCCATAGGTCTTGGATAAATGCGCGTGCAGCGCCAGCGCCATATGGTCAACAAACAGGCGCGAGGCGCATTCAGGGTGCGCCAGGGCCGGCAGCAACGCTTGCCCGAGTTGATGAACGGTGGGGTCGATGGTGGCCAGATGCGGCGGGTGAAACAGCCGCCCGGCCCGGCGGCCGCCGATGTCTTCAGCGGTTTCATCCAGCGCGGATTGCGGCACATAGAATTGCAGGCAGTCGTAGCTGCCGCGCAAGTTCGACACCCAATGGCGGTCCAGGTCGTAGATGATCAACGTGCCCGCGCTGGAAGGGCGATGCGGGGCGGGCTTGCCGTCCACCCACAAATCCTGCTCGGAAAACGGCTTCAGCTGCAACACCACCAGGTAGGCGGCTTCCAGCTGATAGGGCTCGGTGAGCCCGTTGTCACGCCGCGCGCTTTGAACGCGGGAAATGCCGATGGGAGAAGCTTGCAACGCGTTGCTGACGATGGTCTGCGTCACCTCGGCATGCATGTGTGCGGAGTATTCCCACGACGTCGAGCTTTGATCCATGGAAAGCCGCTTGCATCGTCAAGAACAGTGAAGCGGGAATTTTAGCCGGTAGATGTTCATCGCTGACAGCAGGCGCGTCATCCTTGGGTACCGGTAATTCCTCACTGGTTATTTTCATGCTGACCCCCCACGCCTAGTCTCTTTTGGCCGCACTAAAGCAGGAGTGCCGCGCGCGGACGATTGAATCCGGCGTGGCCTCGTTGCCGCCGGTAGGTGCGCGGCGCATGATAGGGGCGTTGTCTGACGGCGAAGCCAAGGACGGGACTCTGCGATGAAAGACCAAACTGATTACGCCTGTGCGGCGATTACCGGCCCGGAAGACAGAGGAACGGGCGTTTATTTACGGCTGGAATCTGACGGCAGCACGCGCAAGGTGCTGATACGTGTCAGGTCGTATGTTGAGTTCGTGGATCACGCCGAAGACCCCGCAGTGATCGCTTGCCGATGGGTGCCCGAACAAATCATGAGCTATCTGGACTTGCAGAACACAAGCTGCATGCCCGACGCGTGCGTAGATCGATGTATTCGCTTGGGATGTCTTTGTCATCCCAATACGAAGAGGTGCGGCTGACATCAACTTGCCCCGGGGGGTAAGACATGAGCAAGAAAAGCAACGTGATTTTTCGCCTGGTCGTGGCCTATGCGGTACTGCTGTTGGTGGCGGCCGTATGGTCGTGGAAGTTCGTCAATACCGGTGACGAGTTCGTCAAGCTCATTGCCGCGTGGATTGCGGCGTTGACAGCAGCGCTCGGTGCCGCCGTGTCGTTGATCGTCCTGTCCAGTCAGCAGGCGGCCAACAGCGAACTTGAAGCCCTGAAGGGCGATATCAGCAGCAAAGTGAACGGCGACCTCGCACGGTTAAAGGGTGAGATCGATCGCGGTATGCAGCTTGTCGATTTCGCCATGGGGCAAGTCGCTATCGCAAGCGTCAAGGTAGGTAGCGCAATATCGAGCTACTACTACGCGTTGGCTGCGTTGGAGTACGGGGGCTACGTCGATGCCGACGCGGAGGCGGCCGAAAAGCTGATGCGGGAGGCGCGTCCGCATCTGTTGGATCTGGTGCCTGAGGCCCGGCCGGCATTCGAAAGCTTCTGGCAGGTAGGCGCGAATATCCAGGGCGAGCTACACAAGATGGGCGATCGCAACGACAAGCCCGAGGCGATGAAGCAGGTCTGGCGAGACTATGCGCGGGACTTCGGCGACAAGATGAAAGCCGCCGAAGCCGCACTGATGACATCGCGGGAAAAGGCGCGTGAAGGCACGTTGTAGCCGTTGCGCCAGACGGCTACATCGGTTTCAGTTGCAGCGTTCTACCGGCAAGCCGTAGCCGACCGTGATGGCGTTGACCGGCACGTCCTTGAAGGCGGCTTCGGCGGCGGAGTCAAAGCGGGTCTCGCAATTGAATTTCCGGTTGAGCACGTAGTCTTGGCCGGCGGCCTTCTTGATGTCGGCTTCCCATTGGTCGGCCGCATCCAGCGCCTTGTCGCCCGCCAACACCATTTCCATCAAGACTTCCAGGCCGCCCGACGAACGCGGGGCCACCCACAGGGCATAGGCCGACGGGTCCACGGCGTTGCCGCAGTCAGTCAGGCAGCTTGCCGTGTAGCGTTGGCCACGGCCAAACGCGCCTGGAGTGATGGGCTGACCGGCCTTGGGCGCGTCTTCGCCAATGAAGCTCGTCAGGTCGGGCTTGCAGTTGTCGGCCAAGTCCATGCGCAAGGCCGAGACCTTGTCGTTGGTGATGGTGGCCGTGATGCGGCATTCCTGCACCACGAAAACGTGGTCATTTTTAAAGGACTCGCGCGGCACCCCGGCAATCGATTCGAAGTAGCGCTGCGTCGTGCCCAGCATGCTGCCGTTGAACACTTCCTTCACCGTTGCGGCTTGCGAAGCGCTAGCGCCGGCCATGAGGATGCCCAGGGTCAAGGCCTTGAATTTCATAGGAAAAACACTCCGTCGTGTGTGGGTTCTTGCGCCGCGCGTGGGGTCAACGGGGCGGGATGCACCGGCATGCTGCCACAAAGTGCCGCACGCCTCCATGTCAAAAAAGGGGATCGGGCGTCGGGCTGCTATATTTTCGCGATTCCATGACCTCTGTAAAGGATGCGCGAATGCGATCGATCGTAGGCAAGAATCGGGTGTTGGCGCGTTGGCAATGGAAGGGCAAGTTTGCCGCGACGCTGGTGTTTGCCGGCCTATTGAGCGGGTGTTCAACGTCGTCAGGGTTGTGCGACAGCTTCGGCCCGAGCCAAAGCGCGTCGATGGATGTGCCGCCAGCCGCCTCCGCCCAGAAGGTGTTTGCCTGCCTGGACGAGGCCACCAGCGGCAAGGGCGATCGCCCTGAATACGCAGGCAAGGGCAAGGCCACCCGGGATCTGACGGCCGGCGTGTACGAGACAGACCAGTACCGCGCGTCAAACGTATCCGGTTTTCGTCTGAAAGCCGAGCTGTCAAAGAAGACGCCGTCGTCGCTGGCCCTGACCTTGCGGGGCGCGGGCGCGTACTGCGCGGACTTGGGCGTCAATCAGGAAATGGCGCGGCTAAAGGCAGACGTTTCGGCTTGCCTTCAGCGTTAAGGCAAGGCCGCCTGCGGGGCCGGCCGCGCAGGTGAACCGTCATGCCATCAAGGACGCGCAAGCGTCAGCCCAGGCTGCGGCGCCTGGGCGGTCAGGATGGAACCCGTGGTGGATTCCGTGCAGAACACGGTGCGCCCGTCGGCGCCGCCGAAGGCAAGATTCGTCGTGGACGCGCCCCGCGGGCTGCGCCATACCGTTACCGGTTCGGCGCGATGGTTCAGCTGCCAGACGTAACCCAAGCCAGGGTTGCAGACCAGCACATTGCCCTCGACATCCACGGCCAGGCCGTCCGGGCCGCTTGGACCATACGACGTGAAAAACTGGCTGACCTTGCTGACGCTGCCATCGGGCAGCAGCGGCACGCGCCAGACGCAATTGCCGCGCGTCACCGCCAGGTACAGCACACGTCCGTCAGGCGATAACGCCACGCCGTTGGGGCTGGGAACGTTGTTCAGCAGTTGATCGAGCTGGCCGTCAGGGCGCAGCCGATACAGGCGCCCGCTGGGGTCGTGCAAGCCGCTTTGCCCCTGGTCCGTGAAATACAGATTGCCGTGCGCATCAAAGATCAGGTCGTTGACGCCTTTGAAGCGCTCGCTGTTGCGGCGGGCCAGGAACGGGGTGACGCGGCCGCTGGCGATGTCCAGCATCATCAGCCCGTTCTTGTAATCCGTGATCAGCAGGCGGGCGTCATCCAGAAACTTCATGCCGTTGGGTTCGCCATCGTATTCGGCAATCAGCGACCACTGCCCGTCAGGTGACACGCGGAACACGCGGCCCCACGGGATATCCGTCACGTACAGGTTGCCCTGCGTGTCGAAGACGGGGCCTTCCAGAAAGGAATCAACGGGTACCCCGCCACGATTCGCATCGGCCCAGTCGCTGCGTTGCGGACGACGGTAAGCGTCGGGCATCGTCGTCCACACATCGAACTCGATCACGTCGGGGGCTTGGAGAATGAACATGGTGTTTCCTTGCGAGCTTATTTGGCGTCGAATCCGATGTTACGAGCGACGTTGCCCCACATCACCCCGCTGTCCGCCAGAATGCGGCCAAACTCCTTGGCGTCCGCCGCGCGCGGTTCGGCGCCCATCTTGACCGCAAAGGTCTTCATCTCTTCCGATGCCATCGCCGTGGCCACTTCGCGTTGCAAGCGCGCCGAGACCTCGGGCGGCGTGCCTTTGGGCACCCACAATCCCGTCCAATTGACCACGCCAAAGTCCTTCACGCCGGCCTCCGTAAACGTGGGTACGTTGGGCAAGACTTCCAGCCGCTTGTCACCGCTGACGGCCAGCAGCCGCAGCTGGCCGCCTTGCACCGGCCCCATTACGCCGGTCGTTGACGCGAATTGGAAGTCGATGACTTTGCCCATCACCGCTTGCGTGGCTTCGGCGGCGCCCTTGAAGGGCACGTGCATGAACTTGGCGCCTGTAGCCAGCGACAGCCCTTCGGCCGCGAAATGCGGGGTCGTGCCGGGGCCGCCCGAACCGTAGGTGATCTGGTTGGGCTTGGCGCGAGCCGCTGCCGTCAGGTCGCCCAGCGTGCGCAACGGGCTGTCGGCGGATACGGCCAGCGCCATCGGGGCAAAGACAAAGGCCGACACCGGTTGCAGGTCTTGCGCCGGGTCGAAGGGCAGCTTCTTGAAGATGTGCGGCAACAGGGAATAGGTGGTGTCGTTGGCGACAAGCGTATAGCCGTCGGGCGTGGCGCGCGCAACCTGGCTGACGCCGATGGTGCCCGTGGCGCCCGGCTTGTTTTCCACAATGAAGCTCTGCCCCGTCTGTGTGGACAGCATTTGCGCCATCTTGCGTGTGGCGACATCCACCGCGCCGCCGGGGCCATAAGGCACCACGATGCGCACGGGGCGGCTGGGCCAGGCGTCCGCAGCTTGGGGCGCGGCGCAGGCCAGCAGCGGCAAGGCGCAAGCGGTGATCAGGGCAGCGGCCTTCAGGCGTGCCCGGGAGGGTTTGTGTGTGGCCATGTCTTCCTCGCTCTCTGTTCGGGTTGTGGTGGGCTTAGTCCGCCTTCAGGCCAAGCTCGTCGGCCAGCTTGCGATAGGTGTCGATTTCTCCGGAGAGTTGCGCGTGGAACGCATCGCCGCAGGTCTCGCGGGGTTGCATGCCCAACGCATCCAGGCTCTTGGCGGTGGCGGGCGCCTTGGCGAAATCCCGGGCAACCTGCTCGAGCTTGGCGCGTACGTCTTGCGGCAGGCTGGCCGGCGCCAGCACGCCATACCAGGCGTCGGCGGTGTAACCCTGCACGCCGGCCTCATCGAACGTGGGCACTTGCGGCAGTTGCGGCAGGCGCTTGGGCGCGGCGACCGCCAGCGCGGTCAATTTGCCGGATGCCACCTGCGGCAGCACCGACCCCAATGTCGCAAACGAGCTGTCGATCTGGCCGCCCATCAGGTCGGAGATGACCTGAGCCGCGCCCTTGTAAGGGATGTGGTTCATCGACGTATGGGTCAGGCGCAGGAACTCCGCAGTGGCGAAATGCCCCGAGCTGCCCGTGCCGGGCGTGGCATAGGTGATGCGGCTCGGCGCGGCGCGGACCTTCGCCAGGAATGCGCCAAGGCTGTCGACTTTCAGGGCGGGGCCGACAACCAGCACGGTCGGGCTGACGGCCACGGCGCACACGGGCGTGAACGATTGCAGCGCATCGAACTTTACGCGGTTGCTGTAGAGCGCCGGAATCATGGTGTGGTTGGTGGCGCCGACCAGCAAGGTGTAGCCGTCAGGCGCCGCTTTGGCGACGGCTTCAGCGGCCAGGATGGTGTTGGCGCCGGGCTTGTTCTCGACCACGAATGTCTGGCCCGTGGCCTGCGACGCATAAGACGCGAACGCGCGGGCGACCACATCAGTCGGACCGCCGGGAGAGAAGCCGACCACGACACGTACGGGGCGTTCGGGGTAGGCGGCGTGGGCGGCGCTGGCGCAAAGGGCCAAGGCCGCCATCGTAAGGGGGCGGAAAATATTCACAGGATGTCTCCTCTTTAGCGTGTGGGCGTGCGGCCTGTTTCGGACGCTGCGCCAGGCAATGGCGGGTTGAACGCGTGGATGCCGGGAATGGATTGGTCAGACGGTGGCGATGGGCGTAGCAGGCGAACCCACGGCGCCCGGCAGGCGCAGTGGCGGCGCGGTCAGCAGGAAGCGATGGCGGCGATGGGCGCACAGCCAGCGCGCAAGCGGCGTCAGCCACCAAAGCTCGCCCAGATGGATGCCGTTCTTGAACAGGCAATGTTCGTGCAAGGGCAGGCGCGGGCGCCGCAAGGCGGGGGCGGGCGCGCTCAGGTTCACCGTCTGCACCAGTTCGACGGCGGGGTTGTCGGAAATCAGGCAGGCCAGCCGCGATGTGTCGATCCATTGCAGCAGACGGCTGTCGTGGCCGTCGAGCCCGCTGCCGGTTGCGTGCAAATGCGCCACATCGGGTTGCCGGTTCATGGCCATGAGCATGTCGCCAAACCCGGTGTGCAGGCACACCATGTCGCCAGGTTCCACCGTGATGCCATCGGCCTCCATGATGCGCATCAGCATGTCGTATCCGACGGCGGTTCGCGTGCGGCCTACATGAGCTTCCAGGTCGATCAGCACCCCCCGGCCTTGCACGCCGTGCTCGGCCAGATGTTCGATGCCAAGCGCACCGGAGTGGGGGCCGGGAAAGCGCGCCCACTCCGCGGAGGCTTCGGGGTCTTCGTGCGCAGCGACGATTTCCTGGCCTGCCCGAAAGCCGTTGTAGAAGACGGCTTCAGGCTCGCCGTCGCCATCGGCATCGAAAAGGCTGCCCATGTGCGCCAGGCTGTCCCATTGGGTTGAGTACTGCGTGTTCATCAGCAGCACGTCGTCGCATACGACGTCTGTCAGTTGCGGGTCTTCCGATGCGTACGACCAGCAATACCCTTGCGCCCCCGAGCTCTTGCCGTCGCGCAGCGTGGCATAGCGCTGCGGCGGCAAGCGGCGGGGGTTGAGCGCCATGCCGCCTGGCACGTCCAATGGGAGCGACAGGCAAAACGTAAGCCCTTCCCGCGCTTCGGCGATGCCCTCGCGCACTTTGGCGGGAGTGACCAGATTCATGCGGCCGAGCTGGTCGTCGGGGCCGAATTCGCCCCAGTGGCTTCCCGGCGGCGCTTGTTTCCATCGTTGCGGCATGGGCGGCTCCTCAGGCGGACGCGGAATCGCGCGCCAGCACCGCCAAAATGTTGCGTGCCGCGGCCATGCCCATGTTCACGTAGGCCGCACTGGTGACGCCGCCAATGTGCGGGCTGAGGATGATGCGCGGCTCTTCTTGGAAGGGGTGGCCGGCCGCCATCGGTTCGGTGGCGAAGCTGTCCAGGCCCGCCGCCATCACCTGGCCGGATCGCACCGCCGCCAGCAGCGCGTCTTCGTCCACCAAACCGCCGCGCGCGGTGTTGACGAGAATCACGCCCGGCCGGCATTGCGCCAGCGTGGCGGCATTGACCATGCCGCGGTTGTCATCCGTCAGCGGGCAGTGCAGGGAGATCGCATCGGCGTCCTTCCAGATGTGCTCCAACGGCACACGCTCAACATACGCGGGCAGGTTTTGCGCGTAAGGATCAAAGCCGATCACGCGCATGTCCATGCCGTGCGCCACCGCCGCCATGCGCTGGCCGATGGCGCCCAGGCCGATCAGGCCAATCGTCTTGCCGGCCAGTTCCACGCTCTTGTGCGTGGACTTGTCCCAGTGGCCGCCGCGCATGCGCGCATCCAGCGCCACCACGGATTTGGCGCAGCTCATCAAGAGCGCCAGCGCCTGCTCGGCGACCGCCGCCGCGTTCACGCCCACGGCGGCAACCACGTCGATGCCGCGTTGTGCGGCCGCGGCCTTGTCGATGGTGTCGGTGCCGCTGCCATGCTTGGAGATCACGCGTAGCGCCGGTGCCGCATCCATCGCGGCCGCGCCGACCTTGCTGTAGCGCACGATGATGGCAATGGGGTTGTGCGTGCGGCACAGCGCCACGACGTCGTCTTCAGACGGCGTCTTGCCCGCGTAGACCACGTTGAAGTCGCCCAGCAGCGCCAGCGCTTCGGGCGCCAGGTCGGCCGCCGTGACGAGGATGGCGGGTTTGTCAGAAGCGGGAGCGTTCACAGCGATTCCCCTTCCTTCAACACACCCGCCGCGCGCAGCGCTGCCGTCAGCCACTTGGCCTCGGTGTCGCCCGCCTGGATGGCGGCGATGCGGGCGGCTTCGTCGCGCACTTTCTTTTCGGCGGCGGGAAGCAGGCCTTCAATTTTTTCGCGTTCGACGACAACCACGCCGTCGGCGTCGCCGATGATGAAGTCGCCCGCGTTGACGGTCACGCCGCCCACCGACACGGGGTGGCCGATGCGGCCGGGCACGTTCTTGGTCGGGCCGTTGGGGTTGGTGCCTGCGGCGAACACCGGGTAGTCCATCTCGATGATTTCGACGGTGTCGCGTGCCGCGCCATCCATCACCACGCCCGCAATGCCCAGCTTGCGGCAGGCGGTCATCATGATGGTGCCCATCAGCGCCGAGCTCAGATCGCCCTTGCCGTCGATGACCAGCACATCGCCCGGCTTGGCCAGCGAGATGGCGGCGTGAATCATCAGGTTGTCGCCCGGCCGCACTTCAACGGTGAGCGCCGTGCCCGCGACTTTCATGCTGGGGTGCAAGGGCCGGATGCGGCCGCTGAGCGCGCCGCGGCGGCCAGCCACGTCGGCCAGAATCGCGGGTTGCAGTTCAGCCGCGCGGCGCACGATGGTGGCGTCTACGCGGGGAAAGTCTTTGATGATGTCCTGGTTTGCCATGAAGGTTCCTGAAAGAGTCAGAAGGGAGGTGGGGCGTCGTCAGGCCGGCTTGATGCCAGCGTCGCGAATGACCTTGCCCCACTTGTCGAAGTCGGCCTTGCGGGTCTGGTCCAATGCCTGCGGCGAGCCGCCGGCGAGCGTGATGCCAAGCTGCTCGGCCAGGGCAATCAACGCGGGGCTTTGCAGCGCTTTGGCGATATCGGTATTCAGCCGTTCGATGACGGCGGCAGGCGTGCTGGCCGGGGCGAACACGGCTTGCCATTGCTCGACCACGAAGTCGGGCATGCCGGCTTCTTCCATGGTGGGAACGTCGGGCAGGGCGGGCAGGCGGCGGGCCGATGTGGCGGCCAAGGCGCGCAGCGCTCCCGTGCGCACATGGGGGAGCGCGGCGGCGGCCGGGATGAAGGCGAACTGCACCTGGCCGGCCAGCGTGTCCTGCAAGGCGGGCGTGTCGCCCTTGTAAGGCACGTGCAGGAATCGCGCCCCGGTGCGTTGCTGTAGCAGTTCGCCCTGCATATGCAGGATGGTCCCCGTGCCGCCAGAGGCATAGGCCAGGCTTTGCGGCGCGGCCTTTGCGGCTTTCAGCAGGTCGTCCAGCGTCTTGAAGGGTTGCGCCGCGCCCACGACCAACAGGTGCGGGATCGTGCCGATCATGATGACGGGCGCGAAGTCCGCGACCGGGTCATAGGTGAGCTTGCCCATTACGTGCGGCGCGATGGCTTGCGGGCCGATCGAGGTGCCTAGCAGCGTCAGACCGTCGGGTTCGGCGCGCGCGACGCGTGCGGCGCCGATGGTGCCTGTTGCGCCCGGCCGGTTGTCGACGATCACGCGGGTGGCAAGCAGCGCATCGAGTTGCTGCGCGATGGCGCGGCCCAGCACGTCGGTGCTGCCGCCCGCCGGATAAGGCACGACCCAGGTGATGGTCTTGCCTGCCGGCCAGTCCGGCGCTGCGCGCACGTTGAAAGCCGTGGTGGCGGCCAGTGCTGCGCCAAGGGTCAGCAGGCGGCGCCGGGTGAGGGTTGCGGTGGCCAGGGTAGGCATGAGGGTGTCTCCGTGATGTTGTCTTTTTTCATTCCGGAAAGCCGTAGAGGGCTGCCGGGTTGCTCACCAGAATGCGATTCAATGCGGCCGGGCTGCTTGCCCATTCGCCCAGCCGGTCGAGCTGGCGGGCGTCATCGGGCATAGGCTGCTTGCCGGCCGACGCGGTGGCGTGCGGCCAGTCGCTGCCCCAGATAACGTGGTCGGGGTTGGCGTCGAGGTAGGTGCGCGCCAAGGCATGCAGCGATGGGTCGTCGGTCGACCGCTGATCACTGACGAGATACCCGCCAGACAGCTTCACCCAGGCGCGCCCGGCGCCAAGCAGGCGCAGCACCCGCGCATGCGCGGGATGCTGGCCGGCCAGCGCGGGCGTGATGCGGGCCAGGTGGTCGAACACGATGGGCGTGGGTAACGACGACAGCAGTTCGCCCAGCTGCGCGAGCTGATCGGGCGGCATTAGCAGCTGCACGTGCCAGCCCAGCGGCGCCACTCGCGCGGCCAAGGGCGCGATGTGCGCCGCCGACCCCGTCACGCCCAGCGACAGGTTCAGCCGAATGCCACGCACGCCCTGCGCATGCAGCGCTTCCAGTTGCGCGTCGGACTCCGTGCCGTCGATGACGGCGACGCCGCGCGCCTGTTCACCCAATTCGGCCAGGCCGGCCAGCATGCTGCGGTTGTCGGCGCCATAGGTGGAAGGTGTGACCAGCACCGCGCGCTGCGTGCCGAGCCGGGATTGGATCGCGCGGTACTGCGCAATGCTTGCGTCCGGCGGCAGCAACGTTGCGCCCGCCGCGGGCGGATAGCGGCCGTCGTAGACGTGGACATGGCAGTCGCAAGCGCCAGCGGGCGCGGCGGCGGCAGGCCGTCCTTCACCGGCAGAATAGGCGTAGGGGGCGCGCATGAAAGGTCACTCGACGCGGGCGCCCGAGTCCTTGACGATCTTTCCCCAGCGGGCGCGGTCGTCGCGGATCAGTGTGGCGAAGTCCTCAGGGGTGCCCGTCAGCACGCGCGCGCCTTGTTCCTGATACTTCACGCTCAGCTCCTTGGATTGCAGCGCCTTGTTGAACTCGGCGTTCAGGCGGTCCACGATGTCTTTCGGCACGCCCTTGGGGGCGGCCAGGCCGAACCAGGTCACGGCTTCAAACCCCGGATAGCCGCGTTCGGCGATGGTGGGCACGTCGGGCAGATCGGGCACGCGTTGCGCGGACGTGACCGCCAGTGCGCGCATCTTGCCGTTGCGCACGTGGCCGATCAGCGTGGGAACGGACGACAGGTACATGTCGATCTGCCCGCCGATCAGGTCATTGGAGGCCTGCGCGGCCCCTTTGTAGGGGATGTGCGTGAGCTGGATGCCGGCTGCGTTCTGCAACTGCACGGCCGCCAGATGCGACACGGTGCCGTTGCCCGAGCTGGCGTAATTCAGTATTCCCGGCTTGGCCTTGGCGGCCGCAATCATGTCGTCCAGCGACTTCAACGGCGAACCCGCCGGCACCACGATCACCAGCGGCGCGTCGGCAATGAGCCCAATCGCGCTCAGGTCTTTCTCGGGGTCATAGGGCAGCTTGGCGTACAGCGTGGGGTTGATCGCCAGGTTGCTGGTTTGCCCCAGCACCAGCGAATAACCATCGGGGTCGGACTTGGCCACCGTGTCCACGCCGATGTTGCCGCCGGACCCGGGGCGGTTCTCGGTCACGATGTTCCAGCCGGTGTTGCTGGCGACCTTCACGGCGGCTTCGCGGGCCAGCACGTCGGTGCCGCCGCCCGGGGGGAACGGGACGACCAGGCGGATGGGTTTGTTGGGGTAGCCCTGGGCCAGGCTGAGCCCGGTTGCGCAGACGAGGGCGAGTCCTGAGAGCGCGCGTACGACGACCTTCATGGTTTGTCTCCGATTTTTGTTTTGGTAAGCGCATTGTCGGATCGTGTTCCGTACAATACAATCCAAGTTCGTCTAGCGAAACATGTTGCGTACCATGAACGAAGAAGAGACTGGCAACCCCGATGCCGCGAAGGCAGGCGAAGACGGCGAAGAAGGCGTTATTGCGGTGCGCCGCGCCATGCGCATCCTGGAGGCGTTCGGCGTTGAAGACTCGCACCTGACGCTGGCGGAACTGAGCCGGCGCACCGGCTGCCATCGTTCGACGGTGCTGCGGCTGGCGCGCACGCTCGCCATGGACGATTACCTGGCGCAACGTGCCGATGGCACCTGGCGGCTGGCGCGCGCGGCGGGCTGGCTGGGCGCTTGTTATCAGGCCACCTTCAACGTGCAGGAAGTGGTGCAGCCGGTGCTGCGCGAGCTATCGGCGGCCACGGGCGAAAGCGCCACGTTCTATGTGCGCGAGGGCAACCAGCGGATCTGCATGGCGCGTGTCGAAGGGCCCAAGTCCATCCGCCATCACGTGCGGGTGGGCGCGTCGCTGCCGCTCACGCTGGGCAGCCCGGGCCGCGTGCTGCTGGCCTTCTCCGGCGAAGCCGGCGAGCCCTACGAATCCGTGCGGCGGGCCGGCTACATGATGTCGCTGGGCGAGCGCGACGCCGAGGTCTCAAGCCTCTCGGCGCCGGTCTATGGCATGAACTGGACCTTGCTGGGCGCAATGTGCATCTCGGGCCCGATCTCCCGGCTGACCGAGCAAGTGCTGTTGGGCCACAAGGATGCCATTCTTGCCGCGGCCAGCCGGCTGTCGCGCTCGATGATGGGCGCGCGGCAGGGCGCTTGAGCGCGCGTGGCGACTCACGCGGTTCAGCACGTGTCAGCGCGATTCAGCGCGATTCAGCGCGCTTCAGCGTGATTCAGCGAGGTTCAGAACTTCTGCGGAACGAATCGAATCGGCCGATCCGGCTCTTGATACCCCTGCGCCTTTTGCCGCTTAGGCAGTTTGATTTCGGGGTGGGGCAGCGCTTTGTAAGGAACGCTCTGAAGGATGTGGCTGATGATGTTCAGGCGCACGCGCTTCTTGTTGTTGGAGTCGGCCACGTACCACGGCGCAAGGTCGGTATCGCTGGCGGCGAACATGTCGTCGCGCGCCCGTGAATAGTCGTACCAGTGGCTGTACGAATCCAGGTCCAGTTTCGACAGCTTCCAGATCTTGCGCTCGTCGTGAATGCGCGCTTGAAGCCGGCGGGTCTGTTCTTCTTCGCTGACTTCCAGCCAGTACTTCAGCAGGATGATCCCGGAATCAACGATCGCCCGTTCCACCAGCGGCACCGCTTTCAGGAACACCTTGGCCTGCTCCTTCGTGCAAAAGCCCATTACGCGTTCGACCCCCGCGCGGTTGTACCAGCTGCGGTCGAAGATCACGATTTCACCGGCTGCGGGCAGATGCGGCAGATAACGCTGCACATACATCTGCGTCTTCTCGCGATCGGTGGGTGAGGGCAAGGCAATGACGCGAAACACGCGCGGGCTGACGCGCTCCGTAATCGCCTTGATGGTGCCGCCCTTGCCCGCGCCATCGCGGCCTTCAAACAGAATGCAGACCTTGGCGCCGCTATGCACCACCCACTGCTGAAGTTTGACCAGTTCGATATGCAGGCGGGCGAGTTCTTTTTCGTAGTCCTTGCCCGTCAGTGGCTTTGCTGCTTTCACGCTGTCTTCCGCTGCTCTTTTCTTGGCCATGATGTGCCTCCTTGAGTCGCACGAATTACTTGCGTATTGCTCGTGTATTTCCCACGTCCTTCGCGATTGTGAGGCGCGAGCCCGCCGCGCGTCCATGATGATTCCGGCGAAAAACCGTCAGGCGGGATGCGAATGCGGATGCCGCCTGCGCCGGGTTTCGGACGGCGTTTCAAGAAACAGGTCGTGATAGCGCGCGGCTGCGTATGTGGAATACGGATAGCCATGCTGAAAAAAGCAATCGGAAACGGTCTGCTGGTTGGTGCTGTTGGCCAGGGCCAGATAAACGTCATGCAGTTTTCTCAAGGCTAAGTAATGGCCCGGACTCATGCCGAAACAGGCCTGGAAAACGTCGCGCAAGCTGCGTTCGCTGATCTTCAGGCCCTTGCGCAATTCATCCACATGCACCGCCTGCTGCCGGTCGCGAAAGATGGCCAGCGCCAACTCGCACAGCTGGGGCAAGCGCAAGCTCGGCCGGCCCTTGTTCTTGTCGTGCGGCACACGGTTGGCGATCAGATTACGCAAGCGCTGCTCGACCAGACGGCGCCCCAGCGCGGGCGGACAGGCGGGCGCCATCGACAGGAGCGCCGCCTCGCGCAGCGCGGCAACTTGCAGGGGGTCTGCTTTCACCATGTCAGCCGCGCTAGCCCAGCGCCGCAGCGTCTGCGACGCGAAGCTGTCGTCCATCAATAAATCAGACGCCAGTGGCAGTGCGATGCTGACCCAGTCATTGGGGCCAGCGGCGCGGAAGACGAACCCTTTGCCAGGCGCCAGGACACCCATCGAGTCCTGACTAAAGGGGACGCCATTCAGCCATGCCTGGGCGGGCGTGGGTTCTGGCAATAGCAAGGTCAGGTGCGTGGCCCAGCCCGCGGCCTCGCACAGGTTTGGCACCCGGGTGACGCCGCGTTGCACGTCGATGCCATCCACATCCAGATGGCCGGTTCGCCAGCCGCCGTCTTCGGAACCCAGCAGGAATACCCTTACGTCGGCGTGGAAGAGAGCGGCCGCGTACGAATCAAACGACTCGAAGTGCTGCAATTTCATCTAAGCCTCCACGCAAGAGAGCTGACGACATATTGCCGAAATTAGCATGGACTTAGCACTCCGTCACTGGCGAAAATGCAGCACACGTTCTCTTGCAAGGGGCTCTACATGTTTCTTGCCAAATCGCGGCGCCGGTTCGTGGCCGTAGCAACCGTTGCGCTGCTGTGCTTTCCCCTGACGGGACACGCGGTGTCGGGACACCTGGAGGACGCCATCGCGGATGTGCTCGTCTGGGTCGTGCTCGTTCTTGTCCCCATTCTGGCCATCTGGATCTTCTGGAAGCTGCACGTTTTGCCGGAAGTGATTGCCGAAAAACGTCATCACCCTCAAGCCGAGGCCATCAAGTCGCTGTGCCTGTTATCGCTGGTGTTTGGCGGCATGCTCTGGCCCTTTGCCTGGCTGTGGGCGCATACCAGACCCGTCGGATACCGGCTCGCCTATGGCCGCGACAAGCATGAGGAAGACGGGCCCGGTCCGGAAACCTTGGGTTGACCATATAGGGGCGCCGGCATGCTTGAACTCATCTTGATGGTGTATGGGCTGTTGATTTGGCTGATCTTCATCAAGCTGAAGTGGCTGCCGTGGAACATCAAATCCCAGGTTGGCGTGGTGGCCATCGGGGCCGCCGGCGTGGCGGCGCTGGTGCTGATCATCAATGTGGTCACGCCATCGTCCAACGAGCTGCGCGTCGTCAATTACGTGGTCGAGATCATTCCTCGGGTGACCGGGCGCGTGGTGGAGATCGCGGTGGAAGGCAACCGGCTGATCAAGAAGGGCGACGTGCTGCTGCGCCTGGATGCGGAACCCTATCAATTGAAAGTCAGGCAGCTGGAGGCCAAGCTCATCGATGCACAAGCCACGCGGCAATCGCTGGACCGTGACCTTGCCGCCGCGCAATCGTTGACGGCAGCGGCCTTGGCGCAAGTTGACCTTGCCCGGATGCGGCTGCGCCAAAGCACCGCCTTGGCGGCGCGCGGCGCGGGCAGCCAGTACGACGTGCAGAGCTTTCAAAGCGAATTGAAAGTGCGCGTGGGCAACTGGGAAGCCGCGCGCGAGACCGAACGCAAGATCAAATTGAATCAAGAGGCGGTGGTCGACGGGGACCAAGTAGCCGTGGCGCAGGTCAAGGCCGAGCTGGACACGGCGAAGTGGGAACTGGCGCAGACCACGCTGTATGCCCCCGCTGATGGCTACGCAATCAACTTGCAGGCGCGCGTGGGGTCATACGCGGCCGCGATACCGCTACGCCCCATCATGTCGTTTGTGGAGACCACGCAGCAGGTGATCGCGTTTTTTGATCAGAATCAGCTGACCAAAGTCGAGGAAGGCAACGAGGTCGAAGTGTCGCTGCGCACGGTGCCCGGCCACGTCTTCAAGGGCAAGGTGGATTCCATTGTGTGGGCCACGTCGCAAGGCCAATTCCAGGCATCGGGCGTGCTGCCCGGCACCACGAGCGAAGGCGCGCGAGCCGATGCGCCCATGCAGTTCGCGGTGCGCATTGATCTTGAAACGCCGCAAGACATGACGCTGGCGATGGGCGCCCGCGGTAACGCCGCAATCTACACGGACCGTCTGGGCGCGCTGCATATGGTGCGCAAAGTTATCTTCCGCGTGCAGTCCAAGCTGGACTATCTGGTTCTGAAGCTTCATTGACGGCGCCGACATGCACCCGAACCGCATGATCGTTCCCCAGCTTCTCACCGCGATGTGCGCGGCCGCGCTGATGGCGGGCTGCGCCAACCTGGACGCGCCCACCAACCAGGCGATGGCCGAACAGGCCATGGAAGGCAAGGCAGTGCCTGAACACTGGGTCGCCAGCGCCAGGGTGGCGGCCTTTGATCCGGCATGGGCGGGATTTCCCGAACATGGAACCTTGCAAGCGTTGATTGATGAAGCACTGGCCAATAACCTGGACCTTCGTGTCGCGGCCAGCCGGGTGCAACAGGCGGCGCAGCAGGCCAGGCTGGCGGGCGCAGACCTGCTGCCCACGGTTGGCTTCGGGGCGCGCACGGCGACAGACCCCACGCCCGGCAGCGCATTTTCCGCCAATGGCTACGCCATCCTGATCAACTGGGAAATCGATTTATGGGGCAGGGCGCGCGCAGAGAAACGCGCGGGTGAGGCCGGATACCGGTCTACCGAAGCCGATTACGCTTACGCGCGCCAATCCATCGGCGCATTGACCGCCAAGAGTTGGCTTGCTGCGTTAGAGGCCACCGGCCAATTGGCGCTGGCGCAGGAACTTGAAAGCACGACCGGCGAACAGCTTGAGCTGGTGCAATACCGCCGCCGCATCGGCAAGGTCAGCGAACTGGACGTGGCTTATTGGGCGCAGCAGCGCGAAGCCGCGGCAGATGTCGTGGCGCAACGGGAACAGGCGCGCATGCAGGCGCTGCGTGCGCTGGAGTTATTGCTGGGCCGCTACCCAGAAGGGGCCGCGCAAGCGAACGAAGCCATCCCCGACACCCCGCCGCCGCTTGCGCCCGGGCTGCCCTTGGACTTGCTGGACCGCAGGCCTGACCTGATTGCCGCGCGCGAACGGATGGTGTCCGCGTACTTCGGCGCCGAAGAAGCCAAGGCCGCGCGCCTGCCCGCGATTTCCATCTTTGCGGGGGCGGGCCGTTTCACGAAAGATTACTCGGGGCTGGCCACCAGCATGCAGAGCTGGGTCTATCCCGTGGGCGCATCGTTGATCTGGCCGTTGTTTGATGCCGGCCGCCGCCAGATCACGCTGGAACTGCGTACCGAGCAGCAGCGCGAAGCGCTGGCGTCCTACGCACGCGCCATCCTCACGGCCATGGGTGAAGTGGAAAACGGATTGACGGGCGAGCAGCAACTGGCGCTGCGCGAGCGCGCGATTCAACGCCAGTATTCCGAAAGCACCCGCGCGCTGGAGCTGGCAGAGGTGCAGCGTCAGATTGGCCAGTTCGACACCTTCGATGTCTTGCAGCGCAAGCGCGATGTGTTGCGCGTGAAAGGTGACCTGTTGCATGTGCGCGCCGAACGGCTGGTTCAGCGCGTGAACCTGCATTTGGCGCTGGGCGGAAAGTTCAGTGTTGTCGATGTCCCTTCAGAGTAACGGGCCAGACGTACCGCAGATGGGGTATGGCCCGCCAAATTTTCAACGGCTAGATTCAGTTGAATAAGGAGAAGACCATGGATTGGTTCGTCGCTACGCTCAAGGCATATCCCGAAATCGCGATCTTCCTGGCGCTCGGGATTGGCTATTGGGTCGGAGGAAAGAGCTTCAAGGGATTCAGTCTTGGGGCGGTGACGGCAACGCTGCTGGTTGCGATTGTCATTGGCATCTTGGGCGTGAAGATTTCGCCGAACGTAAAGTCGGTCTTCTTCCTGATGTTCCTGTTTGCGGTGGGCTATGGCGTGGGCCCGCAGTTTGTGCGCGGCATCGCCAAAGACGGGCTGCCACAAGCGATCTTTGCCGCGATCATGGCGCTGTTCTCGCTGGGCGCGGCCGCAGTTGCCGCTGTCCTCGCGGGATATGACCTGGGTTCGGCCGCCGGTTTGTTTGCCGGGTCCCAGACCATTTCGGCGTCGATGGGGTTGGCGACTGACGCCATCAACCGCTTGGGCAAGTCGCCGGAAGAAGCGCAGGCGCTGCTGGATGCGATGCCTATTGCCTATGCCGTGACGTACATCTTCGGCACGGTGGGGTCGGCCATCATTCTGGCGCAGATCGGCCCCAAGCTGTTGGGCATTGACCTGGTTGCGGCGTGCAAGGAGTACGAGCAGATGCTGGGCGCGGGAAGCGGCGCAGAAGGCGAAACGCAGTGGCATGACTTCGAGGTGCGTGCGTATTCCGTGGCGCCCGAGAGCCCGTTTATCGGCCGCGCGGTCGGCGACATCGAAGCGGGTACGCAGGATGGCGTGCGGGCCTTTGTTGAACGCATCCGCCGCGACGGCAAGATCATCGAAGCGGATCGGACCACGCTGATCCAGGCCGGAGACATTGTCGCCATCGGCGGCAAGCGCGATCAGCTGATTGCCCGGCTTGGCCCAAGCGGCCGCGAAGTGCAAGACGCCGAGCTGCTGGATATCAAGACCGAAGGCGTGGATATCTATATCTCGAACAAGAAGGTGGACGGCAAGCGGCTGGAAGAGCTGGCGCGCTGGCCCGGTGCGCGTGGCGTATTTCTGAAGCGCATACGCCGTGGCCCGACCGAGACTGTGATCCCCGTGTTGCCGAAGACGCAGCTGTTCCGTGGCGACGTCATCACGGTGGTGGGGCGCACGCAGGACATCAACACCACCGCCAAGGAAATCGGGTATGTGGACCGGCCCACCACCGTAACCGATGTGGCGTTCATGTCGCTGGCCATCACAGTCGGTGCGCTGATCGGCGCGGTGGTGATCAATGTCAGGGGCATCCCGATCACGATCTCAACGGCAGGCGGCGCGTTGATCGCCGGCATTGTGTTCGGCTGGTTCCGCGCGATTCGGCCCACCTTCGGCCGCATCCCTGAACCCACGCTCTGGTTCATGAATTCCGTGGGCCTGAATGTCTTTATTGCCGTGGTGGGCATTTCAGCCGGGCCCGGCTTTGTGGCCGGTTTGCAGAAGCTGGGGATCAGCCTGTTCCTGTGGGGCATTTTCGCCACCGCCGTCCCGCTGGTCCTGGGCATGTTCCTTGCCAAATACGTTTTCAAGTTCCATCCGGCGCTGATCCTCGGGATTTGCGCAGGGTCTCGCACCACGACCGCGGCGCTAGGCATGGTGTGCGAAGCCGCCAAGAGCCAGGTGCCGGGCTTGGGATACACCGTCACGTATGCCGTCGGCAACACCCTGCTGACCATATGGGGCATGGTCATCATCTTGATTCTTGCTTAGGAGAGCACCATGACCCGTGACACAAATACTCCGCAGCACCTGGACCATCTGTTTTCGAATTCCGCCGCCCGGTCTGACCGGTGGCGCGACATGAATGCCAAGGCGCAGGCCTGGGCCGCCGCAGAACGAAGCGGCAAGCGCCATTCGGGCGGCGAGGCCGTGCGGCAGGCGTTGGCGGAATTGCGCGCGCTGGAAAGCTACTTCGCTTATCCCGGCGCGCACTTGCTGCACGCGCTGGACGACCGCCTTGCCGAAGGCGATGCAATAGGCGTGGCGCGCCTGGTGCTTCGCATGAGCGGCGCCTTGCTCTCTGGCAGCTACCGTTACGACAACAGCGAATGGGAAGTGGCTGACGAGACCTCTACCGATGTCCCCGACCGCCTGCCGCCCGGCTTGGGCGCGGGCGCACAGCGGCGGCCGTATTTCGAAACCCTGTTCGTGAACGCGATGTCTCCTGCACGTTCGGCGGCCATTTGCCAAGAGATCCGGCAACTGCGCCGGGCCGAAGATGGCCTGGTCTACGAACCCGTGCTGGTCGGCACCTTCGAAGACGCGGTACTGGCGACCATTCTTAACGGCAAGATCGAGGCGGTTGTCATCTATGACGGCGTGCCCTTTGGCTCCAAGCACGACACCCCGGTGCTGCGCGACTTCCTGACGGTGTATCAGCACATGGAACCCTCTGCCGGCGAGACCCAAGAGGCGGGCCTCAAGCTGGCCCGTTTCATCGCCAACATCCGGCCGGAACTGGATGTCTATCTGCTGACCGACCGCAACGTCGAGCAGCTGGCGGGCGACCCGGCAGCGTCAGCGATCCGCCGCGTGTTCTATGAAGCCGAAGAACCCATGGAGGTCCACCTCAACATCCTGGAAGGCGTGCGCGACCGGCAGTCGACCCCGCACTTCGACAATCTCAAGCTCTATGCCTCGCGGCCGATCAGCACGTTTCACGCGCTGCCGATTGCGCGCGGCAAGTCCATCATCAAGTCGAACTGGATACGCGACTTCGGCGAGTTCTATGGCTTGAATCTGTTCCTGGCGGAAACGTCGGCCACGACAGGCGGGCTGGACAGCATGCTGGAGCCCACGGGCAACATCAAGCTTGCGCAAGAAAAGTTCGCGCGCGCAGTCGGTGCGGACCACGTTTTTTTCGTGACCAACGGCACGTCCACCTCGAACAAGATGGTCTACCAGGCCGTGACCAAGCCGGGCGACATCGTCATCGTCGACCGCAACTGCCATAAGTCTCACCACTACGGCATGGTGCTGTCCGGCGCGCAGCCGCTCTACGTTGAAGCGTTTCCGATGACGGAATATTCGATGTACGGCGCGGTGCCGCTGGCCACCATCAAGCGGGCGTTATTGGACCTGAAAGCGGAAGGGCGGCTCGACACGGTGTCGATGATCACGCTGACCAACTGCACGTTCGATGGCCATATCTACAACACGCGCCGCGTGATGGCGGAATGCCTGGCCATCAAGCCAGACCTGATTTTTCTTTGGGACGAAGCCTGGTTCGGCTTTGCCCGGTGGTCACCGTTCCTGCGTCCCAGAACGGCCATGGGCGCGGCCGCCGCGCTTGAGCAATGGCGTGACGACCCAGCCGCCATGGAGGAATGGAACGCCCAGGTCCAGGAACTGGGCGAAGACCTGGACCCGAAAGACCCGCGCGTGATGGAACGGCAATTGGTGCCGAACCCGCAAACCATGCGCATCCGTGTCTATGAAACGGACTCCGTTCACAAGTCCATGTCGAGCCTGCGGCAAGGGTCGATTGTGGCTGTGCGCGATGAAGACTACGACCATCACATCTCGGCGTTTCACGAAGCCGTCTTCGTTCACGCATCGACCTCGCCGAACGCGCAGATCATTGCTTCGCTGGATGTCGCTCGGCGCCAGATGGAGCTCGAAGGCTACGAGCTGGTCATGCGCGCGATTGAAGTCGCGTTGGCCATACGCCGCGAAGTGGCCAAGCATCCGCTGATCTCGAAGTACTTCAGCGTGCTGGGAGCCGACAAGATGATCCCGGAGGCGTATCGCGGCTCGGGCTTTTCTGACTACATGCAGCCGGGCATGACCTGGCTGACCGCGGTGAAGGCGCTGAAGGACGACGAGTTCTGCCTGGACCCCACCCGGTTGACGCTGGTGTGCGGTACGGCGGGATTCGACGGCACCACCTTCAAGAACCTGCTGGCCTCCAAGTACAACATCCAGCTGAACAAGACCTCGCGCAATAGCGCGCTGTTGCAAAGCAATATCAACAACACGCGCAGCGATGTGGCCGCGTTGATCAAGGTGCTGTTGGAGATCTCCCAAGATATTGAGGCCCGGCTCAAGTCCGAAGGGGAGGAAGGGCGAATGGCGTTCGCCGCCAAGGTCAAGAGCTTGATGGAAGACGTGCCCAGCCTGCCCAACTTCAGCAGCTTTCACGATGGCTACCGCGACAATCCCGCCAGCACCACGTCGGAAGGCAATATGCGCACCGCCTTCTTCGCGGCCTACAACGAGGACGAGTGCGAGTACCTGCCCTTGACCAGCCCCAAGCTGGACGAACGCCTGGCGAATGGCCCGGAACTGGTATCGGCAAACTTTGTGATCCCGTATCCGCCCGGCTTTCCCATCATGGTGCCTGGCCAGATCATTGATGCCGGCACCATCGAATTCATGCGCAAGCTGGATGTGAAGGAAATCCACGGCTATCAGGCGGCGCGCGGGATCAAGCTGATTCTGCCATCCGCCATCGGAAAGCGAACCTCGCCCTAGCTAGGGATATCAGGGAAAGCGGAAAGCGGCGCGCCGGGAACGGCGTTTGCTGATCGGTGCGAGTGATCGTCAACCCGATGGGGAAGGCCATGCCGCACACCGTGGAGCAGCCAGCCGTCAACCGCAACGGCGGCAGTATCGTGGGCGCTTCGCCATCGGTCTGGGTGATCGGCGATGTGCATGGATGCTGCGCCGAGCTTGACGCACTGCTGGCACGCCCGGAAATTGCAGACGACCCCACGAGCCAGCTCTGGTTCGTGGGCGACCTGGTCAATCGCGGGCCCGAGTCCGCCAAGACGTTGCGCCGCGTCATGGCGCTGGGCGAGCGCGCCACCGTCGTGCTGGGCAATCACGACATCCGAGCCTTGGCGATCGCCGCCGGATGCATCCGCCCGGGCAAGGGCGACACCCTGAATGATCTGTTCAACGCCCCTGATGCACCCGAGCTGCTGGACTGGCTGCGGCGCTGTCCCTTGATGCATGAAGGGGCGGGCCACGTCCTGACGCATGCCGGCATTCTTCCGCAGTGGGATGTGGATACCGCCATGGCGCTGGCGCGCGAAGTGGAAGACCGGCTGCAAGACGCGCAATGGCGCGATCACATGCACATGTTCTGCGGCCCGGCGGTGTTGGGCTGGAACGCAAAATTGCAGGATGACAGGCGCATACGCTTCATCGCCAGCGCCTTCACCCGCATGCGGCTGTGCACGCGCAAAGGGGAACTCGCGCCCGGGGCGAAATCTGCCCCAGGGGGCTGGCCACGCGGGACGATGCCCTGGTTTGACGTGCCGGGCAGGCTGGCCGTTGACACGCCCATCCTGTTTGGCCATTGGGCCACGCTGGGGCTGCTGGTGAGGACAGACGTTATGTGCGTGGACACCGCCTGCGTGACGGGAGGGGTGTTGACCGCCTTGAGGCTCGGCGACAGAACAGCTGCTTCAAGTCGGCCGGGACGCCGTTGAATCGCCAGCGGCGAGCCTACAGGCCCAAGGCCAGCAACATCAGAAACGCCCCGAACAGGACGAAGTGCGTCATGCCTTCAATGGCATTGGTCTGCCCGTCGTTCAGGTTGATCGCCGCTACCAATAACGTCACCAGCATCATCAAGGTTTGCAACGGCGTCATGGCCATCACGATACGTTGCCCTGAGATCAACGCCATCGCCTCCATGGCGGGCACGGTAAGAATGACGGTGGACAAGGACGCGCCCAGCGCAATATTCACCACCGATTGCATGCGATTGGCCAACGCGGCCCGCAAGGCCGTCAACATTTCCGGAGCGGCCGAAATCCCTGCCACGATAAACGCCACCAGCCCGGGTGGGACGTTGGCGCCCGTCAGGCTGCCATCCAACGAATGCGACAGCAGCTCTGCCAGGAACCCCACGGCAATGATGCCGGTAGCCATGACGGCGATGGATTGCCTGCGGCTTGGGTAGCCACCGGGCGGCAAGGGCTGGCGTGTCTTCTTGTCCGGATAGCTGTAGCTGAAAAAATAGCTGTGAGGCCCCGTTTGCATGCGCAGGAACACGCCATAGAACAACAGCATGACCACAATCGTGAAGCCGCTGTAAGCCCGCCAGCTGGGTTGAGGAACGAACTCGGGAATGATCATCGACACCGTCACGGCCGTCAGGATCATCACGCTGTAGGTGCGCGCGGAATCATCGTTGTAGGACTGTTCGCCGTGCTTGAAGCCGCCCAGCAGGGCGGCCACGCCAAGAATGCCGTTGATGTCGAGCATGACGGCTGAATAGATGCTGTCGCGCACCAGCGTGGGTGATCCGCTTTTGGCCGAGATGATCCCCAGCACAACCACCTCCACCAAAACCGCCGACAGGGTGAGGATCATGCTGCCGTAAGGGTCGCCCAGCTTTTGCGCGATGCGCTCGGCGTGGCGCGCCACGCTTAACGAGGCGCCGAGGATCGCTGTGATGAGGACAGCTGTTTCCAACAGGCTGACCAGCTGGCCGTGGCCGCCCGATCCCGCGTCGAACGCGTACCCCGCCACCGCCACCACACAGGCCAGCAGCAGGAATTTTTCGGCATGCAGGATGGTTCGCACCCTATCCGCAAAGGCGTGTGGCCACCGTCGTCACGATGGTGCCGTCGGGCAACTCGTAGTTGCCATCCCCGCGCCATGACACCAACTGCCCATCCTGAAGGCAGCAAAAGTAGTGGGGGTCTGCCGGCTGGTCGGGTTCGGAGCGGCAGTACCGGTTGATGCGGTAAGTCGTCCCGTCCTCTGCGGCCGCCACGACTTCCATGACCCGTTTGGTTTGCGCATTCATCATGACCGCCTCCATACGATTTGGGTTGTCGCGTTTATTGGGTCACGCATACAAGGAGAGGTCAATACGCGTTGCAGCATGGGAACCGGGGGCGCATCGGCCCCGTTCCCTGGTCTGGAATGTGCCCGGCGCTACCCCGGCCGGCGGGGCGTGATCAGCCGGATCTCGTCGATGGTGCTGGCATAGTTTGCGCCTGACAGCTGCACCACCGCCACGTCGTTACCGGCGCGCCGGTCGAGCCATTGCGCTTGCGTGCCCGGCGTCTGCTTGCGCAACTGGATGTCGTAGCCAGCGGCGGCGTTGTCGTAGGGCAGCCGGACGTCAATCCACCCATCGCCCAGCAAACGGTTGACCGTGCGGCGGCTATCACCGATCTTCAGGCCCACGATGCTGCCCTTGAATGGTGCACGCACGGTAATCGATGCCACTTGGCCAACCGGGCTGAACAGCAGTTCGATGCCGCGCTCGGGAAGATCAAGTCGGTAATAGCCCGAACTGGCCGCGGCCACCGGCTCGCTCTGGGTGCCAAGCGCCGTCTGCACCTGGCGGATCGTATCGCCCAGCCATATCCCCAAGCCGTTGGTGACCAGCGCATCCTTGCCTGCCGGCGCGGGCTTGTCGCCGAAACGTTCGCGGTAGGCGGCGGTTTGCAGGGCCAGATTGGCGCGGTCGCGCAGCACGTCGTCGGCCAGCCAGTTCGACATGAAGTCGCGCACCTGCGGGCTATCGCAATCAAAGCGCTCCGTCGCGTTGCGCGCGGCCAGCTGCTGGGCCTTGTTGATATAGGTCTTGTCGTCGTCGGTCAGCAGCGCGGGGGCTGTGTCCAGCACGAAGCGTTTGCCAGGGTTGTTGCACGCCTCGGCATACAGGTTGAAGAGCGTGCCGTTAGCGTGGATGCGTGCGAGCGACGTGGCGATGTCATCGCGCAGCAGGACTTGGTCCACGCTTGCCGCACGCTGCTGGGTGCGGGCGTGTATCGCTTTATCGAGTTCAGCCGCCAGCGCCTGCGCGCGCGGTTCAGAGGGGCCAAGAAGCTTGGCCTGCCACTGTGCGATCGATTGGCCGACATTGACGTGATAGAACCCTGCGGTTTGCCCGATCTGAAAGACGCAGAGCAGGCCCGCCAACACCGCCAGCATGGTGCGTGGCCACCAGCGCGGCGCTTCACCGTAAGCGCCATCCTGCTTCAGCATCTTTACGGCCATGACAAGCCCCGCAATGGCCAGAATCAAGCCCAGCACATTGAAGCTGGAGTCCTGCACCAGCTTGCCATTCACGGTGGTCGTCTGGGACGTTCCCAAGAATAACCAGAAGGGCAGCAAGCCCAAGATCATTGCGGCGACCGGACGCCGCAGTCGATGCCATAGGCTGGGTGTGTTCAGACTCATCTTGCAGGGTCTCCCTGTCTTCGTTGCGAGGACAGGCATTATTAACCAGTTTGGATATGGGGTTTCCTACGATTTGTTCGCGGCCGCGCTGCCGTTTGATGGGCGCTTTTGTGATGGCGCAGTCACAGCAGGAAGAGGGCGGTTCCGGCAACGAGGGTCGGCGCCAATGCCGCCACGAATAGTCCTCCCATACTGATTGCTCCATTTTCAAAGCCGCCACGCAGAAGCGCCGCGCCCGCAGGGTTGGGCGCATTGGCAATTACCGTCAACCCGCCGCCGGCCACTGCGCCAGCGACCAACATGTATTTGGCGTCGTCGGAAATGCCGCTGATCAACGATCCCAGGTAGGTCAACGCAGCGTTGTCGGTGATCGCGGTCAGGCCCAGCGCGCCCAGAAACAGCATGGCGGGCTCCAGGCTGGAGACGAGCGGCTGCAACCACCATTGCTGCATCCCGCCCAGCACCACCAGCCCTGCCAGGAAGAACCCCACCAACAAGGCTTCTTTGATGATCAGGCGGCTTTGGGACGCCGCATACGCCTGGGTGTAGCCCAGGAAAAACAGCAACAGCCCAAGAAAGATGACGGGATGATGGGCAAAGAAGACTATCCCCGCCAAGAACAGAAGGTGGATCGCAATGGCCACTGCCGACACGGGCGCGTTCTGGCGCGCCCCGGCCATCACATCGGCGCTGCGCACGTGCGCCTTCAGGCAGTACGTGACCACGGTGGCGTTGATCAACACGGCAAGCGCGGCCTTCCATCCGAAATGGGCAAACATGAACGCGCTGTCCCAGCCCCAGGTGGACGCCACCATCAGCACAGGCGGGGCAGCATAAGAGGTGAGGGTGCCGCCAATCGAGATGTTGACGAACAGCACGCCCAGCGCGGCATACTTGAGCCGCTCCGGCATCCCTTGGTGGAATACCTGGGGGCCGAGCATCAGGGCGGCGATCGTCATCGCGGCGGGTTCGGTGATCAAGGAGCCGGCCAGGGGCACCAGGCAAAGGCTCAGCCAGACCTTGGCGGTTGTCGTGGCGACCGGTATCCAGCGCGCAATAACGTTCACCACGCGCATCACCGCAGTCAACACGGGCAAGGATGCCGCCACGACCATGACCGCAAAGACAAACAACGGTTCGGTGTAGTTGCGGGACTCGGCGTAGGCCAACGCCTGTTCACCCGTGCCCGCAAATGCCATCACGATGATCAGCACCGCCGCCCAGAAGCCGAACACAACTTCAACTTCTCCCAATAGATGCCATAACCCGGCGTGGCGCTTGCTGCGGTGCGCCAGGCGTAGAAACAGGGATGCGGAAAAAGTGTGTAGCAGCGCAATGGCGAATAGGCCGGCGGACAGCCCATTGATCAATGTCATGTCGAAGATTCCTGCCTGGTGATGAAGGGTTTTCGGCTGGCTGCGCGCCCGCGCGACGTCATGCGCGCACGACGTCGATCCATACCCGTGAACGGACAACGCTTTGCACCAGCTCGAACATGTGTTGCGGGCGTGCGGCCGGCACCACCACGCGGCTGAGCAGGCGGGTCAGGTCGACGCGCAAGGTGGGGCGCCGGGCGCGCGTTTGCACGCGTGGCCAGGTCTGCGGCCCGCGCGCCGACGCAGACAGCCGGACGCCGTGCATATCGGGCGCTGAAGGAAGCGAATCACCGGACACGGCGGCCGCACTGTCCAGGCGCACCAGCGTGTCTTCTGCCGGCAATACCGCTTCCCGCAGGGCGTCTGTCGTCGAGTAGATATAGACCGCGTGATCTTCATCCCGCTCAGCCGAGGATGGCGGCGCTTCTCCGCCCTCGGCAAGCCGCCAATCCTGCGTTCCAATCAGCTCCGTCAACGGCGCGGGCGACAGGCCGGCTGATGGCGGGTCCAGCCGCAATACGCTGAACTCCAGCAATTCCATCAGTTCTATGAACGCAAGCCTGCGTGTCAGGCCGACGCAATCGGTGGCGTTGAACACCGGGTTGGGAACGATTTCGGAACCGTCGCTCATAGCGATGACATCTCCCCGCTCAGCATGGAAAAAAGCCCGCGGCCGCTCGTGGAGGAGCGGTCGCGGGCGCGGACACGAATTACTGCGTTTGGGTTTGCGCTTGCAGCGCCGCACGGACTTTCCGGCGAGCCTTGACTGTGGAGTAGGCGAGCCAGACGGCCAGCGCAAGAATCGCGTAGATGAAGGCGGCGCTGATCGGACGGCTGATGAAGATTCCCATATCGCCGCGCGACAAGAGCAGCGCGCGCCGGAAGTTCTCTTCAACCATCGGTCCCAGCACGAAGCCCAACAACAACGGCGCGGGCGAGAATCGCAACTTCAGGAACAGGTAGCCGACGATGCCCAGAATCAACACCAGAACCACGTCGAACAAGCTGTTGTTGGTGCTGTAGACGCCCACGCAGACGAAGAACAGCGCCGACGGGAACAGGTACTTGTAGGGCACGCGCAGCAGCTTGGCCCACATGCCGATCAGCGGCAGGTTCAAGACCACGAGCAGCGCGTTGCCGATCCAGAAGCTGGCGATCAGCCCCCAGAATATGTCGGCATGTTCCGTGACCATTTGCGGGCCGGGCTGGATGCCATGGATGATCAATGCGCCAAGCATCAGCGCCATCACGGAGTCGCCGGGAATACCCAGGCTCATCGTGGGGATGAAGCTGGTCTGCGCCGCCGAGTTGTTGGCCGACTCGGGACCCGCCACGCCTTCGATCGCGCCATTGCCAAAGCGGCCCGGCGTCTTCGATACGCGTTTCTCCACGGCGTACGACATGAATGACGCAATGGTCGCGCCCGTGCCAGGCAGGATGCCAAGCAGCGAACCGATGGCGCTGCCGCGCGCAATCGGTGCAATCGACTTCTTGATGTCGCCGGGTTCGGGCTTGACCGACATGCGCTTGGAGCCCGTGTTGACCACCGTCGCCTTGCCAATCCGGTTGACGTTGGCAAAGAAGTCCGCCAACCCGAACAGACCCATGGCCAGCGCAACGAGCTGCACACCGTCGCTAAGCTCGATCACACCGAACGCGTAGCGGATCGTACCGGTGTTGACGTCCGTGCCGACCACGCCCAGCAGCAGGCCCAAAAAGACCATCGCCACGCCCTTGATCGCCGAGCCCTTGGCCAGGGTGGCGCCCGCAAACAGCCCCAGCATCATCATTGAGAAATACTCGGCGGGACCGAACTTGAAGGCGACCTCCACAAGAATCGGCGAGAACAGGATCATGATCAGAATCCCGATGCACGCGCCGATGAAAGACGACATCACCAGCATGAACAGCGCCGAGCCTGACTTGCCTTGTTTGGCGAGCGGATTGCCGTCCAGGCAGGTCACCGCGTGAGACGGCGTACCGGGCAGGTTCAACAGAATGCAGGTGATCCCGCCGCCATACTGCGCGCCATAGTAAATGCCCGCCAGCATCATCAATGCCGCGGTGGGCGTCATGGCGTACGTCAGCGGCAACAGAATGGAAATGGCCGCCAGGACACCCATGCCCGGCAAGACGCCGATCAGGTTGCCCATGAACACGCCGAAGAACGACCAGCCCAGGTTCTCCCATTGGAAGGCAACGGAAAAACCATGCATTACGTTAGATAGCAGTTCCATGGCTCAACCCCAGCGAAACATCGGAAACTGAAGCTGCAAGCCCCAGGAGAAGACAATGGCGCCGAACAGCGTCATGGCGGCGGCCAGCAGCGCGGCCGAGCGCCACGTGTTGGAGGTATCGCCCATTGCCGAGATGAACACCAGCGCAAAGGTGGCCGGCAGGAATCCCGCGAAATTTCCCACCAGAATGAATGCGCCGATGCCCGCCGCAATGCATGCCATGCCGCGCAGGCGTTGCGCGCGCGTGGGTTGCGGAGCGCCGTCTGCGTCGCTTTCCTGGGTCTCCAGCACTTCGTCCGGGTCAGGGCTCAGCGGAATCAGAAGTCCCAGCGCCACCAGAAAGCCGCCGATCAGCATCGGGAAGTATCCCGGCCCCATGCGAGCCAGTTCACCGACGGCGTAGGTGTTCGCCTCCATGATGGTCAATGCCCCACAAAGCGCAATGAGCGCGCCTCCCCATAAATCGCGTTTCACTGTCAGTATCTTGCCGCGCATGTTTCCCCTCTCTGGAGTCAGTTTTGTTTTTGGGCCCGCTACAGGCCAACTCGGAAAAGAGCAGGCACTGTAGGGTTGCGCGCTTGCATTCTGCTTTCATGATTTGGCGTGTGGCGCACCGCTAGGCGCCGCTTCTGGACAGGCATCGCGGTGGCGTGTTCAGGAAAGTGAACGTGTTCGAATGGCATGTTCACAAACGTGAACATCGAGCCTTCAAGCGCAAGGCGTCACAGCGCGGCGGGAGCTTGTTGGCACGAAAATTGCCGGGCCAGGTGCTGTTTTCCAAGCGTTGCATTTTTCTGCCGCAGAGCGGACGGCGCAGGGCAGGCATAATTCCGTTCTCTTTTGAATTTCTGCCCGACATGCTCAAACGCCTTGGCCGCCTGCCGTTGACTGTCAGAATCCCGATGGGCGTAGCAGTCCTCTTCTTCGGGGTGTCGACCGTATTGATTTCGCTGTCGCTGCATGGCTTGTCGCGCCAGTTCGAGCGTCAGGTGGCGGATCTGGGGCAGGTCTATCTGGACGGGCTTTCCGCGGCGATTCTGCCTGCGGTGCGCGCGGGCAACACCGTGCAAATGTTGGATGTCCTGAATCGCGCGCTGGACACGCATGTGGGGATTGTCGACCGCACACTCGCGATCATCGGACCTGACAAACGTCCTATCGCTCACGTTGCGCGATATCCGGAAGTCGAAGATATTCCGCTGAATGCGCAACTGGCGCTCAACCACAGCGGGACGTATTTGAATGAGATGGCGCAAGGCGTCTGGACGTGGCGCCTGCTGGACGAGTCCCAGCCATCAATGGGGACCGTCGTCGCCAATCTCGACGTCAGCGATTTCATTTCGCAGCGCCGAACGCTGGCCATCGAACTCGTGCTGGTGGGCCTGGGGGTCAGCCTTGCGGGCGCGGGCCTGAGCTTTCTGCTGGCGCGCCGGCTCCAGCGGCCCATCATCCAGCTCACGCAGCAGTTGCGTGCGGCGCGGCGGCGCGAACCGCAGCCCGTCGATATCCAGGCTGGCGCGACGGGCGACACCGAAGTCGCCGACTTGCTCGATGCCTACAACTGGATGGTGCAAAGCGTACAAGAGCGGGAAGCGTTGGCTCGCCGGCAAGACCGCCTGGAACGGGCCGCGCTGTTGGGCCGGATGTCGGCTGCCCTGGCGCATGAAGTCCGCAATCCGTTGGGCGGCATGCACACGGCGCTGCAAACGCTGCGCCAGTTTGGTCACCAGGAGCAGGCCAGGCATGACGCCATTGATTTTGTCGAGCGCGGTGTCGCGGCCCTGCGTTCTGTGGTGGACGCCAGCCTCAAGACGTTTCGAGCGGATGGGCACTCATCGCCACTGCGTCAGGAAGACATCGACGATGTGCAATTGCTGATTCGTTCCGAAGCCCGGCGCAAGAACGTCAGCCTGGCGTTCCGAAATGATTGGCCGTCGGCCGAGCTGCCGTTGCCCAGCGTGCCTGTGCGCCAGATATTGCTGAACCTGGTTCTTAACGCGATTGCTGCGTCGCCGTCGGGCGGGGCCGTACACGTCACCAGCGCAAGCCATGGAGAGCGCCTGCAAGTGCAAATACAAGACCAGGGCCGCGGCATGCCGGATGCGGCCATGGCGGTATTGATGCAATCGGGCGAGGACCCCTCCGGGGGAATTGGTCTGGGGATTGTGCGCGATCTGGTCCAAGGCCTGGGCGGTTCCATTGCCGTGCAAGACGTGCCGGGTCCCGGTACGTTGATTATCGTGAGCTTGCCGTTTGCAGCAGCTGGGAAGAAAGACAAATGAGCTATGTGGATGTACTGCTGATTGAAGACGACCGCGTGCTGGGGGGCGCACTGCGCCAACGGTTGGGCCTGGAAGGGATCTCGGTGAACTGGGTGGAGAACTGCGCGCAAGCGGTCGAGGCGTTTCGCCGGACCCGTCTGCGCCCTGCGTTTCTGCTTGCCGATATCCGCCTGCCAGATGGGTCCGGAGAAGACCTTTACCGCCGCATCATTCCCTATGTTGCCCGCACGACCATCGTGTTCGCCACCGCCTATGGAGACTTGTCGCAAGCGGTGCGGCTGGTGGCCGCGGGCGCAACGGACTACCTGACCAAGCCCTACGATGTTGACGCGCTGATCCCTCGCATACGTGCGGCGATCACCGCCTTCAACGATGCCGATGCGGTCAGGCGAACGGCGGAAAATCCATTTCTGATCAGTGGTGAGACGAGCCGCATCGCCTTGGAGGTTCAACGCTTGGCGTCACAGACCCTGACGGTCTTTCTGCAAGGCGAAACGGGCGTTGGGAAAGAGTTGACCGCGCAATACCTGCACGCGAATTCAGCGCTGGCCACCGGCCCATTTGTTGCCGTTAACTGCGCAAGCCTGACCGAAGACCTGGCCGCCAGCCTGTTGTTCGGCCATGTGCGCGGCGCATTTCCGGGCGCGCGCGAAAGCCGCCGGGGGCTGATCGATCAGGCGGCCGGCGGCACGCTCTTTCTGGACGGGGTCGATGAACTGGGCGTCAAGGCGCAGGCGTTGCTGCTGCGCGTGCTGGAAGACAAGCAGTTCCAGCCATTGGGCGACGCCACGCCGCAGCAAGCCAGCTGCCGGTTCATGGCCAGCAGCAATATCGATCTTCAGGCCGCAGTCGCCAACAAGGCGTTCCGGGCGGATCTCTTCTATCGGTTGGAAGCGGGGCATCTGCGCTTGCCGCCACTGCGAGAGCGGTGGCAGGACATCCTGCCCTTGGCGCACCGGTTCTTGCAGGAGTGGTGCGCGGCAGAGTCCGGGCAGCCCGCCAAGCGCTTGTCGGATGACGCGCAAACGGCACTGCAAGCCCACGAATGGCCGGGCAATATCCGGGAATTGAAGAATCGCGTGGTGCGTGCGGCGGTGTTGGCGGACAGGGCCATGATCGAAGAGCAGGATCTATTTCCCGAAGGGGGGCTCAACGCAAGAGGTGTTCCCGATCTGGGCGCAGTACGCGCCGAGGCGGAACTGCGGTCAATAGAGCAAGCGATCGCGGTATCCGGCGGCCAGCTGGGCCTTGCCGCAAAAAAGCTGGGAATCTCGCGCACAACGCTTTGGAAGCGGCTGCGAAATCGGCCGATTGATTGACGATGCGGCGCTTGCATTGTTGCTGACGATGGTCAGCAGCTTGAGCAGAGCCTGCCTACTCACCCCGCCGCAACGTGACTTGCAGCCCAGGCCCCAGCTCGCTGCTGGCATCGCGCATGGCGAAGTGGATGCTCATGCCGTGGTGATGGGCGATGCGGCGAGCGATCGACACGCCCAGCCCGCTGCCGGCTTCTTCATTGCCCGGGGCGCGGACAAATCGGCCGCCCAGCCGGGGCAGGACCTCGGGCGCAATGCCCGAGCCCTGGTCGTCGATGATGATGCGTGATGAAGAGAACGTCAGCCGCACAAGCGAATGCCGCGGGCCATAACGAATGGCGTTGTCCAGAATGTTCTTCAGCATGATGGTCAGCGCATTTTCGTCACCCGCCATTGGCAGCGGCAGGATGCCCGCATCCGGCCATTCCACGGCGATGTCCACGTCGCGCCGATCCGCGATCCACAGGCAATCTCCCACCGCCTGTTCCGCGACGGCGCGCCAATCCACGGAGCCGCCAAAGTCGGCATGGTTGGCGCTGTCCAGCCGGGCCATGGTCAACAACTGCGACACCAGCCGGTCCAGTCTTTCCATCCCGCGAGTGACGCTCGTCTGCGCCTGCGATCGTTCAGCGGGATCTGCGGTGCGTTGCACCACGTCCCATTGCGCCCGCACCGCCGCCAACGGCGTACGCAGTTCGTGTGCGGCATCGGCTGTCAGCCGCCGCTCTTGTTCGATCAGCGTGCCCACGCGCGCGAGCAAACCGTTCATGGCATTGAGCAGGCCCTTCAGTTCGCCTGGCACGTCGGCGCTAGGCAAGGGGGTGGCGTCATCGGGGCTGCGTTGCTCCAATTGCATCGATAGATCACGCACGGGCCGCATTGCCCGGCGAACGGCGAAGATCAGCAAGGCGATCAGCACCGGCAGCCCGATCAGCCAGGGCAGAATCTGGCCCGCGATGTAGGCCACCACCAGGTCGTTGCGTTCGCCGATGCGCTGTCCCACTGCGACGCGGGTCTGGCCGTCGGGATCGCTCAGGTAGACCAGCCGCCACGGCTCGCCGCTGACGACGCTATCGAAGAACCCCGTCCGATTTCCTTCACGCGGGAATTGCAATGCTTCGGGATCAAGCACCAGCGGAGCATCAGAGCCGCGCCAGATGGCGACAGAGAGATCACCCAGCCCGGCATCACCCGAATCCGTCGAAGCCGGCGTCTGTGCGGGCATGGGCCGCAGCGGGGCGGAGGGCGGGATCAACGAAGAGATGGCAAGCGTTTGCTGCGCCAGCCGCAGCATGTCGGTGTCGTAGAGCTCGTTGATTTCGTGCGCGGCGCGCCAGTAGGTGCCGGCGATTGTGATGAGCCATGCGAAGGGGGCCGCCAGCAGCACGGCGATGATAAGCCTGCGTTGCAGTGTCATGACTCGGCGTCCACTTGGCCTAGCGCATAGCCCGAACCCCGCACGGTGCGCACAATCTTGGGATGAATCTTCTTGCGCAAGTGATGCACGAACACCTCGAGCGCATTGCTTTCCAGTTCGGAGTCCCAGTCGTAGAGTTTGTCGCGGATGAAGTCGCGGGTAAGGACGCGGTTCGGATGGGTCAGAAATAGTTCAAGCAGCAGCGCTTCCCGCGTTGTCAGATCCACCTTTTGACCCTTCCAGTGCACTTCGTGCAGGGCCGGGTGGTAGTCCAGATTGCCATGGCGCCATACCGGTTCGGGCTTGCCCGCAACGCGTCGCGTTACCGCGCGCAAGCGTGCGGCAAGTTCGTCCAGCGTGATGGGTTTGATCAGGTAGTCGTCGGCGCCGGCGTCCAGCCCCGCGATGCGGCTTTCCACGGCTTCGCGCGCCGTCAGGATGACGACAGGCAAGGTGTGGCCCGCGCGGCGCCACCGAGTGAGCAGCGACACGCCGTCTTCGCCCGGCAACCCAAGGTCCAGCACCACGGCATCGTAGTGCACGACGCCCATGGCCTGGTCGCCTTCGCGGCTGCTTGAAAACCAGTCGACCGCGTAACCCAGCAGGCGCAGGCCGGATTTCAGGCCATCACCGATCAGCGGGTCGTCTTCAATGATGAGGATTCTCATTTATTGCCTTCGCGCCGTGTACGGCTGAGATTACCACCGCAGGACGGTTAATTTCTCATTAAGGTTGGCTGCCTAAGCTGCGCACCAAGTGTCGATAAACCGACGCCACATCGACCGGATGCCAGTATGCCGCAAACCAAGTTTTCATCTTCGCCCACGCAGCGCGCTATCGCTGCACAGTCAGGGGCCATGCCCCGCACGCTGCATATCCATCCCGTGGACGACCCGATGCGCGGCCGCGTGGAATCCTACATCCACCAACGCTATCAGCAACGATTCGGCGCAACGCTGAAAGAGTGGTTGCCCACGCTGGTAAGCGTGCAGGAAAACGGGGAAATCCTGGCGGCGGCGGGCTATCGGGGCGCGGACGATCCGTTGTTTCTTGAGCGCTACCTTGCCGCGCCGATCGAACAGTATCTGCGTGATTAGAACGCGCCCGTGGCGCGCCGCCTGATTGTCGAGGCCGGCCAGTTCGCAGCGGCCAGGCCGGGTGGCGGGCGAGTGCTCGTGCCGCTGCTTGCCCGCCACCTGCACCAGCAAGGCTTCGACTGGGCGGTCAGCACCCTTACCAGCGAGCTGCACCATCTGTTCGCCCGAATGGGATTGGCGCACCAGGCGATTTCGGCAGCGACCTCGGATCACCTGAACGAGCAGGAACGCAGAGACTGGGGCGACTACTACGCCCATGCGCCTCACGTCTTTGCAGGCCGTCTGCACACCATCCTTGAACACTTTCCGGAGCAAGAGGCATGAACGCTGCCGACTTCATTTCGCTATTGCGAGACCCGAGCCGCGCTGGCCGCCTTGCGCTACAGACCCCAAGGGAATCATTGGATTACGAAGCGCTGTTTGGCCGGGTGCAAGCGCGCGCGGAGCTGCTTGCGGCGCATCGGGCACACGTCACCGCGTCGCTGATGGACAACGGCGCCGACTGGATCATTCATGACCTGGCGTGCTTGCAGGCGGGCGTCGTGCATGTGCCGTTGCCCTTGTTCTTTACCCCTGGCCAATGGCGCGAAACGCTGGACGCGGCGGGCGCGAATACCGTGGTGGGCCCGTCGTCGATTCAACCCATGCTGCATGCGTTCGGCTTCGAATTGGCCGACAACCTGCCCGACCGGCTGGCGCTGTTCCGGCGTCCCCACACGGGGGCGTCCTTGCCCAGCCGGACGGCGAAGATTACGTTCACGTCCGGCTCGACGGGCAGCCCCAAGGGCGTGTGCCTGGGTGCCGCCGAAATGCTGGCGGTGGCGGCAAGCCTTGCGGCGGCCACCCGGCCGCTTGGAATACGCCGCCACCTGACCGCGTTGCCGCTTCCCGTCTTGCTGGAAAACATTGCGGGCGTCTATTCGCCTTTGATGGAAGGGGCCGCGATTGTGACGCGTCCTTTGATCGAGACCGGGTTGCAGGGCTCATCGCGTTTTGATCCCGCCATCTTTCATGCGGCGCTGACGGGCGCCGCCGCGCAAAGCGTCATTGTTCTGCCGCAGATGCTGCGCGCGTACACCGGCTTTCTGCGGGCCACGGTCACCAGCGCGCCGCCCGAACTGCGCTTGATGGCGGTCGGCGGCGCCGCGGTGGGGGTGGACTTGCTGGCTAGCGCCCGGGCGCAAGGGCTGCCCGCCTACGAAGGCTACGGGCTGTCCGAGGCCTGCTCGGTGCAAACCTTGAATTTGCCCGGCGCCGATTGCCCGGGTTCGGCGGGCTACCCCTTGCCACATGCCCGCTTGCGTGTGACGGCCGACGGCGAAATCGAGGTGGCCGGCACCCATGCGCTGGGCTATCTGGGCGAGCAGGCCGCGCCCCGGCAGTGGCTGCCCACCGGTGATTTGGGGCGGCTGGACGACGCGGGGTTCCTGCACATCCACGGACGCAAGAAGAATCTGCTGATCACCGGCTTCGGGCGCAACGTGTCGCCCGAATGGATCGAGCTGCGCTTGGCGAATCAGTCCGCTATCGCCCAGGCCGTCGTGCTGGGTGAGGGCCAGCCCGAGCTGGGCGCGGTGATTTGGCCGCTGGGCGATGTGGGTGACGACGCCATCCGCGCCTGTATCGACCGCGCCAACCACACCCTGCCTGACTATGCGCGGATCGGCCCGTGGATGCGCGGGCGCGCCGAGTTCAGCGCGGCAAGCGGCATGGCGACCGCCAACGGCCGTCCGCGCCGCAGCGCTGTCGCAGACCTGCACGCCGATCTGTTTTCGCGGAAATCCGCACAACCTCTGGTGTAAACCGTCATGACCTTTTTCGACAAACTGCTTATCGATACCCGTGCAAGCCGGGAGTCGCTGGTGACGACTCCGATCATCCAGGACTGCTTGCATGGCACCGTCGCGTTGCCTGCCTACATTGCCTTCCTGCGCGAGGCCTATCACCACGTCAGCCATACCGTGCCGCTGTTGCACGCCTGCCGTGCCCGCATGCCGGCCAGGTTGAATTGGATGCTGGCTCCCATCGACGAATACATCGAAGAGGAAACCGGGCACGACGCCTGGATTCTGAACGACCTGCGGGCGCTTGGGCAGGACGCCGACGAGGTCCGGCTTGCCGGGCCTGGCCCGCAGACCGACGTGATGGTCGCCTATGCCTATGACATGATCGCGCGCAAGAATCCGGTGGGATTTTTCGGGATGGTGCACGTTCTGGAAGGCACCAGCGTCGCGTTGGCGTTGAATGCTGCGGATCAGATTCAGCAGAAGCTGGCGCTGCCGGCGTCCGCTTTCAGCTATCTGCGTTCGCATGGCACGCTGGACCAGGAACACACCGCGCACTTCGCCCTGCTGATGAATCGGCTGGACGATGCGGGGGATCAGGCCGCAGTGATCCACGCCGCCAACATGTTCTACGGCCTGTACGGCGCAATTTTCCGCGCATTGCCCCGTGCGCAGACGCAAACGGAGGCCGCATGAGCCCGCGCGATGCCTCCATCGTGTTGACCGGGGCCGCGGGCGGCCTGGGCAGCGCGATTGCTCGGCAGCTCTTTGCCGAAGGCGCACGTTTGCTGTTGATCGGACGCACGGCGGGGCCGCTGCTGAGTCTGGCGCAGTCGCTCAGCGCGGGCGCGCAAGACCGCAATCGCGTTGATGCCCTGGTGGTGGACGTGACGACGGATCACGGCCGCGCGGCCATCATCGACGCCGCTGCGGCCAGATGCGCGAATGTGCTGATCAATAACGCCGCCGTGGCGGCGTTCGGGCCCGCAGAGGACGTGCAGAGCGACGACGCCCGGCGCGTGATGGAAACGAATGTCGTGGCGCCCATGATGCTGACGGCGGGGATGCTGCCGCTACTGCGCAGCCGCCCGCGCGCTCAGGTGCTGAATATCGGATCGACGCTGGGCAGCTTGGGCGTACCCGGGTTCTCTGTGTACGGCGCAAGTAAAGCCGCGCTTCGGATCTACACCGAGTCGCTGCGCCGCGAACTGGCGGATTCTACCGTCCGGGTTCAGTACTACGCGCCGCGGGCGATTGATACGCCATTCAATTCCCCGCAGGTCGACGCATTCAACCACGCAACCGGTTCCGCCAGTGATACGCCGCAAGCGATTGCGGTTCGCGTGTCGCGCATGCTGAAAAGCGAATCGCGCCAGGGTTTTGCTGGCGGCGTCGAGGCGATTGCCGCGCGCTTGAACGGCTTGTGTCCCGAATGGCTTGATGGCGCGTTTGCAAAACACCGCCGCGCGCTGATGTCTTTGAAATTTCCTCCAGGAGCCTCTTCATGATTACCCGACTCTCCTTGTTCAAGGCGGCCGCCGCCATGCTGGCGGGCGCGTCAATGTCCCTATCAGCCTTTGCCGCGTCGGCCCCCGACGATCTTGATCAGGGCATACGCGCTCTTCAGAATGACTGGGCGGTGATCCAGTACCAGACGCCGGCCAACCAGCGCGAAACCCGCTTCGAGACGCTGGCGCAGCAGGCGCATGCGCTTACGGAGCGCTTTGCCGCCAAGGCGGAACCGCACATCTGGGAGGGGATCATCCTGAGCTCGTGGGCGGGCGCCAAAGGCGGACTGGGCGCGTTGGGTTTGGCCAAGCAGGCCAAAGCGGAATACGAAACGGCCATCCAGATCGATAGCAAGGCGCTGGGCGGGTCCGCCCTGAACAGCCTGGGCGTCCTGTACTACAAGGTGCCCGGCTGGCCGGTGGGATTTGGCGACAACAAAAAAGCGGAAGCGCTGTTGCAACAGGCCTTGGCGATAAACCCCGATGGGATCGACGCCAACTACTTTTATGCCGACTACCTGATCTATCGGAATCGAAAGCCCGAGGCCATTCCTTACCTTGAGAAGGCGCTGAAGGCGCCGCCGCGGCCCGGCCGCGAGGTGGCCGACGCTGGCCGCAAGCAGGAGGCGCGGGCGTTGCTGGAGAGCGTGCGATAGCGCGGCGGATTGACGGGGCGGCTGATTAATGGAGCGGCGGATTAATGGAGCGGCTGATTGATGGGACGGCTGATTAATGGGACGCCTTATTGGCAGCTCATCTGGCGCAAACCTTCAACGTTGCGTATTTCCAGTTGCCGCCGGCTCACCTTGACCATGGACGCCACTTGCAGACGCGCGAGCACGCGGCAAACGGTTTCAACCTTCATGCCTAAATGGTTGGCGATATCCTCGCGCGTCATCTTCAGGGTGAACGCCAGCGGCGAGTAGCCGTTGGCGGCCATCTGCTCGGAAATGCCGATCAGAAAGCCAGCGACCCGCTCATCGGTGGTCATGCAGCCCAGGGTCAGCAACAGGCGGCAATACTGGTTTGAGTCATGGGCAATCAGCCGATTGAATTGCTGGGCCACGTCGTAGTCCTTGCGGCAGTTGCCCATCAGTTCCGCATACGGCAGGATGCAGACCAGCGAATCTTCCAGCGCGATGGCGTCGCAGGTGTGGATGCCCGTTTCGATCCCGTCCAGCCCCAGCAAGGCGCCCGCAACGGGGAACGCCGTGATCTGCTCTTGCCCCGACAGATTGGTGACACGCACCTTGGCTGATCCGGATCGAAGCTGATACAAATTCAACAGCGGATCACCCGCCCGATAGACAGGTTCTCCGCGATGCACCAGCTTCTGGCTGCGTACGGGGACGGGAATCTGAGGCGCGTACCCATCCGATACGGGGTTGCACAAATGCGCCATGACGCATAGCTCGCAGTTCGGGGGCACGGCCGTGCGCCAGGCTGGGCCGGTAGGATAAGCAACGATATTGTCCATGGCTGCATCTCGCTAGGTCGTTCGATCGGAGCGATGCTTTGCTGAGGAAATGCGCGCTGCGCAACGCGGCAGGCTTTTCAGCAGTATCGGATGTCCGCCAAGCAGGTGCTATCAGCGCCGTTCGCCAGTTTTTGGCAGCGGTGCCTTACAAGCGTAGGAATATTCCTACACGTTCCGCTTAGAGGTCCGGGAGATCTTGCTCGTTGATCAGCTGGTGCCGGATGGCATAACGCACCAAGTCCGTCTGATTGCGCAGGTTCATTTTCACCAGGATGCGGCTTTTGTAAGTGCTGACCGTCTTGACGCTCAGGAACAGGCGCCGGGCAATATCTGAATTGTTCAAGCCAGACGCAAGATGGCGGAATACCGATAGCTCGCGATCTGACAGCAGCAAGTGGGGCAGTGCGCCGGTGTTGTCCTGCCGATCAAAGGCGATGCTCTCCGCCAGCGACGGACTCAGATAGCGGCCGCCGCCCGCTACCTTCCGAACCGCCTGAACCAATTCTTCGGCGGCGATGTCTTTGGTCAGAAAGCCTGACGCGCCGGCCTTGATGGCCTGGATGGCGTATTGCTGCTCTCCATGCATGGTCAGCACCAGAATCGGCACGTCGGGATGGCCGCTCTTGATTTGACGGATTAGATCTACGCCGTTGCGGCCGGGCATGGACATATCGAGCACCAGCAGATCCCACGCCCGCTGTTCCAGCAGTTTCAGCGCTTCAGCGCCATTTGCGGCCTCGCCCTGAACGGAGATGTCCCCGGCCTGCTCAAGCAGGCGCCGTAGCCCTTCGCGCAGCAAGGTGTGGTCGTCTGCCAGCATGACGGTGATCACGATGCCTCCCAGGGCGATTCGGGATGTTGCGCCGGCATCCGGGCATCCAGGCGGAATCCTTCCTTCTTGCGGGTAGTGATCGTCACATCACCATTAAGCAGCCGAACCCGTTCGCGTATGCCTTGCAAGCCGAGCGACAGCGGCAGCTTCTTGGTCAGGCTTTCAGGCGCGGCGCCCACGCCGTTGTCCCGCACGGTCAGCGTGCATTGCGTGTCGTCACAGGTCAGGTGCAGTTGCACCTGCGTCGCCTGGGCATGTTTGGCGATATTGGTCAGCGCCTCTTGCACCACCCGAAACAAGGTCGTGGCGACCCGTTTGGAGGGCTCGGCCGGGCCGATGTGGATCTCTGCATGCGTGTCGATGCCATAGCGCGATACAAAATTCGCCACGAGCCATTCGACGGCCGCGGCCAGCCCCAGGTCATCCAGCATGACGGGCCGCAGGTCAGAGGCAATACGCCGCAGTGAAGCAAAGGTGGCCTTGATCACCTGGCGCATCGCACGAACTCGATCCCGCGCGTCGTTGTCGTCGGGATCAAGGTTGGATTCCAGTTGGGACAGCTCCATGGTCAAGGCCGTCAGGCTCTGGCCAAGATCGTCGTGCAGCTCGCGGGCGATGTGTTTTTTTTCCTGCTCACGCACATGCAGCAAGGCGTTGGACAGCCGGGTCAGTTCGTCCCGCGACGCGCGCAGCGCTTGGTCAACGCGCTGCCGCTCGGTAATGTCTCGCAGGAAGATCGACAGGAATACCCCCGAGTCCGTTTTCGTCTGCGAGATAGAGGCTTCCATCGGAAACTCTTCGCCGTTGGACCGCAGCCCCCACAGCGGCGCGCCCAAGCCCATTTTCCGGTCGGACATGCCCGTATCTTTGAAACGGCTGACGTGCTTGGCATGCACCGTGCGAAAGCGCGCCGGTATCAAGATATCGAGGCTGGCGCCAATGGCCTGGTCGGCGTGGCACAGAAACACGCGCTCTGCCGCCGGGTTGAACATCACAATGCGTTGATGCTCGTCGATTGTGATGATCGGTTCGGTTGCGGACTGGATGATATCGAGCAGCGGAGGCGCGCTAGGCGAGGGCGTCATTGCAATGTGTGCGATGGATGCGAGCCAGCCTGGTTCGGGGAAAAATCATTGCAGCACACATTGCCGGGTGAAGCCATAGGCGCGGCGCGGAGGCGCCAAAAGCACTAGTGCGTTTACAGGGGGCGCATCTGTGGGAGCAGCCGTGGGAGCAGCCTGTTGGAGCAGCCCGTGGGAGCAGCCCGAGGGAGCAATCCGCTGGAGAAATCCGGCGGGAAACGCAGCGTCAGTCGATGGACGGCAGCAAGGGGTCGTTCCATCCGCCGGGGCCATCGGCGGCCAGCGTTTGCTCTCTGAAACGGCACAGAGATGCATCGCACTCTTCGGCAAGCACATCGTATTGTTTCAAGAGCAGAATCGAGCGCGGCTTGGCGCCTGCAATGGCCGCCATATCGTCCACGGCGCGAAACCCGCCATAACCCGACATGACGACGATCACCGAATAGGCCTTGATCATTCGGCCCTGCGCTTTCAAGAACGAGCGCATCGGCGCGGCCAGCGCGCGCAGCCACACGGGGGCGATCAGCACCACATGATCGAACTGGTCCAGCCCGGGGCCGTCATAGCGAAAGGCGGGGCTGCGTTTAAACAAGGTATCGACGACGCAGCGCAGATCTCCCCGCAATCCGAAACGCGGAGACGCGTCGCGAATTTCGTAGCTGGGCCATCCGCTGACGCTAGCCAGGCGTTCGGCGACGGTTCGCCCGGTTCCCGTACGGGAATAGAAGAAAATGCCGATGCGTGCCATGGTGTGTCCCCTTGCCGCAATGGCGGCATCACGTCTCTTGAGCCAGCAGCGCTCGCAGAATGTCGCGCCGGCTGACCACGCCGACCAGTTTTCCCGCCCGAGTGACGGGAACGCGCTTGATGCCGCGCTTGAGCAACACGTCCGCAATCGTTGCCAGATCGGCGGTTTCCTCTACCGTGATGGCGGGGCGGCTCATCACCGCGGAGGCGGTTTGCTCGCTGAGCTGCAAGCTGTGCAGAAACTCCAGATTCAGCGCCTCGCCCTCGGCAAGCAAAGTCAGCCAGTGGTCCAGTTTCTTCTGATGCACGCTGTCCTGACGCCGGATGAGATCGCCTTCAGTGACCACACCAATCAGTCCGCCGTCGTCGCCGGTCACCATCACGGCGCTGATATCGTGGTCGAGCATTGCATGCATGATCTGGGAGACAGGCGTTCGGGCCATCACGCAATAGGGGTCAGGGGTCATGAGTTCGTGCGCAAGCATGGCTGTTCTCCGGGAGGGCAGAGGCGCATCCTGCCCTGTGAAATCGTCATCTCTATAGTGATCCCTCAAGGGCGGCGGAACTTGATTTTGGTCAAGCAAGGGTTGTGGGCGGGTCGCGATCACGAGGTGCCGTTACGAGGTGCCATCACGACGCGCCTTCGGGGGCGCGCACCAGCAGCACGGGAACCGGTGAGGTTCGCAGGATGCCTTCGGCGCTGCTGCCCAATACCATGCGGCGTACGCCGCGGCGGCCGTGCGTCCCGACGACGATCAGGTCTGCCTGCCAACTGACGGCCTCGTCCACCACCCGTTGCGCCACGGTCTTTGCCAGGTTTTCATACAGCACCGTGTCGGTCTGAAGCCCTTGCGCGCGCGCCGTGGTCTGCGCCTTGGCCAGGAGTTCAGCGCCGTTTTTCTGAAGCAGGTCCAGCAATTCGCCCGCGTAATTGCCGTAGGAGTCGGCGGCCAGGGCAAAGGACAATTCGTCGATCACATGGATCAGGCGCAGCCTGCCATGGGTCAGCATCGCCAGGCGCATCGCCTCTTTCAAGCCAAGTTCCGAGGTCGGGCTTCCATCAATGGGCACCAGAATGCGTTCATACATGGCGAGTCTCCAGGCGGTGGCCGGGTACCCAGTATCGGCCCCTTGCGGGCTGCGACATTGACCGGAGTCAATGACGCAGCGTGCCTGCCGCCGGCCACTGCCAGTTCACAATGTCGTCTGAATCGATGCCTTCCGCCCGAGCCTGGGCGAGCGCCTGGGCTTGCAGCGCCAGCAGGGTTTGCATGTGCGCCGCCGAACACGTGCGCAGACGCGGGACGCGCTTGAGCACATCCATCGCCAGGCTGTAGCGGTCAATGCCATTCAGGATGGCGAGCTCGAACGGCGTGTTGACGTCGCCTTGCTCCCGGTAGCCGTGTACGTGGAAATTGGCGTGATTGCGCCGGCGGTAGCAGAGCTTGTGGATCAGGGCGGGATAGGCGTGAAAGTTGAAAATGACAGGCTTGTCCAGCGTGAACAGGCGGTCAAAGGCGTCGTCTGACAAGCCGTGCGGGTGTTGCTGATCGGGTATCAGCGTGAACAGGTCCACCACGTTGACGAAGCGAATTTTCAGCCCGCTGAACATCTGCTTGAGCATCGCAACGGCCGCCAACGCTTCTTGCGTAGGAATATCCCCAGCGCAGGCGATGACGACATCGGGTTCATGAGGTACGAACGTGCTGGCCCACTCCCACACGCCGATGCCCGCCTGGCAATGGCGCATGGCGTCCGGCCCGTTCAAATACGTCAGGTGCGGCTGCTTGTCGGCCACGATGACGTTGACGTAGTCCACCGACTGCAGGCAATGCTCCGCCACGCTTAACAGGCAGTTCGTGTCCGGCGGCAGATAGATTCGGACGACATCAGGGCTCTTGTTGGCCACCACATCCAGAAAGCCGGGGTCCTGATGGCTGAACCCGTTGTGGTCCTGGCGCCAGACCAGCGAGGTAATCAGCAAATTCAGTGACGGCACGGGCGTGCGCCAGTCCACCAGGTGTTTAGCCTTGTCCAGCCACTTCGCGTGCTGATTGAACATCGAATCAATGACGTGGGCGAATGCCTCATACGTGGAGAGCAGGCCATGCCGGCCCGTCAGCACATAGCCTTCCAGCCACCCCTCCAGCGTCTGTTCACTCAGAATTTCCATGACGCGGCCGGTGGGCGACAGGTTGCCGCCGTCGGCATCGCTGTCGAGCAGTTGCGCCATCCACGTCTTGCCAGAGGCGTCATAGATGGCGGACAGCCGGTTGCTGGCGGTTTCGTCTGGCCCGAACACGCGAAACCGGTCCAGGTTCAGGCGCATCACGTCGCGCAGGTATTCCCCCAGCACCTGTGTGGCCTGGGCGGTTTGCACGCCCGGCTGCGGCACGGCGATCTGATGCCCGGCGATGTCGGGAAGTTCAAGCGCCCGGCGCAAGTTTCCGCCATTGGCATGGGGGTTGGCGCTGATGCGCCGATGGCCGGCGGGCGCCAGGGCGCGCAATTCCGGTATCAGCCTGCCCGCTGCGTCAAACAGTTTTTCGGGGCGATAGCTGCTGAGCCACTCGGCCAGCACATGCAGCTCGTCAGGGCGGCCTGCCGGGTCGGACACCGGGATTTGATGCGCCCGCCAGGAATCTTCAACGGCGTGGCCGTGCACGCGTTGCGGCCCCGTCCAGCCCTTGGGCGTGCGTAAGACGATCATCGGCCAGCAAGGCCGCGTCTTCGCGCCGCCTGCTCGCGCACGCGCTTGGATGGCCTGGATATCCGCCAAGCACTGGTCCAGGGCGCGCGCCATCTTGCGATGCATGGCGGGCGCGTCGGACCCTTCGACGAAAATCGGCCGATAGCCGTAGCCTTCAAACAGCGCAAGCAGCTCGGCATGTGGAATGCGCGCCAGAATGGCCGGGTTGGCGATCTTGTATCCGTTCAGATGCAGAATCGGAAGCACCGCGCCGTCGCGCGCCGGATTCAGAAACTTGCTGGAATGCCAGGATGCCGCAAGGGCTCCGGTCTCGGCTTCGCCATCGCCAATCATCGCGGCCACGATGAGATCGGGGTTGTCCAACGCCGCGCCAAACGCGTGCGACAAGCTGTAGCCCAGCTCGCCGCCTTCGTGAATGGAGCCGGGCGTATGAGGCGAACAATGCGATCCGACACCGCCTGGCGCCGAGAACTTCTGGAATAGCCGGAGCATCCCGGCTTCATCTTGCGAGCACTCGGGATAGCGTTCCGAATAGTGCCCCTCCAGATAGGCGTGCGCGAGCACCGCCGCTGCCCCATGCCCCGGGCCGCACACATACATCAGGTTGAGGTCGTGCTCGACAATCAGCCGATTCAAGTGCGTGAGCGTGAAGGACTGCCCCGGGCAGGTACCCCAGTGGCCAAGAATCCGGCGCTTGATGTGATCCGCGTGCAGCGGCCTTCTCAGCAACGCGTTGTCACGCAGATAAAGCATGCCGGCGCACAGGTAATTGCTGGCCTGCCAGTAGGCGTGGATGCGGTCCAGCTGGGTGTTCGGCGATGCGCTAGTCATGGTTTTCCCTTCGTGTGGCCGGGGGCCAGCGACCAGGCGGGGCGCCCATCGCGCACGGTTTCAACAACGATAAGGTAACGCCCCGCGCCATAGGCAGGCGTTCGGTCGCGCCGCAACACCCAAGGCGTGGAAACGAGGTCGGCGGCGAGTTCGTAGTCGGCGTCCAACAGGCCTAGCCGGTCGATCAACTGGTTGAGCGTTGCAGGAATGCGGATGCAACCTTTGGACTGCGGCGTGCCTAGTTTGGACTCCAGCAGAGACGGGTCCGTCGCATGCATTTGCAAGCGCATCGTGCTCACACCATCCGTGGTCCAGCCCTGGCGGGCCTGTTGCCAGCCCAAGTCGTAGACGCGCATGCCTTTCGCGCCATAGCCAAGAATGCCATTGGCGTTCTTCGTCCCCTCGGCGCGGAAATCGGGGTTATTCAAGTTGTGCGCAAATACGCCCGTCGGGGTTTCGAAATGATCGAACTGGCCGACCCGGCCCGTGGACACCGGGGCCGCGCCTATATAAGTTGCCGGGGCAGCAGGGCGCATCCAGTAAAGCATCGCGGCCTGCACTTTCACATGCCGGTCCACAACGAGCACATATTGGGGGCCTAACAAATCGATGCCCGCCATTTGCAGCGTTTGCAAGGCCAGGTTGGCATAGCGCGTCTGCTCGTCGGCGGGCAGGGCCAGCGCAGGGGTGACCTCCTGGCGGAAGGCGCGCTCGACGTCCTCGACCGAGACTTGCGCCCAGGCCGTCACGTTGCCGGCCAGGGGCGCGGCAACCATTGCACCCGCCGTCACCCACGTCGGTATGGCGCGACGCTGGAGGGGCCGCGGACTCATGCGCTTTGGCCTAATTGATCAGGACGACGGGAATATGGATGGTGTGCAGCACTTTCAACGCCACCGATCCCAGCAGCAGGCTCCCCGCCGCGCCCAGTCCACGTGAGCCCATGATGATGTGGTCACATTGATGCTCGGTGGCGTACGCCTTGATCGATTCCGCAATATTCCCAACCCGGAGCGCCTCTTGATACATCACCCCCGCCTTGTCCAGCGCCACCTTGGCGTCGGCCAGCGCCATCTTGGCCTCGTCCAGGTAGTACTCCTGAATCATGTCCTTGGAAACAAAACCCAGCACCGTCCCGGAAACGATGGGCGGTTGCACGTTGAGCAGGTGCAGGGTGCAGGGGCCATTTTCGCGGACGTGGTCAATCATGTAGCCCACGGCGCGTAACGAGTTGGCCGAGCCGTCTACGGGAATCAGAACGTTTTTCACGATGCCTCCTGAGTGCAGGGGTGGTCTTCGCTAGAAGGCCGTTTGCGGTATGAACTCCATCATGGCACTGCGGTGATGGATTCCATTGACGCCGGTCAACTTCATTGCAACCCGGCTGCATGGCGCAGGGGCAGATCTTCGTCCCCGTTTTCGAATTGAAAATGGTCAACATGCGTTGATCGCGATAGCGCACTATAGGACTCAAGGCATGGGGCGATGCCGCGCCCCCAGCAAGGACGAGATCATGTACACACGCATCATTGTCGCGGTTGATAGCAGCCACGCATCCAATCGGGCTCTGGACGAAGCCATCAAGATCGCAAAGGGGGCGCACGCGACGCTGCGCATCATCCATGTGCTGGATGACCTGTCGCTCTTTATTGCCACCAACCCCTACGCGGGCTACTACACGGGCGAGCTGATCGAGAATCTGAAGCAGGAAGGCGTGAAGATTCTGGACCAAGCGCGCACGCGCGCCACCGCGGCAGAACTGCCGGTGGAAACGGTGCTTTACGATGATCTGGGCTTGCCGGTGGAAGAGCGAATTGTGATGGCCGCCCGGGACTGGCCAGCCGACCTGATCGTGATGGGCACACACGGTCGGCGTGGCGTGACGCGCGCAATGCTGGGCAGCAGCGCCGAAGCCGTGCTGCGCACCTCTCCTGTTCCCGTATTGCTGGTCCGTACGCCGTGACGGGCGGCTCAACCGATCCCTGATCCACAACCCCTGGAGATCAACATGGAACAACCTGGAAAAACGCCGCAGAACAAACAGAGAAAGACGCCCTCCGATCCGAAGGAGGAAGCGTCGCAGCAACAACGCAAGGCCGAAATGGCCGAGGTGGTGGGGCGCCACAAGAATGTGGGGCAAAAAGACCATAAAGGGGCGCGCTGAGATACCGGGTGTCAGCCTGCGTCATCAGATTCCTTGCGGGGGCATACGCAGCGCGTCCAGCACCAATGAAAACGCAGGAGACGGCTGCCGCCGGCTCGGGTAATAGAGGTAGTAACCGTCAAAGGCGGGGCACCATTCCTCCAGCACCCGGATGAGGCGGCCCTTCTCGATGTGGGGCGCGAACTCTTCTTCGGGCAGATAGGCAATGCCCAGGCCCGCCAGCGCTGCCTGAACGATGTGCGGCGTACTGTTGAGCGTGACTTGTCCTTCAACGCGGACGTTCAACTGCTTCGCCTTGCGCGCGAACTCCCAAACGTAAAGACCGCCATGCGTGGGAAAGCGCATGTTGATGCAGCTGTGCGTCGTCAGGTCTTCCGGTTTCTTCGGCTTCGCATGCTTGGCGAAATAGGCCGGCGCGGCGACGGCGGCCATGCGCAATTTGGGGCCGATCGGCATCGCGATCATGTCCTTGTCGATGGTGTCTCCCAAGCGCACCCCCGCGTCGAATCGATCCGCCACGATGTCCCTGAAGCCGTAATTGACGTCGAATTCAACGTTGACGTCCGGGTACTTGTGCAGCAGCGGCGCAACCTTCGGCAACAGCGTGGTCTTGAGCACATGGTCGCCGCAGGTGATGCGTACCGTGCCGGCCGGCTTGTCGCGAAGTTCCGATAGTTCATCCAGCTCTGCTTCGATTTCGTCAAAGCGATGCCCGATGGCCTGCAACAGCCGTTCCCCGGCAGCGGTCAGCGACACACTGCGCGTGGTGCGCGTCAGCAGGCGGATGTCCAGCCTGGCCTCCAAGCCGCTGATTGCCTGGCTCAGCGCTGATTGCGTGACGCCCAGCAGCGCGGCTGCGCGCGTGAAGCTGCCTTCCCGCGCCACGGTGACAAATGAGAGGAGATCGTTCAGATTTCGCCGGACCATGCTGTCAGTTTCCCACGGACTTTTCATTAGTGGAACTTATAAGCCCTTTAAGCATTCATTAGCTAGTCATGGTGTGCCCTGCGCGGGAAAATTTGCGTCATACCGATGGACGCACCCGTCCCAGCATTCAAGGAGAAACACCATGGCCCAGAGAAACGAAGCGCGCGCTGCAACTGCGGTGCAAGACGGCAAGGACGTGAGCCGCCGCGACATCCTGAAGATGACCGGCACCGGCATCGCGGCCCTGAGCGTGGCGGCCATTGCTGCGGGACCGGCCGCCGCCCAGCCGCGGGTAACGCCCGGCGACACATGGGACAAGACCTTCGCCAAGAGCGACAAGGTGGAGCACAAGAAGGTCACCTTCAAGAACCGCTACGGCATCACGCTGGTGGGCGACCTGTACCAACCCCGGAACGTCCGCGGCAAGCAGGCCGCTATCGTCGTCTGCGGCCCGTTCGGTGCGGTGAAGGAACAGTCTTCGGGGCTCTACGCGCAAACCATGGCCGAGCAGGGCTTTGTCACGCTGGCCTTCGATCCGTCTTACACCGGTGAGAGCGGCGGTGAACCCCGTAATGTTGCCTCGCCGGACATCAATACCGAAGACGTGAGCGCCGCTGTGGATTGCCTTGGCCTGCAACCCGTTGTTGACCGCGAAAGGATAGGCGTGATTGGCATTTGCGGGTGGGGCGGCATGGCTCTGAACGCCGCCGCCGTGGACAAGCGCGTGAAGGCCGTCGTCGCCAGCACCATGTACGACATGACGCGCGTCATGTCCAAGGGCTATGACGATCGCGTCACACGCGAACAGCGCACGCAAACACTGGAGGCGCTGAGCCAGCAACGTTGGGCGGACGCAGAAAAAGGCGCGCCCGCCTACCAAGCGCCCTACAACGAACTCAAGGGAGGCGACGCGCAGTTCCTGGTGGACTATCACGACTACTACATGACGCCGCGCGGGCGGCATCCGCGTGCGGTCAATTCGGGCAACGCCTGGACGATCACCACGCCGCTGTCGTTCATGAACATGCCGATCCTGACGTACATCCCGGAAATTTCCCCGCGTCCGATCCTGTTCATCCATGGCGAAAATGCCCACTCGCGCTACTTCAGCGAAACCGCCTATGCGGCCGCGGCGCAGCCGAAGGAACTCATGATCATCCCGGGCGCCAACCACACCGATTTGTACGATCGGACGGACGTAATTCCATTCGGCAAGCTGACGGCATTCTTCAAGCAGCACCTGGCTTCGGCATGACCACCCACCTCGCTGACGCCCCGGCGGGGGCGCAACGCGTATCGGAAGACCGGCCCGCCTGCTGGAGCGGCGTCTTCGCGATGTCGCTGTGCGTTTTCGCGCTGGTGGCCTCTGAGTTCATGCCCGTCAGCCTGCTGTCTCCGATTGCCACGGATCTGCAGATTACCGAAGGCAGGGTAGGCCAGGGCATCGCCATCTCGGGCGCCTTCGCGGTGTTGACCAGCCTGTCGATTTCCGCGTTGGCCGGCACGATGGATCGCAAGACGCTGCTGCTGGCGCTGACCGTTCTGATGGGCGTCTCCGGCGCCACCGTGGCGTTCGCCCCGAACACCCTGACCTACATGGCCGGCCGCGCGCTCCTTGGCGTGGTGATCGGCGGCTTCTGGTCCATGTCGGCCGCCATGGCGATGCGCCTGGTGCCCCCCAGTCAAGTGCCGAAAGCCCTGGCGATCTTCAACGGCGGCAATGCCTTGGCGACGGTCATTGCCGCTCCATTGGGAAGCTACCTGGGTTCGATCATCGGATGGCGCGGCGCATTTTTCGCCTTGGTCCCCTTGGCGCTGATCGCCTTCGCCTGGCAATGGATCGCACTGCCCGCCATGAAGACCGGGGCGCGCGCAGCGGGGTCTGGCAACGTGTTCAACGTGCTCAAGCGCCGCAATGTGGCCTACGGCATGGCGGCGTGCGGCGCCTTCTTCATGGGCCAATTCACGCTGTTCACCTATCTGCGCCCCTTCCTCGAAACGGTGACACACGTCAGCGTCTCCACGCTATCGCTCCTGCTGCTGGTGATCGGTGTTGCGGGCTTCATCGGCACGGCGGTGATCGGCTCGATTCTCAAGCGAAGTTTGTATGGTCCGCTGATCATCATTCCGCTCCTCATGTCGGTGATTGCCGCAGCGCTGATTCCGCTTGGCGGCTGGGTCGCGCCCGTGGCCGTTCTGCTGGGCCTGTGGGGGCTGATGGCGACCGCTGCACCCGTGGGCTGGTGGAGCTGGGTCGCGCACGCGCTACCCCACGACGCCGAGGCCGGCGGCGGCCTGATGGTGGCGGTGATTCAGTTTTCCATTGCGATGGGCTCAACCCTGGGCGGGATACTGTTCGACGCGAACGGCTATCAAAGCACCTTCATCGCGAGTGCAGCGGGGTTGGTGACCGGCGCCGGTTTGACCCTTCGGGCCGCGCGGGCCCAGGCGGCCACGGTGCTCATGAAGTAACGGGATAGACTCACCGTTCTTCCCTCCTGATAGATCGCGACCATGCTTTCCCCAACGAACGTCCGACCCGCCTCTCGTGAAGACATCGATTCGATCATTGAGCTGGACCCAATTGCCAAGCAGGAACGGGGCAGAAGAACGTTTATCACCAAGGCGGTGGCCGCTGGCCAATGCTGGGCCGCCGTAGAGCCGGCGGATGCATCGGCGGTAATGGGTTACGGCGTACTGAACCAATCTTTTTTCGAGCACGATTTCATCCCGCTGATCGTCGTGAAGGCTTCTGCACGGCGCCGCGGGGTAGCGACTGCCATCATGCGGATGCTGGAATTGCAATGCCAAGGAAAATTGTTCACATCAACCAATACGTCGAACATCGCGATGCGCCAATTGCTCGGGCGCCTGGGTTATATCGAAAGCGGCCGGATTGAAAATCTGGATGACAACGATCCCGAGCTTGTGTTTGTGAAGCTTCGATCAACATAACGTTGCGACGGTGTCGGCGGCGACTGACTTCTGGGGTTCCGTCTGTTGGGCACGTAATTTGCTAACCGCCAGTGCGCCCCATCGTTCAAGGGGCGACGGATCACGAGACAGAGGCACTTATGTTTCCCATACGCAAAGCGGTATTCCCGGTGGCCGGGTTGGGCACGCGGTTTCTGCCAGCCACCAAAGCCATGCCCAAAGAAATGCTACCCGTCGTCGACAAGCCCCTGATTCAGTACGCGGTCGAAGAGGCGGTGGCGGCGGGGATTACGGAACTGGTCTTCGTGACCGGCCGGAATAAGCGGGCGATCGAAGACCACTTCGATCGGGTTCCCGAATTGGAATTGGAGTTGGAGTCGAAGAACAAGGTGGCGTTGCTGGATAGCGTGCGCAGCGTAATCCCAGACCACGTCAAATGCGTATACACGCGACAGCCCGCCGCGTTGGGCCTGGGGCATGCCGTGCTGTGCGCCGAATCGATCGTGGGCGACGAACCGTTTGTGGTGTTGCTGGCCGATGACCTGATCGATGCGGACTCCCCCGTCATTGGCGAAATGATGAAAGTGGCAAAAGAGTTCCAGGGCAGTGTGTTGGCGATCCAGCGCGTGCCCGCGGCGGCCACGCGGCAGTACGGCATCGTGTCAGGCCAGAAGGCGGCCGCGCACGTTTTGCGGCTGTCCGGCATCGTGGAAAAACCTGATCCGGCCGACGCCCCGTCTGATATGGCGGTGGTAGGGCGCTATGTGTTGGACCCGTCCATTTTCCAGGCATTGCATAACACTCAGCCTGGTGTGGGCGGCGAGATTCAGTTGACTGACGCCATCGCCAGCCTGATGGCAGCGCGACCGGTATTTGGCTACGAGTACGACGGCACGCGCTACGACTGCGGCAGCAAAGAAGGCTTTTACCAAGCCACCATGGAAATCGGCAGGAAGTATCACGGATTGGCGTGACTTCAAGATCGTCAAGCGTCTTGGGTACACGCCTTGCTGCAAGCGTTGCAACCCTCGGGAGCACGCCAATGAACGCCATTGAACGAGTCGCCAGATTCATGCTGGAAAACAAGCTCACGTTGGTCACAGCGGAGTCGTGCACGGCGGGGCTGATCGCGGCAAAGTTAGCGGATGTTCCCGGAGCCGGCCAGCTGTTGGATTGCGCGTTTGTCGTCTATTCCGTTGAGGCCAAGCACCGTTGCCTGGGTGTGTCGCAATCGACGCTGTCCTCCCATAACCTGACGAGCGAGGCCGTGGCCCTGGACATGGCGCTGGGTGCGGCGCGCAAGAGCCACGCCAACGTGGCAGTGGCTAACACCGGCGTCACCGACGCGGTTGATGACCGAATCCCCAGCGGTACGCAGTGCTACGCCTGGGTGTTCAAGCGAGGCCGGGCGGATGCCAGTCCCATGGTGTACACCGCAACTCGACAGTTCTCAGGGGATCGCAACGGAATACGCGAGGCGAGCGCGGAGTTCGCATTGCTGGGGATCATGGAGCATTTCCTGGAGCACGAGTCAGCGCATCGCGGATAGGTGGATGGCCGGCAGTCCACGTTTGCGCGCAATGGCTTGGGCCAGCGTGGACTTGCCGCTGTTGCTGGGGCCCAAAATGCAGATGCGCGAGCCGAGGTCGTCAAGGCGGTTCATAGGTGAGTCACGCTTCATGAGATGCCCGGTCATATTTTTCACGGGGGAATTTTCTCATCCGCCTGATTGCGGTGCATGACCTGGAGCCGCTGCATACGTGGAGTCGGGCAAATGTACTGCTGGTGGGGGATGCCGCACACGCGCCGTTGCCGACGTCGGGGCAAGGGGCCTGCCAGGCGTTGGAGGATGCGTGGCATTTGGTCCGATGCCTGGATGGCGCAAGCGGCAGCCTGGATGAGGCTTTTCGGGCGTTCACGAAGATCCGCAGCCCCAAAACGGCAAAGCTGGCGGAGCAAGGTCGGGGCTTTGCTCGCGGGTTATTCGCCACCGATCCTGAAACCTGCCGCCTGCGCAACGAGCGGGCCAAGGCGTCCGATCCTTTGCGTGACGTGCAGGTCTTGGCCGACGGGTGGGGACAGGGCCTGCCAATGCCGCAGATCGCGGCCGTAGCTCGTCTGCGGCGACGCGCTAGCCATTGATCCTGTACAGCGTATAGCGACGACTTTTATAGATCGGCGCCAACCGCGCTCTGACACTTGCTTGAATTGAAGGCTCTTCATCCGGGGGAATGGCGATAAAAGCGATTTTTCCCTGTGCAAAGTCGAGCCCTTCCAGGTCCCCGATAGCAATCAGCGTTGCCCGACCTTCGGAATAGAAGCGCGCGGAGTAAGGCAGGTTATCCAAAAAATACAGCTGTTGTCCTTCGCTCATCTGAGACCGGGCCGCTGCAACCAACTGCTTCTCGGTCTTGAATTTAGTCGGGACGGCGAACGAAATCAGCCCAAGACTAATGGCCGCGATTGGCGCCAGCGCACCTGTGACGATCAACACTCTGCCTAAGCGTGTTGAGTCGCAGGCAGCGAGAAAAGCTTTGGCGTGAATCGCGAAAAGCATTGCGAAACCAGGCAAGCTTGGCAACACATACGTCCAAAGTATATTTCCGGAAAATGAGAAGAAGACCGGAGCGGCAAGGGCCCACAGGGCCAGGTATCCGGCGACAGGCGACCTGCTGATCTCGACTGCCTTTGCCCTGCGAGATGATCGCGTACCTACCCAAATGGCAAACAGGATACCGCCGCATCCCCACGGAAACGATGCAAGCAGCCAGTCGCCCCAAATACTGCCTAACGGCCTGCGGTGCGCCGTACCGTACAGATCGCCTTGCCAGCCTGCGTCCACGAATCGCAGAAAGTGCTCGCCGATTAAAAAGTACCGAAGAAATCCTGGGGTCTTTATCTCTGCGCAGATGTACCAGGGAACGGTCAGCGCCAGGAATACCAACGTGCCTTTAACCCAAGGCAGATCGGTCAGATGCGCCATGCGCTCCCGGTATATGGCAAGCCATGGCACGACCACTATCCCGACGAGGACGATGGCCAATGGTCCTTTGGACAGCACACCAATCGCCAAGCCCACAAAGAGGCCATAGCGCCAAAACGGTGTAGGCGATTCCCGCGCAACAAGGAACGCCAACACAGCATAGGCGACCCCCAGCGCAAAGAACGCATCCGTCAGCACCGCGCCGGCTGCGGTCAGCGGCAGGAACATGGTCGCAAGTGTGAGGGTCGCCCATCGTGCCGTCTCTCGATCAGCCAGGATAGCTGTCCCACGATAGAGCAAGGCCGCAAGCGCCGCCATCGCAAGGAATGAGGGGAATCGAACGGCGAATTCAGAGTTTCCCAGGGTAAGTATCCCCAGCGCCTGGGCCCAGAACGATAGAGGTGGTTTTCCCCAAAACGGAACGCCAGGTTCGTACCAAGGAGTTATCCAGTCTCCAGACTCGACCATGAATCTGGCAATCTCGGCGTATCGTGGTTCTGAATTATCAATCAGTGGCATCAGAGCCATTGAAAGTAGACGCGCAATGACGACGCCCGCCAGCATCCAAAAAAAGCGTTTAGCCGTCAACTGCATTTCTTGCTCGCATTTCGGCTTGGTGTGGCGCCATTTCGATGGCGGCCTCAAGAACATCTCGCACGACAAAGATGGGACGCTGCTTCGTCTCCATGTACCCCTTGCCTACGTATTCGCCCAATAGACCGATTGTCAAAAGTTGAATGCCGCTTAGAAGGGTGATCATGGCCGTCAGGGACGGGTAGCCCGGCACATCATGGCCGAACACAATAGTCTTGAAAATTATCCAGAGGCCGAAACTGCCACCTGCCAATGCCACGACCGCGCCGATGGCGGTTGCCCATCTCAACGGCGCGGTTGAAAAGGAGGTAATGCCCTCAAGGGCGAGACCGAACAAGGCCAGGTACTTCCATTTTGTCTTGCCCGCGACTCTGGGGGCTCGGTCATAATCGATCACTTTGGTCGGGAACCCGATCCACGAATAGAGACCTTTCATATAGCGGCACCGCTCTGGCATTTGGAGCAGAGCCGCCACGGTTCGACGACTCATCAGTCTGAAATCGCCAGTGTCTGCGGGAATTCGAGAGCGGCTCAAACGGCTCAGGACTCGATAGAACGCGTAGGCGGACAATCGCTTGGCAAACCCTTCGCCCTCGCGTTTTCGTCTTCGCATCGAAACGACATCGAATCCCTCCAGCCATGCCTTGACCATCTCCGGGATGAGTTCCGGAGGATCTTGCAAATCGGCATCCAGCAGGATCATCGCCTCGCCCCGCGCATAGGCAAGGCCGGCGCTCATCGCCGCCTCTTTGCCGAAGTTTCTGCTTAAACACACTACGCGGACTCCGGGCTCTTTCTGAATCAACGCAGCCAGGTACAAGACGCTTTCGTCTGTGCTTCCGTCATCCACGTACACGAGTTCGTACGGCAGGGCCAGCTTTCCTAGTATTTCTTTCAGCTTGGAATGACAGATGGGCAAGACATCCAGCTCATTGAAGAACGGGATGATGACCGAGATACTGCTCTGGCATTCCGCGCTTGCGTCGGCGCCCGCTGGATTTGGAGGTAACGTGATCATCGTTTGACACCACTCGCTATCGAAGTCTGCCATTCGGATAGAACCGCACGAAAACCATCAACCCTTGAAATTCATTTATCTCTCTTTGCAAAGTACCTCCTGCTTACTGGAAAGGGGTACCCGTGAAAACGAGCAGCAAAGCGAACAGAGCCGGATTCGCCATCGGCATTGGACAAAATCTGCGAGGTGACAACGTCGTTGCGACGCTCGGTCGTGTATGCGCACTGCCCGGCGTTCCGCGGCGCGGGGCCGAGGCCTCAGAAGCGCCAGCGGCCGAATATGAAAAGGACGTTACCCGTGCCGCTTGAACCTGGGATGTAGGTGGCATAGAGCATAGCGCCCCTGTAGCTCGCGCTGACCAGTGGCAGGATGCCGGGGAAAGGCACATAACCCATGATGTCTTGGCGCGCGGTCAGGAACACGGTATAGCCCGCACCCAGTCGGAAGTTCTCGCTGACCTGGCCGATCTTCAGGAAGCCGTAGCCCGCGGCGGGTTGGACCTTGCTGTGTGAGTCCAGAAAGGCCATGGCGTAAAGGCCCTGCCAATCACCGTCTTCATCGTAGATGCTGCGGCCGTATCCGCCGCCCCAGGCCAATTCGTTAAAGCCGTTGATTTGTTCTTTGCTGTACGTGGCGCGGTTGTGCCACGTATATCCGCTTATGTAGAGATCGTTACCGCCCTCGGTCCAGATCTGGTCAAGCCGGTTGCAGGCGGACCGCGCCCAGTTGGGCATGCTGTCGCAAGACCGTGCGGGGGCCGCGGAAACAGAGAGCAGTACAAACAGTATCGCTACCCGGAGTCTTGCGGTTATTGCGGCCGTCGAGGAGAAATGACGGGTCCAATACGGTAATGGAACTGTCCTTATTTTCCCTGTCATATCGACGTTCCCATTACGACAGGAAAAAATGCCGCGTATTGGACACACCTTGAACTGACGCTGCCGCGGTTTGCATCCCACCGGCGCAGTCAGGGCTCGTAATTCGAGATATTGGTACCCTAGAGCGACATGCCGGCCATCAGGCCGCTATTTGTTCATCACGAACCCAACGGTCGGTTGGTTCGCTGTATTGGTATCGATGCGTTCGTCTGCGCCGATATTGACTAGAGCACGGTGGCGTCGGCGCCGACGGTCCAGCCATTGCTGTTGCGCAAGTTATTCGAGGCGTCATCCGTCATGAACAGCAGAACCATGGCCTTCGACTGCGCGCCCGCATGAATGCCGATCGAGCCGGACGCGGTGCGGTAGAGCCCACAACAGCAGCTTTAGAATAGCGGCGATCAAGACAGTCGTGATACCAGGGAATACGAGCAACCGATTCCTAACGTTTTTAAACATCCGAATTCCGCGTCCAGGGGCATTCTCGTCTGGATCGTTTTGCAAGTCCTTTTCTTTGATCTGAATGGACCTCAATCATGCGTGCATTGGGTAAGACCCTGACAACGTTCGCCCCAACTGCGCCACGGCCGTGCCGCCCGCACTGAGCAGAACGCCGGCCACCGCATCGATAGCATCGAAGCCTCTACCAACGACGCCTCTACCAACGACGCCTCTACTGCGGTGCGTTCATCTCCTTTTCCTTCTCCTTCTTTTCCTTTTTCTCTCCGTCGTAATGCGACTTGATGGCGAGAAACATGCCGGTGCCCAACACGAGGACCTTGAACGTACCGAAGATTACAGGGACCCAAAAATTCATCATTTCCTCGAAACGCTGCTTCAGCAGCTTCATCTCGTGGCTGCTTAAAAAATGGCAACGCTGAGAGCGGGGGATTGGGGAGAGCGAGCGCCGTACTCCCCATAGGAAGCCAGATTTTACCGCCAAGCTCCATACAAGTTGTTGAATTGTTCTGCTTGTATGGTTTTGGTGGTAAATGAAAGTGGAAAAAACCCATACATAAAGATATGGACGGCTCTCCCACGCGAAGTTAGGCCGGCCCCGGGCCGCTTCGGGGTTACGGCGCCCGTTTGCGAGCGCCTTACCAGTGCTACTGGACCGTGACGTGCGCCTGGTCGATAACGGTTTTCCATTTGTCGAGCTCGGCGTCGACGAAGCCCGTGACCTGTGCCGGCGAGAGCTTGGCCGGCGTGGCATTGTTGTCGTTAAGCCATTTGATGTTGGCTTCGGTGTTGGCGCTGTCGATGGCGATCTGGTTCAGTTTCTGCACGATGCGTGTCGGCATGCCGGCGGGGCCGAAGAGGCCTATCCAGGCCTGCGATTCATAGCTCGGATAGCCAGATTCGGCCACGGTGGGGACATCGGGCAAGCTGGGCAGGCGGTCTTTTGAGGTGACAGCCAGGGCTTTGACGTCGCCCGAGCGGATGAAGGCGGCTGCCGATGTGGCGTCCAAGAATGCCGCCGGGATCTGCGCGCCTATCAGGTCGGTGGCAGCAGGAGCTGCGCCCTTGTAGGGGATATGGCGCAGATTTGCGCCGGCGACCATTTTGTAGAGTTCGCCGGACATGTGTGCCGAGCCGCCCACGCTGCTGGAGCCGAAAGCCAGACCGCCAGGTTGTTTGTTGGCGTAGGCCGTGAATTCCTTGGCGTTGGAAATGGGAGATTTGGCGGGAACCAGCAGGACGTTAGGCGCGTAAGCCAGAATGGCCACGTTTGAGAAGCTCTTCTTCGGGTCGTAGGGCAGGTTGGGCTGCAGGCCGGGATAGATCACGTGCTGCGTGGCCGTAACGAGCAGGTTGTAGCCGTCCGGTTTCTCGCGCGCGACGAGCGCAGTGCCGATCTGGCCGCTGGCGCCGGGCTTGTTCTGAACCACGATGGTCGTCTTCAACTCATTGCCCAGGTCCTGAGCGAAGCGGCGCGCAACCAGATCCGTGAAACCGCCAGGCGAAAACGGGATGACGATGGTGATGGGTTTGCCGTCGGGCCAATCGGCGGCAGCCGCGACGCCAGGCGCGAGCAGGGCGCTGCTGCCGCAGATGATGATGGCGGCAAGATTGCGGCCCAAAGGGATGCGATGCAATTGCTTGTCAGACACGCTTGTCTCCGGTTTGTTGTAGTTATCAAAACCTCTGTATATGCCAGGTCCGCTGCCCACGCAGGTCAGGTATTGACCGTGCCTGCATCCCTTGGGGACACCGTTGACGTGCTCTCTCTTAATGCGTGTGCGCGCCTTCAGGCAGAGCCATCGTGAAAACCTCGCCCCTCCTGAGCGAGCTTGACGATGAGATTGGCCGGCTTCCAGTATTGCGAACCGTGCTCGGCTTCGTACTCGCGCAGCCCAGCCAGGATGGCAGGCAGGCCGATCTGGTCCGCGTAGCACAGCGGGCCGCCCCGATAGGCGGGAAAGCCGTAACCTTTGAGCCAGACGACGTCGATGTCGGAGGCGCGTTCGACGATATTCTCCTCGAGGATATAGGCGGCTTCGTTGATCATGGAGTACAGGCAGCGCTCCAGAATTTCCTGGTCGGAGATCTGCCGCGCTTGTCGGCCGGAGGCGGCGCGGTGTGCGGCGACCAGGGCTTCGGCAGCCGGTGACGGGGTGGCCTTGCGGTCACTGTCATAGTCGTAGAAGCCACCCTGGGTCTTCTGGCCCAGCCGGCCTGCGGCGACCATGCGGTCCAGCATGTCGCATTCGCGCTCGCGCGGCGTCAGGTTCTGCAGGCGGCTCTGGCGATTGCGCCAGCCCACGTCCAAACCGGCCAGATCCGCCATGGCGAACGGCCCCATCGGGAGGCCGAAGTCGCGCAGGACACGGTCGATCTGAAAGGGCGAGGCGCCTTCCTGGAGCAGGAAATAGCTTTCGCGCGTACGCTTGGCCAACATGCGGTTGCCGACGAATCCGTCGCAGGACCGCACCAGCACGGCGACCTTGCCCAGGCGGCGGCCCACTTCCATGACGGTGGCGCACACGTCGTCAGAGGTGGCGGAGCCGCGCACGTTCTCCAGCAACTGCATGACGTTGGCGGGACTGAAAAAGTGCATCCCGACCACGTCCTGGGGCCGCCGGGTGGCGCTCGCGATAGTATCGATGTCCAGGTAAGAGGTGTTGGAGGCCAGGATGGCGCCGGGCTTGCAGACCCGATCAAGCGTCTTGAATATCTCGTGCTTGAGCCCGATTTCCTCGAACACCGCTTCAATGACCAGATCCACGTCGGCCAGATCCTCGAAGCGAGTGCTGCCCTGTATGCATGCGAGACGCTGCGCGACGTCGCCTGCGCTGATTCGGCCGCGCCGAGCGGAGTTGGCGTAGTTTTCTTCGATGCGCGCCAAGCCCTGACTGAGGCGCTCGGCGTCTTTCTCCAGCAGCAGCACGGGTATGCCGGCGTTGGCGAAGCACATCGCAATGCCGCCGCCCATCGTGCCGGCGCCTATCACCGCCGCGCGGCTGACGGACCTGGCCTTGGCCGCGAACGGCATCTTGTGCAATTGACCTTCGGCCGCGAAGGGATGGTAGGTGACGACTGGCGTGCTGGTCGTGCTGCTCATGATTGTGTCCCAGGTTTCTGCGTTTACAGGGTGGCGCGCGATCCGAGAATCGCGGTGACCTGGCTGGCCAACTGGCCGCCATTGCCGTGGGCCAGGGCCAGATCGACGCCGTCAACCTGTCTGGCGCCTGCGGAGCGGCGGATCTGATGCACCGCCTCGATGGCCGCGAAAATGCCATACATGCCCGGGTGATTGCAGGACAGGCCGCCGCCGTTGGTGTTGACCGGCAGTGCGCCGCCGGGCGCGGTCACGCCTGACGCCACGAACGCGCCACCTTCGCCCTTGGCGCAATAACCCAGGTCCTCAAGAAACAGAATCGGGTTGATGGTGAATGCGTCATAGAGCTGCAGGACGTCGATCTCTTGTGGCGCGACGCGCGCCATCTCGAAGGCGCGTTGGCCGGAGTGCACGGCACCCGTGACCGTGAGGTCTTCCATGCTCGAAATCTGGCGATGCGTGGTTGCCTCACCGACACCCAGAACATAGGCCGGCGTGTTGGCAAATTCCGGCACGCGCTCTGCGGCGACAAGAATCATCGCTCCGCCGCCGTCGGTCACCAGGCAGCAATCCCGCAGCGTGAGTGGATCGGATATGGGCCGGGAATCCAGGACATCGGCGATGCTTAAGGGGCCGCGCTCGTGCGCGGCAGGATTGAGCTGCGCCCACTGGCGCGCGGCGACCGCAACGCTGGCCAACTGCTTGCGCGTGGTTCCGTACTGGTGCATGTGGCGCGCGGTAGCCAAGGCGTAGCCACTGATGGGGTTGCGCGGCGAATACATCGCCTCCCAGGGTGCGGGTTCGGTCAGGGTGGTCAGCTTGCCGCCCGCCGATAGTTGGTTCGACCCATAGCAAATGCAGGCCACTTTGCACAGCCCGGCTTGCAGGGCAAGCGTGGCCGACAACAGGTGAGCCAGAAATGAGGAGCCGCCGATGTTGGTGCCATCCATATAGGCCGGATGGATGCCGAGATAATCCGCCACGGACAGGGCGGGCATGAAATGCGTCAGGGTGGACGTGAACAAGCCGTCGATCTGGTCCACGCCGATGCCCGCATCGGCAGCAGCCGCCTGAACGGCGATGCCGAGTTGATCCAACGCCGAGAACCCGGGGCTGTTCCAGCCAGGCGTGGTGCCGATCCCGACAATCGCCGAGGCCCCTCTTGTACTAGTAGCCATCAATTCATTCCAATTATCATGGGTCGCGCGGTCAGTCCGCGCGCACAAACACCACGCGCGGCACGCCAGAGGACTGGCGGCGCACTTCTGCACGGACTCGCATGCCGATCGTCACCGCCTGGGGTTCCATATCGACAACGGTGCTCATCAGGCGCGGTCCTTCTTCAAGGTCCACCAGGACGACGCAATAGTCCCCACCCCGTTCGGGGCGTTGGCGCACGACGGTGGTCGAATAGATGGTGCCGTCGCCATTGGCGGCTTCCCAGCGCAAGCGTCCGCCGCCATAAGGGGAGATGGCTCGAGGATAGAAAACGGCGCGGCCGGTTGTTTCGCAGCGCTGAATCATGAACTGCCCTTGTTCGAGCATGCGCTGGAAGTACTGCTCCGGGCCGACTGCCTCGTCGCCCGCTGTGTGTGTGCTGTTTGAGGAATTCTGCACATTCGCCTCCCAAGATTCTTTGGCCGCGGCAGGCCGGCAGGCGGATGGGACATACACCCGTTGGTGTATGGCTTGTCTGCTGGCGATGCCACGACGCTCGAATGATGTTAGGGGGGCGATCCGTCTCGGGACAATTAACTAATTTTGACGAGGGTCATAGCGATTGGGCATAGCTCGGCCGAGGCCCGGTGCGTGCCAGATTCGCGCGCAGACGGGGTATTCAGTCAGCCAGCCAGCGTACGCCGACGTGGCCGAACTGTTTGATATAGGGCTCAAGCACGCGGATCAGCTCGGCATGCAGGGCATTGACGAGGCGGGGGTTGCGGTTCAGGACGGCGGTGCCGATGATCACCGTGCGTTGCAGCGTGGGGCTGATGATGGGTGCGCCTTCGATGCGCTTCTCAGCCAGCATCGTCATGATGGGGATGACTGGCAGGATGGTGTAGCCGACGCCGCGTAACACCAGATCGAGAATGACCGTCGTGCTGTCCGACTCGGCAACCAGATTCAGGTTGACGCCGAGGATGGTGCAGGCTCGATCTATCACGTTGCGCAAGCTGCGCGCTTCCGGAACCACCATGGGCATTCTGGAGACGGCCTCGAGCGTCATCGGGGTGTCCTCGGACAATCCGGACCCCGGCATGCCGAAGACGTATATGGGCTCTGAATAAGCGGGCGAGGTCTGCAGAAGTTCGGATTGCAGATAGTCGCCCATGAGGCAGATATCAAGCTTGCCGCCCTCCAGGCCTTCTTGCAGGAAATCCGAGAAGCCGGTGGCGATGCGCACGCGCAGATTGGGATACTGCTGCTGCAGCGCGATGACGAGCGGGCCGGCAAGCGCGGCCGCCAGGCTGGGCAGCATGCCGATGGACACCGTGCCAAGCAGATCCGATTTTGCGGCGCCGATGTCGGCCCGGGCTTCATTGAGCCCCTTAAGGGAAAGCCGCACCTGATCGACAAACCGGCGGCCTGGCACGGTCAGCACCATCCCGAGCCGGTTGCGCTCGAAAAGCGGAGTGCCCAGTTCGTCTTCCAGCTGTTTCAGCTGTCGGGACAGGGCGGGCTGCACAACGTGCAGCAGTTCCGCCGCCTTGGTGAGGCTGCCGGTTTCCGCGATCGCCAAAACCGTTCTTAACTGCCTGAGTTCCATTTCCGCCTGCTTTTATCGAGACACATGCCAAACGGCTATAGGGGTCAGAGAAAAATGTGAATTGTGCGGCTGTCGCACGACTCCTACCATCCTCACCAAGTTAACGACAACCGCCGGATCAAGCTGGGCTGCGATTGCGCGTATCCGTTTCCATGTTAGTGCTTTTCGGCGCCTGCCCGCAGGCGCGCCTCGTCTGGCAGGAACATGCAATGGCTACGGGCAGCAGCTTAAGGACTTGAGCATAAGAGTTAGAGCAGAGACATAGGATCACCATGAAGAGAGTGTTGATTGCCAATCGTGGCGAAATCGCCGTGCGAGCCATTCGCGCCGTGCGCGACCTTGGGTTGGAAAGCGTCGCGGTGTATTCCCAGGACGATTCAAACTCCAGGCATCGAATTCTCGCGGATACCTCGGTTGCGCTGACTGGCTCCGGTCCGGCGGCTTATATCGATATCGACGCCATCATTGCTGCAGCCACGGCCGAGCATTGCGATGCCATCCATCCGGGATATGGCTTCTTGAGTGAAAGGGCGGATTTCGCCCTGGCTTGCGATGCGGCCGGAATCACGTTCATCGGCCCGAACGCCGATCACCTCGCTCTGTTCGGAGACAAAGGCCGCGCTTTGCAACTGGCCCGCGAATGCGGCGTGCCGGTCATGCCCGCCACGCCGGGCGGTGCAACACTTGCGGACGTCGAACAGTTCTTCGACGAGCAGGGCGGGGTCGGGATCGTCATCAAGGCGGTCGGCGGAGGCGGCGGACGCGGGATGCGCGTCGTCAAGTCCAAAGCCGATATCGCCGAGCTCTATGCCCGCTGCCGGTCGGAAGCCATGTCGGCCTTTGGCGTGGATGCGCTGTATGCGGAGCGTCTGGTCAATCGCGCACGTCATATCGAAGTGCAGATCGTCGGCGATGGTGCATCGGTGGTCGCGCTTGGCGATCGGGATTGCACGCTGCAGCGCCGCTTTCAGAAAGTGATTGAGATCGCGCCCAGCCCGGTGCTGAGCGCCACGCTGCGCGCCGCCATTCTTGCCGCGGCAAAGAAAATGGCGGCTAGGGTGGAGTACCGCAGCCTGGGAACCTTTGAATTCCTGGTCGAAGAAAACGAGCAGGGGGTGCAGACGGACTTTGTATTCATCGAAGCCAATCCCCGGCTACAGGTTGAACATACGATTACCGAGCAGGTCACGGGCGTGGATCTGGTGGCCTTGCAGATCGGGGTCGCGCAGGGAAAGCGCCTGGCCGAACTGGGCGTGGACCCGGCCAACCCGCCGGGGCTGAACGGTTATGCCATTCAGGTCCGCATCAATGCGGAATCGACCGATGCCACGGGCATGGCGCGCCCGGCACACGGCAGGCTGGAGCGTTTCGAGCCGCCCGCCGGCCCCGAAGTGCGCGTCGACACCCATGCCTACAGCGGGTACTCGCCCGCCCCGGCGTTCGACACGCTGCTGGCCAAGCTGATCGTGTTCAGCGGCAGTGACGATTTCTCGGGAGTGGTGCGGCGTTTGCGCCGCTGCCTGGCCGAGTTCCGGATTGCCGGTGTCGCGACGAATATCCATCTTTTGCAGGCGCTCGTGGCCCGGGAAGACTTCCTGTCGCAGCGCAACCATACGCGCTACATCGAGTCCATCCTCGGGGAACTGCTTGCAGCGGCCGAGCAGTACGCGCAAGCGCAGCAGGCCAAGGACAGCCTGATCGGCGATTCGGGGGGGCGCAGCGCTTCGGTGGCCAACCTGCCGCAGGCAGCGCAGGCCGCGGTGCCAGAAGGGCTATCGGCATCGCGCGCGCCGTTGAGCGGCCGCCTGGTCGAGGTGTCCGTGAGCGCTGGTGCTCTCGTCCTCAAGGGCCAACCCATCGCCGTGATCGAAGCGATGAAAATGGAGTACACCGTCGTCGCCGATTTCAATGGCAGGGTCGTCGAGGTGCCGGCCGCCAGTGGCGGCAATGTGCTCGAAGGCGAGATCCTGGTCTTGCTGGAACAGGAATCGAGTGGTGTCGACACCGAGGTCGTGACAGACGCGATCGATCTGGATGCCGTGCGCCCTGATCTGCAAGCCGTGCTCGACCGCCATGCGTCGCTTTATGATGACGCGCGCCCGCAGGCCGTGGCAAAGCGCCGTTCGCGAGGGCAGCGCACCGCACGGGAGAACGTGGACGATCTGTGCGATGAAGGCTCGTTCGTGGAGTTTGGCGCACTGGTCATTGCCGCGCAGGCAAGCCGCCGCAGCAAAGAAGACCTGATCGCCAACACGCCAGCGGACGGCATTGTCACCGGCATTGGCAACATCAACGGCGACACATTCGGCTACGACGGGTCGCTGACCGCCGTGATGGCCTATGACGCGACGGTGCTGGCGGGCACGCAGGGCAAACGCAACCACATCAAGACCGACAGGCTGGTGGAACGTGCCCGCCGCGACGAAATGCCGATGGTGTTGTTCGCCGAAGGCGGAGGCGGCCGGCCGGGCGATGTCGATTTTCCATTCGTATCCGGGCTGTATCAGCCGTCGTTCGCCGCGCTGGCCGAACTCAGTGGCGAAGTGCCTTTGCTCGGCATAGTTTCCGGACGCTGTTTCGCGGGCAACGCCGCTTTTCTGGGGGTCTGCGATGTCATCATCGCGGACAAGAGCGCCAACATCGGCATGGCCGGCCCGGCGATGATCGAAGGCGGAGGACTGGGCATCTTCCGGCCAGAGGATGTGGGCCCGGCGCCGGTGCAGTTCGCCAATGGCGTCATCGACATCCTGGTCGACAACGAGGCGCAGGCCGTCGTGGCGGCGAAGCACTATCTGTCCATGTTCCAGGGCCGCACCAAGGACTGGGTGGCGCCCGACCCGCGCCACCTCCGTCATGTGGTGCCGGAAAATCGCTTGCGTGTCTACGACAGCCGCAAGGTCATCGAAGGCATTGCCGACGTAGGCAGTGTATTGATGCTGCGCTCGGGGTTCGGCCAGGGTATGCACACCGCCCTGGCTCGCGTGGAAGGGCAGCCTGTAGGCATCATCGCCAACAATCCGCATCACCTCGGAGGCGCCATCGATGCCGATGCAGCCGACAAGGCGGCACGCTTCATGAATCTTTGCGATGTCCACGGTCTGCCCATCATTTCGTTGATCGATACGCCGGGATTCATGGTCGGGCCGGAGCAAGAGGCCAAGGCGCAAGTCCGGCATGTGTCGCGCATGTTCGTGGTCGCGGCCAAGCTGCGGGTCGCCATCTTGGCAATTGCCTTGCGCAAGGGCTACGGTCTGGGTGCCATGGCCATGGCCGGCGGGGGCTTTCGCTCGGCCAGTTGCGCGGTGTCGTGGCCAACGGGCGAATTCGGCCCCATGGGCCTGGAAGGGTCCATCCGGCTGGGCTTCAAGAAGGAACTCGAGAACGTCCCCGAGGGGCCGGAGCGCCAGGCGCTTTACGACCAGTTGGTGGCGCGCGCCTACGAGCGCGGGCACGCCATCAATGTCGCGTCCACGACGGAGATCGACGCCGTCATCGATCCCGCGCAGACACGCACGTGGATACGCCAAGGCATCGCGTCGGCATCTGTGCGCGCCGGCCGGGCCCGCCGCGCCTTTGTCGATACCTGGTAATCGAGGCGAAGTCTCTTGGAACAGGTTGCGACGATGCAAACATCTGAAAGCCGGCTCGCCTTCTCCGGGTTGCGCGTGCTGGAAATCGGCTGCGGAGCGGCAGTGGCTTATGCCGGCAAGCTTTTTGCGGATTTTGGCGCTGAGGTCATCAAGCTGGAGGACCCCGGCGGCGACACGCTGCGCCGCCTGCCGCCCCTTTTGAATAAGGCCGATGGCGAACCCGAAAGTGCCTTGTATGCCTGGCTCAATACCAACAAGCGCAGCGTAGTTCATCCTAGAAAGACAGGCGCGGATACCACGTGGCTGTCTGGGCTCGCGCGGACATGCGATGTGATTCTCGACGCCCGGGCCCTGGACGAAGGCTTGGAGGTTCTGAAGCGCCCCGCGTACGCGGGCGATGGGAATGACGGCCAGGGCATTGCGCCGATCGAAGTATGTCTGACCTGGTTCGGCGAGTCCGGGCCCTACAGTGGTTTCTCGGGAACCGAGGCCGTGTGCCGCGCCCTGTCCGGCGCGGTGTATTGCAGTGGCGCGGCGCAAGGCCCCCCCCATCTGCCGCACGACATTCAGACCGCCATTGCCGCCGGTGTCGCAGCATTCTCGAGCGCAACCGCCGCGTTGCTGGGACGATCCGACGGCAGCCGGCGTTATCTGCTGAGCATCCATGAGATTGCGTTTTCGCTGGTGGAGATGGAAGCCGGCATGGTGCAGGATGGCCGGCATCCCTTGGCTCGGCTGGGTGTCAACCGGTTCTGCACGACGCATCCTGCCGGCATCTACGAGACAAAGCAGGGCTGGATTGGGCTGTTCGCCCATACCGGCCCGCAGTGGGCAGCGCTGTGCGCTGCCATCGGCCACCCGGACCTGGCTGAGGAGCCGCGTTTTGCGAGCGGGCCGACCCGTATGGTCCATGCGGACGAAATCGATGCGTTCCTGATTCCCAGTCTGCGCGCCATGACAGCCGAGGAATGGTTCGATGTGCTGCGAAAGGAGAAATTCCCCGCTGTCATCGTGCCGACCATGGCAGAACTGCTTCAACAAGGCGTGCATCGCGAACGCGGCGCTTTTGTTCCCGTCAAGGTGGAGGCGGCCGAATTCGAGGGGCCGGTCGTTCCGCTGCCCATGGGCGATGCGGGGCCCTTGCCGGGCGGTAAGGCAGCGCTCCTGGACGCTGACGGCCCCCGCTACCGTGAAGGGGAGAGTCTGACGCCGGCCGCCGGCATGGCCAGGGCTGCGCCAGACGCGTTGCCCTTACGAAAAATCCGGGTGGTGGATCTGACGATGGGGTGGGCCGGGCCAATGGCGGCAAGGACGCTGGCGGACTTTGGCGCGGAAGTCATCAAGGTTGAAAGCACGCGCTATCCGGACTGGTGGCGGGGCACGCATTACACCGATGAGTTCTATCAGGAAAAGCTGTACGAAAAGAACTCGAACTTTGCGCTGATGAACCGCAACAAGTTGGGCATTACGCTTGATCTGACCCGTGCTGAAGGACGTGCGGTTCTGTTCGATCTGGTGGCCAAGGCCGATATCGTCATCGAGAACTACTCGACCGAGGTGTTGCCCAAACTCGGGCTGGACTATGCCGTGCTGTCCCAGGTCAATCCGCGGTTGGTCATGGTATCCATGCCGGCATTCGGGTCGGGCAATGACTGGAGCACGATCAGGGCCTATGGCGGCACATTGGAGCAGGCTAGCGGCCTGCCGCAACACACCGGTTTCGCGCAGGACCCGCCGGCGCTGACCTCCTACGCTTATGGTGATCCGGTGGGTGGCTTCAACGGGGGGGCGGCGGCGTTGTTGGCGCTGTTCGTGCAGCAACGCTCGGGCAAGGGGCGCCACGTCAACCTGTCTCAGGTGGAATGCATGCTGCCCATGACAGCGCCGTTCCTCATTGAGCAGTCCGTGCACGGCACTACTACGCCCCGCAGCGGCAATGCGCATCCTCTCCATGCCCCGCAGGGGATTTACCCGTGCGCGGGCGATGACGCCTGGGTGGTGGTGAGCATCACGAGCGATGCGCAATGGCAGGCATTGCTGGCGGTCATGCAGGCGGCTGACCTTGCCCTGGACCCTGCTCTGGAGAAGGCGGCAGGCCGACGGGCCCGGCAGGAAGAGATAGACCGCAGGATCAACGCATGGGCCCGCGCGCGCTCCGCGCAAAGCGCAATGGCCGAACTGCAGCAGGCCGGCATCAGCGCAGGCGAAGTCAAGCCGGTCTGGACGGTGCTTGATGACCCGCATCTCAGGGGCCGTGAGTTTTTCAAGGCGACTTCCCGCCCTTATATCGGCGAGTTTCTGGCGACCACGCCCTGGTTCAGGGAGCCGGCCGCTATGGTCGCGGCGGTGCGTCCGGCGCCTACGCTCGGGCAGCACAATGGCGATGTGTTTTCGCGCGTACTGGGCATGAGCGCGGAGCAGCAACAGACACTGGAACGAGACGGAATCATAGGAAACACCGCAACCAGGAAGGCGGCCTGACAAGCCGCGTAAGCACGATGCAATGCACAAGATCTAACCTTCGTGGAGACAAACAATGACTACATCCGATTCCCGCCGTAACTTCCTCATCACTTCCGCGCACCTCGCCGTGGCTTCGGCATTGGGGTTGGGGTCACCTGCCGCGTTCGCGCAGGACAAGGCATGGCCCACTAAAGCCCTCAAGATCATCGTGCCGTTTCCGGCCGGTTCGATCACCGACACGATGGCTCGCCTGCTGTCGGATTCTTTGTCCAAGACGCTCAAGCAGCCCGTCATTGTGGAGAACAAGGGCGGCGCCAATGGATCGATCGGGGCGGCCGAGGTGGCCCGTTCGGCCCCGGATGGCTACACGCTGCTGGCCACCAACAGCAGCAGCATCACCGTCAATCCCTTGATCTACAAAAACTCCCAGTACAAGGCTAAGGACTTCGCTCCCATCGCCCTGGTACTGGACGCGCCGTTCATTCTGAACGTCAACCCCGAATGGGCCAAGAAGCACGCCATCGAGTCGGTCAAGGATCTGGTTGCGTACGCCAGGAAGAATCCGGGCGAGCTCACCTATGGGTCGGGAGGCCAAGGCAACCTGGCCCATCTGGCGTTTGCGCAACTGAGCAATGACGCCCAGTTCAAGGCAACCCATGTCCCTTACAAGTCGGCCTCGCAAGCAAGCATGGCGGTCATGTCGGGCGAGGTGAACACGTCTTTCGATACGCTGGCCAGCGCACCGCAAGTGGCGGCCGGCAAGTTGAAGGCCCTGGCAGTCACGCAGAAGCAACGGATTTCCCAAATGCCGGATATCCCCACGATGGCCGAGGCAGGCTTTCCGAACATCGATGTCACTTTCTGGCTGGGCCTGTTCGCCCCGGCAGGCACGCCTGCACAGATCGTCGACACCTTGTATGAGCAGTCCAAGCGCGCGATGGAGCAGCCCGCCGCCAATACCTCACTCAGTGCGCAGGGTATCGTCGTCATGCGCAATCCGAAGGAATTGTCCACGCGCATCGGGCATGAGGTCGATCAGCTTTCTCAAGTCGTCAAGCGGGAGAACATCGTCATCGATTAAGGCCAGGCCGGCGCGGCGGACGCCGGCAAGGCGTCTTGCCATCGGCTTGCCAGGCAGGGCCACCCCTCAGGGATTCCCCCAATCACATTCTCCTTGCGGAAACTCAATCCCCTATAGGACACTTTGTGTCATTAGAGCCGACACGGCGCAATCAAGGGGAATGGCATGACGGTTTTTGGCAAGGTAGCTGCGCTGGCGTTGACGGCGGGAATAGTGGGGTTCGCAGGCGGCGCGCACGCGGCTTACCCTGAGCGGACTATCCGTTTGGTTGTGCCATTTGGCGCAGGTGGGATCACGGATATCGTGGCGCGTCAGGTGGGCAAGGGCATGGGCGATGTGCTGGGGCAGGGCGTCGTGATTGAAAACCGGCCCGGGGCGGGCGGCGTGATTGCCGCGCAGGTGGCGGCGACGGCTGCGCCTGATGGCTACACGATCTTCATGGGCACCGTGGGCACGCAGGTTGTGAACCCGCTGATCTACAGCAAGCTGAGCTATGACGCGGACAAGTTTGCGCCGGTGGGCATGGTGTCGGGGTCGCCGTACTTGCTGGCCGTGCGGGCCGGGTTGCCGGCGGCGTCGTTCAGTGATTTCGTGGCCTATGCCAAGAAGAATCCGGCCAAGCTGAACTTTGGGTCAGCGGGCAACGCCAGTTCGCCGCATCTAGGGCTGGAATTGCTGAAGCTGACGGCGGGGCTGGACATCGTGCATGTGCCGTTCAAGAGCGGCAGCGAAGCGGTTAACGCCGCAATTGGCGAGCAGGTGGATGTGGTGATGGACGCCAGCCCCGTCATCATGCCGCATGTGGCGTCTGGCAAGCTGCGCGCGTTGGCCGTGGCGGCGGATAAGCGTTTGCCGTCCGCGCCTGCGGTTCCGGCCAGCACCGAAGTGGGCGATGCAGGCTTGCAGATCAGCTCGTGGAACGCGTTCTTTGCGCCGGCGGGCACTCCGCCCGACGTGTTGGCTGCGCTGAACGCTGCGTTGCAAAAGACGTTGGCGTCACCGGAATTGAAAGAACGTCTGGCGGCGCAAGGCACGCAGCTTTACACGGGGTCGCCCGACGAATATCAGCGCTTCATCTCGGGCGAAAAAACCAAGTGGGCCGAGATCGTGAAGCGCGCCAACATCAAGATGGACTGACGCGATGGCACTGACTCCTCATCCGCTGGCGGGCAAACCGCTGGAATTGGCCGACACCTTGCGGTCGGGTAATGCATGGAAAATAAGGCTCGCCTGCGGGCTGATGGGCTTGCCGGTAACGCGGCGCACCTTTGATATCGTGACGGGCGATCTTGAGACCGACGCGTTTGCGCGGATCAACCCGTGGCGGCAGGTGCCGGCATTGTTGACGCCTGAAGGCGAGTGGCTGGCCGAGTCGCAAGCGATTCTTTGGTATCTGGCTGAAGGCACGCCGTGGCTGCCGGACGATCGCTTGGCGCGCGCGCAGGTGTGCAGTTGGCTGAGCTTCGAGCAGACGCAGCACATGCACGCGTTTGCGCAGCCGCGCTTGTTGATTCATTTGCGCCAGACGGCGCGCGTGGACGATCCGGCGATGGTGGCGTGGCGTGCGATTGGGATGAAGGCCGCGGCGTGGATGGATGCGCATCTGGCGGGCCGCCATTATTTGGTGGGCAGGGCGCCGACGATTGCTGACGTGGCTTTGTACCCCTACACCAGCATGGCGGCGGAGGGCGGTTACGACCTGTCCGCCTTCGCGAATATCACTGCCTGGCTGGCGCGCATGCGCGCCTTGCCGGGATTTACGCCGTTGATGGAAACGGCCTGACGGAGACATGATGAACGATACGATGCACCTGGGAAAAGACGAGCTGATCGCGCGGGCGCAAGCCGAAATGCAGCGTCAGTTCGAGACGCCGCAATGGAGCCTGCGCGAGCGCCTGGCGCTGACGTGCCGGATCTTGTTCGATGGCGGTCACGACTCTGGTCTGGCCGGGCAGATCACCGCGCGCACGACGGAGCCGGGCCGCTACTACACACAGCGGCTGGGGCTGGGTTTTGACGAGATCACGGCCAGCAATCTGCTGGTGGTGGACGAAGACCTGCGTGTGCAGGAAGGCGGGGGCATGCCCAACCCGGCCAACCGTTTTCATTCGTGGATTTACCGCGCGCGTCCGGACGTGAACTGCATCATTCACACGCACCCGCTGCATGTGGCGTCGCTGTCGATGCTGGAGGTGCCGCTTGAAGTCTCGCACATGGATAATTGCACGCTGTATGACGACGTGGCCTTCTTGAAGGACTGGCCGGGCGTGCCAGTGGGCAACGAAGAAGGCGAGATCATCTCGGCGGCGCTGGGCAGCAAGCGCGCCATCTTGTTGTCGCACCACGGCATGCTGATTGCGGCAGGCTCGGTTGAAGAGGCCTGCGTGCTGGCGCTGCAATTCGAACGCGCGGCGCGCATGCAGTTGTTGGCGATGTCGGCGGGCAAGATTCAGCCGATTCCGCCGGCGCTGGGCCGCGAGGCGCACGACTGGATTCTGACGCCCAAGCGCTCGCAGGTGGGGTTTTCGTACTACGCGCGTCGGGCGCTGCGGGCGCATCCGGACGTATTGGCGTAACCGGGGCTGCTGGCGTCTGCGGGCGTTTTGTGGCGGGGGCGGCAGGCAGGGGCGAGCGGAGCGCAGCGGGGCAGGAAGATGCTGCCCGCTCGACGGCCGGGCCGGTTTCGGGCATGCTTACCGGTCGTCTTTTCGACCCTTGCCCCAATGATCGACCTGCCGCACCGCCTTCGCACCCTGCGCCGCCAGCAATCCCTGTCTTTGGAACAGCTGGCGCAACGTACGGGCCTGACCAAAAGCTACCTCTCCAAACTTGAGCGGGGCTTGAGCGAGCCGTCGATCTCCACCGTGCTGAGGCTGGCAGAAGCCTATGGCGTGGGCGTGTCTCAACTGGTGGGGGCGGACGACGCCGCGCAAGACGAAGTGGTCAGCGTGGTGCGCGTGGCCGACCGCGAAGCCCTGCAACGGGGCGGCTTGGGCGCGGAATACCGGTACGAATCGCTGGCCGGGCGCCGCAAGGTCAAGGCGATGGAGCCCTTTGTGGTGCATCCGCCGCGCGACTTTCCAGACGCCGCCGCGGTGTTTCCGCATCCCGGCGAAGAGTTCCTGCTGGTGATCAAAGGGTCGATAGAAGTGCAAGTGGGCGAACGCCAGTTCCGCCTGGACACGGGCGATTCCGTCTACTTCGATTCCGAACTGCCGCATCGCATGCGCACTGTCAGCCGCGCCCTGGCCGAGGTGCTGGTGGTGGCGGCGCATTGATTCGCCGGGACGCCGGCACCGCATAAACCGATAACGACACACAGGGATCTCATGAAACATGATCAATCGCGGCTGGTCCGCATCGATACCGGCCCGCTGATGAACCCGGTGCCGGGCAAGCCCCGCCGCCCGATTTCGGGCGACGCTGCTTTTCTGACGGTGACGGCCTTTGAAGGCAATGCGGGCAAGGCGGAAGCCGGCGTGTGGGAAAGCACGGCGGGCGTCTTCCAGGCAAACACCACCGGCTACATCGAATTTGGCACCATCATCGAAGGTTCGGCCCGGCTGGTCGACCCGGACGGCACCGTGCATGAACTGACCGTGGGCGAGGCCTTCGTCATGCCCGAGGGCTACACGGGCCGCTGGGAAGTGGACCAATTCGTGAAGAAGATCTACTTCATTACGCGCCTGGCCTGACGCGCATCCACGCGCATGCCCGTTACGGCTGTGGCCGTTGCGGATACGCCGACGTGCCGAACGTATTGCCCATGCGGTTGCCAATGGTGGCCGGCGTGGGCAGGCCCATCTGATTGGGCGGGCGCTGCGTGACGGCTTCAGACTCCAAACTCGGAGCGGGCCTCACCGGCGCAGCAGGCGCCATCTTCTGGTTTAGACAGTCATAGGACAGCGCGCGATAGCCGTTGACCTCGGTCTCGATGCAGGCGCCGCCTGCTGCGGCGGGCGCGGGGGCACCGCGTGCGCCGGCTGCGGCGGCGGGTTGCGTGTCGGCCGCGAACGACGGCGGCCCGGCCAGCGTCAACACAACAAAGCCAATCACCCGTGACACTGTGCGCATGCGCGCTCCTTGAACAAACCCGGCCTGTTGCAGCCGGTGCAATCCGCAAAGTATAGGGACGGCCACGGGCGCGCAGGTGACCGTTGCGTGGCGGCGGCGCGTGCGGGGGGCGCGTCGTGTCACGAATGCGTCATTCAGCGCCTCTAGCATGGCGGCTTTTGTTAGGGCGGGCGCCCAGGCGTCCTGTGTGGCGGCCATGTCAGGCACTTCCCCCTTGCGGTCACGTTCATGAGCGGCGCCTTCAAGGGGCGTGGCGTGGCGCTGCGCGCTTGTCTGGCCTTGGCCCTGCTGGCGCTGGCGCCGTCAGGCGGGGCCGCGCCGCCTGCCAAGCCCATTGAGTTCGCGATTGCGGCGCAGCCGTTGGCGCAGGCGCTGGTCGAATACAGTCTGGCCAGCGGCCTGACGGTGCTGGTCGACAGCACCTTGACGGCGGGCCGGCAGGCCCCGGCAGTTGTTGGCCGCTATACGCCGGGCGACGCCCTGCGCAAGCTGCTGGCCGATTCGCCCTTGGCCATCCGTTACGCCAGCGAGCGCTCGTTCACGCTGGTGGCGAAACCAGATGAGTCGGCCGCGGCCACCGCGCGTTCGGGCAAGCGCCTGCGCGATACGCCTTACGCCGCCGTCGTGCAGGGCGCATTGAAGCGCGCACTGTGCGCCGCGGCGGCCACGCAGCCGGGCAATTATCGTGCGCTGGTGCAGCTGTGGTTTGACAAGGCATGGCGCGTGACGCGCGTGGGCTGGGTGGCCTCTACCGGACAGGCTGGCCTGGATGACCGGCTGGAAGCGGCCTTGCGCGGCGTGGTGATCGGCCCGTTGCCTGCCACCTTGCCGCAACCGTTGACGGTGTTGCTGACGCCGCGCAGTGCGGCGGAATGCGCCGATATGCCGGGAGGCGTCCATGCGGGATAAGCCGGCCGACACGTCGTTGCGTTCCTTGTTTCTTGAGCGCTACAACGACTTTCGTAATCAGCTCAAGCGCAGGCTAGGGTCGGAAGACCTGGCGCACGATGCGATGCAGGAGGCGTTCTTGAAGGTCAATGATCTGCCCGCCAGCGCGTCGATTCAACAGCCCGCGGCCTATCTTTTCCGGGTGGCGTTGAACATCGCGGAAGACCAGCGGCGGCGGGATTCCCGTTTGCTGACGGGGGTAGAGATCAGTGAACTGATCCACCTCACGGACGAGGCCGCAGACCCTGCGCGTATTGCGCAGGGCCGCAATCAGATCGACGCCTTCGGGCGCGCGCTGCGCAAATTGCCCGAACGCACGCAGCAGATGGTGCTGGCCGCGCGGGTGCAGGAGTTGCCGCACGCGGAGATTGCGCGCCGCTATGGCGTGTCGGAACGCATCGTCTCAAAAGAACTAAAGCGTGCGCTGGAACATTGCGCGCGGGAGTTGCACCAGGACGAAGAACCATGGCGTTGACGATGAGCATGCCCGGAAGAAACAAGCACGAAGACGCGGCGTCGCGCGAGGCGCGGGCGTGGCTGCTGGCGTTGACGTCGGGCCGCGCCACTGAGGACGATGCGCAAGCGTTTCGCAGTTGGCTGGGCGCGGATGCCCGGCATCAGGCCGCCTTTGCCGAGCAGAAGCAGCTGTGGCAAAACGTGGGGCCGGCGATTCAAAACGTGGTGGCGGAGCGCAAGCGCAAACCCGTCGTGACGGGCCGGCGCGCCTTTCTGGGGGGCGCGCTGGCGGCATCAGCTACCTATCTGGCATTCAAGCCGCCCTTGGGCCTGTGGCCCGGCGTGGACACCTTGGGCGCCGACTATCGCACGGCCGCGGGCGAACAGCGGCGCGTGTCGCTGGGCAATGCGCTGGACGTGGACATGAACACGCTGACGCGCATCAATGTGGGCAGCGATGCGCATGGCGCGGTCATCGAGCTGGCTGATGGCGAAGCGGAAATCCGCAGCGGCTCCACGCCCGCCGTGGTGGTGGCTGGCAAGGGCCGCATCACCGCGCGCGACGCGACCTTCAACTTGCGCTACATCGATGGCGAAGCGCGGCTGTGCTGCCTGTCGGGCGCGTTGCGGCTGGTGCATGCGCAGGGCGTGTTCGATGTCGTGGCTAACCGCGAACTGCGCTACGACGATGCGCGGGTGATGCCGCCCGTGCAGGTGGACCCCGATGTCGTGACCGCGTGGCGGCAAGGCTGGCTGGTATTCAACCAGCAGCCCTTGGCGCAAGTGGTGGACGAGCTGAACCGCTATCGGCGCGGGCGTTTGGTGCTGATGAACGAGCAGCTGGGCAAGCGTCTGGTGCAGGCGCGTTTTTCGCTGGCGCAGGTGGCCGACGCCGAACGCTTGATCCGCGACGCGTATGGCGCGCGTGTGACACATCTGCCCGCAGGCGTCGTGTTGCTGTCATAAGCGCGCCACAAAGACGGCCCCTTGATGAATTATTTGTGACAGGGTGCCGGTCGGCATTTTTCCATCCGTCTGTCTTGTTCTAGGTGACGAACACGCGCGATTGGAACAAGGGATGGCGATCATGCAGGCACGGATGTCGGGAATGGGCAGCAAGCGAAACACGGGGACCGCACCGGCGCGGGCGCGCCCGAACTGGCGTCCGACGCCGCTATCCCAGGCTGTGACCGCACTGCTGATTGCGGGCAGCGCCAGCGGGGCCGCGCAGGCGCAGCAGCGCGCCTTCAGCCCGGGCTGGTTCTCCGACAAGAATGCGGTGCAATCCACCGCGCAGCGCACGGGCCGCATGCCTGATGGCAGCCTGGCCGGCATTGGCAACAGCGCACGCCAGCAGGCGCAGTCGCGTCAGCAATTGCAGCGCTCGCTAGACAACCTGAACCGCACGGCGGCGGCCGTCGCGGCGCAGCAGGCGGCGCAGGCGGCGGCACGTGCAGCCGCCGCCGCCAACAATGGCGGCGACGCCCCCGATGGTCTTGTCGAAGGCGGCTTGTCGGTGGCCAAGGGCGAGCTGGCCAAATGGGAAGGCGCGAAGGCCGCGACCCCCAGCGTGGAAAACGGACGCCAGATCGTCACCATTGAACAGACGCAGTCGCGCGCGATTCTGAACTGGGACACCTTTAACGTCGGCCGCAACACAACGCTGCAATTCAAGCAGGGCACTGACGATGCGGTGCTGAACCGGGTGGTGGGCGCGGCGGCCAAGCCGAGCCAGATTCAGGGCGCGATCAAGGCTGATGGCACCGTGATGGTGGTGAACCAGAACGGCGTGATCTTCACCGGCACCAGCCAGGTGAACGCGCGCAACCTGGTGGCCGCAGCCGCCACGATTACCGACGCGCAGTTTCGCGAGAAGGGCCTGTACGCCGACAACGGCACGCAGCCCACCTTCCTGGATGCGCGCGGCAACATCGATGTGCAAGCGGGCGCGTTGATCCAGACGGCGGCCCCGGCCTCGTCGACCGCGGGCGGCGGGTATGTGCTGCTGCTGGGCAAGGAAGCCGCGAACGCGGGCGCCATCAACACCCCGTCCGGCCAGACGCTGATGGCCGCGGGCGACAGCTTTGTGATCAAGCGCGGCCAAGGCACGTCGGGCAATCTTGCGTCCACGACCAAGGGCAACGAAGTCACCCCCGGCGGCACGCCTGGCCGCGTGGTGAACACGGGTCTGATGCAGGCCGCAATGGGCGACGTAACGTTGACGGGCGGCGATGTGGTGCAAGGCGGCGTGGTGCTGTCCAGCACGTCTGTCGACACGCGCGGCACGGTGCACCTGAACGCCTTGGGCGACGACGGCAAGATCACCTTGGCCGAAGGCAGCACCACGGCCATTCTGTTGGACCGCAGCGGCGCACTGGCGCTGGACAGCCAGCGCGACGGCTTGCGCGCGCCTGCGGCCACGACCGCTGCCAATTCCCCGATTGTGGCGGCGGGCGCCGACCGCCGCGAACTGTCGCGCGTGGAAATCTCAAGCGCTGGCACGGTGGACTTCGCATCCGGTTCCATCACGCTGGCCACGGGCGGCCAGATCGCCGTGCAGGCCGCCAAGCGCAGCTTGGTGCGCGAGGGCGCCATCCTGGACGTGGCCGGCGCCGTCGGCGTGCCCGTGGCGATGGAAAACAACAGCGTCAAGATCAACGTGCAGGGCAACGAGCAGCGCGATGCGCCGATCAACCGCGACAGCGGCAAGCTGAACAGCAACGACATCTGGGTGGATGCGCGCGACCTCGTCCTGGTGCCGGCCGGCACCAACGGCTACGCCACCGACCGCTGGTACACGGCCGGCGGCCTGCTGGAAGTAAGCGGGTATCTAGGCACGCAAGGCCATGCCGTCAACGAATGGATGGCGCAGGGCGGCAACGTTGAATTCACCGGCGGCGACGTCGTGACGCGCGCGGGGTCGCAGATCAACGTGTCGGGCGGCACGCTGGATGTGCAGGACGGCAAGATCCAGCAGACGTGGTTGCGGGCGGTGGATGGCCGGCTGTACGAGGTGTCGAGCGCGCCGGGTGACCTGGCGTATACGGGCTTGTACAAGGGCTACGAGGCCACGCACGAGCGCTGGGGCCAGACGCACTATTTCTACAACCCGCTGATTGCGCCGAAGGAACGCTTCGAGACCGGCTACACGGTGGGCCGCGATGCGGGCCGGCTGGTCATCGGCACGAAGAGCGCCGTGCTGGAAGGCGAGCTGGTGGGCGAGACCTATCAGGGCGAGCGCCAGACCGCCGCCGCGCAGGCCGGGCTGGACGGCTATCAGCAATCACAACGCGCGGCGGCGCGCGGCGCGCAACTGATTGCCGGCACGTACACGCCGTACTACGTCAAGAGCACGGGGGCGTTGCAATACGCGTTGGGCATGTCGGAGGCGACGATCCAGCACGTTCAGCTGTCTGATCAGGTGGCCGCCATTGCGGCCGGGCTGGAGCTGGACGCGGCTTTGCCCGAGGACCGCACGGGCATCCTGCATCTGGACACGGCGCAGCTGAATCGCGCGAAGCTGGGCGCCATCAAGATTGCGGCGCAGGACATTACGGTGAAGTCGGACCTGACGGTGGGGCCGTCGGGCGACATCACCTTGTTCGCGAACCAGGTGTCGGTGGACGCCACGCTGACCGCGCGCGCGGGCAGCATCCGTCTGGGCAATGTGCTGAATCAGTTCTCGGCGACTGGGGCAGTGGACACTTTTTCGGGCGTGGCAGAACAGCCGAACGTGACGTTGAGCAGCCGCAGCCGTCTGGACACCCGGGGCATGTGGACGAACCTGGCGATGTCGCCCGAGCAGACCGCCGGCATGCCGTACTTGAACGGCGGCTCGGTCTCGGTGCGCAGCAGCGGAGACATTCAGCTGGACGCAGGTAGCGTGATTGACGTCAGCTCGGGCGCGTTGCTGGGCAAGAAGAACAAGGTGACGGGCGGCAAGGGCGGCAACACCACGATTGATGCGGTAGCCGGGAATGACGGCTCGGGCGGCGTGGTGACCCTGGGCGCCGAACTGCGCGGTTACGGCGTGGAAGGCGGGGGAACGCTGACGGTGGTGGCGGGCAAGGTGGCTGTGGTTGGCAACCTTGGTGAAAAAACGGATGCCCAATCCGGTGCGCAACGCGGCGTTGAATCCGGCGCACAACCCGGAGTTGAGTCCGGCGCACAACCCGCCGCCGCTGACGCAGAGTTGCTGACGCTTGCCGCCCCATTCTTCCAGCAGGGCTATGCGCGCTACGAGGTGACCGGACGCAAGGGCCTGACGGTGGCTGAGGATGCTCGCGTCGATGTGTTGATGCCGGTCTCGCGCCTGGTGTCGGGCGCGGCGGGCTTGCCCACGGGCTCTGATCCGTCGGCGGTGCTGGACACCTGGTTGCCGCCGCTGTATCAGCACGACATCGTGGCAGGCACGGCCACGCGGCGGCGCGGCGCAAGCCTGCTGCTGCAAAGCGGACGCACGCTGGCGCCGGCGGGCGCTGACACCGATGCCGAATTGACCATCGGCCGGGGCGCGCAGGTAAACGTGGACCCAGGCCAGACCATTCAGTTGCTGGGCGCGGGGCAGATTACGGTTTCGGGCGCGTTGACGGCGGCGGGCGGCAAGATCGATATCCGCCAATTGCGCACCGGCACGCTGGATGTGGCTGAGTCATTCGACACGGCCGCCGGCGAGGTGCACAACCGGTCAATCTGGATTGGCGAAAACGCCGTGCTGAATGTCGCGGGCCGTGCGGAAACGGGCGTTGACGCGCAGGGCCGCCGCTATGGCGTGGCGGATGCGGGCGGCGTCATCGTGATCGGCGGCGAGATCGATCACGACCGCGCAACCGCAACGTCGGCCGATGCGTATGTGATTGTCCGGCCGGGTGCGGTGCTGGATGCATCGGGCGCCAGTGCGCTGGTGGATGTCAACGGCGTGGGGCCGGTGCAACTGAACCGCGACGGCGGCCGGATTTCGCTTAGCTCGTACAACGGCCTGCATCTGGACGGCACGTTCATTGCGCGGGCGGGTGGGGCGAACGCGTCGGGTGGCACCTTGGACATTGCGCTGGAAACGCCGCTCTACCGCGTCGCGGGGGAGGGCGCCGCAGGCATGGATGTGCAGGTGCCGCGCGAATTGGTGCTGGCGGCGGGCGGCGGCAGCAAGGGTCTGAACGCGGGTCTGAACGTGGACCTGAAACCGGGCGAGGCGGACGATGGCCTGCGCTACGGCCAAACCCGGTTGGACTCGGCGCGTCTGCTGGCCGGCGGTGGCTTTGATCATCTGGGGCTGTTGTCCAACGGCCTGATGTCTTTCGATGGCGACGTCCGTGTCGCAACGCCGCAAAGCCTGCGTCTGTACGCCGGCGCATTCTCACTGGCGCCCGAGGCTGATGCCCAGACACGCGTTGAACTGGCGTCGTCGTATGTGCGCTTGTCCGGCTTGGGCAAGTACGCGGCTACCACGGGCGTATTGCGCCCGCGCGTGTTGTTCGCCGACGCGCCGGACGTGGGCGAGGGCACGTTCACCGTGCGCGCCGGCCGCCTGCTGGATGTGGGCAACAGCTTGTCCTTCGGCACGCAGGGCTCGATCAACCGCGGCGTGGGCGGCGCGTTGGCGATTGCACGCAGCGGCTTTGACCGGGTGACGCTGGACAGCGCGGGCGACCTGCGCTTTCTGGCGAACAACGACAACGAACCGCGCTCGCGTCTGTGGACCCGGGGCGATCTGGAGCTGATCGCCGCGCAGATCTATCCCGCCACGGGCGCCGAAGCCGAAGTGCTGGCGGGCTACACGCGCAAGCCGGACGGCACGCAGGGCTTTGACCCGGACCGCAGCTTGCGGATCGGCCGCCACGAAGGGACGACGGACGCATTGCCCGCAACGCCCTATTCGGCGTTTGGCACCTTGCGTCTGGCGGCCACCACGGTGGAGCAGGGCGGTGTGCTGCGTGCGCCGTTGGGCGCCATCACGCTGGGCGATCTGGGCGAACTGATGGGCACGCAACGCCTGACCTTGTTGCCGGGCAGCGTCACGTCCGTCAGCGGCGCGGGCTTGCTCATGCCATACGGCGGCACGACCGATGGCGTGTCGTACAAGTTCAAGGGTGCGGACGTGTCCTTGGTGGGCGTGGGCGGCGCAATCGGCGTGGATGGGCAGGCGAACCTGCGCACCGGTATTACGTTGGGCTTCCGCGACGTGGACGCGATGCCGGGCTCGGTGATCGACCTGTCGGGTGGCGGTGAACTGACGGGCGCGGGCTTTGTGTCGGGCCGTGGGGGTTCAACCGATGCGCGCTATGCGCCGCTGGTCCGCATGAATCCCAATGGTGGGTTCACCTTGCCGGGGCTGGCCAGCAACCCGGTCTACGCGATTGTGCCGGGCGCGCAAGCCCCCGTAGCGCCGTCGGGTGGCGAGGCCGGTGCATCCACACCGGGCGTGGGCCAGCAGATCACGCTGGGTGCAGGCGTGCCTGGCTTGCCGGCCGGCACCTACACGCTGATGCCGTCCACCTATGCCCTGCTGCCCGGCGCGTTCCGCGTCGAAATCAACGGTGGTGCGTCGGCAGGCGCGGCGGTGGCGCCCATGCAGATGCGCAATCAGTCGTGGGCGGCCAGCGGCACCTTGTCGACGGCAGGCACGAACGTGGCGAACCCGCTGGCCAGCGCGGTCATCCTGACCCCGGCGAAGGTGCTGCGCACGCTGTCGCAATACAACGAGATGAGCTACGCCAGCTTTGTGGCGGCGGACGCCGTGACGCGTGGCGTGCCGCGCGCCATGCTGCCCGCCGATGCGCGCACCTTGCGGCTGGCGATCCACCCCGGGTCCGCCGACGGGCAGGCGCTGAGCTTCGAAGGTCTGTCGAACTTCAAGGCGGCGCAGGGTGGTTTTGGTGGTGCGGTGGCGCTGAATGGCGGAAGCACGACGGTAGAAATTCTGGCGGCGGGGCAGTCGCCCACGGCGGGGTTCGATGGCACGTCGGTGCAAGCCGATGCGCTGACCGCGCTGGGCGCCAGCCGGCTGATCATCGGCGCGTTGCCGATGGTGCAGTACGGGCAGGGCGGGCGTTTCTACACCTTCCAGGCGTCCGCCAACAACGTCGTGCTGCGGGCCGGTGCGCAACTGACGGGGCCGGAAGTGCTGATCTCGTCGCGCACGATCGAACTTGAGGCGGGTGCAGGCATTTCAACGCTGGGCCGAGGTGCGCCGTCGGTGGATTCGTCCAGCGGCTACGCCTTCCAGCCCGGCAAGGCCAGTTTGCTGGCGGTTTCGAATGGCCGTCTGGACGTGCTGGCGCCCGACGCGCTGGCCTCGGGCGCCATCCGCGTCGGCACCTGCGCGGCGTCGGCTTGCGACGGCGTGACGCGTCTGTATTCCGAAGGCACGATCGCAGCGGCCACCAACGGCACCTTTGATCTGGGCGAGCAGGTGCGCTACGGCACCCGCAACCTGGCGTTGGCCGTGGGCGCGGTGAACGCCGGTACGGCCGAGGCGCTGGCGGACGCGGCGGCGCGCGGCATCTTGCCCAGCGGGCTGACGCTGAACCAGGACATTCTGGGCCGTCTGCTGCGCGGCGACACCAGCACGGGTGCGCCCGCGCTGGAAGTCCTGACGCTGACCGCGCGCGAAGCCATGAACTTCTACGGCACCGTGACGCTGGACACGCGCGACCCTGTCACCGGCAAATACAGCCTGGCCACGCTGGCCCTTGGCACGCCCGCCATCTATGGCTATGGCGACGCGGGCGACGAGGCCAGCATCCGCACGCAAAACCTGATCTGGAACGGCGCCACGCAAGCGCCCGGCGCAGTGGTGGCGGGCGGCGCCGGCACGGGTAAAGGCACGCTGCGACTCGACGCCGAACGCATCGAATTCGGCTACGCGCAAGGCGCCCAGCCGGATGGCCAGGATGACAACGCGCGCTTGGCGTTGGGCTTTGCCAACGTCAACTTGAACGCCAGCGACCGCATCACGGCCAACCATCGCGGCAGCCTGTCGGTCTATGCATCGCAAGGCGCGTTCGACAGCACGACGGGACGCTACGCCTATAGCGGCGGCAACTTGAATCTGAATACGCCGCTGCTGACCGGCGGGGCGAGCTCCGTCAACCGGCTCACCGCGGGCGGCGATGTGCGTCTGGCGGCGATGCCGGGCGGGCAAGCGGCGGCGGTGCAGGACTTGGGGGGCGAGATCAGCCTGTCTGGCGCGAATGTGCAGATCGACGGCCGGATCGTGCTGCCCAGCGGCAAGCTGACGGTGCAAGGACGCGATGGCGTCTTGCTGACGGGCGCATCGCAGATTGACCTGTCCGGGCGCGCCATCGCGTTCAACGATGTGATGCGCTACAGCTGGGGCGGTGACGTCATCCTGGAAAGCAGTCAGGGCAGCATCCGGCAGGAAGGCGGGGCGTTGATCGATGTGTCGGCGCAGCAGAACAACGCCGGCAGCCTGCGGGCCGACGCGCTCGCGGCGTCAGCCGGGGTGGTGGACCTGCAAGGCCGCATTCTGGGCGCAAGTTCGGGGTACTACGATGCGGGCGGCACCGCCGTGCCGTACCGCGCGGGCAGCATCGATATCCGCGCGCAGCATCTGGGGGCGGCGGGTTCGCTCAGCACGGATTTCGACGCCTTGAACCAGCGCTTGAATGACGGTGGTGTCACCGGCGCGCGCAGCTTCCAGTTCAAGCAAGGCAGCTTGACGGTGGGCAATACGCTGCGCGCCAACGACATCAACCTGTCGATCGACAGCGGCAGCCTGACGGTGGCGGGTCTGGTCGACGCCAGCGGAGAACGCGTGGGCCGCATCCGCATGGCTGCGCGCGATGGGCTGACCTTGGCCTCGAACGCGGTGTTGGATGCGCACGGCACCGTGCTGCGCGTGGACAGCTACGGCAAGATCATCGACGCGCCCAACCGGGCGGTGGTGGAACTGAACGCCGGCCGCGGCGTGTTGACCTTGGCCAGCGGCGCGCGCATCGACTTGCGCCATGGCACGTCCGCCGCGCCCGGCACGGGCGCGGGCCAGCACGACGGCGCATCGCGCGGCACGCTGGACTTGCTGGCGCCGCGTATTGATGCGGCCGGCACCGCGGGTATCAACGGCGGCGCGGCTGCGACTTACGGCGATATCGCCATCGAAGCGCGCGGCCCCGTCACCATCGACGGCGCCAAGTCCATCTCGGTGGTCGCCACGCAGCGCTATGACGATGCCCGCCCCGGCGACGCGGCGGATCGCGCGAATGGCCGCAGCTATCAGATCATTGATCAGGCCTACCTGGACACCCTGCATGGCGACAGCGCTACGTTCATCGGCAACGCGTTGGCTAACGGCAATCTGCTGAACGGCAAGCTGGCCGGCCTGAACAACGCCACCTACCGCGATGTGTTCCATCTGCGTCCGGGCGTGGAGATTGTCAGCAAGACCAGCGACGGTGATCTGGTCGTGCAAGGCGACCTGGATTTGTCGCGCTATCGCTACGCCAGCCTGAACCCGCGTTCGGCGATGACGTCCGCCTATGGCTCGGGCGAAGCGGGTGCGCTGACGCTGCGCGCCAAGGGCAACCTGGATGTGTATGGCAGCATCAACGACGGCTTCGCGCCGCCGCAGGCCACGCCCGATGACGAGCATGGCTGGATTCTGACGCCGGGTGCGCAAGCCTTTGGCGGCGACGTGGTGTTGCCGCGCGGCGGCGTCGTGCTGGCGGATGGCACGGAATTCCCGGGCGGTAAAACCCTGAACTACGCCTTGCCGTTGCAGGCGACGACGCTGGCCGCCGGCACACGCCTGCCGGTCGAAGCCGCGCTGAATCAAGCGCTGTCGATCGCCGCAGGCACGGTGTTGTCGGGCGATGTGCGCGACGCTTCGGGGCAGTTGCTGTACGCGGCGGGCAGCATCCTCAAGCAAGCGGTGGACTTGCCCGCTGGCACGCGTTTGGGCGCAGGCACCGTGCTGACGGCAGGCACTGCCATGCAGGCGTTCACGTGGCCGGCGAACGTGGCCTTGCCCAATTTGCACACCACGCAAGGCTATGAGCCGAATGTGCTGCTGATGGCCGGCAGCATCACGCTCAAGCAGGGCGCCTTCATTCCGTCGCAAACGAAGCTGGTGTTTCCCGACGGCGTGGACTATGTGGAGCTGCGCCCCGGCACGGCGGCGGATCAGCGGCGCAACTGGGCGGTGGCGCAGATGCTGCCGGCAGGCAGCCAGTCGTGGTCGGTGCAACTGGTGGCGGGCGCGGACTTGGACGCCGCCGATCCGTTGCGTGTGCTGCCCGGCCCGAACGCCGGCAAGCTCACGCTGGCCGACACGCACTACAACGCCAGCCTGATACAAGGCGCGCGTCTGGTCTGGGCACCCGAGGCGGAGCTGTCGGGCTTTGACCCGTACTCACCCGTGCCGGAGGACCTGCTGTGGCTGTGTGACGTGATTGAAGGCCTATGCGTGCCGCCACCCGCCATCGCGTGGGGGCCGGATAACTGGTTCGGGCATCCCGCAGGCTCGCCCGTGGCGGACGAAGATCTCAAAAACTGCGAGCTATCCGCCGACCAGTGCTACGAGAACAAATCGTCGACCACGGTCACCGCGCACACGCAGAACTTCAGCGTCTTGCGCACCGGCACGGGCGACCTGAACCTAGCGGCGGGCGGCGATATCAGCCTGATGTCGGCCTATGGCGTTTACACGGCGGGTACGCAATCGGCCAACGTGGCGCCGGCTTACCAGTTGCCGCGCGGCCGCTATGAAGCCACCGTGCTGGGCGACGATCATTCGACCACGTACGAGCCCTTTGTGACGGCGGGCGCCGGCTATCAGGCGTGGTATCCGGAAGCGGGCGGCAACCTTAGCCTGTACACGGGTGGCGCCTTGCGCGGCGACGTGTGGGGCAAGTCCACGGGCGGCCCCTACGATGCGCGCGTGATCGATCCCAGCGTCGGCATCGGCAACTGGCTGTGGCGCCAAGGAACCGGCAGCGCCAACGGCGGCGACACGCCGACCGCATGGTGGATCAACTTCGGCAGCTATACCCGCGCACCGTCCGCATTCAAGGACAACACGCCGCTGCTGGTCGGCTTCACGGGCTTTGGCGCGCTGGGCGGCGGTAACGTCAGCGTGCGTGTGGATGGCGATGCGGGCAACATCGAATCGCGCGGCTCCATCAGCAACCCGCGCAGCCAGGGCCTGATCGTGGCCGTGGGCAGCACCGGCCGCGTGGCGGCAGACGGCGGCATGACGCTCACGGGTGGCGGCGACATCGACATCCGTGTGGGCGGCGGCTTGAACCCCACGCAGAGCGCGCGCGGGGTGGTGTCGTCCACCTCGGGCCCCACGCCGTATTACGGCGAACCCGCGCTGGATCTGCAAGGCGCGCTGATCAACTTGCGCGGCCATGCGCAGTTGTCCGGCGGCGCGGTGGGCGGCCTGGACTTGCGGTACGGCAACGAAGCCAACCAGCAAGACGCCAAAGACAGCCGCGGCTACGACCCCTATGTGTCCACGCTGGCCAGCGCCACGGGCGGGCTGGTGCTGATCCCTGGCGACTCGGTCATGCGTCTGGATACGCGTGGCGATCTGGTGGTGGGCGGCGCGAGCGACCCCGGCCGTGTCGCCTTGCCGAACAGCACCCCGTACCGCATGACGGACGGCACCTTGCGCGATGGCGGCGGCTACAGCTGGTTCTCGATGTGGACGGAGAACACGGCCATCGAACTGTCGAGCGCGGGCGGCAACCTCACGCCCAGCCGCCAGACGTCGAATAGCGCGCAAGGCCTGGCGGTGCGCACAGGGCGCAACACGTCGCCGTCGGACGGGCGCTATCTGTACCCGTCCATCCTGCGCGCCACGGCGTTTGACGGCAGCATCTATGCGGGGTTGTCGGCGGCCTATCTGAACAACGAAGATTCGGGCCTGCCGTACTCGCTGACCTTGGCGCCCGGCACGCGCGGCCAGCTGGAAATGCTGGCGGGCAATTCCATCTACGCGGGCGGTTACGCCATTAACCGCTCGGGCGCCGACCCGGCCAGCGTGGCCAGTGTGCTCCGGCCGGCCTTCTCGGGCTACGCGTCGGAGGCCAACTCGAATGTCGTCTTGGGCAACCAGGGCGAGAACGGCATCGCGGGCAGCCGTGACGCCCACTTCCCCCTGTTCTATTTCGATGCGTTGACGGCCAGCACGGCGGGTTCCAATACCGTCACGCGCTTCTATGCCCGCGATGGCGACATCGTGGGGCTGCGCACGGGCGAAGCGCTGGCGATTGTGCAGGGGCCTAATGTGGGTCAGACGTGGTACGAGGCATCGGGGCCGGTGTGGATGATGGCGGGGCGCGACATCGTGGCATCTGGCACCGCGCCGGGCGTGTCGACCGACGTGCCATCCACCAACGGCCTGTTCTTTGGCGCAAGCGGCGCGTCGGCGACGTCCACCGGTAACCTGTTCCTGCACCGCGACGCGTTGGATGTGTCGCGCGTGTCGGCGGGCCGCGACATCCTGTACAGCTCGTTCCAGGTGGCGGGGCCGGGCGTGCTGGAAGTGTCTGCCGGCCGTCATGTGCTGATGGCGGACCGCGCGTCCATCACCAGCCTGGGCGCGGTATTGCCGGGTGACCGCCGCCCGGGCGCGGCCATCGCCGTGCAAGCGGGCGTGGGCGCCAAGGGGCCGGACTACGCGGGCTTCATCGCGCGCTATCTGGACCCGGCCATGGCGGCGGACCCCAGCCGCCCGCTGGTGGACCAGGGCCTGGCGTTCAAGACCTACGAAGCGGAACTGCTGCTGTGGCTGACGCAGCGCTACGGTTTTGCCGGCAACACGGACGACGCGCGCGCCTATTTCGCGGCGCTGCCCGCCGAGCAGCAACGCATCTTCGCGCGGCAGGTTTACTTTGCCGAGCTGCGTGCCGGTGGCCGTGAATACAACGACAAGGCCAACCCGCGCAACGGCAGCTATTTGCGCGGCCGCCAGGCCATTGCCGCGCTGTTCCCCGAGACCACGCCGGGCGCCTATCAAGGTGATCTGACGCTGTATGGCGCGGCCGGAATTCGCAGCACTTTCGGCGGCGACATCCAACTGATGACGCCGGGCGGGCAGCAGGTGTTTGGCGTGGAAGGCGTGGCGCCGCCCGCTACCGCCGGCATCATCACGCAGGGCGAGGGCAACATCCAGCTGTATGCGCAGGGCAGCATCCTGCTGGGCCAAAGCCGGGTGATGACGACCTTTGGCGGCGGCATCACTGCGTGGTCGGCCCAAGGCGATATCAACGCGGGCCGGGGGTCGAAGACGACGGTGTTGTACACGCCGCCCAAGCGTGTCTACGACGACGTTGGCAACGTGACCTTGTCGCCCAACGCGCCCAGCACCGGCGCGGGCATCGCCACGCTGGCGCCGYTGCCGGAAGTGCCGGCCGGCGACGTGGACCTGTACGCGCCGCTTGGCACGATTGACGCGGGGGAAGCCGGTATCCGCGTGTCGGGCAACGTGAACATCGCGGCCTTGCAGGTGGTGAACGCCGCCAACATTCAGGCGCAGGGCGACAGCGTGGGCGTGCCGGTGACGGCGTCCGTCAATACGGGTGCGTTGTCGTCTGCCAGCGCCGCCGCCACGTCCGCCGTGAACGCCGCGCAGGATTCCGCGCAGCGTGCGCAGAACGAAGCGCGCCAGAACCAGCCGTCGGTGATCAATGTGCAGATCCTGGGGTATGGCGACGAACCGGTGGCGGGTGCAATCACCACCACGCCGTCGGGCGGATCGGCATCCGCCGCGCCGAAGTACGACGCCGCCAGCGCCGTGCAGGTGCTGGGCGCGGGGGCGTTGGACGCCAGCGAAACCGGAGCCTTGAGCGCGGAGGAGCGGCGCAAGCTGACGATGTGACGGGGCAGGCGATGCCAGGGGCGGCCAGCGCGTTGCTGGCCGTCATCGCATTGTCATGAGGCGGCCAGTGATCACTGGCCGCCCTTTTTTTCGGCAAGGAATTCGTGCCGGGAAATTTGCGCAAGGAAGCGCTAGCGCCGTCATCTTGCGCGGCCAGAATCCACGCGGGAATCCACGCCGAGATCCACGCGGAAATCCACGCCGACATTCACGCCGACATCCCAGCCGACATCCACGCCATGACAGCCCCCTTGAACTCCCGCCGTGATTTTTTTCATGAAGTTTTTCTTACAACGCGTGGTCTTGGGCGTGCCAGTACGTCTAGTAACAAGCAGAAGCTGTAGACGCAGGGTTGCGGGCGAAAACCGTAACGGGATTGTCGCGAAGCGCTGCACGGTAGCAGCCGGTATTTGACCGGTTTTCACACAAGGAACTGAGTGCATCGCTATGCATGATTTCGACAGTAGGGGCAGCGCCTTGCGCGCCATATTGCGCCGCGCGCCGCAAGCGCTTGTTCTGGCCCTGGCGATCAACGCAGCCGGGGCGCAGGGCGCGCCGGGCGAGGCCGCCGCACGTTTGGTCAACATCAACGAGTACATCGTGCGGGGCAACACCGTGCTTGAGGCGCGCGACATCGAGCGCGCCGTCTACCCCTACCTGGGCCCTGACCGCACGCTGGCCGATATTGAATCGGCGCGCGAAGCCTTGCAGACGATCTATCAGGAACGCGGCTTTCAGTCGGTGTATGTGGACCTGCCCGAGCAGCAGGTGGCCGATGGCATCGTGTTCCTGCAAGTCTCCGAGACCAAGGTCGGCCGCGTGCGGGTGGTGGGCGCGCAGCACTATTCGCCGCTGACGATTCGCGACGAAGTGCCCGCCTTGAAGGAAGGCGAAGTGCCCAACTTCAACCGCGCGCAAGCCGAGCTGACCAACCTGAACAAGGGCGCCAGCCGCCAGGTGGTGCCGGTGGTGAAGGAAGGGCGCATGCCCGGCACGATGGACGTGGACCTGAAGGTCGAAGACAAAAGCCCCTGGCACGCCAGCGTGGGCCTGAACAACGACTACAGCGCCGACACCACGCGTTTGCGCAGCACCGCGTCGCTGGGCTACGACAACCTGTGGCAGCTGGGGCATTCCGTCAGCCTGACGTTCTTCACCGCGCCCCAGGAAACCGACAACGCCAAGGTGTGGTCGGGTTCGTACTCGATGCCGCTTGCGCCGCGCTGGAGCCTGCAATTCTCGGGCTACAAGAGCGACAGCAACGTGGCAACCATCGGCGGCACCAACGTGCTGGGCAAGGGCTATTCGTTCGGGCTGTCGGCCATCTACACGATGGACCCGCAGGGCGACTGGAGCAATTCGCTGTCTGTTGGCCTGGACTACAAGAAGTTCGACGAGTCCACCCGCTTTGGCGCCAACGAAGACCAGATTCCCATCAAGTACCTGCCGTTCACGCTTGCGTACAACGGTTACCGCTATTCCGAGTCGTCGCAAAGCAGCGTGGGCCTGTCCATCGTGGGCGCCAGCGGTTCGTTCTTCAACCAGGGCAGCGACTGGAAGGAATTCGACGACAAACGCTATCAAGCCAGCCCCAGCTTCGCCTTGCTGCGCGGCGACGGCACGCACACGCAAAACCTGTTTGGCGACTGGCAGCTGGGCCTGCGCGGTGCTTTCCAGCTGGCCTCTGGCGCGCTCGTGTCCAACGAGCAATTCTCGGCCGGCGGCGCGACCAGCGTGCGCGGTTACCTGGCCGCCGAACGCACGGGCGACGACGGTGTGTTGGGCTCGGTCGAATGGCGCACGCCGTCGCTTGCGCGCTGGCTGGGCGCGAACGTCAACGAATGGCGCTTCTACGCCTTTGCCGACGCCGCCACCCTGCGCCTGCGCGACCCCTTGCCCGAACAGGATTCCAGCTACTCGCTGGCCAGCGTTGGCCTGGGCACCCGCATGCAGGTGCTGGATTGGCTGTCCGGCTCGTTGGACTGGGGCTATCCGCTGAAAGACGGCCCCAACACCCGCAAACATGATCCCCGCCTGAACTTCAGCGTTCGCGCCAGCTTCTGAGCGCGCGCCGTTTCCTCATTCACCCCCGGAGTCTTATCCATGCAACGCCTATTGATGCTCCTACTGACCGTGCTGGCCGGCGTATTGCCGTCCGCCGCCCACGCCTGGTGGCAGCCAGACTGGCAGTACCGCAAACAGATCACCGTCGACAGCACCGCGCAAGGCATGCCGCTGGGCGGCGCCGCCGGCCGCACGCCGCTGCTGGTTCGCCTGCATACCGGCAACTTCACGTTCGATGGCATCCATGAGAAGGGCGCCGACATCCGCTTCGTGGCGGCAGACGACCAGACCGTGCTGAACCACCAGCTGGAATCGTTCGACCCCTTGCTGGGCATGGCGCTGGTGTGGGTGGACGTGCCGGAGGTGGCCGACGGCCAGCGCCAGGACATCTGGATGTACTACGGCAACCAGAAGGCGCCGGCGTTCGCCAATGGCCAACTGACGTTTGACCCCAACTACACGCTGGTTTATCACTTTGATGGCGCGGCCGGTGCGCCGCCGCGCGACACCACGGCCTACAGCAACCACGGCCAGACGCCCACGGGCGCTGCCGTTGATGGCGTGATTGGACGCGCCGCGCAGTTCACGGGCACAGCCCCCTTGATGTTGCCCGCCAGCCCCTCGCTGGCCATTCCCGCCGCGGGCGCGTTCACGTTCAGCGCCTGGGTGCGCGCTGACCAGCCGGCCGGCGAACAGCTCGTCTATGCCCGCCGCGACGCCGGTAACGCCTTGCTGATCGGACTCAACCAGGGCGTGCCGTTTGTGGAAGTGAACGGCCAGCGCAGCCAGCCCGGCCAGCCGCTGACCCCCGCCGCCTGGCAGCATCTGGCCGTGACGGCCGATGGCAGCCAGGTCCATCTGTATGTGAACGGCCGCGCCACCGCGTCGCTGGCCGCGAGCCTGCCGCCGCTGGCGACCACCGCCGCGTTGGGTGGCGATGTGCCGATGCCGGTCGTACCTGTCGCCCCGGCCGCGGCCACGCCTGCTGCTGACGGCACGACGCCCGCTGAAGCCGCACCCGCGCCGCGTCCGGTGTACGCGCCGTTCGTGGGCGCCATCGATGAAGTGCGTTTGTCGAAGGTGGCGCGCCCCGCCGCGCTGATCTACGCCGACGCCACGTCGCAAGGCGCGGAGTCGCGACTGGTGGCGTATGGCGCTGACGAAGAGCAGTCGGGCTTCGGCTTTGGCGGGCTGGGCTTTCTGCTGAAGGCTGTGCCGGTGGACGCGTGGATCATCATCGGCGTGCTGGTGGTGATGATGGTGCAGTCCTGGATCATCATGATCAAGAAGAGCCGCCACGTGGCGCGTCTGGCGCGCGCCAATGACGCCTTCCGCGAGTCGTTCGCCACGGTGGGCCAGCGCCTGGAATTGCTGGCCGATGACAAGGGCCTGGCCACGCGCCTGGAACACGCGTCCCTGTGGCGCCTGTACCGCGTGGCCATCAATGAAATCCGCACGCGCCGTGCGCAAGGTGCAGACACCACGTCGATCTCGGCAGCCACCATCGAAGCCATCCGCGCATCGATGGACGCCGTGCGCACCAAGGAAAATCAGGTGCTGGGCGCCAAGCTTGGCTCGCTGTCCAACGCCATTGCCGGCGGCCCGTACATCGGCCTGCTGGGCACGGTGCTGGGCATCATGGTGGTGTTTCTGGGTACGGCCATGGCGGGCGACGTGAACATCAACGCTATCGCACCCGGCATGGCCGCGGCCTTGCTGGCCACCGCGATGGGTCTCTTCGTGGCCATCCCGGCGCTGTTTGGCTACAACCGCCTGGTGTCGCGCAACAAGGAAGTCAGCGCCGACATGCGCGTGTTCGTCGACGAGTTCGTCACGCGTCTGGCCGAAGTGCACGGCGAGTCGCAAGCGCAGGAAGCTGCCCATCACCCCGCCACGCGTGCGCCGGCCGCGGGCCGCCCCGCCGCGCGCGAGGTGGGCCGCGACGTCCAACCCGCAGCCGCCGAAGCGTAAGGAGCAACCATGGCTTCCGTATCCGCCTCCCAGGACGATGATGACGACGCACCCGTCGACGGTATCAACATCACGCCGCTGGTCGACGTGCTGATGGTGGTGCTGGTCATGTTCATTCTGACCGCCACCGCGCAAATCGCCGGCATCAAGGTCAACCTGCCTAAGGCCAGTTCCACCATGGCCTTGTCGCAGCCGAAGACCAAGGCGATTTCCGTCAACGATGCCGGCCAGGTGTTCCTGGACGCCTACCCGGTCACCTTGCCCGAGCTGGAAGACCGGCTGCGCACGGAGAAAGCGCTGAACCCCGACTTCCCGGTCATTGTGCGCGGCGACGCCGCCGTGCAATACCAGAAGGTCGTGGAAGTGCTGGACCTGTTGCGCCGCCTGGAACTTGCGCAGGTCGGTCTCGTTACCGGCAAGCCGCAATAGGGGCCGGGACCTACGTCATGCCGCAACACGCATCCGATTCCTCGCGCGTTCCGCATCCGGCGCGCCGCTGGCTGAAGCTGGCGGCCGTGGCGGTGGCGGCGATCGTGGCGGCCTACGCGCTTTGGCGCTGGGCCAACGATATGTCCGGTGTCCGGCGCGATGCGCCCAAGGTCACGGCCATCATCCCGCTGCCGCCGCCCCCGCCGCCGCCGCCCGAACCCGAGAAGCCGCCGGAGCCCGAGCCGCCCAAGGAAGAACCGGTGGCCACGCCCGAGCCCGAGCCGACGCCCACGCCTGAACCGCCCAAACCGCAGGACGAAGCGCCGCCGCGCCCCGCCGATGACCTGGCCAACCCCATGCAGATCGATGGCGACGCGCAAGCCGGCAGCGACGCGTTCAACATCGGCGCGGGGCAGGGCAAGGGCATGTCGGGCGGGGGCGGCGGCCGGGCGGGCAACGCCACCTACAGCCAGTACCTGGCCTACGCGCTGCAAAAGATCCTGCGCGAAGACGAACGCACCCGCAATCTGACCTTCCGCCTGCAAGCCAACATCTGGCTCACGGCGTCCGGCCAGATCACGCGCGTGGAACTGACCCGGGGCAGTGGTGACGCCGATGTCGACGCCCGCGTAGTCGCGGCGTTGCGCGCCGTGCCAGGCCTGGATGAACGCCCGCCGGCCTCGGCCAACATGCCGATCCGCGCCTCGCTCACCGGCCGCCGCCCCTCTTGATGTCCTGAATAGAACCGATCCTGGAGTGACCTAAGCATGAAGTTCCAACTGAACCGGCTGGCGGCAGCGCTGGCGCTGGCCGCCGCAGGCGCCGCCGCGCTGCCGGCGCATTCCGCGCCCGCGCCGTCCGAGAACGCCACCATCAACCTGATCCGCCTGCTGGTGCAGCAAGGCGTGCTCAAGCCCGAACAGGCCGACGCGCTGGTCGCGCAGGCCGAAGCTGAAGCCAAGACGACGCGCCAGGCCACGCCAGATCGCGGCGCGGCCGTCGCGCAAGCGGGCGATGTGCGCGTGCCCTACATTCCGCAGACCGTACGCGATCAGATCCGTGACGAGGTCAAGGCCGAAGTCATGGTGCAGGCCAAGGAAGAGAACTGGGCGCAGCCCAACACGTTCCCCGATTGGGTGTCGCGCATCACGGTGGAAGGCGACGTGCGCGTGCGCGACGAATCGCGTTTCTATAACGGCGGCAACAGCAACGAAATCACCGACTTCGCCAAGCTGAACGCCAATGGCCCGTACGACGTCAACCCCAACACCAACGGCGGCTATCCGCCCATGCTGAACACGCGCGAAGACCGCCGCAATCAGTTGCGCATTCGCGCCCGCCTGGGCGTGCGCGCCGAGATTTCCGACGACTGGACGGCCGGCATCCGGCTGGCGACCGGCAGCGACGACAGCCCGGTCTCCACGTCGCAAACGCTGGGCGGCGGCATGGGCAAGAAGGACATCTGGCTGGATCAGGCTTACCTGACCTATCGCCCCGCCAAGTGGGCCACGGTGACGGGCGGGCGCATCGCCAACCCCTTCGAATCCACCGACACGCTGTTCTCCAACGACCTGAACTTTGACGGCATCGCCGCGATTTTCAAGCAGCCGCTGCAAGGCCGTGACGTGACGCTGTTCGGCACGCTGGGCGCGTTTGCGACGGAGTACGCGAACAACGGCTGGAACTCGTCGTCGATGAGCGAAGGCGCCACCGAGAACAAGTGGCTGCTGGGCGGGCAAGTGGGCGCCGACTGGAAGATCAACAACCAGAACAGCCTGCGCGGCGCGCTGGCCTACTACCACTTCGACAACATCGCGGGCAAGCGCTCCAGCGCGTGTTCGCCGTGGGCGGGTGATGAAAGCTGCGATACCGATTGGTCGCGCCCCGCCTTCATGCAGAAGGGAAACACGCTGTTCCTGTTGCGCAACATCGCGCCCAACCCGCTCAACCCGGCCGAAACGCCGCAGCCGCAATACGTGGGCCTGGCGTCCAAGTTCGACTTGCTGGACTTGAACCTGCGTTGGGACACGCGCGTGTTTGACGGCCTGGGCCTGCGCCTGAACGGTAACTACATCCGCAACCTGGCTTACAGCAAGAGCAAGATGGCGAGCCGCTCGCAAGGCTACATCGTCAATAACTTCGGCGATAACGGCGACATCGAAAGCGGCCCGAACGCCTGGATGCTGCAAGCCACGCTGGGCCGTTCGTACGACCTGAAGGAAAAGGGCGATTGGCTGGCCTTTGTTGGCTACAAGTACATCCAGCCGGATGCGCTGCCCGATGCGTTCAACGATTCATCGTTCCACCAGGGCGGCACGAATGCGCGCGGCTACTACATCGGCGCGGGCTACGCGTTCGAGAAGAACGTGTACGGCGTGTTCCGCTGGATGAGCACCAAGGAGATCTATGGTGCGCCCTTGGCCATCGACACGATGCAGTTTGAAATCAACGCCAGGTTCTAAGGCCATGAACATGCACATCGTAGGGGATGCATCCCGCCATTCGTCCGGGCGCGGCCGGCGCCTGGCCGCCGCCATGGCCTTGTGCGCGGCGGGCTTGAGCATAGGGAGTGCCGCGCAGGCTGAAAGCATGGAAGAGCGCCTGCGTGCGCAACTGCGCAGCACCACGCAGCAGCTGCAGCAATTGCAAAGCGAGCAGGCGCAGATCAACGCCGCCAAGACGGCGGCGGAAACGCAACGCGATGCCGCGCAGAAAGAGCTGGAGTCGCTGCGTGCGCAGTTGGCCAAGAGCCGTGGGCAAGCCGAAAAGCTGGCCGGTCAGCAAGAGGCCATGCTGGAAAGCGCCCAGGCGCAAGCCGCGGCCAGCCATGCACAGCTGGGCAAGTTCAAGGGCGCGTATGACGAGTTGCTGACGCTGTCGCGCGCGAAGGAAACCGAGCGCGTGGCGTTGGCGCGCACGCTCGCCCAGCGCGATGAAGAGGTCAAGGTATGCGTGGCGAAGAACCGCGAGATGTACGCGGCCGGCAAGGAAATTCTTAACGCCTATGAACGCATCAGCACGGGGGACATCCTGGCGCTGAAGCAACCGTTTGCCGGCAAGGCGCGCGTGCAGTTCGAGGAACAGGCGCAAGCCTATGGCGACAAGCTGTACGACGCGCAGGCGCCGCGCAGTCAAGCGGCTGCAACGTCCAACCCGTAGTCTGTTCCAGATTAATTTTTGCGTATCCAGGAAATTTGAAATGACTGAAATTGAAACGACCGAAGTGGCAACGGCTGACGTTGCCATGGCCGAGGCCGGCCTGATTCTTGACGTGAACGCCGAGCGCCTGCAAGCGCTGCTGCAATCGGTGGGCTACCGCGTGACGCTGTCCGAACAGAACGGCTCGGTGCAGTTGCTGAGCGCCAGCCAAGGCGTGGGCTTTGCCGCCCGCATGGGTAACCCCGCCCAGCACGACGGCCACTATCTGGACTACACGCTGAGCTGCGCGCTGCGCGTGCAAGGCGACGTGCCGGCGGGGCTTGCCGAGCGCTGGAACGTGGAAAAGCGCTTTGCCCGCCTGTCGGTGCAAGGTGTGTTTCTGGTGCTGGAGCTGGACGTGATTGTGGCGGGCGGCGTGTCGGAATCGTACTTGCGCGCCACGACGGAACTCTGGGACCGCTTGCTGCAAGAGTTTCTGCTGTTCCTGCGCGCGAATGCAACGGGGCAGGATGGCGAGGCCGCGCCTGCGCCTGATGCTAACGCCGAGACCGAAGCCGCGCCCGCGCTTGAGGCCAACGCCGAGACCGAAGCCGCCACCGCGCATTGATGCCTTGAGGCACTCTTCATGACCAAGACCCTGACTTCCTCGAACCGCCTGCGCCTGACGGCGGCCGTGTTGTTGATTGCCGTGCTGGCGGGCGCGGTGGCGTTGATGCGCGGCAACGATGCGCAAAGCAGCGAGGCGACCCCGGCCAAAAATTCTGGCCCAGCCCCGACGCTGGCTTCGGCTCCGGCCAAAGCCGTCGCCTCCGCCGCCCCATCGGTCGCGTCGTCCGCCGCCGCGCCCGCGCCTCAAGCGCCACCCATCGCCACCTTGGGCGCGGTTCGCGTCGAGCGCGACGAACTGCTGCGCCAGTTGCAGACCATGCCGCCGCAGGCGCGCCAGCAATTGCAGGACAACCGGGCGGGTCTGGAACAGTGGCTGCGCGCGCGTCTGGCCGAGCGTGCGCTGAGCGAGCAGGCGCGTGCGCAGGGCTGGCAGGACAAGCCCGAGATCAAGCGCGCCGTGCAAGCGGCGCAAGAGCGCATCGTGGTGCAGAGCTATCTGGATTCCGTCAGCCGCGCACCCGACGCCTATCCGTCGGACGCCGATCTGCAAGCCGCCTATGAACGCGCCAAGCCGCAGCTGACGGTGCCGGCGCAGTACCGCGTCAGCCAGATATTTTTGCCCGCGGCGTTAAGCGATGCGGACGCGGTGGCGGCGGCGCGCAAGCAGGCGCAAGACCTGGCCAAACGCGCGCAGGCGCCGAAGGCCGATTTCGCGGCGTTGGCCCAAAGCCAATCGCGCGACGAGACCACGCGGGCGCAAGGCGGCGACATTGGCTACGTGCCCTTGGCGCAGCTGACGCCCGAGATGCGGCCGGTGGTGGCGCAGATGAAGGCGGGCGAGGTGTCGGCCCCGGTGCAGTCGGCGGCGGGGTTTCACATCCTGAAGCTGACGGCGTCGCAGCCGGCCAGTGTGACGCCGTTTGAGCAGGTGAAGGACGAGCTGCGCGTTGCGCTGCGTAATCAACGTCAGGAACTGGCCGCGCGGGCCTATATGGAGGGACTGCTGAATGCCGGAACCGTCAGCATCGATGGCGCAGCCCTCAATGCCGCGTTTGAAGAAAGCGCGGCAGGCGGATTCAGCCCCACGTCCAACGCCCCGTCCGTCGCACGCGCCCCGTGATGGGTTTCAGGATGGGGGGAAAGACGCGCTTGATGATGGGCTTCATGGTGGCCTGCATGACGCGGCAAGCGCGATCACCCACGCGCTTGACCAGCGCCTGACGCAAGCGCTGGGCAGCGCCCAGCCGCCAGCCAGCATGCAAGACGCGGCGGCGCTGTTGCAGGCGCTACGGCTGACGTTTCCCGACGAACTTGCGCGCTGGTTTCCCTTGATGCCGATGTCGTTGCCGGGGGCGTCGCCGATGACCGTGGCGGGGGCGTCGTCGATGCCCCTGACGAGGTCTACGCCGATGCCGTCGCCATTCGCGTTGCCGCAGCCCGCATCCCGTCGCGGGCGGGACCCGGTGCGCGCGCTCGGCCTGGACTTGGCCGACCTGCGCGTGCTGTATCGGGCGATTCGCGTGGCGTGGCTGGCCGAGCTTATCTTCGGCGGCCGCGATGAGGCGCGGCGCTGGCTATGCACGCCGAAGCGGCGGTTGCATGGCCGGGTGCCGTTGCTGCTGTGCCAACACGGGCGCTACGCCGCGGTCATTGAAGAATGGCTGGTCGATATTGATGAAGGAAACGGCCCATGATTGCGCTCTGGCGCTTAAGCAATAGCCAGGACTTGCAGCCTAGGGCGCGGCCAGCGGGCCGCTGGCACAGTGCCGGCGCGCCGGTGGTGGTGCTGGACGCGAATCCCGCCGCCGCCGTGTTCGCCCGGCTGGCGTTGTCCGAAGTTGCGCATCCGCGCGCCTTGCCGCGCCACTACTTCCTGCTGGAAGTGAAGGCGCCCGGCGGGGCCGTCAGCGATGTCGTCAGCGAGGCCGATCTGCCCGTGCATTGGCAAACGGATCTGCCCGCCACCCGCGCGCTGGGCAACGCGTGGTTGGCGAGCGGCGAGTCGCTGCTGCTGCGTGTGCCATCGGCGGCGGGGGGCGTGCAGTACTTGCTGAACGCGGCGCATCCCCAGTTGTCGCTATGCCAGATCGTGTCGTCAGTGGCGTATCCCTATGCGCCGCACCTGGCGGGCATCGCCCGCGCGGTGCGGGAAGACGCCGCCTGGCTGGCCGCGGCGGATGCCGGGGGCGGGCAGGACTAGAATGTGGCACAGCCGGCGTGGGCCGGCGTGCCTTTCGTTCCTGTCAGGAGCCCGACGTATGACCGCAATCTCCGCTGCCCCCGAGACGGGCGCAGCGTTGCCCGCCTACACCGCGCAGGTGGACATCGTTTCCATCCAATCCCAAGTCGTCTATGGCTATGTTGGCAACAACGCCGCCATGCCGGTATTTCGCCGCGCCGGCCTGCGGGCCATTGCCGTGCCGACGGTGCTCTTGAGCAACACGCCGCACTATCCCACGCTGCATGGCGGCGCGGTGCCGCTGGACTGGTTCGAAGGCTTGTTGAAGGGCCTGGACGAGCGTGGCGTCACCAAGGTGGCGCGCGCGGTCGTCTGCGGCTATCTGGGTCAGCCGGGGCAGGCGGACTTGCTGGCGCAATGGCTGCCGGCCTTGCGTGCGGCGCGGCCGGACGTGCGCGTGCACATTGATCCCGTCATGGGCGACCGCAACGATGGCCTGTACGTGAACGAGGGGCTGGTCGCGCAGTACCGCAGCCTGCTGGTGCCCTTGGCCGATGGCATGACGCCGAACCATTTCGAACTTGAGCTGCTGGCAGGCCGCGCCTTGTCGACGATGGAAGAGGTGGTGATGGCCGCCCGCGAACTCATCGCGCTGGGGCCGCAATGGATTGTCGTGACCAGCGCCGCGCCGATGGCGGCGGCGCCGGGCACTTTGCAGCTGGCGGTGGTGACGCGCGACAACGTCAGCGTGGTCACGCACCCCGAGATCGCCATTCCGCCGTCGGTGCATGGCACCGGCGACGTGTTCATGGCCAGCGTCACGGCCAAGCTGCTGACCGGGCAGGACTTGCCCGAAGCCGTGCGCGAGGCCGCGGCCTTGGTCACCGCCACGCTTGTCCGCACGCGCGAGCTGGCTTGGGAAGAGCTGGCGGTGGAAGACTGATCAGTACGTCTTGTACGGCAGGAACTTGCCGCTCATCACGATCTGCACGCGGTCGCCSTTGGGGTCGGCTTCGCGCGACAGGTCCATCTTGAAGTCGATSGCGCTCATGATGCCGTCGCCRAAYTCTTCRTKGATCAGCGCCTTGAAGGTGGTGCCGTAGACGTTGATCAGTTCGTAGAAGCGGTAGATGAGCGGGTCGGTCGGCACCGAGGTGGGCAGCGAGCCCTTGTAAGGCACCACTTGCAGCTGCACCACGGCGTCGGCGGGCAGGTCCAGCACGCGGGCGGCGGCCAGCGCCTGTTCCTCGGTCAGGGTCATCTGGCCCAGCAATGCGGCGGTGGTCCATTCCTTGCTCTGGCCCACGGCCTCGGCAATGGCGGACCAGCTGAGCTTCTTTTCCAGCTTGCGGGTAACGATCAGTTCGGTGACTTCAGCGCGGGACATCATGATGGGATTCACTCCTTGTGGGATGCCTTGTCGACCAGGAAGTCGACGAGATGGTTGCGGATTTCGTAGTAGCGGGGTTCGTGGTGCAGGCTGGCGCGCGTCCGGTCGCGCGGCAGGTCTACGCTGACGGACTCGGCAATGCGGGCGTAGGGGCCCGCGCTCATGAGCAGGATGCGGTCCGACAGCAGAATGGCTTCGTCCACGTCGTGCGTGATCATGAATACGGTCTGGCGGGTTTGCTGAACGATGCTGCGCAGCTCATCCTGAATGGTGCCGCGCGTCAGCGCGTCCAGCGCGCCAAAGGGTTCGTCCAGCAAGAGCATCTTGGGCTGGATGGCGAAGGCGCGGGCGATGCCCACGCGCTGCTTCATGCCGCCCGACAACTCGCTGGGTTTCTTGGCCGCTGCATGCGCCAGGCCCACCATGTCCAGATAGCGCATGCTGTGTTCGCGCACCTGTTCGCGGGTGTAGGCGGGCCAGCGCGAACGCACGCCGAATTCCACGTTTTGCAGCGCGGTCAGCCACGGCAACAGCGCATGCGCCTGGAACACAACGCCGCGCTCCAGCGACGGGCCAGAGATCTGGCGGCCGTCCATGATGACGACGCCTTCGCTGGTGTCGTCGATGCCGGCCAGCACATTCAGGATGGTCGTCTTGCCGCAACCCGAATGGCCGATGACGCAGACGAACTGGCCTTGCTCGATGTCGAAATCAATGTTCTCGAACACCGGCGGCTGGGGTTGGCCGTTGCGGCCCGGGTAGCGTTTGCCCAGGCCCTGGACTTGCAGAAATGCATGGCTCATGGCGTTACTCCCGATAGCTGACCAGCCGCGCCGCGCGCGCCAGCAAGGTGTCCAGCAGCATGCCGATCAGGCCAATGAAGAAGATCGCGCAGATGATGTTGGCGATGGACAGGTTGTTCCATTCATTCCAGACGAAGTAGCCGATGCCGGTGCCGCCGATGAGCATTTCGGCGGCCACGATCACCAGCCAGGCGATGCCCACCGAAATGCGCATGCCCGTCATGATGGTGGGTGCGGCGGCAGGCAGAATCACCTGCAACGCGGTGCGCAGGCGCGACACCTCCAGCGTGCGCGCTACGTTCAGCCAGTCTTGCCGCACGGCGCCCACGCCGAACGCGGTGTTCACCAGCATCGGCCACAGCGAGCAGATGAAGATCACGAAGATGGCGGACGTGTCGGCGTCTTTGATGGTGTAGAGCGCCAGCGGCATCCACGCCAGCGGTGAAATCGGTTTGAGCACCTGGATGAAGGGGTCGAAGGCGCGGTAGACGGTCTTCGACATGCCAATCAGAAAGCCCAGCGGGATGGCTACCAGCGCCGCCAGGCCAAAGCCCGTCAGCACGCGCGCCACCGAATACGCCAGCTGCACGCCGATGCCTTTGTCGTTGGGGCCGCGGTCGTAGAACGGGTCTTTGACGTGCTGCCACAGTTTCTCGCCCACCTCGGCGGGGCCGGGGAAGGGCGTCTTCGAACCGCTGGCCGCCGCATTGCCGACCAGTGCCGCATAGGCCGGGTCCACCGCCACACCGCCCGTGTCGGGCCGAGTGGCGGCGTGCCAGAGCAGCAGAAACGCGAGGAACAGCGCGACGGACAGGAACGTTGCCCGCCAATATTGCATGGACCGCATCAGGTCCTCCGGATCTTGAAGCCGGCCAGATAGGCTTCAGGCTGGGTGGGGTCGAACGGTTTGCCCATGATGCTGAAGGTCTTGTTGGTTTCAGCGGGCGGGGTCAGGCCGGCCTCGCGCATCAGGCGCACGGCGTCGGTCGCCAGGAAGACGTCGGCGGCCACCTTCTGGTAGTCGACGTCGCCCTTGATCTGGCCCCAGCGTTTCATCTGCGTCAGTATCCACACGGCAAACGATTGCCAGGGCATGGGATCGAAGTCGATGCGGTTGGGGTCGGTCAGCACTTTGCCCAGGCCGTCGGCGTAGGTGCCGGTCAGCACTTGTTCGACCACGGTGACGGGCTGGTTCAAGTAGTTGGGCGCGGCGATGGCGGTGGCGATTTCCTTGCGGTGCTTCGGGTCGCGGGCGTAGGCGGTGGCTTCGATGATGGACTTCAGCAGCGCCTGGTAGGTGTTGGGCATCGTCGTGACGAATTCCTTGCTGGCGGAAAACGCGCAGCAGGGGTGGCCGTCCCAGATGGCTTTGGACAGGGTGTGGATGAAGCCCACGCCGTCGTACACGGCGCGCTGGTTGACGGGGTCAGGCGCCAGGAAGCCGTCGATGTTGTCGGCGCGCAGGTTGGCCACCATTTCGGGGGGCGGCACGGAACGGATCTGCACGTCGGTGTCGGGGTCAAGACCGTGCTCGGCCAGGTAGTAGCGCAACAGGTAGTTGTGCATGGAGTAGTCGAACGGCACGGCGAACTTGAAGCCCTTCCAGTCCTTGGGGTCGCGGCGGTCTTTGTGCTTCATGGACAGCGTGATGGCCTGGCCGTTGATGTTTTCCACGGCGGGCATCGTCCACGGCACGGCGCGGCTGGCGCCCACGCCCATCGAGATCGCCAGCGGCATGGGCGACAGCATGTGGGCGGCGTCGAATTCGCCGGACATGGCTTTGTCGCGGATCAGCGCCCAGCCGGCGGTCTTGACCACTTCCACATCCAGGCCTTGCTTGGCGTAGAAGCCCATGGGGTGCGCCATGATGATGGGCGTGGCGCAGGTGATGGGGATGAAGCCGACTTTGAGTTTCTGTTTTTCCAGCGGGCCGGTGGATTGCGCGAAGGCTTCGCGGGCGGCGGCCAGCGGGAAGATCGACGCAATGGCGGCCATGGCGGTGCTGCTGCCCACAGCGCGCAGGAAGCGGCGGCGCAGCGCGTCTTGCGGGAACAGGGCGCGCATTACGGCCTGTTCTACCGCGCTGTCCGTGGCGGATGATGTGGCCGCTTGCGCGGCGCGTTCGTGTTCGGCCTGCGAGGCATGGCGGCCGCAGCCGCAGGCAAGACGGCTGTTGGCGTCGAACGGATTGCTGAATAGGGACATGGGATGGCTCCGGCCTAGAGGGGGTTGGAGCCATCATGGGGCCGGCCGCGCGGGGGCGGTATCCCGGGTTCGACGATATGCGTGTAGGGGATTTACTACGCGGTGCGGGGTGTGCGCCGGGGTGGTGCGCGTGGGCCTAAAGCGCACCCAGCTGGTGCGTGTTGGCGTAGGCGACCAGTTCCACCAGCGTGCGCACGCCGAGCTTTTCGAAGATGCGGCTGCGGTAGGTGGAGATGGTGTTGACGGACAAGGCCAGTTGTTCGCCGATGGCGGATACGGATCGGCCGGCGACCAGCAGCTGCAAGACCTGGAATTCGCGGTTGGACAGTTGTTCGTGCGGGGGGCGGGTGGTGTCCTGGCGGACGGTGTGGGCCAGCAGTTCGGCGACGGCGGGGGTGACGTACAGTTTTCCGGCGGCGGCGTTGACAAGCGCGGACAGCAGTTCGTCGGGGTCGCAGCCTTTGTTCAGGTAGGCGTGCGCGCCGGTGCGCAGGGCGCGCACGGCGAACTGGGTTTCGGGGTAGACGGACAGCATGACGACGCCCAATGCGGGGTAGTCGGCGCGTACGGTCTTCAGGACGTCCAGGCCGTCTCGTTCGCCTAGCGCGACGTCCAGCACGATGGCGTCGTAGCGGGTTTGACGCAGGGCGCGCAAGGCGGAAGGCGCGTCGGCGGCTTCGTCCACGAGCGCCACGCGTGGGTCTTCTTCCAGGATGCGGGCAAGGCCGCGGCGGATGATGAGGTGGTCGTCAACGATGAGCAGGTTCAGGGCCATGGCGAAATCTTGGGGGATCGGGGCGCGAAGTCAGCGCGGGAAGTTCAGCGCGGGAAATCTAGGGCGGGAAATTCAGGGCGGGAAATCTAGGGCGGGAAATTCGGGGCGATAACTTCAGGTGGGGTTGAGGCGCAGGCGGGCGCGCATGCCGGCGCCGGGGGCGCTGTCCAAGGCAAGGTCGCCACCGATGCCGCGCGCGCGTTCGCGCATGCCGAGGATGCCGAAGGTGTGGCGGGTTTCGGGCAGTTGCATGCCGATGCCGTCGTCTTCGACGGTGATGAGCAGGCCGTCTTCGGTCCACACGGCGCTGACGCTGACGCTGCGGGCGCAGGCGTGGCGTTGGACGTTGGTGAGCAGTTCCTGGACGATGCGGTAGACGGCGATTTCGGCGTTGCGGTCCAGGCGCCGGCGTTCGGTGTCAGGCGGGCACAGGTAGCGGCATTGCAGGCCGGTGCGGGTTTGCAGGTCTTGCAGCAGGGTTTCCAGGGCGGCCCAGAGGCCCAGGTGATCCAGGACGACGGGGCGCAGGTCGCTGAGGATGCGGCGGGTGGCGCCCATGGCGGTCTGGGTGACGTCCAGCATGCGGTCGACGTGGGTTTGCAGTTGGGGCGTGGCGCCCAGCTGGCGGCGCAGCCAGTTCAGGTCCAGCTGCAAGGCGGTGAACGAGGCGCCAAGATCGTCATGGATGTTGCGGGCGATGTGGGCGCGTTCTTCTTCGCGCAGGGTGGACAGGTGGGAAGACAGACGGCGCAGCGAGTCGTGGGCGCTTGTGAGTTCGGCGGTGCGTTCGCCGACGCGGCGTTCAAGCTGGGCTTGGGTGCTGTGCAGTTCGCGTTCGATGCGTTTGCGGTCGGTGATGTCTGAAAACGTGACGACGGCGCCGACTACTTCTTGTTCGTTGCGGATGGGGTAGGAGGCGTATTGGGCGTCGAAGCAGGAGCCGTCGCGGCGCCAGAGCACTTCGTCGTCAACGCGCACGCCACGGCCTTCGCGGAAGGCTTGGAAGATGCGGCAGTCGTGGACGGGCATCAGGTCGCGGTTGGCGTGGGAGTGATGGATCAGGTAGTGCATGTTGCGGCCGACGACTTCATCGGGGGAGTAGCCGAGCAGGGTGGCGCCGGCGCCGTTGATGAAGATGCAGCGGCCGCGCAGGTCGATGCCGTAGATGCCTTCGCCGGCGGACTCCAGAAGCATTTCCAACTGCCGGCGCCAGGCGGCGTGGTGGGAGAGATGGTTTAAGTCGGCGAACATAATTACGTGTTTTCCCCGGGGCGCGCTTGGTCTTTGTTTTTTGGGAAGTTTACGGGAAGGGTGTTGGCCGTGGTTGAAGGGGCATGTGCCTTACTTGAAGTGGCGTTGGTTGTCGTGCTTGTTTTGGAGAGCTTTAGTTCACGGCGAAACCCCGCGCGGGTAATACGTCGGGCGGATTGCTTGGGACGCCCGGGGTGGCGGCGGGCTGGGGGGCGCGGGTCAACGATTGCGGTCCGGAGCCTTCGCTCCGGACTGCCCCGTCGTCATCTTCGTTGCGGCCTACGGCCGCTGCCTTCAGATTCCCTCGGGCGCATCGACTCCCCGCGCCCCCCAGCCCGCCGCCACCCCGGGCTGCGCCGGTTGAAATTTGGACGTCAGCGGGGGCGGGCGGATTGCTTGGCCTGCTTCTGGGGGCTGTATTTGGCTTGGAAGATCTTGCAGGGCCGCCCGTCGCCTGCCGCCCGGGCGGCGGGCGGTGGGCATGTGGGCTTGTGCATTCGTGGGATGGGGGAAGCGTCGCTTTGCGTCACGCGCGATCCGTTGCAGATCGCGCGTGCGCCATCGCACGGCGTCGTGCTACGGCACCAATGACAGGCCTACGCGGAACTGCGATTCGTTGCGCTGGTTGTATCCCAACAAGGTCTCGCCGTACCCGTTGAAATACTGCAAATGCAGATACCCGTTCATGTTCAAGAACGTGCGCTGCAATGGCCAGGCGAAGTCCAACTGCGTCGTGCGGCGCTTCTGGTCGCCTTGGCGGTACATCGCGGACACCACGGCGCCGTTGTCTTGCGCCCAGCGCAACTGCCAATCGACGCGGCCGGCGTAGTCGGCGTAGTCGCGGTTTTCGTCGGCCACGGCGAAGTAGGCTTTGACCTTGGGGGCGAAGGTCAGCGTGCTGCCGCTGTCGAAGCGGTAGTGGAAGCGCGGTTCGATGTAGCCGTCGTTGACGGAGCGGGAGTCTTCGCCGTCCTTGCCGTTGGAGTTGTGCTCAACGCCGGTGTTCATGCCGAAGCGCCAGTTCTGGTTGGCTGACTGCCAGATGTTGTCCGATAGCCAGAACGCGCTGGGGTTGAAGGTGGTGTCGATGAAGGGCATGGAGTCGCCCTGCAAGTCCCACAGCGAGGTCTGGGTGTAGGCCAGGTAGAAGTTCTCGCCCCAGGTTGCCGGGCGGTCGCCGCTGGGGCTGAAGAGGCGGTACTTGGCGCTGATCTGGAAGCGGGCGGTGGTTTGGCCGCGCGTGCCGATGTCGAAGTAGACGGGTTTGTATTCCGAGATCGAGCTGCGGAAATGATCGAACGCCGTTTGCGGTTGTACGGTGGGCGTGACGGCGGCGGCGGGGGCGGGGCCGCCTTCGGGCGATGCGCCGACGGCGGTGACGGCGGCCACGGGTACGGGCTGGCCGCTGCGGGCGTCAACGACGGGGCCTTGGGCGGGCGTGCTGGCGACGGTGCCGCTTTCGCGGCCGGTGGCGTCCAGCGCCATCATCGAGGGCTGGCCTTCGATGGAGACGGCTTGCAGGCCGCGTGCGGTGCTGGGGACGACGGCGGTCCAGGCCATGCGCGCGAAGTTGTTGACGGGCACGCTGTAGCTGGCGCGGTCGCCGGCCAGCTTGGCCAGGCTGCGCACGATCTGGCCGTCTTGGCTGCGCCATTGCAGCACCAGTTCTGGTGGCGCTTCCCAATTGGCGCGCGCGCTGCCTTCGTTGAAGTACACGGCTTCGATGGTGACGGTTTCGCCTGGGGCGGCGGACGGGCGGTCCATCCGGTACGACACGCCTGCGGTGGCGGCGCTGGCGGCGCTGAGGGCGACGGCGGCGGTCAGGGCGTGCAGGGCGAAGTGGGGGTGTGCAAGACGGCGTAGGGGCATGGGCGCGGTGTGTTGTTCTTGTGACGAGGCAATGTAGCATCGCGCGCGGCAACTGTTTGTAAGGCAGGCTTATCGGATGTAGGGCTTGTAATAAACAGGTGTTACTCAGGATGTCGGCGTGGCATTGCTTGCGCGGCATACGACAAGGCCCCGCGCATTGATGACAATGCGCGGGGCCTTGTGTTTGGTGGCTAAGCCGCAGCGCGGCCCAAGTGGCGAGTGCGCGCCGGGTAAGCGTTTAAGCGCTAAGCGTTTACTCGTTCGGCTTATTCGCCGAACTTGATGCCTTGCGCCAGGGGCAGGTTGCGCGAGTAGTTGATGGTGTTGGTCGCGCGGCGCATGTAGTTGCGCCAGGCGTCGGAACCCGATTCGCGGCCGCCGCCGGTTTCTTTTTCGCCACCGAAGGCGCCGCCGATTTCAGCGCCGGATGTGCCGATGTTGACGTTGGCGATGCCGCAGTCCGAACCCGATGCCGACAGGAAGGCTTCGGCTTCGCGCAGGTCGTTGGTGAAGATGGCTGACGACAGGCCTTGCGGCACGCCGTTTTGCAGGGCCAGTGCGTCGCTGAATTCCTTGTAGCGCATCACGTACAGGATGGGCGCGAAGGTTTCGTGGCAGACCACGTCGGTCTGGCCGGGCATTTCGGCGATGGCCGGACGCACGTACCAGGCGTTGGGGTATTCATCGGCCAGCACGCGTTCGCCGCCGGTGACTTTGCCGCCTTGTTCGCGCGCGGCTTTCAGGGCTTCTTGCATGGCGTCGAACGAGCCGCGGTCGATCAGCGGGCCAACGAGGTTGCCGCTGTCCAGCGGGTTGCCGATGGGGGCGCTGGCGTAGGCTTTGTGCAGGCGTTGGACCAGGGCGTCGGCCACGCTTTCGTGGACGATCAGGCGGCGCGTGGTGGTGCAGCGCTGGCCGGCCGTGCCGATGGCGCCGAAGACGATGCCGCGTGCGGCCATGTCCAGGTCGGCGGTGGGGCCGACGATGATGGCGTTGTTGCCGCCCAGTTCCAGCAGCACGCGGCCAAAGCGTTGTGCGACGCGCGGGCCCACCTGGCGGCCCATGCGGGTGGAGCCGGTGGCGGACACGAGCGCGACGGTGTGCGAGTCGACCAGCGCTTCGCCCACTTCACGGCCGCCGATCAGCACTTCGGACAGGCCGGCGGGCGCGTCGCCAAAGCGTTGCACCGCTTGGGCGAACAAGGCTTGGCAGGCGAGCGCCGTCAGCGGTGTTTTTTCAGACGGTTTCCAGACGACGGCGTTGCCGCAGACGATGGCCAGCGCGGCGTTCCACGACCACACGGCCACGGGGAAGTTGAAGGCGCTGATGATGCCGATCACGCCCAGCGGATGCCAGGTTTCCATCATGCGGTGGCCGGGGCGTTCAGACGCGATGGTCAGGCCGTACAACTGGCGCGACAGGCCGACGGCGAAGTCGCAGATGTCGATCATTTCCTGCACTTCGCCTTCGCCTTCGGCCACGATCTTGCCGGCTTCCAGGCTGACGAGACGGCCCAGCGCGGTTTTGTTTTCGCGCAGCGTTTCGCCCAGCAGGCGGATCAGTTCCCCCCGGCGCGGGGCCGGCACGTCGCGCCAGGCCAGGCTTGCCTGACGGGCGCGGGTGATGGCCGAATGGGCCTGCGCCACCGTGTGTTCGTGCACCTGGGCCAGTTCAGCGCCGTCGATCGGGCTGCGTGCGGTCAGCGTGCCGCCGGTAAGCGCGTCGGCGTTCAGGCCGAGCGCGCGCAGGATGTCTTGGGGGGTGTCCATGCCGGTTCCTTGGATTGCCAGCGAAGCCCATGTTTTGAAACTCATGTCTTCGCTTAAGGGTTATGCCTAAGTGGCGATTCTGGAAAAAAATTTACTATACGAAACTCTGGCGTGAATTGCGAAACTTTTTTTTAGAGCCGGCCCAACGTGATGGGGTGCCTACGTGGCAGACGCTTTACTTGATGTTCAAGCAGTCACCAAGACCTTCCAACGCGACGGCCAGCCGCCGCATCTGGCGTTGGACGCCGTCGATTGCCAGCTGAATCGGGGCGAAGTGATGGTGGTCGTCGGGCCGTCCGGCTCCGGCAAGAGCACCTTGCTGCGCACCTTGAATGGGCTGGAAAGCATCGATAGCGGCACGATCCGCGTGGACGGCGTGTCGCTCACTGACCCCGCCACCGACGTCAACCGCTGGCGCACCGAAGTGGGCATGGTGTTCCAGCACTTCAACCTGTTCCAACACCGTACTGCGCTGGACAACGTTGCGCTACCCCAGCGCGTGGTGCGCGGCCGCAGCCGTGCGGATGCCGAACGTTATGCCCGAGAGCTTTTGGGCCGCGTGGGCATGGGCGATTACGGCGAGCGCTATCCCAGCCAGTTATCCGGCGGCCAGCAGCAGCGCGTGGCGATTGCCCGCGCGCTGGCCATGGACCCCAAGCTGATGCTGTTTGACGAAGCCACTTCTGCGCTTGACCCCGAAACGGTTGGCGGCATTCTGGAGCTGATGCGCCAGTTGGCCCGCGATGGCATGACGATGGCGGTGGTGACCCACGAAATGGGATTCGCCCGCGACGTCGGCGACCGCGCGCTGTTCATGGACGCCGGCCGCATCGTCGAAATCGGCACGCCCGACGAGGTGTTCTGTCATCCGAAAGAGGCGCGCACGCGCGCCTTTCTGGAAAAGATTTTGTAGTCCAAGCAGGCCGGTCCGGCTAATCCGGGCGCTGCCGGCCCTGCGGCAACACGATTCGCTTCGCCCGGAACGACAAGGCTTCATCCACCTCTAGGGGATATTGAAATGCTGAAAATCAAACAATGGCTGGGCGTGGCCAGCGTCGCATTCGCGGCCGCCACGGTTGCGCAGCCGGCGCAAGCCGACGAGCTGGGCGACATCATCAAGCGCGGTGAATTGCGGGTGGCGGTGCAGACTTCTGGCCCGCTGATGAGCTTCATGGACAAGTCCGGCAACCGCACGGGCCTGGCCGTGGAAGTGGCCAAGCGCATGGCCGACGACCTGGGCGTGAAGCTCGTTTTGCAGGACTACGAGTGGAAGGGCCTGTTGCCGGCGCTGCTGTCCGGCAAGGCTGACATGGTGGCTGCCGACATGACGCCCACCCCGCAGCGCGCGGCGCAGGTGCTGTTCTCGGCGCCGATGTTCTATGCCGAAACCGTCGCCGTCGTGCCCAAGGATTCCCCGTACAAGTCGTACGAGGAACTCGACAAGGCCGGCGTCAATGTCGGCGTGCTGGGCGCCAGCACCTATGCCGAAGTGGGCAAGAAGATGCTGCCCAAGGCCACGATGAAAGAGTTCTCGGGCGGCAGCGCCCCGGTCGGGCAGGCCTTGTCCAGCGGCCGTCTGGACGCCGGCATCATGTCCATGTCCACTGCGAACCAGTTCCTGGTGGACTTCGGCAACCTGCGCGTGCTGGACGGCGTGATGGTGCGCGAGCCGCTGGCGTTCGCCGTCGGCCCCAATGCGTTCCGCCTGAAGTTCTGGCTGGATAACTGGCAGACGCTGAAGACCGCCGACAACACGCTGCCCGAGCAGGTCAAGTACTGGTACTCCACGGATTGGAAGAAAGACCACTGATCCATCGATTGCGATTACGCAACACCACACGGAGACCTGAGCGCCCATGGACTGGCTGATCGATTACTACAACTGGCGCATCGTCAGCCAGTACACGGGCCAATTCGCCACCGGCCTGGCCAACACGCTGATCGCGGCGGGCGCAAGCCTGGTGCTGTCGGTGTTGGCCGGCGTGCCGCTGGCCTTGCTGCACATGTCGCGCCGCCCCGCCATCTGGCGCCCGGTGGCGGCCTACGTGCAGTTCATCCGTTCCACCCCCTTGCTGGTGCAGATTTATCTGGTCTATTACGCGGTGCCGATGCTGATTCCGGGCGCCGGGCGCTGGAGCGAAATGATCCTGGGCATCATGGCCATGACGCTGCACCACGCCGCCTACATGAGCGAGATCATTCGCGTGGGCATCGAGTCCGTGCCGCGCGGCCAGATCGAAGGCGCCAAGGCCTGCGGCATGAACTATCAACAGCGGTTGCGCTACGTCGTGCTGCCGCAAGCCTTCGTCAATACGCTGCCGCCGCTGCTGGGGCAGACCGCCGTTCTCATCAAAGACACGTCGCTGCTGTCGCTGATCACCGTGTTTGAGCTGGTCGCCGCAGGCGTGCAGATGAACAGCGACCGCATCGTGCCCAGCGAGAGCTTCCTGACGATTGCCGCCGGCTATCTGCTGATCTACGGCTGCATGCTGTTGTTGTCACGGGGCGTCAGCCTGTGGCTGGCCGGCCCGGCCTGGAACGCGAGGTAAACATGCTGGATTCCTATCTTTCCACTGCCGGCGTCGTGCTGCCCTTTCTGCTGAAGGGCTTCTGGGAAACGCTGAAGATTTCGTTCGTGGCCATCATCGCGGGCTCGTTGCTGGGCTTCGTGATTGGTGTAATCCGCAGCTATCACATTCGTGTCATCCACCAGCTGCTCGGCCTATACATCCACATCCTGCGCGGCACGCCGTTCTTGGTGCAGCTCTACATCTTCTACTTCGTGCTGCCCAGCACCGGCATCGAACTGCTGCATTGGGATTCCGGCACCGCGGCGTTTGTGTCGCTGTCCGTCTATACGTCGTGCTACGTGGCCGAAATCGTCATGGGCGCCATTCAGTCTGTGCCGCGCGGCCAGACCGAAGGGGCCATGACACTTGGCCTGCGGCCCTTGCAGATTCTGCGTCTGGTGGTCTTGCCGCAAGCCATGCGCCTGATCGTGCAGCCCATGAGCGGCGTCTACGTCATGCTGATCAAAAGCACCGCCATCTTGTCGGTGGTTGGCATTACCGAACTGACGCGCCAGGGCGAGGTGTTCATCATTACCTTCCCGGCGAAATCGCTGTTCATCTACGGCATGATCGCCGCCATCTATTTCATCTACTGCTACCCGTTGCTGCGCCTGGCCAACTGGCTGGAAAAGCGCTTGACGGGCGGCTTGCAGGGCGCAAGCCTGCACTGACACGGACCGCATCGGCATGGCCTCCGAGTACATCGACACCTATTACAAACGCACGCTGTCCGACACCGAGACCACTTATCCGGCGTTGGCGGGCGTGTCCAGCACCGATGTCTGCGTAGTGGGCGCGGGGCTGGCGGGCTTGTCCACCGCGCTGGAACTGGCGCGCCGCGGCCGCAACGTCACCGTGCTGGAAGCGCAGCGCGTGGCCTGGGGTGCGTCGGGCCGCAACGGCGGCTCGGTCTCGCCGGCGTTTTCGGCCGGCGCCGACGCCATCAGAAAGCATGTGGACGAAGACCACTACCGCCAGCTGTACCGGCTGTCGATGGAAGGCGTGGAGATCATCCGCGACAACATCCGCACGCTCGCCATCGCCGACGCGCACAAGGTCGACGGCCGGCTGCGCGTGGTGCGCTACGAAGCCACGGATGCGCTGAACCAGTGGTGCGACGCCCAGCGCCGCGACTTCGGCCGTGACGTGCGCTTTCTGACGCGCAACCAGGTGCGCGAACGCCTGGTGTCCGACGTCTACCACCAAGGCGTGGAAGACCCGAGCTCGTTTCACTTTCATCCGCTGAACTACGCCCGCGCGCTGGCCCGCGAATGTGTCCGGCTGGGCGTGCGCATCCATGAAGATTCCCCGGTCACCGGCGTCACCTTGGAAGGCGCCATCAAGCATCTGAAGACGGCGCAGGGCCAGATCGATGCGCGTACCGTGGTGCTGGCCACCGGTGGCTACACGGGCGACGTTGTACCCGCGCTGCGCCGCGCGATGCTGCCGATCGCCACCTACATCATGCTGACCGAACCGCTGGGCGACCGCGTGCATGAAGCCATCCGCAGCACCGCCGCCATTGGCGATGACCGCCGCGCCGGCAACTACTATCGCGTGCTGGATGGCGGCCGCATCGGCTGGGGCAGTAGAATCACCACCCGTGTCGATGACCCGCCCGATCTGGCCGAGTCCCTGCGCCGCGAATTGCTGTCCGTCTACCCCCAATTGCAGGGGCTGCGCGTCGAGACCGCATGGTCGGGGCGCATGGCCTACGCCCGGCACCTGATGCCGCAGATCGGCCGGCTGGCGCCGGACGTCTGGTATTGCACGGCGTTTGGCGGGCACGGCATGAACACCACCTCAATCGGCGGACGCGTCGTGGCCGAAGGGATCAGCGGCGACACGCAGCGCTACAAGCTGTTCGAACCGTTCGGGCTGGCGTGGAACGGCGGCGGGCTGGGGACAGCGGCGGTTCAACTGACTTATTGGTCTTACCAGGCGCGCGACTGGTGGCGGGAGCGCTCATCGCGGGCATGACAAGGTACACAGGATGCAAGGCAACAAACAGAGCGCATTGGCACAACGGCTGCGAGCCCTGCGCCAAGAGCGCGATTGGACTCTGAAGCAGTTGGCGGCGGCCACCGGCGTGGCCGCGTCCACGCTGTCCAAAATCGAGAACAGCCTGCTGTCGCCCACCTATGACAACCTGATCAAGATCGCCGCCGGCCTCGAGCTGGACGTGGCCGAACTCTTCACCGCGTCCGATGCCCACATGGGCACCGGCCGCCGCAGCCTCAGCCGCCAAGGCGAAGGCCGCCAATACGACACCCCGTACTACGACCACCGCCTGCTGTGCACCGCGCTGTCACACAAGCGCATGATGCCGTTCCACACCCGCGTCAAAGCCCGCTCGTTCGACGAATTCCAAGACTGGAGCCGCCACGGCGGCGAAGAATTCGTCTACGTGCTGGAAGGCGAGGTGCAGCTGTACACGGAATTCTACGAACCCGCCCGCCTGAAAGCTGGCGAGAGTTTCTATATAGACAGCCGCATGGGACACCGGGTCATCAGCCTGAGCTCGCAAGACGCGATCGTGCTGTGGGTGTCCACGCACGCGGATATTGAAGAAGAGTAGGGCGCGGCAGGGGCGGGTATCTGGGCCGCTTCAGACGCCCGGATCAGGGGCCGCCCACCTTTTTCAGCAACAAGGTAAAATTCGGCGCCCGGACATGCTCCGGGTCGTCAAAAGACTGCGCGGCAGTAGCTCAGCTGGATAGAGCACGGGCCTTCTAAGCCCGGGGTCGGGGGTTCGAGCCCCTCCTGCCGCGCCATGCCTGTTTCAGGCATCGCTGGATTCCCGCTGCCGGACGGCGGTGGGCGCTGTGTCTATAATGCGAATCGTTATTGTTCCATTTTGGTGCGGGCGCAGCCGTGTCTTCCTCATCCGATGTTATGAAAGGCCAGGCGGTCGAGGACCTTTATCGCGTCCATCACCGTTGGCTAGTGACACTACTGCGGCGCAAGACGGGTAACGTCGACCAGGCGGCCGACTTGGCGCACGACACCTTCGAACGGGTCTTGCGTGACGATATCCGCGCCATCATCGCGGCGCCGCGCGCCTGCCTGACCAACATCGCTCGCACGCTGACTATCGGCCATTTCCGCCGGGCGGCCGTCGAGGCGGCCTATTGCGAGGTGCTGGCGCGCCAGCCCGTCGACGTGGCCCCTTCGCCGGAAGAGCAGGCGCTGGTGGTCGAGGCGGTGACGGCGGTGTGCGCCGTGTTGGATGGCTTGTCGGTGCACGTGCACCGGGTGTTCATGCTGGCGCAGGTGCAAGGCCTGTCGCAGCCCGACATCGCCCGCGAACTGGGCATTTCCACCAACGCCGTACAGAAAGCCTTGTCCAAGGCCTTGCAGCATTGCTACCTGGCGATCTATGGCTGACGCCGCGATGCTGAGCAAGCGTGCCCCGGACGGCCTGCCGGTCGATCGCAAGCGCCTGGCGCAGGCGGCCGACTGGATGGCCCGGCTGCAAGGCGAGCCCAGCGACGCGACGGTGGCCGCCTGTCTGCGCTGGCGTCAGGCGCATCCCGACAACGAAACCATCTGGCAGCGGATGTGCGCCATGCGTGGCGATCTTGCCGCGCGCTGTGCCGTGGCGACGCCAGCGGTTGCGGTCGAATTGATCGAGCGGGCCGCGATGCGCCGCGCGCGCCGCGACGCGCTCAAGTGGATGGTGACGGGCGGTGCCGTGGCCGGGTTGGCATGGGCCGCCGAACCGTGGGAGCGCTGGCCCGTCCTGCTGGCGGATCAGCGCACGGGCACGGGCGAGCTGCGCACCCTGACGTTGGATGACGGCACGCGCATCGTCATGGGGCCGGGCACCGCGCTGGACCTGCGCCTGGACCAGCGGCCTCGCTCCCTGGTGCTGCGTTCGGGTGAAATCTTGATCACCAGCGCCGGTTCCAACGACTTGGGCCCGCTGTCGGTGATGACGCGCGACGGCGTGCTGACGCCGGTCGGTACGCGCTATTCCGTGCGCGACAACGGGGATGACCTGGGCTATGAGATTGCCGTTTTCGAAGGGGCGGTGGATATCGTCGCGCGCGCCGATGGGCGGGTGACACGGGTGCTGGCAGGCCAGCATACGGCGCTGCAAGCGTTGGGCGCCGGTCCGGTGCTGCCGGTGGCGCCGGGCGCGGACGCCTGGACGCATGGCATGTTGTTGGCCGACCGGATGCCGTTGAGCGACTTCGTGGCGCAATTGGCCCGCTACCGGACGGGCGTGCTGCGTTGTGATCCCGCCATCGCGCGGCTGGAAGTGGTGGGCACGTATCCCTTGGCGGACACCGACAGCATCCTGACGATGCTGCCCCGGGTGTTGCCCGTGCGGGTGCATTACCGCACGCGGTATTGGGTGACCCTGAGCGCCGCCCGCTGATGGCGCGGCGAAGTTGTTACAGGAAAGGCGGAAATTCAGCGTTCAAGCGAAAGAGATAGAGAACGGCGCCAACACACCGGCGTATCTGTTTTCCATCACAGTCTAGGAACTCTGAGTCATGGCCTTTCCCCGAGCCGCCCGCCACACCCTTCTTGCGTCGGTATTGCTTGGCGCAATCCTTCCCCATCTGCCGTCTTCTGCTTGGGCGCAGGCGGCAGCCGACGATCAACGTCGCGCCTATCGCATTGACGCGGGTGGCTTGAATGCCGCCTTGTTGAGCTTCGGCGCTCAGGCCGGGGTGTTGATCGCAAGCGATCCCGCCGTCACGTCGGGTTTGCAGAGTCCGGGCGTGGACGGGGTGATGAGCGTCAGGGAAGGGCTGGTGGCGCTGCTGCGCGGCACGGGTCTGGAGGCGCTGCCCGAGCGTGACGGGTATCGCCTGGTTCGCGTGCCGCCGCCCGGTGTGACGCAGCTTGAGCCTGTCACCGTGCTGGGCCGCGCGGGCGTGACCGAAAACACGGGTTCTTTCACCGCCAGTTCGGCCACGGTGGGGGGCAAGACGGCGCAAGCGCTGCGCGAGGTGCCGCAAAGCGTATCGGTGATCACCCGGCAAGAGATCGAAGACCGGCGTCTGGTCAGCCTGAACGACGTGATGAGCGCCACGCCGGGCATCTCGATGTTCCAGGGCGCGATGCTCAGCAGCAACTACCTGTCGCGCGGATTCGCAATCGGCAATATGCGCGTGGATGGTGGGGCGTCGATGTACCGCTCGTTCGGTGCGGACGATGACATGGCGTTCTATGACCACGTCGAAGTGCTGCGCGGTGCTGACGGCCTGTTTGGCGGCGCCAACGAAGCGGGCGGCACGATCAACCTGGTACGCAAGAAACCCACCCCGGAATTGCAGATCATCGCGCAGGCCGAGGTAGGCAGTTGGGCCTACAAGCGTACGGATCTGGACGTGAGTGGCCCGCTGACGGAAAACGGCAAGTTGCGTGGGCGCGGCGTGCTGGCCTATGAAGACAAGAACTTCTTCTACGATGTGGCGCACAGCCGCCGCACGCTGGGCTACGGCATTCTTGAAGCGGATCTGACCAGCACCACCACGGCCTTTGTCGGGGCGTCTTATCAAAAGCGGGATTCGTCCTATCAGGGCTACGGTTTGCCGCGATATGCCACCGGCGAGGACCTGAAGCTTCCCCGCAATACCTACCTGAGCGGCGCCGACGATCACGCGACCCGGACCATCGTCAATCTCTTTGGGCATGTGACGCAGCAGCTTGGAGGCGATTGGAGCGCCAACCTGGACATCAACCAGGAAAATTCGCACCAGGACCGCTTCGATCACTATTTCTCCGGCGCGATCGACCCCGTGACGGGGAGCGGGCTGTTCGACGCCGCCAGCGACCAGAACGAGCACTTCAAGAACACGTCCATCGACTTGTCCGCCAATGGTTCGTTTGGCCTGTGGGGCCGCCGCCACCAGGTGGTGGTGGGCGCCAGTTGGGAACGTTTCCGGCCCAGCACTTACGGTTCCAAACCGTCCAACCGCGGCCAGGCGGTGCCTGACATCTTCGAGTTCAATCCTTACGATTACCCGCGCGGCTCAGACTTCACGCCGATGTGGAATCAGACCACCGACACGCGGCAGGCCGGCGTGTACGGGTCGCTGAACATGCATCTGGCAGACCCGCTGCATGTCATTGTGGGCGGCCGCCTGAGCCGGTATGACTACACATTTACAAACCAGACCTTGAATGCGACCAGGGAGGTCACGGCAACGTCGGTGACCCAGTACCAGGACGACAATGTCTTTACGCCCTATGTGGCCGCGACGGTTGACCTGAACGACACCTGGACCACCTACGCCAGCGTGGCCGAAACCTTCAAATCACAGGCCAACAGCCTGCAAGGCCCGGCGCCCGGTAACCCGCTGGACCCGGTAACCGGCCGCAACTACGAGATCGGCCTGAAAGGCGAGCATCTGGGCGGCAAGCTGCATAGCGCGTTCGCCATTTATCAGATCGAGCGCAAGAATGCCGCCGTGCGCGATACGGCCTATCCGTCCAGCAGGGCGGGCAACGGCGCGACTTGCTGCTTCCTGCCCAACGGGAACATCGTCAGCAAGGGCTTTGACGCGGAACTGAGCGGGGAAGTGGCGCCGGGCGTCCAACTGACAGCCAGCTACAACTACAACCAGAATCGCGACCGCAATGCGTCGGGGGGCAGCTATCAGCCCCTGACGCCCAAGCACATGGCCAAGATCTTTGCGACCTACCAGTTGCCGGGCGAACTGCATCGCTGGAAAGTGGGCGGCGGCGTCAGCATCCAAAGCACCACTTATGTCAGCGGCAGCGCGTACTTGCGTAATGCCGACGGCAGCCTCAGCAAGCAAAGCACGCCTTACAAGTTCACGCAGCCCGGCTACGCGATCTGGAATGCGTTTGCCCAATACCAGATCAGCGACAACTGGTCGGCGCAGGTCAACGTGAACAATCTGTTCGACAAGACTTACTACAGCACGGTCGGTTACCTGGACTACGGCAACTTCTACGGGACGCCGCGCAGCGCCGCATTGACCTTGCGCGGCCGCTTCTAAGCTGTTGTCACCCGCCGCATCCAAGGGGAACCCCCTTGGTGTGGCGGGTGGGGTCAGGCAGTGAGGGGAGCCGTTTGTCGTTGCTCAGCATAGGCTTTGAGCGACTGCATGGTTCGAGGAAGCCCCTCTCGAATCTGCGCGGCAACGCGTGGCCCGAACAGAAAGGCAAGGGCGCCAGAAAACCACACGCGATGAGTGACTTCCGAGCCGCCATCTACGGCAGAAACGGTATGTTCGAAGTGCATGCGGAACAGAGGGATGTAGCCTTCCACGGTGAACGAACGGCCCTCGGAGCGCTCTGTGACAACCATCGGAACGCCCATGCCCTTGCGGGGAATTATCCGGCCCTTTGTTCCCACGGCGAATGCCCCATTAAGGCGGGCTTGCTTGGTGTCCGGGTCCCATAGGTGCCACCGGTCGACCTCGCTCCAAATGCGATCGACGACCATGACCGGGACTGCAATGTGGATGCGCTCTTCGATATGCATAAAGGGAGTGATTCCTGACGGAATTTATGTGGCAGCAATCATATGCTGCTTCCCGCGCCAATATCTGTCGCCTTTCATGGGTTTGCTCCTATCCGAGGGAGCTGATCCGTGGAATTAGCTTGTTCAGCTTGAGCCTGGACGGGGGCTCCTCGCCGGGCTCGATGATGCCGATTTCGCTCTGAGCCACTTGCCGGGTAGCGCGACGTTTACGTTTAGCTAAACCGCTTGTTTAACTTGTCTCTTGGTCCTATATTTCATAACTTGCTGATTTATAGGGTAAAAATTTGGTAAAGTTCACTTCGTGAAAACGATTGGTTAACTTCCGCCGACATGTCTGCTTCATTCAGCCACTTCGAGCTTCGCATTTTGAACCCGTCGTTCGACTCGCCTCTTGTCGATACGCTGACAGAGTTGGAGTACGTCCGCAGGCTGCAACTGGGTGGGTCCACGCCGGCGCACCTGTTCTTTCAGCTGAAGAGAATTTTCCACATCCTGGAGAGCTTAGGCTCTGCCCGTATCGAAGGAAACCACACCACCTTATCGGATTACGTGGAGCACCTGGTCGAGGGCGCGCAGCAAGGCCCAACCACAGATCCGCTACGGGAGATTCAGAACATCGAACGCGCGATGGACTACATCGACGACAGCGTGAACGAGGGTGCGCCCCTTTCCGAACAGTTTGTTCGCGAGCTGCACCACCTGACGGTGAGAGATCTTGTCCGCGAGGGCGACAAGACTCCCGGCGCTTATCGGCTAGGGCAGGTTGTTATTTCGAAATCAATGCATCTTCCGCCACCGGCGGCTTCGGTGCCGATGTATATGCAGGAACTGGTCGAGTTCGTTAATCGGGCTGACGCGCCCAAGTACGACTTGATGAAGGTCGCGTTGGCACACCATCGCTTCGGCTGGATTCAGCCGTTTTCGAACGGAAACGGCAGAGTCGTCCGCCTCCTTAGCTATGCGATGCTGCTGAAGTATGGCTTCAATGTCAGTGCGGGTAACCGAATCTTGAATCCAACGGCGGTGTTCTGTAATGATCGAGACCGTTATTACCGCATGCTCGGGGTTGCTGACACCGGCACATCAGCTGGCCTGGAGGATTGGTGCGCTTATGTGCTGGGAGGGATCTTGCTTGAGCTCAAAAAGGTCGACCAGCTCACCAGCTACGAGTACTTGCGTTCAAAGGTGCTTGCGCCCGCCATTCGATATTCAGCAGAAAGAGGCCTCATCAATAAGGTGGAAGAGGATGCGTTGAAGGCTGCGCTGAGGGCAGAAGACGGGTTGATCAAGGCAGGCGATCTGGATGCAGTGTTACCCAATAAGAATCAGCGGACTTATCAGATTCGAAAGCTTGTCGAGAGAGGAATGCTCGTGCCGTCCTCTCCCAACGCCAGAACCTATTTCGCCGGGTTTGCGAACAATTACTTGCTGCGAGGTGTGATGAGGGCGTTGGCGGTCGAGGGCTTTTTGCCAGACCGGCTGGATGCTGGACTTTAGCGGCTAAAACAGCGCAGTTCGCCGAGCTCGCGCCGTCCACCGATCCCGATCCACAGCATCAATCGGCAAGCGCACCCTCAAATATCAAAAAACACCGTTTCCCCCTTCCCTTGAAGCACGACCTCCCACCGCAGCTCGCCGTTCTCCACCCGCTGCGCCACCAACGTCGCACGCCGGGCCGCAGGCACCTGCTGCAGTATCCAGTCCTCCTCATTCGCCTGCGCTTCGTCCGGAAAATACATGCGAGTCGACAGATGCTTCAGCAACCCGCGCATGAACAACGACACGACTAAATGCGGCGCTTGCAACGAGCCACCCGGGCCAGCCACGCGACCGGGTTTGATCGTGGTGAAGCGAAACGAGCCGTCGGGTTCCGTCGGCAAACGGCCAAAGCCAGTAAACGCCGAGCGCGCGTCATCGGCACCGGCATAGCCCGGATCATCCGGATGCCGGTACACGCCCCGCGCATCGGCCTGCCAGATTTCGATCATGCCGTCGGGTACCGGGTTGCCCTGTCCATCGATGACGCGGCCTTCAATCACGACCTTGGGGGCGCCCTGGTCGGGCAGGCCGGCGGACAGGTCCGCACAGTTCAGGCCGGACAAGCCGATATGCAGATAAGGGCCAACGGTTTGCGAGGTGGTGGGGTAGAGCATGCGTTACTCCATGGGGGTGGCGTTGCGGCCGCGCAGCACGATGTCGAAGCGATAGCCCAGCGCGTATTCGGGCACGGTGGTTTCCCAGTCGAGCGTGGCGACGAGACGGTTGCGCGCCTTGACGTCCGGGACGCATTGGAAGATGGGATCAAACTCCAGCAGCGGGTCACCCGGGAAGTACATCTGCGTGACCAGGCGCGTGGCGTAGGCGCGGCCGAATAAGGAAAAATGGATGTGCTGCGGCCGCCATCCGTTGTAGTGGTTGCCCCAGGGATACGCGCCCGGCTTGATTGTCTTGAACTGATAGCGGCCCTGCGCGTCGGTGACGGTGCGGCCTTCGCCGCTGAAGTTCGGGTCCAGCGGCGCGTCGTGCTGGTCGCGTTTATGCAGGTATCGTCCGGCGGCGTTGGCCTGCCAGATTTCGATCAGCGCATCGGGCACGGGCCGGCCGTTCTCGTCCAGCACGCGGCCGGACACGATGATTCGTTCACCGATGGCGTCCGCGCTGGCGATGCGCGTGAGATCGTTGTCGCCTTGTTTGACGAACGCGCCGCCGAACGCCGGGCCGGTGATTTCCGACAAGGTTTGCGGCACGACGATCAGCGGTTCGTTGGGCGCGCGCAGCTGAGTGGAACCATAGGGATCGAAACGGTATCCCGGCTGCGTATCCCAGAACGGGCGCCGGTATTGAGCAAGTTGAGACATTGCAGCGAATCTCCTTGGAAGTGCCGCCGGGGCAGATCACTGGCCCTGGCGGCGCAAATAGGCGAACAGTCGAATAGGCGAACGGGCGAACGGACGAACAGGCGAACGGGCGAGCGGGCGAACAGGCGAACGGGCGAACGGGCGTAGGCGAATAGGCGAATAAGCGAATAGGCAAACGCGCCGGGCGTCAGCCGCCGAACCAGCGGGCGGGAACGATCACCAGGGCAGGGAAGGCCACCATCAGGAACATGATCAGGAATTCCGCCACCATGAACGGGATCACGCCGCGCGTGACGTCGTCCATCTTCATCCTCCCCACGCCCGCCACCACGTTCAGGACGGTGCCGACGGGGGGCGTGACCAGGCCGATCGAGTTGTTGATGATGAACAGCACGCCGAAGTACACCGGGTCGATCCCGGCCGCGCGCACCAGCGGCATCAACACGGGCGTCAGGATCAGGATGGTGGGCGTCATGTCCATGGCGGTGCCCACGACCATGACCAGCACCATGATGGCGGCCATCAGCAGGATCTTGTTGCCCATGAACGGCTGCAACATTTCCACCACTTTGGCGGGCAGGTCGGCTACGGTGATGAGCCATGCGCTGACCATCGCCGCGGCAATCAGGAACATGACGATGGCGCTGGTCTTGGCCGCCGACACGAACACGGCGTACAGCTGACTGAGTTTCAGCTCGCGGTAGACCACTGTAGACACGAACAAGGCGTAGGCGGCGGCCACCACGGCGGCTTCCGTCGGCGTGAACACGCCCATGCGCAGGCCCACCAGGATGATGACCGGCAGCATCAGCGCCCACAGCGCTTTGCGGAAGGCGATGGCAATGTCTTGTGCGGATTTGCGCGGTGGCGGCACGACTTTTTCGCGGCGGACAAGCCATGCCCACGTCAGCCACAAGGCGCCGCCGATCATCAGGCCGGGCACGATGGCCGCCATGAACAGCTTCGAGATGGACACATTGGCCGCCACGCCAAAAATAACCAAACCGATGCTGGGCGGAATCACCGGGCCGATCACGCCGGTGGCCGCAATCAGCCCGCCCGCCGTCGATTTTTTGTGGCCGGCCGCGACCATCATGGGCAGCAGCAGCGCGGTGAGTGCAGCGGCATCCGCTACGGCGGAACCAGACAATGCGGACAGCAGGCAGCCCGCCATGATGGTCACGTAGCCCAGCCCGCCTTTGACGTGGCCCACCAGCGCCAACGCCAGGTCTACGATGCGGCGCGACAAGCCGCCGACGTTCATGATTTCGCCGGCCAGCATGAAGAACGGCACGGCCAGCAGCGGAAAACTGTCGGCGCCGCCGATGACGTTCTGCGCCAGGATCTGCGAATCGAAAATGTCCAGGTGCCACATCAACGCCACGCCGCTTGCCAGCAGTGCAAACGCGATCGGCACGCCCAGCGCCATCACCCCCAACAGCGATCCAATGAAGACGGCGATGGTCATGCGCTTCTCCCCGGCGCGCCTTGTTGGGCGTCGTCAAGAATCTGCTTGAGCTGCACCGCTTCTTCAGACTCCTGCACCATGATCAGATCCTGCTCATGCAGCTTGCCGGAGAGCACGCGGTAGAGGTCCAGCGCGATGATCAGCCCGGCCAATGCCGAGAACACCAAGCCCGACGCGTAGACAATCGCCATCGGCAAGCCGCTGACCGGCGCGCTGACATCCGCGTTGATCACGGCCTGTTCCCAGCTGCCCTTGAACATCAGGCCCACGATGTACAGCATGATGACCTGCCCCACGACCAGGCATATCTTCTTGCCCGCCGTGGGCAGCTTGGCCACCACCATGTCCATGCCCAGATGCCCGCGTTCCTTGAGCGCGATGACGGCGCCCAGGAAGGTCAGCCAGATGAACATCCAGCGCGAGATTTCTTCCGACAGCGTGATGCCCGAATTGAAGCCATAGCGCGCGACCACGTTGCCGAACACCAGCACTACCATCGCCGCCAGCAGCAGCGCGATGGCCAGTTCCAGCACGCGGCAGATACCTCCAATGAATCTGTCTATGTAGACCATGGCGCGGCCCCTTGAAGAATCGGATGAAGGTGCGGCCGCGTCATGCTTGCGCTTCCCGGACGATATCGACCAGCCCGCGCAGCGCCGTCAGGTAGGAGTGCGGCCCCAGCCCTTGCACGGTGCCACGCACGGCAGGCGAGATGATCGAATGCGCACGCCACGCTTCGCGCGCCGCGATGTTCGACATATGCACTTCCAGCGTGGGAAAGGGCATGGCCTTGATCGCGTCGTGCAGCGGCACGCCATGCTGAGTCAGCCCGGCCGGGTTCACGAGCGCGCCTTGCGCGGTGTCGATGTTCTCGTGCAGAAAATCGATCAACGCGCCTTCGTGGTTGGATTGCACCGTGGCAAGCTCAACGCCCAGTTCGCCGGCCAGCGCGGCCAGCCGCTGGTTGATTTCCGCCAGCGTGGTGGTGCCATAGATGTGCGGCTCGCGGCGGCCGAACAGGTTGAGGTTCGGGCCGTGCAGAACAAGAATCTTCATGATGGATACGCCGGTGCGTTTACTTGCGGATGCGTGCGAGTTCGTCGTTGTAGAGCTTGACGATGGCGGGGTCGTAGCTGCCCGTGAAGTGTTCGATGACGGGCTTGACCACCTGCTGCATGCGGGCTTTTTCACCCGGCTCGATCGTGTTGTATTGGATGCCCTTGGCCTGCAATTCGGCCACCGCCTTCTGCGCGGCGTCGCGGCTGACCTTGCGCTGGTAGCCGCGCGCTTCATCCGCGGCTTCGTTCATGATGCGCTGCTCGGCGGGCGAGAGCTTGTCCCAGAATTTCTTGCTGACCAGCACGATGTTCGCGGCGTACACATGGTTGGTCGCGCTGACGTATTTCTGCACTTCGTAGAACTTGTTCGACAGGATCACCGAGTACGGATTCTCCTGGCCGTCCACCGCTTTCGATTCCAGCGCGCCGTACAGTTCCGCGAACGGCATGGGCACCGGGTTGGCCTTGAACGCCTTGAACGTATCCAGGAACACCGGATTGGGAATGACGCGAATCTTCAAGCCCGCCAGGTCTTCCGGCTTGGTGATGGGGTGCTTGGAGTTGGTGACGTTGCGAAAGCCCAGGTCCCAGAAGCCCAGCGCAACCAGGCCTTTTTCGGGCAGCTTGGCGATCAGCGCTTTGYCCAGCGGGCCGTCCAGCAGCGCGTCCGCCTGACCGAAATCGGTGACCGAGAAGGGCAGGTCGATCAAGCCGAATTCCTTGACGATGCCGGCCAGCGACGTTGATGCGGGCGCCGACATTTCCTGCACGCCGCCTTGCAAGCCCGACTGCTGCTGCATTTCATTGCCCAGCTGCGACGCCGGGAATTCCTTGACCTTCATCTTGCCGCCGCTCTTGGCGGACACCAGCTCGGCAAACTTCTGCACGCCCGCGCTCACGGGGTGGTCGGTGTTGTTCAGGTGGCCGAAGCGGATCGTGCGTTCCTGGATGTCCTGCGCGGTGGCCGTCATGGCGGCCGAGCACAGGGCGCCTACCAAAGCCAAGCGGAAAATGCTGGTCTTCATGGTTGTCTCCTTCCGGTTTTTTTGGAATGTTCTCGATGTCTTGCAAGACTCGGTAGTGGAATGTAATTCCGAGTGGAATAGTTTTCCACCTAGGGTTATCATCCATCACCCCACTACTTGTTGAGATGTCATGGCCGGAATCCTCGAACGCGCCCTCGCCGTCATGGAGCACCTCTCTTCCAGGCCGGAAGGTGTTCCGCTTGCGTCCCTGGCTCAACAGCTAGAGATTCCGCAAAGCGCCGCGCATCGTCTGTTGACCGACCTGTGCCGGTGCGGCTACGTGCGGCAGATGCGTGACCACGGCGACTACGCACTGACGGCTCGCGTGGCGTCGATTGGACTGAGCTACCTGGCCGCCACCGGCATCGTCGATATCGCGCAGCCGCTGGTGGATCGTCTGGCGGAAACCTCAGGCGAACTCGTGCGCCTGGCGATCGTCGACAACGAACGGCTGACCTGGGTGGCCAAGGCCCAAGGCGCGCGGCACGGCCTGCGCTATGACCCCGAGATGGGCTCGGACGCGCGGCTGTCGTGCAGCGCATCCGGGCACGCCTGGATGCTGACGATGTCTGATGAGCGGGCATTGGATCTGGTCTCGCGGCAGGGCTTCGGCACGCCCGAGGAATATGGCCCCAATGCGCCGACGACCATCACCGCTCTGACCAAGATCCTGCACGCTGGCCGCAAGCGCGGCTACGCCATGATCAATGAAGTGTTCGCGCCGGGCATGACCGCCATGGCTGCGCCCGTGCAGCGCAAGGGCGAAGACGCCATCGGCGTGTTGAGTATTGCCGGGCCCGCGATGCGTTTGACCGAAGCGCGCATGCTGGAGCTGGGCCCGGACTTGTTGGCCGCGGCCGAGGAACTGGCGCTGGCCAGCTTGGCCTCGCCCATGTTCCGCACGCGCTTTCCGATGCAGGGCCGCAATGCCGGGGACGAGACGGCTAAGTGAGTAATGGCGCGGGGGCGCCGCCCGCGTCGCCATTCGGCATTGTCAGCGATTAACAGCCGGGGGCAGCGGGGGGGCAGCGGGGGTCAGCGGGGGTCAGCAGGGGTCAGCCGGGGTCAGCCGGGCCATTGCCCCACGTTCCCACGCGTGCTGATCGCAGCAACGGCGACGCGTCCCCCGCTTGCGCAAGCTCGCTTGCTGCGCGCAGCAAGGCGGGCCCAAATTTCTCCATTGCCTTCAACGTCAACCGCTGCGATGGCCCGGCCACCACCAGGATGCCGGTGCTTGCGTAGCCAGGGCGGCGCACGGGCGCGGCCATCGCGCTCATGCCGGCGGCATACACGTCTTGCAGGATGCTGTACCCGCGCCGGCGGTGGCCGTCCAGGCTGGCCAGCAGCGCACGTATCGACGTCGGCGCATTCGGCCCGAAGTCGCGCGGCTTGCCCAGCCCTTGTTCGGTGACATACGCAATGGCTTGGTCCTCGGGCAAGGTCATCAGCCAGGCATGGCCCGCGGCGCTGCACGACAGACGCAGATCGATGCCCATGTCGGGGTCGTAAAGCAGGCCGGATTTTGCGCCCTGAGCCTTGGCCACCAAGGTCAGCCGCTTGCCGTCAACGATGGCCAGCCGAACCAGTTCACCGGTGGCCAAGGCGAAGCGGTCGATGACGGGTTGCGCGATGTCGACCACGCCCGAGCGGCTTAGAAAGCTCAAGCCCATGGAAGCCAGTTTGGTGGTCAGCGCGTATTCGCCGCGCACGGGCGTCTGCCGCACATAGCCGTATTTCATCAACTCGTGCAGCGTGCGATGGCATCCGCTGCGCAGCTGATTCAAGTCGTCGGCGATGTTGGCAAGCGCCACGCCGTCGGGGTGGTCCGCCAGGTATTCAAGTAGCGCCAGCGTCTTTTCAATTGCCCCGCTCATCGCCTTCTCCTGAAGATCGTCACGCCGATTATTCAAATTTTGAATTCACTCAATTTTTGAACGGCATTCAAAATTATGCCCTATGCTCGCAGCCGAATATTCAACGATAAGGTCTGCTGCGGCTGTCGATGGATGCGGACCACTTGCCACCACCAAATGGAATAAGGGGTTGGAGATGAAGACGAAGCAATCGCCCACGCGCGTTGCCGTAATGGCAGCCGCATCCCTGTTGACGAGCCTGGCGCTGATGGCCTCGGCGGCCGCGCAGGACGTCAAGACGCGCACCTTGAAGTTCGCCTTCAGCCTGGCGCAGGATCATCCGCTAGGCCAGGGCGCGCAGAAATTCGCGGATCTTGTTGCCGAGAAAAGCGGCGGCAAGATGAAGGTGTCGATCTACGCCAACGCGGTGTTGGGCGGAGACCCGCAGAACCTTTCGGCGGTGCGTGGCGGCACGCTGGATTTCACGTCCATGGCGACTGGCTTGTTGGCCGGCATCGACAAGCGCTTCATGGTGTTCGACTTGCCGTTCCTGTTCAACGATGCGCAAGAAGCCTATGCGGTGTCTGATGGGCCGGTCGGCCAACGCCTTTTGGGCGGATTGGCGGATCACGGTCTGATTGGCCTGGGTATCTGGGACTTGGGCTTTCGCAACATGACCAACAGCAAGCGGCCCATTTCAACGGTGCAGGATTTTCAGGGCCTGAAAATTCGCGTGATTGCCGCGCCGGTGTATATCGAGATGTTCAAAACCTTGGGTTCCAACCCTGTCCCGATGACCTTTGGCGAAGTCTATGGCGCGCTGGAATCCAAGGCGATTGATGGGCAGGATAATCCCGTGGGCGTCATCCAGTCTGCCAAGTTTGCCGAGGTGCAGAAGTACCTGTCGCTCACGCGTCATATCTACACGGGCATGCCGTTTCTGATGAGCAAGAAGACGTGGGACGGCATGTCACAAACTGAGCGCCAGATCATTCTGGATGCGGCCGCGGAAGCCAAGGCGCAGGAACGCAAGATCTCGCAAGCCAAGGAAGCCGTGGCCATCGACGACTTGAAGAAGCTGATGCAGGTCAATGGCTTGACCCCGGATCAGGTCACCCAGCTGCGCGACGCCGTGAAGCCCGTGGTCGATAAGTTTGCGGCAGAGATCGGCCCCGAAGTCATGCAGCAGACGGCCACTGAACTCTCCACGCTGCGGGCCAAGCGCTGATCATGGCGCTGCTTGGAGAAGCCGCCATCGCCATGTGGTGGGACATTTCGCCCGCTTGGCGCGCTGAGTTCGAAGACTGGCATTCCCATGAACATTTTCCGGAACGGATGAATGTGCCGGGCTTCTTGCGCGGGTCGCGATGGGTGAGCGCACGGGGAGGGGAAGGGTTCTTCGTTCTGTACGAGTTGGATGCCTACGAAACGTTGAGTTCCCCCGGCTACCTGAACCGGCTCAATCGTCCGACGCCGTGGTCCACGACCCTGATGCCGCAGCATCGCAACATGATCCGCAGCCAGTGCCGGGTGCTGGAAAGCGCTGGCGGCGGCCTGGCCCGTTACGCACTCACCCTCCGCCTGTCGCCGAGGCAGGGCGCGCAAGACGAATTGCGCGCGTATCTGAAGGCGCATGCAGCGTCTGTGTCCCTGCAACCCGGCATCTCAGGCGCCCACCTGCTGATGACACAAACCCCACCCATCGCCGCCACGACCGAGCAGCAGATACGCGGCGGCAAGGATCAAGCAGCCGACTGGATCTACATCATCAACGGCTACGAAATCAATGCGGTGGCGGCGTGTGACGGCGATGTGCTGAATGCGCCTGAGTTGCGCGATTACGGCGCCGGGGCGGCCTGGTCAGAGGTTTATTGTTTGTCGCATACGTTGGAGGCGGGGTAGGGGGCAGGGGTGAGTCAGTTGCGCGGGCCGCTACCTTTGTTGCGCAGGACTACGCCGCTTCCATCTCATGTTCCGCCGCCAGCGCAAGAAATGCAGACCGCCATAGTTTCCGGGCTCTCGCCACGGCATCGATCCTGTGCACCAGATTCTCGGGCAGGCTGATATTGAGCCGAACTGCCTTGGCATTGACTTTCGACAAGTCGATCTCGACCAGCATCCAGAATCCGCCTTTGAACGCTTTTGTCTTCATCCAGACATCAGGGGCGGTGGGCGGCGAAATGGGTTCGGTTTCACCGAAGAAATGGGCCTCCACGGCTTCTTGGGCCGCTGACGGTAGGCGTTGTAGCGTGGCGGCTGCCGCGTAGCAACCCGGGAAGTCAGGAAAAGACGCGCCGTAGGCGCTGCCCTTTTCCTTGTGGACGTAGATGGGGTAAAGCATGTGGTTCTCCTGGCGGATCGCGCCTACCGGCGCAAGCCACACATGCGTCCATGCTACGCGTTACACAATGATCTAGCCGCCATCATCGACATATCTCAGACGGATTCCCATGGCCATCCCATAAGGGCGCATTCAGCCTGCACCTTTATTGTCATCCCCATTGCCCCGCACTTCGCGCACAATGAACCCTGACTCCGCTTTTTCAAGGACACGCCATGACCGCCCCCGATTCCCCCTTGTCCGCCCTGACCCTCAATACCAGCGAAGACGGCCTGCGCTATCTTCAGGGCAACTACGACACCGCCTCCGATATCAACGATGGCAAGGTCTATGTGTCCGTGCAGGTGCTGGCGGATTCGCAAGACAATGAAGCCGGCCTGGCGGCGTTTGAACGCATCATGGCGGATCTGGGCGGCTGGATTGCGCAAGCCAACGCCTACCTGGAAAGCGTTTTCCGATCCGACCCCGAGGCCCTGGGTGCGGACGAATCCTTCGAGCTTCCGGCGGGCGTGCCCGTCGTGGAGGGGCCGGAAGTCATTTTCCATAGCGCAGACGAATGGTCGATTCTTTTCGCAGACGGCGTGTTTCCCATCTGCGAACCCTACGGCATCATGGTGAACATTCAGGACGGTAAGGTGGTGGACTTCACCGACCTGTCTGGCGCCGAGGAAGACTAAGCCGAATCTCGGGTGGCGGGGAGGCCCCGTGTTGAACGCCAATTTGACGCCCCGCTTGCTACAACCGTGTCTTTGCGATGTAAGGCCTGAAGAAAATGTCTGTTCAAACGCTAAGCCGCTACGGGGTGGCGCTGTTGTTCGCTACGCTGATTGCCGGCTGTTCGTCGGTGAAGCCCGGCGCGTCTGGTGCCGCGTCAAACTCCAGCTCCGCCGCCGCCTCGGAACGGGTGGTCAGCGACAACTGCAAATGGCTGCGTAGCCGGTGCATCTACGAAGGCTCGTATGATGCGGGGGAACGCAATTATGCGGAGCAAGAAGCCAAACGGCTGAACACCGCTGAATTGGAGCGGCTGCGCCGCGCGTTCGCCAAATAAGCGCAATCAGGAGTTAGCTATGGGCGTGCCCGCAATGTCCCGCCGCGACACGTCGCAGGGTTATCTCTCCCGCCGGAATCGTGTCTGCCAGTGTGGCAGCGTGGCCTGCACGCTGATTTATCAACGCGTCATGGCCGACATGTCGCGCCGGCTGTTTCTGGGCGGCATTGCCGCGACGCTGATTCCGTTTACGTCGTTGCGTGCGGCAGACGAACTTGTGCGGCGTCCCGCCACGTCTGACCGCCCCCTGCTGCTTACCAATCTGCGGCTGTTCGACGGCTCAGGCAAGCCGGTGCAGGACGGGGGGCAGGTGCTGATCCAGGGCAACGTGATCACTGCATTGCCCGCTGCCGGTGAAACCGTGGAGGGCGCGCAGGTGATGGATTGCCAAGGCAAGCTGGTGATGCCCGGGCTGATCGATGTGCATTGGCACACGATGCTGGCCGCCATTGCACAGACCACGGCCATGACGGCCGACCTTGGGTATCTCTATATTGCGGCGGCCCAAGAAGCCGAGCGCACGCTGCTGCGCGGCTTCACCTCCATACGCGATGCGGGCGGCCCGGCGTTTGCGTTAAAGCGCGCCATTGATGAAGGCATGGTGCCTGGCCCGCGCATCTACCCCAGCGGGGCAATGATTTCGCAGACGGCCGGGCATGGTGATTTTCGCTTGCGCAGCGAGGTGCCGCGCGGCTCCGACACGCCGCACAATCTGGTGGAGCAGCGCGGCGTGGCGATGATTGCCGATGGCGCGGACCAGGTGCTGCGCCGCGTGCGCGAGCAGCTGATGCTGGGCGCGTCGCAGGTCAAGATCATGGCCGGGGGCGGCGTGGCGTCGCTTTACGACCCCTTGGACAGCACGCAGTTCTCGGAAGTCGAAGTGCGTGCAGCGGTGGATGCGGCGGCAGATTGGAACACCTATGTGATGGCGCACGTCTACACGCCCCGAGGCATCCAGCGCACCATCAAGGCCGGCGTGAAAAGCATCGAGCACGGCCAGCTGGCGGACGAGGCCAGCGCGCGGATGATGCGCGACGAAGGCGTGTGGTGGAGCTTGCAGCCCTTCTTGATGGACGAAGACGCCAATACCTACCCCGACGCAGAGCGGCGCGAAAGCCAGCGTTTGGTCTCCGAAGGCACGGTCAACGCCTATGCCTTGGCGCAGAAGTACGGCGTCAAGACGGGATGGGGTACGGACATTCTGTTCAACGCCAAGAACACGCCCAGCCAGGGCAGGCAGTTGGCGAAGATGGTGCGCTTCTATGACCCGCTGACGGCGCTTGCCCAGGCCACGGGCGCCAACGGCGAACTGCTGGGCTTGTCTGGCGCGCGCAATCCCTATCCCCATGTGCTCGGGCGGATTGTTCCCGGCGCGTTTGCTGATCTGCTGGTGGCCGACGGCGACCCGGCCCGCAATCTGGATTTCCTGGGCGACCCCGAGAAGAACCTGCGGGTGATCATGAAGGACGGCAAGATCTACAAGAACTCGCTGTCCGGTTAAAGCGCCGGGCTACGCGCTGCCAGCTGCCGTGATCGCCGGGCCGCCCGCTGCCGTGATCGCCGGGCCACCCGCTGCCGTGATCGCCGGGCCACCCGCTGCCGTGATCGCCGGGCCACCCGCTGCCTGCTGCCGCGATCTATTCCGCGTTCTATTCCGCCAGCAATTGCGCCGCTTGCAGCGCCAGGCCGTCTGCAATCATGGCCTTGCGCCGTTTGCTGAGCCTGACGAAGCTGTCCTCCAATTCGCCGTAACGCCGGTCTGAGATATCGGCGCGCGCGGCAACTTCCTGCTTGGACAGTTTCAAGTATTCGCGCCATGCGCGCGGCAAGGGCCAACGGTTCTGGATGACTTTTTCCAGCACGTCCTGTGGGATGGTGCCGTCATCGGGAACATGCGCATCTTCACTGGCCAAATGCGCCAGGTTTGCATCCTGTTTGGCGGCGGCCGTTAGTAAGTCACTTTGCGCCCATGCGAGCGGCGTTCGAATGAACGGGGCGGTAATCGAATCCGTCGCGGCATTGCCCGGCAGATAGGCTTGCAGCAGTTCCAGATACTCGTCGTAATGCAAGAGCACATAAGCGGGCTCACCGTCTACGCGTGACGTTGGCGGGGCCGATTCACGGGGAGGGGCGGGCGCGGTTTGATTAGTGGGGGCGACGGTTCCAGGTGCTTGATCAATATTCCATTTTTGTCCCATTGATAATGCACGTTCCATAAGTGGGACACCGTCAAGATGCGCCGGGAGATACCGCTTGCGTGTGGCAGGCTGGCACTTTCGGGAGAGCTCGCCAGCGCTCGGGTGGCGCTCAGGATGGCCCGTTGCCCCTGGGGCTCCAGGCAAATCAGCGCTGACGCGGCCAGAGAGGCCCAACGCACTCGGTTCGAAGTCTGGGGCGGCGTGTCCATTAAGGGTGCGGTTCAGTGGCATTCAGTTTGGAATAAAGTCGGGCGCCGGTAAGCCGGCGAAAGTTCAGTGCCGAATGTAGTAGCCACCACCGGCCCTGGATATAGGACTGGTTCGATAAGCAAAATTATTTATTGCGGAATAAATCGAAATATAGTTAATGTGTTAGATACTTTCTGTTTTCTTTGTTTGCCTTTCCTAGCGTGGGTTTGGCATAACCCTCACTACACTGCGCGCTCCGTATAGATAGCGAATCCGGATGCTGAACAATGCAGTGGTAGTGTCTATAGCGTCTTTGCTTGCGGCTTGGCCGTCACCGACAATAATGGAGCAAATAATATGTTTGGCGTCGCCAGCCAGCACAAAGATAATCGTGCTGATGCGAAAAGACGTATTTATCCAATGGGAATTGCCGCAGGGTGCGGGATGCATCGGCGCACGGCAAACCAGCGTCAACCGCCTTCGCGCGGTTACCGGAATTCGAGGCTGACCGGCGCGCCCATCGCCTTTTTATAGGCATCCAAGGTGCTGATCATTTTGGCTGACAGCCGAAAGTGCTGCTCCGCATAGGCGCGCGCGCGGGCGGTCACGGCTTGCGCGTCAGCCGGCTGTGCGCGGATCTGCATGATGCAGTCGGCGAATTCCCGGACATTGCCGGGCGCGGCCAGCCACCCGGTTTGACCCGGCGAGATGATCTCGGGCAGTCCTCCCACATTGCTTGCGACCACGGGCAGGCCCGAGGCGAAGGCTTCGGGCACGATACGCGACCAGGCTTCAGTGGCCGATGGCACAAGCACCACATCGGCGGCGTGGATAATCTGGGCGATATCGGTCCGGTGTCCGGCGAACACGGTGTGTTCCGAGATGCCTAGCTCCACGGCCAATTGGTAAAGCTCATAGGCATAGGGCTGGGTGGCGGGCGTGGGCATGCCGATGACCAGCGCCACCGCGGGCACGCCCTGCGCGCGCAACCGCTGCACGACGCGCAGCAGGTCGGCCTGCCGTTTGTCCGGGCGCAGCATGCCAATCGTGGCGATGACGCAGGCGGCATCGTGCGCGGGCAGCCCCAGTTCGCGCCGGGCTTTTACGCGCGGGCCGGGTGTGCCGCCCGTTTGAAAAAAGGCATCCGCGGCCCATTCCCCCACCACACTGATGCGTTCTTCTGGCGCGAACCGCGCGGCCAGCAGCTCGTGCCTGCCGGTCAGACTGGTCGCGATGACGTGGTCACAGCCGATCTTCCATTCCAGCCTGCGGCGCGGCGAGGTGCGCATCGGCTTGGCGAAGTGGCGCGTCCGCACGACCGTGCACAGGTCGCGGCAGAGCGCCGCGGTCTTGCCGTCGGCGCGGCTGTGGCTGTCGATGACGCTGATGTTCAGCGCTTTGACGGCGCGCCGCAGCGCCAGGACCGTACCGGGCGCGTAGGCGGGGCTGAAGTCGATGTCCACCACGTCCAGGTTGCGCCGCCGGGCTTCATGGTTGACGGCGCTGGCGGCGGGCGCCGCGATCGCCACGCCGTAGCCTGTGCGTTGCAGCCAGCTGGCCTGCTCAAGCGTTCGGAATTCCAGTCCGCCCAGGTTGTGTTCAGCCAGCGTATGAAGAATGCGCATGATGATCCAGTACGTTTTGGCAGGCGTGCAGCACGTCGTCGGGCGTGATGGCGTCAATGCCGTCTTTAGGATGGGGGGGAACGACGGCCGCCGAGTAGGGCCGGTCCCAGAACCATTCCGGATTGGGTTCGTTGAAGATGCCCACGTAGGGCACACAGGCGCCTTGCGCAATGTGCGAAGGCCCGCAATCGTTGGCCACCACCAGCCGTGCGCGCAGCATGATGGCGCTGAGTTCGGAAAGGGTGCGGCAATAGGCGATGGCGAAGTCCGGGCGGCGCATGGCTTCAAGCGCTTCGCGTTCGGCGGCTTCTTGCGGCCCCAGCACGAACAGGAAGCGGGCGTCTGCGCCCAGCAAGGGCGTGAGCCGGTCAGCCAGCCGCAGGTAATTCATCAGCCCCCAGCGTTTGAACGCCCCCGCGCCGCCGCCGGGAATCATGACGACGTCGGCGCTGGGCGACGAGCGCAGATGCGGGCCGGCCAGCGTTTGAAAACAGCGCCGCGTGGCGTCTTCGGCGTCAAAGGGCCGGTAGGTGGCCAGCAGGCGCAGGTTGGCCAGGCCGATGTATTCGGCAGTGGTCTTGCGGTGGCAGTGCGTCCAGATCAGGTCGCTCAAGCGCGCATTGCGAAACCCCAGCCGAATGGCCGGCGGCCGCAGCAGGGTGGCCATGCCGACGCGTTCGCTGCTGTGATGCAGGCTGACGCACATCTGTGTATTCGGCGTCAGGCTGCGCACGGTGTCGCCGAATGAGGCAACGCGCACAAACTCATCAACCCAGGGCACGGCCCGGTAAAAGCTGCCCACGTCGTCGCGCGCCACCACGCGGATTCGTTCAGACGCCCACCACGTTTTTAGCTGGTACAGCGTGGGCAGCGCGACGATCTGGTCGCCCCACTGCGGCTGGCTTCTGATATAGACGACGACTTCCGACACCGCTTCCTCCCGTGCATGGCGCTGCGGTCACGCGACCGCTGGCGGGCAATGTATCGGGAGGGGCGTGGCAACCTTCTTCAATCCATTTAAGAAGTGTGAAGAAGGGTGCGTCGTCGCTTTATAGATTTACACAATTTCCCGGTCAGGGCCGGGACCGGCCATCGACGGAAGGGTGCAAGTCCTGCGGCGTGTCGACGTCGGCCAGCACGCCGGCGTCGTCCACCGCCAGTTCCGTAACCGGATGCCGGGCCAACAGCGATCGCGCGCCCGTGTCGCCGGACAGCGTGGCGAGTTCCGGCCAGAGCACGCGGCTGAATGCCACCGGGTGGCCCCGCCGGCCTTGCCACGTGGGCACGACGATGGAATGTTCCAGCGCCGCCGCAGCCACGTGCTGGCAGGTGTCGTGACGCAACCAGGGCATGTCTGCCAAGGCGATCAGGCAAGTTTGTTCGCCCGGCGCCGCCGTGTTCAGCAAGTGGCGCGCGGCGGCCGCCAGGCTGTCGCCCATGCCGTTGGCATCGGGGCCGACGACAAGCACCTCGCACCCCGCTGATGCCAGCAGGGTGCGCAGCGCGGCCTGGTCTGCACGGGTCACGGCGATGGTCCGGCCGGTGGCGGCGCAAAGCGCGGTGGCGGCGGCCTGCGCCACGGACCAGCCCGCCCTGAGTGGTGTGAGCGGCGCCAGTAATTTGTCCTGCCCGGGCGCCATCGCGGCAAAGCGCCGGCCATGGCCCGCGGCCAGCAGCAAGCCCACGCACGCCGTGGCGGGCATTGATGACGATTCGGTAGCGGTCAGAGGATTGGGCATGATTCTTGCCGATGGTGTCTTGCCGATGGCGGTTTGCCGATAAGACGCGACAGGCTAAGGGTAAGGGGCCAACACGGCTGGCATTGATGAGTCAGTTTCAACGGTGTATGCAGATTTTGCCCCTTTTTCCCGAAAGGGGCCGGTTGTTAGACTCGTTCGACTATCTGGGGGGCGCCGTCATGCAGAGTCTGGATTTACAAGTGCTGTCCGCCATCCGCGATTGGCATCGCCAGGGGCATCGCGTGGTACTGGCTACCGTTGCCGCCACCTGGGGCGCATCGCCACGCCCGCCGGGTTCCTGGCTGGCCGTGCGCGACGACGGCCGAATCGCCGGCTCTGTCTCGGGCGGCTGTATTGAAGATGACCTGATCGACAAGATGCGGCGCGGCGCATTGTGGGCCGCGCATCCTTACGCGTTGACGTATGGCGCCACGCGCGACGAGGCGCTGAATTTTGGCCTGCCTTGCGGCGGCATCCTGGAACTGCTGATTGAGCCGGCCCCTGACATGGCGGCGTTGCAGCAGCTGGATACGCGCTTGCGCCGCGGCGAACTCGTGAGCCGCACCGTCACGTTGAAAGATGGCGCCGCGACGTTGGCGCATGCGGAGCGGGGCGGCCGCTTCCGTTGGGACGGCGCATCGCTGACGACACTCCACGGGCCGCAGTGGCGCCTGCTGTTGGTGGGGGCGGGCGATATCGCCCGGTATGTGGCCCCCATGGCGGTGGCGCTGGAGTTTGACGTCATCGTCTGCGACCCGCGCGACGAATACGCGGCGTCGTGGAACGTGCCGGGTACTCAGCTGGTGACGGCCATGCCCGACGACGCGGTCACCGCCCTGGCGCCCGACATCCGCACCGCCATCATCGTGCTGGCGCACGACCCGAAGCTGGACGACATGGCGCTGCTTGAAGCGTTGCCGTCGCCCGCATTCTTTGTGGGTGCGCTGGGTTCACGGCGCACCAATGCGCACCGGCGCAAACGGCTGGTCGAACATTTTGGTTTTTCGGACGAGACCGTCCAACGCTTGCACGGGCCCGTGGGCCTGGACATCGGCAGCCGCACGCCGCCGGAAATCGCGGTGTCGATCCTGGCGGAGCTGACGGCGGAACGCATCCGGCAAACGGCGCAGATCCGCAGTTTGGATGGCGCGCCTGCCACCTCGCCAGCGTTGCAGGAATGCGGCTTGCTGGCTTTTGCAAATTCATGAAGGGGCTGCCTTGGAAAATTCGCTCGCACTCAAGATCACCCGGCGCAATCTGCTGAAGGCAGGCGCCGTGTCCGCCACCGCAATGGCCACGCCATCAATCGCCCACGCGCAGCAGGCGGCCCAGGCCGGCACGCTGCCCATGTCGTCCACCGTGAACTTGCGCGTCAACGGCACCGCGCGCGAATTATCGCTGGACATGCGCACGACCCTGCTTGACGCCTTGCGCGAGCATCTGCACCTGACCGGCACCAAGAAAGGCTGTGATCACGGCCAATGCGGCGCCTGTACGGTGATGCTGGACGGCAGGCGGGTCAATTCCTGTCTGACCTTGGCGGTGATGCACGAAGGCGCCGAGATCACCACCATCGAAGGCCTGGGCACACCCCGCGCGCTGCATCCCTTGCAAGCGGCGTTTGTGAAGCACGACGGCTACCAATGCGGCTACTGTACGCCGGGGCAGATATGCTCCGCCGTCGGCATGCTGGACGAAGTGTCCCAAGGCGTGCCCAGCCACGTCAGCGCCAGCCTGACCGAACGCCCGCTGCTCAGCGCAGACGAGATCCGCGAGCGCATGAGCGGCAACATCTGCCGCTGCGGCGCGTATTCAAACATCGTTGACGCCATTGTCGACGTGGCGGGGGGCAAATCATGAAGCCCTTTACCTATGAGCGCCCCCGCACGCCCGCCGAAGCTGCGGCCAGCGCGGCGCAGATGCGTGGCGCCCGCTTCATCGCGGGCGGCACCAACCTGCTGGACCTGATGAAGCTGGAAGTGGAAACGCCCGCGCACCTGATCGACGTGAACGGCCTGGGCCTGGACCAGATCACCGAGACGCCCGAAGGCGGTTTGCGCGTGGGCAGCCTGGTGCGCAATACGGACCTGGCGGCGGACACACGCATCCGCCGCGACTACGCCGTGCTGTCACGCGCGATTCTGGCGGGCGCGTCCGGGCAGATCCGCAACCGCGCCACCACCGCGGGCAACTTGCTGCAACGCACGCGCTGCCCGTACTTCTACGACACCAACATGCCGTGCAACAAGCGCGCGCCGGGCAGCGGCTGTTCGGCCATTGGCGGCGTGACGCGGCAACTGGCTGTGATTGGCGCAAGCGATGCCTGTATCGCCACGCATCCCAGCGACATGGCGGTGGCCATGCGGCTGCTGGATGCCCAGGTTGAAACCGTGCGCCCGGACGGCGCGGCGCGTGTGATCCCGATTGCGGACTTCTATCGTTTGCCGGGGAACACTCCGCACATCGACACCGCGCTGGACGCGGGCGAACTCATCACGGCCGTCACCTTGCCCAAGCCCGCAGGCGGCACGCACGTCTACCGCAAGGTGCGCGACCGCGCCTCTTTTGCGTTTGCGCTGGTGTCGGTGGGCGCGATTGTGCAGGCGGACGGCAGCGGGCGCGTGGCGATGGGCGGCGTTGCGCCGCAGCCGTGGCGCATGGACGCGGCGGATGCCGCCGTGCCGCAAGGCGCGAAAGCGGTGGCCGACCGGCTGCTGGCCGACGCGCGCCCCACAGACGACAACGCCTTCAAGCTGACCTTGGCGGCGCGAACCCTGAGTGCAGTGCTGGCGCAAGCGAGGGCCTGACGCGATGAAATTCGATACTCCCGCTACCCAAAATCCCATCGATCAATTGAAGATCGTGGGCCATGGCGTTGACCGCATTGACGGCCCGCTGAAAACGACCGGCACGGCGCATTACGCGTATGAACACCACGACACGGCGCCAGACGCCGCCGTGGGCTACGTGCTGGGTTCCGCCATTGCCAAGGGCCGCATCAGCAGCATGGACATCGAGGCCGCGCGGCGCGCGCCCGGCGTGCTGGCCGTGGTCACCGCGCAAAACGCCGGCAAGCTCGGCAAAGGCAAGATGAACACCGCCACCTTGCTGGGCGGCCCCGACGTTGAACACTATCACCAAGCCATTGCGTTGGTGGTGGCCGACACGCTGGAGCAGGCGCGCGCCGCCAGCCGCTTGATTCGCGTGCAGTACGAGCGTGCGCGGGGGGCATTCGATCTGGCGGCGGAAAAAGACGCCGCAGACAAAGCCGGCAAGCCACCGCAGGCGGATCGCGTCGGCGATTTCGAAGGCGCGTTCGCGCAAGCCGCCGTGAAGATCGACCACACCTACACCACGCCCGACCACACCCACGCGATGATGGAGCCGCATGCGTCCACCGCCATGTGGCAAGGCGACGCGCTGACGTTGTGGACGTCGAACCAGATGATCGATTGGGGGCGCAGCGACGTCGCCAAGACCTTGGGAATCTCCAAGGACAAAGTGCGATTGATTTCTCCCTACATCGGCGGCGGCTTTGGCGGCAAGTTGTTTGTGCGATCGGATGCGCTGCTGGCGGCGCTGGGCGCGCGCGCGGCCAAGCGCGCGGTGAAGGTGGCGCTGCAACGCCCGCTGATCGCCAACAACACCACGCACCGTCCGGCGACCATTCAACGCATCCGCATCGGCACGACGCCAGACGGCAAGATCACCGCCATCGGGCATGAAAGCTGGTCGGGCGATTTGCCCGGCGGCAAGCCTGAAGAAGCCGTGCAGCAGACGCGCTTGCTGTATGCCGGCGCCAACCGGCTGACCGCATTGAACTTGATGGAGCTGGACTTGCCCGAAGGCAACGCGATGCGTGCGCCGGGCGAGGCCCCGGGTTTGATGGCGCTGGAAATCGCCATCGATGAAATGGCCGAGGCCGTGAAGCTGGACCCCATCGAATTTCGCGTCCGCAACGACACGCAGGTGGACCCGGAAAAACCTGATCGGCCGTTCTCGCAACGCAGCTTGATCGAGTGCCTGCGTTCAGGCGCCGAGCGCTTTGGCTGGACGGCGCGCAACACGCAGCCGGGAACACGGCGCGAAGGCCGATGGCTGGTGGGCATGGGCGTAGCGGCGGCATTTCGCAACAACCTGGTGATGGATTCCGCCGCGCGGGTACGGCTGGATGCCGCGGGCCAGGTCATCGTGGAAACCGACATGACCGACATTGGCACGGGCAGCTACACCATCATTGCGCAGACCGCCGCCGAGATGCTGGGCGTGCCGTTGGCGAAAGTCGTGGTGCGGCTGGGGGATTCGTCGTTCCCGGTGTCGGCCGGTTCGGGCGGGCAGTGGGGCGCGAACAGCGCCACGGCCGGCGTGTACGCGGCTTGCCAAAAGCTGCGCACGGCCGTGCTGAACAAGCTGGGTTTCAAATCGGAAGGCGCGACGTTCGCCGACGGGTCGGTGACCGAGGACGGCGGCCGGACGGCGCTGCTGCGGCAAGCGGCTAGCGACGGCGAGCTGGTGGTGGAAGGCGGCGTGGAGTTCGGCGACCTGGACAAGAAATTCCAGCAGTCCACGTTCGGCGCGCACTTCGTGGAAGTGGCGGTCGACGCCGACACGGGCGAAACGCGTATCCGCCGCATGCTGGCCGTGTGCGCATCGGGCCGCATTCTGAACCCCAAGACGGCGCGCAGCCAGGTGATTGGCGCAATGACGATGGGCGTGGGGTCGGCGCTGATGGAGGAACTGGCCGTGGACCACCGGGTGGGCTTCTTCGTCAACCACGATCTGGCGGGGTACGAAGTGCCGGTGCATGCCGACATTCCGTCGCAAGAGGTGGTGTTCCTGGACGAAACCGATCCGACGTCGTCGCCGATGAAAGCCAAGGGCGTGGGCGAACTGGGTCTTTGCGGCGTGGGCGCGGCGATTGCCAACGCGGTCTACAACGCCACCGGGGTACGCGTGCGGGACTATCCGATTACGCTGGACAAGTTGCTTGCAGGCTTGCCGGCGATAACGGATCGGGGGTGAGGGGAAGGATGGGTGGCCGTGCTCATACGAACTCTCGCAGGTAGACAAAGGTGAAGACGCAGATCCAGACCAGATCCGGGAAGTGCCGGAACATAGGGGGCAGGACAGGCGGCGCGTGACGATGCCGTCATGACGCCGAAGAAGGCGTTCACGTTGGCGTCGCCGCCCATGGTGTAGAAGGGGTGCAGTATCATCCATACATTGCGACATTCCGGCGCACCTAAAACACATGCAAGACGAAGATTTGTATGCAATTTGGCCGCAACATCTGATCCGTGGCGGTGGCCCGCGCTACCGCCAGATTGCAGATTTCATTGAGCGCGCCGTCGCTGAAAACCAACTCCATCCCGGCGACCGCCTGCCCCCGCAACGTGGGCTGGCGCAGCGGCTGGGGGTGGATCTGACCACCGTCACGCGCGCTTATGCCGAAGCCGGGCAGCGCCGGCTGCTGGACCCGCGCGGCGCGCTGGGCACCTTCATCGCCCGGCCCGCCGCGCAGTCCACTCAGCTGATCGACCTGGGCATGAACATGCCGCCCGTGCCGCTGGGATGCGACTTGCAAGAGCTGGTGCAACGCGGGCTGGCCAAGGTGATGGACCGCCACGACGTCAACGTGATGATGGCGTATCACCTGGCGGGCGGTGGCCCCGATGGCCGCGCCGCAGGTGCCCAATGGCTAGCGCAGGCGTTGGGTCCCATTGACCCCGAACTGGTGCTGGTCTGCCCCGGCGCGCAAGCGGCGCTGGCCGCGCTGATCCTGGCGCTGAGCCAACCCGGCGACAGCATCATTGCCGAGCCGCTGGTGTACCCCGGCCTGCTCAACGCTGCGCAACATCTGGGCCGCCACGTGCTGGCCGCCGAGGTCGACGACGACGGCATGACGCCCGCCGGCCTGGAACGCGCCTGCCGCGAAAGCGGCAGCCGGCTGGTCTATCTGAATCCCACGTTGCAGAATCCGACCACGCACACGATGAGCGCGCGCCGCCGGCGTGATCTGGTGCGATCGGCATCCGCTTGCGGCGCACGCATCATTGAAGACGATCCGTATCGGCTGTTCCTGGACGACGCGCCGCCGCCCTTGGCCAGCCTCGCGCCTGCGTCGGTGTTTCACATCGCCACGCTAGCCAAGTGCCTGACACCGGGTCTGCGCACCGCCTTCGTGCTGAGCCCGGATCAAGACAGCCGCACGCGCGTGATGGCCGCCATGCGTTCCTTCGCGCTGATGGCCACGCCGTTAATGGGCGCGCTGACCACGCAATGGATCGTGAGCGGCACCGCGCAGACCGTGCTGAACGGGGTGCGGGCCGAAGCGCAGGCGCGCCAGCGCGTGGCGCGCAAGCTGTTGCCCGGCCCGTTTGGTTCGGCCTCGGTGGGGATTCATCTGTGGCAGCCGCTGCCGTCGCAATGGATGGCGGCAGATCTGGCGCGCGTGGCGCGTGACGAAGGCTTGAGCGTGGCGTCGTCGGACGCGTTTCAGGTGGGCACGGCTGTGATGGGCAATGCGGCGCAGAATGCCATCCGTATTTCACTGGGCGGCGTGAAAGACCGGCAGGCGCTTGCGGATGCGCTGGAAAAGCTGGCGCGGCTGATGCGCCGCCGCCCTGAGTTTCAGCGTGATCCTATCGTGTAGCGCAGGCCATACCGTTACCCGCCTGGCCGCTTTCTTCCAGCAGCCAGTCGCGGAATGCGGCAACGGGTGAGGTCGCCAATTTCTCTGGCGGCGCCAAAAAGTAATAGCCCGCGCCGGTACTGAATGCCTCATCCAGCGCAGGCGCCAGCACGCCTTGCCGCAGCTCGTCTTCCACCAGGAAGGTCGGCAGCAAGCCGATACCAATACCCGAGGCCACCGCCTGAATCAAATGGGTGGTCAGCTCAAACTGCGCGCCCCAGCGCATCGAACGCACGGGCAGATTGTGCGCTTCAAACCAGCGCTGCCACACTGCCGGGCGGGCGGCCACTTGCAGCAGGCTGTGTTGCGCCAGGTCCGACGGTTGGCGCGTCGGATGGCTGACCGCCAGCTCCGGGCTGATGACCGGAATGACGTATTCATCCATCAAGCGATACGGCGTCAGACCCGGCCAGTCGCCGTCACCCACGGCGATCACGGCATCAATGCCAGCCAGATCCAGATCGAACCGCGTCACGCGCGAATGCAGGTGGACGAGTATGCCCGGGTGGCGCGCGTAGAACCGGTTCAGCCGGGGCATCAGCCACTTGGCGGTAAAGGTGGGCAGCGCGGCCAGATGAATGTCGCCGCGGCCGGTACGGTGCGAGATCGCTTGCAGCGACGCGCTGCGAATGCGCTGTAGCGCGGCCTCCAGTTCCTTCTGATACCGCATGCCGGCTTCGGTCAGCAGAATGCGCCGCTTCTCGCGCCGGAACAGCGCCACTTCCAGCAGATCCTCCAGCGCTTGCACCTGCCGGCTGACGGCGCTTTGGGTCAGCGCGAGCTCGGTCGCGGCGCGGGTAAAGCTGAGGTGGCGCGCGCTGGCCTCAAAGGCCAGCAGCAGCGACATGGACGGGGTCAGACGGCGCGGATTCATTCTGTAAATACATGAATGGTGGGGCATCAATATACCGCGGCACGCTGGAATATATTGAGATGAATCAATCGTTTTCGGTCAAAGGTCATTCATAAAATGAATGATCTGCATGAGGTTTTTCCGTTTTTCACGCCCCGTCGCCTGACGGAAAATAAGGTCTGACTTCAGGAGACAACGATGGATCTGGGTATCAAGAACAAGACGGCGCTGGTGTTGGGCGGTGGCGGCGGGCTGGGCAGCGCGATTGCGGCGTCGCTGGCGCAGGAGGGCGCCAAGGTGGTGGTGGCCGACCTGAACCTCGATGCCGCCACGGCCACGGCGGACAAGCTCCGCGCCGACGGCCTGACGGTGGTGGCCCTGCAGTGGGATCTGCGGGCGCTTGACGCCATCGACAGCCAGGTCGCGTGGATTGAAGCCAACGTGGGCGCGGTCGACATTCTGGTCAACAACACGGGTGGCCCGCCGCCCACACCGTCCTCGGGCCAGACGGCCGATCTGTGGCGCGAGCACTTCGAAGGCATGGTGCTGTCCGTCATCAAACTGACTGACCGCGTGCTGCCCGGCATGCGTGAACGGCAGTGGGGCCGCATCATCACCAGCACGTCGTCGGGCGTGATTGCGCCGATCGCCAACCTGGGTATTTCAAACGCGCTGCGCATGTCGCTGGTGGGCTGGTCCAAAACGCTGGCGCGCGAAGTCGGCAAGGACGGCATCACGTCAAACATCGTGCTGCCGGGCCGCATCGCCACCGCCCGCATCACGTTCCTGGACGAAGCGCGCGCCAAGCGCGAAGGCCGCAGCGTGGAAGACGTCAGCCGCGAAAGCACCGGCACGATTCCGGTGGGACGCTATGGCGACCCCAAGGAATATGGCGACGCGGTGGCATTTCTGGCCAGCACGCGCGCCAGCTACATCACCGGATCGACGATCCGCGTGGACGGCGGCCTGATCGCCAGTATCTGAACGCCATTGATCTGAACGCAACCGTTGCCGAACTTGGCAGCGACATTGAAGGATGTTGAAGATGAAACTGACTGCTGACGCCAAGGGCGTGTTCCCCATTGCGCCCACGCCGTTCTTTGACGACGGCGCGGTGGACCACGCGTCCATCGACCGCATGATGGATTTCTACCAAGCGTGCGGCGCGACCGGCCTGACGGTGCTGGGCCAATTGGGCGAAGCGCCCAAGCTGGATTTCAAGGAATCGCTGGACATCGCCTCGCAGGTGATCGGCAAGGCCGGCGGCATGCCCATCGTGGTGGGCGTGTCGGCGCCGGGTTTTGCGTCCATGCGCTCGCTGACGCGTGAAGTGATGGACCGGGGCGCCGCTGGCGTGATGATCGCGCCGCCCAACACTTTGCGCACGGATGACCAGATCGTCACGTATTACCACCAGGCGGTCGAGGCCATTGGCGATGACGTGCCGTTCGTGCTGCAAGACTATCCGCTGACGTTCTCGGTGCAGATGGCGCCGTCGGTGATCCGCCGCATCGTCACGGACCTGGCCTCTTGCGTGATGCTCAAGCACGAAGACTGGCCCGGCCTGGAAAAGATCTCGGCGCTGCGCCGCTTTGAAGCCGAAGGCGCCATGCGCCACATCTCGATCCTGTGCGGCAACAACGGCCTGTTCCTGGACTACGAAATGGCGCGCGGCGCAGATGGCGCCAACACCGGCTATTGCTTCCCCGACATGCTGTGCGACTTCGTCAAATGGGTGGGCGAGGGCAAAACAGAAGCCGCACATGACTTGTTCGACGCGCACTTGCCGCTGTTGCGCTACGAGCAGCAGCCGGGCGTGGGCCTGGCCGTGCGCAAGTACGTGATGATGCGCCGAGGCATCTTGTCCAGTGCGGCGCAACGCCGTCCGGGCGGCGCGTTGACGCCCGCGGCGAAGGCCGAAGTGGATCATCTGCTGACCCGCTTGGGCAAGCACGATCCGCGCGCGAAGAACCTGGTGTAAGGCTGCGGGCGCGCGGGGCAGCGTGATCTACGGCATGTCCCAGCGTGACGCGCCGGGGCAGCGCGTGCGGCATGCGCCGTTGCCCGCGGTGATGGCTTCAAGTACGGCGAGAGGATGACGGCGTGCTCAGGGCCATCACATCGTCGTAAAGCGCGCGGCCGACCCAGACGCCTTCCCGTTCGCTGACCGCGCGGGCTTTGAAACGCCGCTCGGACGGCAAGCGGGCGCCTTGGCCGCTGATGGCGTCCAGCATCGCTTCGGCGCTGCTGGCGTTGATGGCCCGTTGGCCGCGGCCCAGGATGTCCGGGTCTAGCGCAATCACCAATTCACCATGCAGGGGCGTGCCGCCTGCGCCGTTGTCGAACGCCTGGGATTGCAGGCTGGTCCAGTCGCCAATCAGCGGGCCGGCAAGCAGTTCGATCATGGTCGACAGCGCAGACCCCTTGTACGAGCCAAAGGTCAGCATCGCGCCGTCCAGGCCGGCTGCGGCATCGGTGGTGGGGCGCCCGTCGCGGTCGATGGCCCAGCCTTCGGGAATGGCGCGGCCGCTGCGGCGATGCAATTCGATCTCGCCGCGCGCCACCATGCTGGTCGCGAAATCGAACACGTAGGGGTAGCCGCCCGGACGTGGCCAGGCGAAGGCAAACGGGTTGGTGCCGAAGACGGGGCGCGTGCCGCCTGCGGGCGCTACCCAGCTGTGGCTGGGCGTCATGGCGAGCCCGGCCAGACCGTGTTGGGCGATGGCTTCAACTTCCGGCCACAACGCCGAAAAATGAAAGCAGTTATTAATCGCCAGCACGGCCACGCCATTGCTTTTGGCCTTTTCAACCAGATGCGGCAGGCCTTCCTGAAACGCCAGCAGCGAGTACGCGCGTTGCGCGTCCACTTGTACGACGGCGGGAGTGGGATGGGTAATCAAGGGCAGGGCGGCCGCGTCCACCAAGCCCGTTTTCAACGTGCGCACGCACACCAGCAAACGGTACAAGCCATGTGACTGGCAGTCGTCACGCTGCCCGGCAGTGATGGTCTTTGCGATGGCTGCGGCGTGAGCCGCCGAGAAACCGTTATGTGTCAGTACGTCAAACGACAGTTCGTAGACCTGGTCTATCGAAAGATGGATGTGATCCGTGTTCACGGCGCCTCCCAGTGTGGCGTTGCAGGGCCCAACCCGCGCGACGGCTGTCAGCGGGCCTGGCGTGTTAACGACATTGTCATTCTTGAATCCCGATTCCAAAGAACAATGGTGACTTAATTTGATGGGTTGGTCCACATTGCCCCTGGCATTGCCCAAGCCCCGGAAAACCGCCGCGTTTGATCTACACAGGAATCGATATGACCTACCGTTTTTTGGCACGCGCTGCCGCGATGTTGGCGCCTTGCGCCGTGTTGACGGGTGTTGTCCTGGCTTCGGCCGCCCACGCGCAAAGCTCCCCCACGCTTGAAAAGGTGCTGGCCGCCAACACCCTCAAGTGCGGCGTGCAGCTCGACTTTCCGCCCGCCGGTTTTCGCACGCCCAAGAACGAGCCCGAGGGCTACGACGTTGCGTATTGCAAGGACATGGCTCGCGCGCTGGGCGTCAAGGCCGAGATCATTGAAACGCCGTCGGCCGAGCGCATTCCCGCGCTGGTGTCGAACCGCATCGACGTCCTGATTGCGTCCACCTCGATCACGCCGCAGCGTGCATTGAGCGTGGCGTTCTCGCAGCCTTATCTCAGCCTTCAGAACGTCGTGCTGACGCGCAACGACGCGGGGATCAATCGCTACGAAGACTTCAAGGGCCGCACGATCGGCGGCGTCACCGGCACCACGCAAGCGCTGCAATTGCGTACGTCGTTCGACGCCTGGAACGACGCCCGCGGAAAGTTCATCACGTATGGTTCCGAAGCCGAGACCTATCTGGCGCTGAATCAAAAGAAGATCGATGGGTTGGTGGCCAGTTCCAATACCGCGGACGCGTTGATACGCAGCGGACAGTTTCCGTCGTTCGTGACCAAGGGCGCCACCCACTATCCGCCTGATCTCGTCGGGATTGCGGTGCGGTTGGGCGATACGGCCTTGCTGCGCTGGGTGAACGTGTTTGTCTGGAACCAGGTTCGCACCGGCCGGTATCAAGCGCTTTACGAAACCTATTACGGCACCGCCAACGCACCCGCCCTGAACGTGGCCGGTGTGGACTTCTGATCCGAGTGCTCGCGCCCCATGCTTGATTACACCTTCTACTGGTCCGTCGTGTGGGCAAAGCTGCCCATCCTGCTGGATGGCGCGCGCCGCACCATCGAGATCACCGCGCTATCGATGCTGATCGGCACATGCATCGCGCTGCCGCTCGCGCTGATGCGCAACCGGCCGGGCGGCGTGGGGTACTACGTGGCGACGGCCTGGGTCGAACTGTCGCGCAACACGCCAGCGTTGTTTCAGATCTACATGGCGTATTTCGGTCTGGGCGCCATCGGTATCGATATCCCCAGCTACGCCTCTCTGCTGGCCGCGCTGAGTTTCAACAACGCGGGCTATCTGGCTGAAATATTCCGTGGCGGAATTGCGTCGGTGCCCGCGACTCAGTATGCCGCCGCCCGCTCCTTGGGGCTGACGGCCACGCAGGCGTATACCCGCGTCATTTTTCCTCAGGTCTTCGTGATGGTGTTCTTCCCGTACATCAATCAGCTGAATTGGGCGCTGTTGAACAGTTCGCTGGGGTCGATCATCGGGGTGGCCGAACTGACCGGCGCCACGCAGACCTCACTGGCGGAGTCGTTTCGCACGTTTGAATTCTTCGTTGTCGCCGCCGCGATGTACTACCTGATCTCCAAGGGCATCAGCTTCGTGGCGCGCATGCTGGCCTGGCGCCTGATGGGAAGGGGATGATCCATGCAATTTCAATTTGCCTACGCCGGGTTGCAGTGGGGCGACATGACCTTCGTATTGATCGGCTTGAGCCGCACCTTGTTGCTGGCCGCAATAGCCACCACCTTCGGCACGCTGCTTGGGGTGCTGCTGGGTTGGGCGCGAGAGGCCAATGGCGCCGTGTCAGTGTTGCTGGCGCCCTATGTCGACATCACGCGCAGCATACCGCTGCTGATCCAGTTCATTCTGGTGAACAGCGCGTTCTCGGTGTTGGGCGTGCCGCTTGATCCGCTTCAAGTCGGGGTGCTGACCTTGAGCCTCTATATGGGCGTGCTGACGTCGGAACTGGTGCGCTCGGGGTTACGGTCGGTGCGGCCCGAGCTCACGCGGGCGGCGCGGTCTCTGGGCATGACGTATTGGCAGGAGCTTCGTCATGTTTCCCTGCCGCTGGCGCTACGGACGGTGTTTCCCAGCTGGATCGGCACGGTGCTGGGCCTGACGAAGGATACGGCGCTGGTGAGCGTGGTCGGCTATGTCGAGCTGCTGCGCGCGGCGCAGATCCTCATTACGCGCACCAACGATGCCTTGCTGCTGCTGACCGGCGTGGGCATCGCGTATTTCCTGATCTGCTACCCGGTGTCCCGCTACAGCCGTGCGCTGGAACGCCGTCTTGACGGCGTTTGACGCCGCGCCACTCCTGCCAAGGCAACCCCATGATCGAAATCAAAAACGTAAGAAAGTCGTTCGGCCAGGTCGAGGTCATCAAAGGCATAGACCTGACTATTGCACGGGGCGAGGTCGTGTGCCTGATCGGCGCCAGCGGCTCGGGTAAATCGACGCTGCTTCAATGCATCAACGGGTTGGAGCCGATACAAAGCGGGCAGATCCTGGTGGATGGCGTGGACGTGCATGACAAGCATACGAACCTGAACCAGCTGCGTCAGAAGCTTGGCATCGTGATTCAGCAGTACAACGCGTTTCCGCATTTGTCCGCGCTGGAGAACGTGGCGCTGGCGCCCCGGGTGGTCAAGGGCATGAGCCGCAAGGATGCGCTGGCGCTGGCTGCCGAGTATCTGGATTACGTGGGCTTGAGCCAGCGCGCAACGCTGCGCCCGGTGAAGCTGTCGGGCGGGCAGCAACAACGTCTGGCCATTGCACGCGCGCTGGCGATGCGGCCCGACTACATGCTGTTTGACGAGGTCACCTCGGCGCTGGACCCGGAGTTGGTGGGCGAAGTGCTGGACACGCTGCGCCGGCTGAAGTCATCCGGAATGTCGATGATCGTCGTCACTCACGATATTGCCTTCGCCCGCGAAAGCGGAGATCGGGTGGCCTTCTTTGATCAAGGCACCCTGTGCGAAGTGGGGCCCGCCAAAACCGTCATCAACGCACCGCGCGAAGAAAGAACCCGGCAGTTTTTGCAGCGCGTCCTGAACTAAGGCCAGCGCCTGCGGCAACTGCGTCGCTGCCCACGTGGCACGCGCGCCGGGGATGAATAGGACCAACAGGGAGAAAAAAGTGGATCGCTTTCAGTCGGACACGCCCAAACTGCTGGGCAAGACCTGGGTTCCTGGCGAGGCGTCAGGCGAGGTGCTCTGGACCGATATGGACTTGAGCTTCTGGGGCGGCGTCGACCCGCGCACGGGCGTGGTGATCGACGAGCATCATCCGTTGCACGGGCAATCCCTCTCAGACCGCATCCTGGTGTTGCCGGGCAGTCGGGGCTCGTGTACCGGCAGCGCCGTCATGCTTGAATTGCTGCTGGGCGGCCGGGCCCCGCGGGCGCTGGTGCTGGCCGGCCGCGACGACATCCTCATGCTGGGCGTGCTGGTGGCCGAAGCGGTGTTCGGCAAGAGCATCCCCGTGGTCAGCGTCGGCGCTTCGGCCTTTCTTGCCTTGAAGCAACGCCCATCGCTGCGGGTGCAGGCAGGGGAAGCGCCCGTGCCCATGCCCATGCCCATGCCCGCGCAGACGGACGACGCGGTCATCATTGCCGATGCATCCCATTGGTCGGCGGTGGCATTGGGCGAAGGCGACCTGCGGATGTTGCAAGGGACCGAAGGCAAGGCTGCGCGGGTTGCGATGGAGATCATCGTGCGCATGGCGCGCGCGGCGGGTGCGACGCAACTGCTTGATATCCGGCAAGGCCATATCGACGGCTGCATCTATACCGGGCCGGCAGGCCTGGCGTTCGCCCGGCGGCTGGCCAGTTGGGACGCGAAGGTGAAGATCCCCACGACCATGAACGCCATTTCCGTGGACCGTTGCGCCTGGCGCGCCCAGGGCGTGCCGGCAACGTTGGGCGTGCCAGCCGAAGCGCTGGCCGACGCCTATGTGGCCATGGGAGTGGCGCCCACCTACACCTGTGCGCCCTATCACCTGCCCACGGCGCCGAGGTTCGGCGAGCAGATCGCCTGGGCGGAATCCAATGCGGTTGTCTATGCGAACAGCGTGATCGGTGCGCGCACGGCCAAGTATCCGGATTTCCTGGACATTTTCATCGCGCTGACCGGCCGCGCCGCCGCGGCCAGCAGTCATCTGACACAGAACCGCCGTGCCGTGTTGCAGGTGGACATCGACCCGCCGGCCGATCATGACGATAGCTTTTGGCCCCTGCTGGGTTATCTCGTGGGCGTTTGCGCGGGCCGCGATGTGCCGGTGGTGAATGGACTGCAGGCTGCGTCGCCCACGCTGGACGCGCTGCGCGCGTTTGGCGCCGCGTTCGCCACCACGTCGTCCGCACCCATGTTCCATATCGCGGGCGTCACGCCGGAAGCGCCTGATCTGGCGGCGGCGCTGGGCGGGGCGGAGCCCAACTCGACGCGACGAATCACGGTTGCAGATTTGCGAAACGCGTGGCGGGCATTCAACAAGGCCGAGCGGGATCAGGTGGAATGGGTGGCGTTGGGTAATCCGCACTTTTCTGCCGAAGAAATCACGGCGCTGGCAGAGCGATGCGCTGGCCGGAAGAAGAGCGACACGGTGGGCATCACGGTCACGACCCATGGCGACGTACTGCGTTCTGCGGCAATGGCCGGGCCCGTTGCGGCATTGCGCAGCTTCGGCGTCAGCTTCGTCGTGGACACGTGTTGGTGCGTGATCCAGGCGCCGGTCTTTGACCCCGCCGTCAAGACGGTCATGACCAATTCCGGAAAGTACGCGCATTACGGGCCGGGGCTGGTGGACAGGAACGTACGCTTCGGGTCCTTGGCGGATTGCGTCGACGCGGCCTGTACTGGAACGTTCAGCACCGAACCTCCACTGTGGCTTGCCCAAGGTGGCTGAGCTCAGACACTGCGCTTTGCAATCCAGCAATACAGTCTGCGCATCACCCTCAGATTTCGAGGGGAATATCTGATTAATCAGGGTTTGAATTAAGCATCATCCTAGTTCCTTGAGGGTGTCAAAAAAGTATCGTTCGTGGGTCTGCACAGATCCACGACTTGGTCCGCCAATCAGGTCTGTGTATGTCCTTTCAGCCTTGTGTACGGCATTGCCGTGTCTGGGCTTTTCACAGCGTTGGTAGCCATTTGAAGCACCGTCGGCAAGCAGCTATTGCCCGTTGGCGGTGCCTTTTTTCGAATGGACTTTTTTATCTCTGCATAGAGGAACTCGCATGAAGCGCAGTATTGTGAATACCCTTGCCGCCTCCGGTTTACTCCTGGCCGTGTTGGCGCCCGTATCGACGTATGCCGCCAACGGGGTTATTCAATTTCGCGGTGACATCAGCGACACGACGTGCGCCGTCGATGTTTCGTCGGCCACGGGCTCGGAAGTGCGGTTTGGCACCGTCAAACCGGATGCCGTCATTGCCGGCACCGCGCCGGCCCTGAGTTTCGACATCAACGTGGGTGGCGGGGCCGATTGCACCAATGGCAAGAAGGCCATGTTGAGCTTCGACCGCAACGACGTCGACCTGGTGTCCAACAACGTTCCGCTGTATGCGGGCGGTGCGGGCAACGTGCAAATCGAAATCTCCAACAGCACGAACGGCGTGAAGGGCGACAAGGTGCTGCTTGGCCAGGTTGGCGCGGTGGAAGCCGAGATCGTCGACAACGCGGCGAAGTACTCGTACTTCGCGCAGTATGTGCGCCGGGACAACGCGGCTCCGGTCACGCCGGGCGATGGTAACGCGCGCCTGAACTTTACGGTCAACGTCCGCTAATTGCTGTCAGCGAYATGACGTTTGACTCTGGAATCCTTGCGCGCGGCGCATCGTTACTTGCTGTGTCGTCCGCAGTGATCCTGGCAGCTTGGGCCACCCCGGTCCAAGCTGCGATCGTGCTGGACGGAACTCGCGTTGTGATCTCGTCCGATGCGCGCAGTGTCACGCTTGGCATGCAGAACACGGGTGATGTGCCCGTGCTGGCGCAGAACTGGATCGATGACGGGCGGCAAGACGCCTTGCCTGCGGATATCAATGTGCCGTTCATCCTGACGCCGGCCATCGTTCGGGTAGAACCCAGTGGTTCGGCGGTGGTTCGCATTTCGTACACCCGTGAACCGCTGCCTGCTGATCGCGAAAGCCTGTTCTATCTGAACGTGATGGAAACGCCTCCGCGCGTGGCGGGCGCTGAGAACGCACTGATGTTCAACATCAGAACGCGCATCAAGATCTTCTTTCGGCCGGTCTCATTGAAGCAAGGGGTGGGCGGCGCGCCCGGCAAGCTCGGCTGGAAGCTCGCGCGCAGTGCGAAGGGCAAGACTGTGCTTGAAGTCGCCAATCCGACGCCGTACCACGTCACGTTGGTGGGCATTGGGCTGTACTCCAAGAACGGTCGAGTCGATGCCGGTAGCGGCATGGTGGCGCCCTTTGACACCGCACGTTTTGAATTGCCCGCAGCTGGCATTTCAGCTACCCAAAAAGGGCTGAGCGTTCGCTACGAAATTGTCAACGACTACGGCGGGTTGCAGCCTCAGGATATGCGCCTGCTTGATTGACTCCCCGTCACTTTGACTGTGGTTGGGCCAAGGAGCCAATTCGCCCGAGATGGAACCTTTACGCTTGCGGACTTTCGTTCGCGTCTCTGCACGCCCATCGCCTCTGATCGCGACGCCTGCCGCGCCCTCGCGGCGGCCAATCGGAGGCATGATGGCGCTGGCTTTCGCCCTGGGTGTCGCGGCAACCGCCACGAACGCGCAGGACGAAATCGCCATCTTCGACCCGAACATGCTGGTGCAAGGCATCGGCGGCGTCACCATTGATACGCGCCGGTTTCAGCGCGTGAATTACGCCGAGGCCGGCACACATCATTTGGATGTCTACTTCAACGGCCAATGGCGCGGGGTCGAGGACATCGAGTTCCGTCACATCGAGGGCTTCGATAGCGCCGTGCCTTGCTATGACACCGCCTTTCTCGACCGGGGCGGGCTGGATCTGAACAAGGTGTCGCGCGCAGAAGGCGTTGATCCCTTGCCGGACGCGCTGACCTGCGAAGAGCTGGCCGCATACGTGCCGGGCGGTCAGATAAAGCTGGATATGGCCCAACAGCGCCTGTACATCACCTACCCCGAATACCTGCAACGGCTGGCGGCGTCGCACCGGTATGTGGACCCGTCGCAATGGGACAGCGGCATGACGGCGGCGCGACTGAACTACACGGCCAACGTGTACACCAGCGAAGGCGCGGGGCGCCGCATGACGCGGGGATACTCGGGGCTGAACCTGGGCGTCAATGTGGGCGCGCTGCGGTTCCGGCACACGGGATCGGTCACCTGGTCCACCCGCAACGGAGCCAGGTATCAAGCCAGTTCCTACTATGTGCAAACTGATTTGCCCTCGTGGCAATCACAGTTGCTGCTGGGGGAAAGCGCCACCAGCGGCGAACTGTTCGACTCGGTGACGTTCCGGGGCGTTCAACTTGCCAGCGATGACCGTATGTTGCCCGAGACCCTGCGGTACTACACGCCCATCGTGCGGGGCACGGCCAACAGCAATGCCAAGGTGTCGGTCTATCAGCGCGGCTTTCTTGTGTATGAAACGACCGTCTCGCCCGGCCCGTTTGCGATTGAAGACGTGCGCGCCAACAGCTATGGCGGCGACCTGGACGTACGCGTGACGGAAGCCGATGGCAGCTCACGCAGCTTCGTGGTGCCGTTTGCCACGATCGTGCAGTTGCTCAGACCGGGCACGACCCAATACAGCCTGACTGCGGGCCGCGCAGCAGACCCGGGGCTGCGCGGCAGTTCGCAGTACGTCCTGCAAGGAACGCTCAAACGCGGGGTGGGCGACGCCGTGACGGCCTACGGCGGGCTGGCCTTTACCGACGATTACCGCTCGATGCTGTTGGGTGCGGCGATGAGTACGCGGATAGGCGCTTTTGCGGCGGACGTCACGACAGCGCGCGCCRACTTGCCGGGCGCGGGCAAGCGCAGCGGCGCCAGCTACCGGCTGACCTACAGCAAGGATTTGCCGAACAGCGGCACCAGCTTTTCGTTGCTGGCGTACCGGTACTCCACCAGCGGATACGTCGGCTTGGGAGAGGCCGTCGCCGCCGGGAGAACGGCGTACGGAGACGGCTACCGCCCATTTCGCGACAACGGCATGCGCAGCCGCTTCGACGCGAACATCAATCAGGCGCTGGGTGAGCGGTGGGGCAGCGTGTATGTGGCGGGCTCGGCGGCGAACTACTGGAGCGAGCGGGGCAACGCCTTGAACTTTGCATTGGGCTACAGCAATTCCTGGAACCGCATTTCGTATTCCTTAGGCGTGCAGCGGGTGCACAACGCGGGCGGCGCAGACGGGTATCGTCGTGGCAATGGCGACCGAAGCACGCAGGTGACGCTGAATATCTCCATCCCCTTGGGCAGCGCAGCCTCGGGCGGATCGTCCCGATTGAATACGTTCTACAGCCGCGACAGCCAGTCTGGAACCCGCCTCACCACGGGTGTGACGGGCGCATTGGATGAGGAAAGCGCCGGCACTTACTCGGTATCTGCCTCTCACACGGGCGGCAATGGCTCCAATACGGCGGATGCCAGCCTGGCGTACCAATTCCCTCAGGTATCGGTGTCGGCAAGCGTAGGCGCGGGCCAGGGGTACCGCCAGGCGTCCATGAGCGCCAATGGCGGTGTCTTGGTGCACGGCGGCGGCGTGACGTTCGCCCAGGCAATGGGCGAGACCGTGGCGCTGGTCGAGGCCAAGGGCGCTCAGGGCGCGCGGGTAGGGTACGGCTTCAATCAGGTGGACGCTCGCGGCTACGCCATCGTTGGCCATCTGACGCCGTATCGCCTGAACTCGGTGGACCTGGACCCCAAGAATATTCCGGACGACATTGAACTGAAGACCAGCTCGGTCAACATCGCGCCCCGGGCCGGGGCCATCGCCAAACTGGTTTACCCGACGCTGCGTGCGCGCCAACTGCTGATTCGCAGCACGCAGGCCGACGGCGCTTCGCTGCCGTTTGGCGCCGAGGTCATCGATGTGGCAACCGCATTGCCGGTGGGCGTGGTCGGGCAGGGCAGCCGTATCGTCATGCGCGCCGAACAAGACAGCGGTACGGTGCGTGTGCAGTGGGGAACGGGTGACGATGAGCAATGCCTGATTGACTACCAATTGCCCGAGCGGAACACGTCCACGGGCTATGACGTGCTTGAGCTGGCCTGCACCGCGGGGGTGGCAACGCCGGTGTTGAAGGCGGCGGCGGGCGACGCGCTGACGATGCGATGAATGCGCCTGTCTTGCCTGCTGGTTACCGAGTCATCCTGTGTCTTGCCTTGGCGCTGGGGCTGAGCGCGGCTGCGCGCGCCGATCTCGCTGTGGTGGGCACGCGTCATGTCTACCCGGCAAACGACAAAGCACTGACGATTCAAACCCGCAACACGGGCGAGCGGCCGATTCTGGTGCAGGTGTGGCTGGATCAAGGAAGCCGTGATGCGGACCCCAGCCAGCTGGCGGTGCCGTTTGTCGTGGCGCCGCCCGTGTTTCGTCTGAACGCGCATGAACGCGCGGCGGTGTCGTTGCGGCACACGGGTGAACCCATGCCCACAGATCGGGAATCCGTATTCTGGATCAATTTTCTGAACGTGCCGTCGAGTACGCCTTCGGTGGCGGGCGACGCGCCTAATCGCTTGAAGTTGTCGCATCGCTTCCGCATGAAAGTGCTGTACCGGCCATCGGGCTTGGCGGGATCGGCGCGTGAGGCCATTGATCAGGTGAGGTGGACGTATCGCAATGCGGCAGAGGGGGCGCAGGGCGAGGGCGTGCTTGAAGCGTGGAATCCGTCGGCCTACTTCGTGTCGTTCGCCCGCGTGGAATTCAAGGCCCGTGCGGGCCCCGTCCTGCTGGACGGACTGACCGTGGCGCCTTTGGGCGGAACGCGCTTTCCGCTGGCGCCGGGCGTCATCCCGTTAGCCGGCCGGGACGCACTGCGGTTTGAAGCGCCGACGGACGACGGCGTCATGGTGCAGGGCACGAGCGCGCTCGCGACGAGCGCGATGAAGTGAAGCAGGGCGGCGGGTGCCGGTAAGCCGCCGTCAATCAAACTAGGAAGACAAACATGGCAAGCAGGGGTGTGTTGCGGCGTCTTGGCACGGGAGGATTGGCGGGCGTGTTGCTGGCGGTGGCAGCGCCGATGGCGTGGGGCCAGTCAACGCAGAAAGGCCTGATCGCCGGGAATTGCACCTGGAGCAATAAGCTAGGCTCGCGATGGAATCCGCTTAGGCCGCAACTTAGCAGTGCGGCGCAAGTGAGTGATGTGCTGTCTGAAAGAAGTGCTTTTGTGACGACGGATTTTACCTATGAGGATTACGGCGATCCTTCGGAGGAATACGAATTGATCGTGGCGGCAATTTGGGAGCCCAGGTTGGCTGTGGATCAAAACGGCTGGGCCAAGACCAACGTTCCCGGCATCTCCATGGCGATACTGGCAAACGGCCAGGCAGTGTTGCCCGGCAATCTTCCGGTGGTGGTGGCAAAGCACGCGCTGGCTGTCAACGACGGAAAGCCGAAGCCGAAACATGATTCGGTGCATACCGCTTTGATCCAACAGCTTGTGTTGGCCTCCCCGCTGGATCAGTTGCCTTCCAACGGGCCGCAGAGTGTGACCGGTGTCGCCCTTGGCGCGGGATTCGCGCTGTATGCAATGAGCTTTCCGAAAGGTAATCCGTATCAACTCGGACAAACGATTCCGCGCTTTCCGTCTTATCCCGCAGGGCCGCAGGTTTGTGTCTCTACCAAGCTGGGCCCCTTGCTGGGAAGCGGCATCATGGGACTTGGGGCGGGTGGCAGCGAGGTGGTGTTTTCCAATGCCTGCGAAGCGGGGCTGACACAGACCAAGACCGTGGAACTGGGGTCCTACTCGCTGCGTGATTTTCCCGGTCAAGGAGCCACCTCTGAAGAAAAACCATTTGATATTACGCTGAGCAAATGCAGCGCCCTTGCCAAACCCAAAATTTCCTTTACCGCCAAACACGGCGCCAGTGCTGACAAGACTGTGCTGAAGCTCGATCCCAAAGTGGACGACCGGGGATTGCCACCGGCCAAAGGCGTGGGCATTGTGATGATTAACGCGGCGACCAACAAGCGCATCGAATTCGGCAAGTTCTATGACATGGCGAGAGCCGGCGCGGACAGCGCAAGCATATTTCTGCGCGCCAGCTATTTGCGCACCGCCGCGCACCCGGCCCAGATGGCAGGCGGACATGCGAATGGGACAGCGGAGTTCACCATCGAATTTCCCTGATGACTGATGATGGCGTGATAGGAAAGAAGGCCGTACGGTTTAACCCGTACGGCCTTTTTCATGCCCTGGAACTTAGGCGTGGAAAGTGCTTTAGACGATCAAAGGGGCATGAAGTCCATTAGCGGATGATGCCGGTATTCTTTCCCGCGACCGCGCCGTGCGTCTGGCCCAGCAACCACGTGTACCAGTGCGTTTTGATGCGGCCCGCGGCGCTAGACCTTTCAATCAGTCCTTGATTCAATCCGGCGATGCCTCCAATCGTTGTGTGGTGAGCGCCTTCCAGGGTTCCACGCGCAGTGGCGTTGAAGATAAATCCGTTGCGCGCGTTCACGCCAGCGATGCCGCCGATACGGCTTTGATCATGGCCCCACACTGCACCAGACGCGACAGCCGAATCGATTCTGCCGTTATTGGTGCCTACCAATCCTCCGACGGACGAATGCCTGTAGGCGGTGACATTGCCGTTTGCGCGCACGCGTTGCAGACTTCCATCGTTGGTGCCGACCAGGCCGCCGGCCGATGCGTTGTGGCCGGTCTCGATAGAAGCATGTGATTCGGAGTCTCTGATGACGCCGCTGTTGTAGCCGACCAGACCGCCGATTTGTGCGCCCTTCTGGCTCTTGCGCGCGTCGACTCGTCCGGAGGAGTGGCCTTCCTCGATCCGGCTATCGCTTCCGACGTTCGCGCCCACCAGTCCGCCGACGTTATGGCCTTCCCAATCTGCGACTTTTCCATTGGATCTGACGTTGAGCAGTTCGCCTCGATCATTATTGCTGCCCACCGCTCCGCCCGTGTTGCCGGCGCCAAAGGCTTCGACGGTGTTGCTCGCGATCGCGTGGTAAATCGCGCCGCCGTTGTTGGCCCCTACCAGGCCGCCGGTGTTGCCGAGTTTGCCGCCCTGGACAAGACCGCCAGCCTGTGAGGACTCAATGAAGCTGTCGGTGTGGTTGCCAACCAAGCCGCCCACATTAATGCCATCACTGCGGGTTGCCGTCTTACCCGTGGCGGACGAATGGTGGACAGACCCACGGTTGTTGACCCCTACCAGCCCTCCCATGCCGCCTGTCGAACTGCGCTGCATGTCGCCGGATACGGTAGCGGTCGACGCGCTGTTCCGGATCATCCCGCGGCCCGTAGCACCCCCCTTGTTCTCGCCCACCAGACCGCCTGCGGCTCGGGTATGACCGTTGCTTCGTACGTTGCCCGACACCGTGGCGCGTTGAATGATGGCGCCCTCGTTGGTGCCGACCAGGCCACCGATGACATTTTCGCGATTGGCGGAACCCTCTACGACCGTGCTCCAGGATTTGACGTTGTAGAGCTCCCCGCCAATATTCAAGCCCACCAGCGAGCCTATCGACATCGCTGCCAGACTATCGCGCGCCCCGCTAACCGTCACGGACTTCAGAACGGTGTTGCGGATCACGCCGGAGGACGCCGCGAATAGTCCAAGATTGGCGCCGCTGCCCTTTATCGAGAGGTTCTCTATCGTGTGACCCAGACCATCGAACGTGCCTGAGAATGTGCCGCTTTCGCCGCCGATGGCTTGAAAATTGGCCTTGGCCCCCATGCTGTTCCCCAATACATAATGACCGTCCAGGCGCTTGTTAATGGCCTGCAACTGGGACACGTTTTGGATCACGGTGTGCTCCCGGCCATTGGCGCTGAACGTCGTCGCCGCGCCGGACAGCATCACGGTCGCGCCATCCGCGATCTCGTAGCCATTCAATGCGTTGATCGTCATCCTGCTCTTGGCGCCTGTGACACCCAGAGAGCCATTGATAAGCGCGCCCGCTCCTGCATGCACGGACAAATGGACATTCGCGCCCGAGCCGCGCACGCTGCTATTGATGTTGGCGTTTTGGCTGGTGTGCAGACTCAAAGCACTGGAGCTGGCCCAGGAGACTGGGCCATTGATCGAAAGATCGCCGTCGACGGCGGTCAACGCAACTGCCGTGGTGGCAAGGTTCTGGCTGAGCGTGTTGCTGTGTATCGTCAGGCCCTCGGCGTTGGCGCCTACTGTGTTGACCTTCACGATGTTGCTGTCGATGTTCCAGATGCCGCTCTTGCCCTTGTTTGCACGGGTATCCGTCTGGGTGGTCTGCTGGACGCGCACTTCACTTCCCCGTGTGGTAACGGCGCCGCCGTCTCCTTGGCCGCCCAACGCCGCAGCGCTCATCGTGCCGGCGACCCTTACCAAGCCTTGTGTGCCACCATCCAACAAGATCCTGCCCGCCTTGCCGGACAACGTGTTGGCTTCGATGATGCCCTCGCTGTTAATAACCGTTCTTAACGTGGCGTTTGCGGCGTCAGTCTTGATGAGCACCTGGCCGCCGTTCGCTTGCAGCAGGTTGCCATTACTGGCTATTGCGGCGACGGCGGCGCGGTCGATTTGCAGATCCAGGAGTTGGTTGTCCTGGAACGTCAGCGTGAAGGCTTCGCCCGCGGCCAGAGCGATGGTGCCCAGCTGCGCACGGATAACGCCTTGGTTGTTGACGTTCGCTCCGAGCAATGCAACGCCGCCTCCGCCGTTCACCGTGATGGCGCCATAGTTCTCGACCGCCGATGCACTGTCACCGGCAAAGACGTAATGGCTGCCGATAAAGTCGGCGTCCTGAATAGGTTGCGTGGATGCGACGAGGCCGCCCACGTTGACTTCTGCCCCGTGCTTGAATATCACGCCGCTCGGGTTGATCAGGAAGACCCGGCCATTGGCCTCGAGCTTGCCGTTGATCTCGGTATGTGGAAAGTTGGTGACTTTATTCAATGCCGCGGACGTGCTGCTGGGCTGCTCGAACCTGACGGTATTCCCGGCGCTGATGTCAAACGAGGTCCAGTCCGCGATGATCTTCTCGCTGTTCTGCTGAATGACCATCTGTCCGGCGTCTGTCGTAATCGTGGCGTCGCCATGCGTGATGGTGCCGCCTGTCGGTAACGCTTGCGCGCAAAAGTGGGTGCTCAGGCCGAGCAGCGCAATGGCCGCTGCGGCGGCACGGGCGCCCGATTGGGTGGACTTGCCCCGACGGCGCGCGCACTCGCTGGCGGCGATCCAGGCGCGTCGCGATTCGCTCCACACTAATGCATAGGTCTTGTTCAAAGCTCTCTCCAGGGATGGATGGGTGCCCTTAACGCCTGCGGCATTGGCCCAGGACGATGCAACAAGGGCGGTGTCTACGCTTAGAAATACCGGGTGGCTTGCACCCAGAAGCGTGGCTCTTGATCCGTCGCGGTGCGTGGCATGCTTTGCTGCAAGGGCCAGGCGGCGCTGACGTTGATCAAATGGGTGGGCGCGGCATGGGCAATGCCGACGCCAAAGGCGGTCAGGAAATGGCGGTTGCGTTCGTCCGTCCAGCTGTGCTTGCTGGCCTGCACCGAACCGGTGTCGATGAATGCCGATAGCTGCAAGCCCGGCAGGGGCAGATAACGCAGCTCGCCCGAGGCCTGCCAGCCCTGGTCGCCGCTGGCCGCGCCGGGCGCGAATGCGCGAACGCCGTACGGGCCGCCCAGGCTGAACTTTTCCGAACTGTTCAGGTTCTTGCTGGACCATTGCGCACGCAGGCGGCCATAGAACTGCACGGGACCCGCGACGTGCTGCAAGCGGCCCAGGCTGGCATTGACCACGCCGAACCCGCCGCCCGCGTGCTTGAAGCGCCGGTCTTCATCGCGCAGCGCCGTATCGCCAAAGCGCAAGTTGCCCCGGGAAAAACTCAGATAGGCGGCGTTGCGCCCGCCGCCCAGGATGTGGTCGCGGGCGCTGGCGTTCAGCGCGGCCGTCCACAAGCCGACGCGATGCGCGCGCGTGTAGTCCACGGCGTCGTAGTCGTCTTGCAAGCGCTTGTGTTCGTATTGCAGCGTGGCCTGCACGGTGGCATCGCGGCTGCGCAACAGGGTTTGCCTGATGTAAACGTTTGCCGTGTCGGCGCGCCCGTGCGCTTCCAGGTAGTTGAATTCCCGGCCCAATTCATAACGCATGGCCGACATGCCGGCGCCCACGCGCGTGGACCAGGGGCCTAGCGGCAGGGAGTAGTCGACGTGGTAGTAGCGTTGTTGGCGGTCGCTTGAGAGCAGGCGCACATCGAGCTGGTCGCCCAGCGTCAAGGGGCTGTTGATGCTGGCCGCTGCGCTCAGCCGGTATTCCCCGGTGTAGGCGCCGCCGTAGTTGTCGGCGTCAACGCTGCCGGAAATCCAGGGGCCCGAGTCCGCATTGACGATCAGGTCGGTGGCCCCCGTCGCCGAGCCTGCGCGCAAAGTGCCTTTGGCGGTGACGCCCGGGATATCGTTCAACGCGAGCAGCGCACGGTCGAGCTCGGCGCCATGTACCGCATCGCCGCTATGCAACGCATCAAGGGCGGGTTGCAGCACGTGGTTGCGGGTGCGTGAGGCATTGTTCAGAACGACCTGCCCATACACCCCTTCCAGCACGCTGATCCGCACGATGCCGTTCTGAATTTCCTGCGCGGGCAGGTAGGCGCGCGCCAGCGGATAACCGCCGCGCTGATAGTGGGCCGTGAGGCGCGCGGCGGCGCTGCGCAGGCCGTTGAGGTCTTGCTCGGAGCCGACCAGGTCGGCCAGCAACGCCTGCAATGCGGCGCTGTCGTAAACGCGGTTGCCGTCCAGCTGGAAGCCCTGCACCCTGATGGTGGCAAGGGGGGCGGCGTTGTCGGCAGCAGGGCTTGCGGGTGCGCCGGGTTCACGCAGGTCGAGCGCCGGCGCGGGGCGGCGGGCGGCGGGGCCGGGATGGTGGATTCCAGATCCCGGATAGAGCGGCCGGCGTCGGGTACCTGCGCCCAGGCGGGTTGGGCAAAGAGCAGCGCCAGGCAGGCGGCCCGGTGGGGCATGGTGCGGAAGTGTCGAAATAGCGTGTGGGACGTCTTGGCGAGCGCCATGCAGCGGGCGCCGCCGTGTCGTAGGGTCATCAGGGTCATCCGTATGGGACGCTGGCGTCGCAGACGTGAACGCGGCGCGAATGGGCGTCAGAGACGTGGCGTGGACGCGAAAAATCAGGTCACGCGATGCAAGCGGCCAATATACGGAGCGGGCAGGAATCAAGCCCTATGAAGAGTACGAATTCCGCGGTTGACGATTCCGATTCGTGTCCGAGGTGTGCCCGGGGTTTGTCCGAGCAGGGGGCCGAGCAGGGTTCGAGCAGGGTCTGAACTGTGCCCGAGATGTGCCCGAGATGTGCCCGAGCAGGGGCCGAGCTGTGCCCTAGCGGTGTCGGGAACGTGTCCGACACCTGAATCGTGGCATTCAGGGCGGCGGCCCGTCGGCTTCTTGCGCCATGCGCTCGCAGGACTCGCCGAACTCGCGCATGGCGTCTTCCATGTTTTGAACGCAGCGGGTCAGCGTGAAGGGCGAGGCCTTGGGATCAAGGCAGGCGGCCCCGAGCGCGGTACAGTGCGCAACGAGTTGCGTGTCGCCCATCATTTGTGCGGCGCCTTTGATGCGGTGCGCCAGTTGGCGCAACGCCAGGCGGTCGCCGTTGTCATGCAGCCGGCGCAACTGCTGCTTGTCGACGTCGTTGGCTTTGACGAATGCGCTGGCCAGCGTGCGGATGCGAGCGGGGTCGGCCGCGGTCAAGTCGCTGATCATGCGCACGCGTTGTTCATGGCGGCGTTCGCGGTCTTCGGGCCGAGGGGGCAGCACAAGCGCCGTCACGTCAGGTGAGGCCATGTTTTGGTCTTGGTCTAGGGCGAGTGCGGTGGGTCTGGAGGGGGAAGTCCCGGCTTCCAATGGGTCTTTTTCTTTCATGGGCCTGGCTAGCGTCCTGAGTGCCGGTACGCGGGATCAGACAATATGCGCCAAAAGAGAGGCGTCGTCTGTGGGATTGGTCTGAGGCGTATTAGGATTACGTCTGACTCATGCGCGGCAACGGTACGAAACTGGCACTTTCGTATTCTTCCTATTTGTTTATTAGGTGTACGGCAGCACTATATCGGTCTATCGCTCTAGTGGTTTGACACCGACGAAGCACCCATGAGTATCATCCGATAAATGAGAAACCTCGTTTTCGCCGATCGTCGACATTGCGCGAGAACGAGAATGTTGCCCGGGGAGTCCCAATGTGGAAGAGGGGAATGCAACAATGTCGTCCCGATATATTCGTGTCATCGTCGCAGACGACCATCCCGCCGTTGCGCTGGGCGTCAGTTATGAATTGGGTCTTGATCCCGCCATCGATGTCATCGGCTGCGCGGAAAATTCCACCGACCTGATTGCGCGGCTGGAAACTCAGCATTGCGACGTGGTGGTTTCCGATTACACCATGCCAGGCGGAAAGTACGGCGACGGCCTGGGCCTGATTGCGCTATTGCGCCGGCGCTATCCTGCCTTGCGCGTGGCGGTGTTGACCATGATCGACAACCCCACGCTGATCCGCGCCTTGCTGGCGTATGAAAATCTGTGCGTGCTCAGCAAGTCGGATTCGACGAGCCACATCATTAACGCGGTGCACGCCATGTACCAGGGCCGCACCTATTATTCGCCCACGATCAAGGACATGATCGTGAATCAGGCGTTTGCATTGGGGCGCGCGCGCCTGACCAAGCGCGAAGCCGAAATCGTGCGGTTGTTTTGCGCCGGCGCCACCGTGACCGAAATATCTCAGATGTCGCATCGCAGCGTGCAGACAGTCAGTTCGCAAAAGCGTAGCGCCATGCGCAAGCTGGGAATCGAACGCGACGCCGACTTGATCAAGTACGGCGCCGACGCGGCGCAAATCCAGGCAGGCGATGGCGGGCTGTCGATGATCCCGCGCATGGACGAGCGCGTCTGGAACCGCGTTTGACCGCCCGGATGGCTTAGAAGCCCACCGCCTGGCCGTCGCGGCGCGAGTCCGACGCCGCTACATACCCGCCCTGCGGCAAACGGCAAATCAATTGCGCCGAGCCAAATTCCAGGCTGTCGGCAGGCGCCACGGCCACGTTGTGGCCGCGTGCGCGCAGCGCTTCGACCACATCCGCCGGCAGGTGCGACTCCACATTCACGACCGGGCCCTTTTCCACTCGGAAGCGCGGCGCGTCGCTCATCGCCTGCGGGTTCTGGCCAAACGCGGCCAGCCGCGTGACCATTTGCAGATGGCCTTGCGCCTGCATGGACCCGCCCATCACACCGAACGACATCAGCGGTTCACCGCCACGCGTGACGAATGCGGGGATGATCGTGTGCATGGGTTTCTTGCGCGGCGCGACCTGGTTGGCGTGGCCGGGTGTGAGCACGAAGTTCAGGCCACGGTTGTGCAGGCTGATGCCAGTGTCAGGCACCACAACGCCGGAGCCAAAGCCGTGATAGTTCGATTGAATGAACGACACCATGGTGCCGTTGGCATCGGCCGCGGTCAGGTAGACGGTGCCGCCCGTGGTGGGCGTGCCCGCGGTGGGGATGCTGGCGCGGTCCATGGAAATCAGGCGCGCGCGCTCGGCCAGATAGGCGCGGTCGAGCAGGGCGCGGGCATCGGTGCGCATGTGGCGCGGATCGGCGACGTGATGGTGCAGGTCGGCGAACGCCAGCTTCATGGCTTCGATGCTGACGTGGTAGTAGTCGGCGCTGTCGCGGCCCATGCCTTCCAGGTCGAACTGTTCCAGCATGCCCAGCGCCATCAACGCGGAAATACCCTGGCCGTTTGGCGGGATTTCATGCAGCTCGACATCGCGGAACGATTGCGAGATGGCCGCGACCCATTCCGGGCGGTGCTCGGCCAGGTCCGTGGCACTGAGCGCGCCGCCCGTCTGGCCGGCGAAGTCGGTGATCTTGCGGGCGAGTTCGCCGCGGTAGAAGCTTTCGCCGCCGGTTTCGGCGATGTCGCGCAGCGTCTTGGCCTGCGCCGGAAAGCGCCACCATTCGCCAGCTTGCGGGGCGCGGCCCTGCGGCAGGAACGCGTCGGCAAAGCCGGGTTCGTGAGCCAGCTTGGGCGCTTGCGTGGCCCATTGGCGCGCAATGGTGGGCGATACCGCGAAGCCTTCTTCGGCGTAGGCGATGGCGGGTTCGAACAGCTTGGCGAAGGGCAGCTTGCCAAAGCGTTCCGACAAGGCCTTCCAGCCTGCCACTTGGCCCGGCACGGTGACGGTGCCCCAGCCGGTGCCGGGCATGGCGTCGCGGCCGTTGAAGAATTCGGGTGTCCACGCGGCCGGCGCGCAGCCGCTGGAGTTCAAGCCATGCAGGCGGCCGTCATGCCAGACAAGCGCGAACATGTCGCCGCCGATTCCGTTCATGACGGGCTCGACAACGGTCAGAGCAATCGCGGTGGCAATGGCGCTATCAACGGCATTGCCACCGGCCAGCAGCATGCGTAGCCCCGCCTGCGCCGCCAGCGGCTGGCTGGTCGCGACCGCGTTGGCGGCCAGGACCGGCATTTTTCGGGAAGCGTACGGAAAAGACCAATCGAAGGAGGAGGACATGGATGCTGGAAACTCGTGAATAGGATTACTGCGGCGTGATGCCGGCTTGATCGATCAACTGCTTGGTGCGCGGAATTTCGGCCTTGATGAAGGCGGCGAATTCTTCGCGGCTGCCGCCACGGGGCTCGGCGCCTGCTTCGGCGAGCTTACCGCGCAATGCCGGGTCGGCCAGCACCTTGTTCACGGCGCGGTTGAGCTTGTCGAGGATCGGGGCCGGCGTGCCTTCAGGCGCGACCAGACCGTACCAAGGGGCGATGTCGTAGCCGGCGTAGCCTTGTTCGGCGATGGTGGGGATGTCCGGCGCCAGCGCCGAGCGCTGCGAGTTGGACATGCCCAGCGCCAGCAACGAACCGCTCTTGACCTGCGGCAGGCCGGTCATGATGGTGTCGAAGTACATGGACACCTGGCCCGACAGCAACGCCGGAATGGCTTCGCCCGCGCCCTTGTACGGCACGTGCAGGATGTCGATGCCGGCAATGGACTTCAGCATTTCACCCGCCATGTGCGAGGTGGTGCCGGTGCCGAACGAGGCATAGGTCAGCTTGCCCGGATTGGCGCGCGCATAGGCGACCATTTCGGGCAGTGTCTTGAACGGCTGCTGCGGGTTGGCCAGCAGGATGTTGGGCGTGTAGGCCACCATCGACACCAGCGCGAAGGCGTCGGGGTCATAGGCCAGGCGTTTTTGCAGGAAGCGGTTCGTGACCACGGCGGCCGGGCCGCCCATCAACAGCGTGTAGCCGTCGGGCGCCGAACGCGCCACCGAGGCGCTGCCAATAGCGGCCGCCGCGCCCGGACGGGCTTCGACGACGAAAGGCTGGCCCAGTTCAGTCGCCAGCGCGGCGCCCAGCTGGCGCGAGATCAGATCGGTGGCGGAGCCGGCCTGGAAGGGCACGACGATACGCACGGGATGCTGCGGCCAATCGGTGGCCGGGGCGCCAGCTTGCGCGCCGGCCTGGGCCGCGAAAGCCACGGCGGCTAGACCCGCCAGCGTCCGGATAAGACGAAATTTCATGGGTTCCCCTGTTATGAGGGCGCATGACAACGCCCTTCGGAGGGAATTAGACGGGACCGCGCGCCCTCGAACCATTGGTATTTGCATCCATGGATAACTGTATCCAGTTTGTGTTATTTTTGCGTTTATCTATCATTGCGGCTTTCCAAGCCCGGGGACGACGATGCTGCAATTTCAAAAGACAGCGATCAGCGCCGAAGACGAGGCGTACCTGCATCTGCAACGCGAAATCCGGCTGGGCAACTATGCCCCGGGCCAGCGCCTGGTGCCGGATGTTGTCGCCACCGAGATCGGTACCAGCCGCATGCCCGTGCGCGCGGCGTTGCGCCGGTTGGCATCGGAAGGGCTGGTGGAAATTCGCGCTAACCGCAGTGCGGTCGTGCGCGGCTTGAATCAGCAGGAGATGCTGGAAGTGTTCGAGATGCGCTCGGTGCTGGAAGGGCTGGCCATGCGCAACGCCGTTCTGCACATGAACGCCGAGCACATCCGCCGCCTGTCGAACATGCTTGAGCAACTGGACCAGGGCTCGGGCGAGGATCTCGACTGGACCACCGCGCACCGCGAGTTTCACGAATACCTGTGCAGCTTCTGTCAGCAGCCGCGCTTGCTGGGCCAGCTCTCGGAACTGCATTCCGTGGTGGAACCCTATATGCGCTTGTGGGCCGCCCAACCGGGCCGCGTGCTGCGCGTGCGCGAATCGCACCAGGAACTGATCGACGCGTTAAAGACCCGCGACCCCGCGCGCTGCGAGGCCGCCATGCGCCAGCATGTGCTCAATACCGTGCCCGCCTTGCAAGCATTTCTGGAACAGGCGGGCTGATTTCGCCGACGTCGGCTTTGACGTGGGCCGACTTCGATTCAGGCCGACTTCAATTCAGGCCGAGCCGCCCACCGCTTGCTTACCCTTCGCCGCGACGGGTTTCTTTCTGCCGAACTTGATTTCGCTGGCCAGCACGCCGGCCACAATCAGCGCCGCGCCCGCCAGGGCCAGCGCCGGCAAACGGTCACCCGCCAAGCGCCCGACGATGCCGCCCCATACCGGTTCGCCCGCATAAATGACGGTGGCGCGTGTCGGAGACACCGACTTCTGCGCCCAGTTCATGGTCAGCTGGATGATGGCGCTGGCCAGGCCCAGCCCAATCGCGGCGCCCGCCCACAGCCAGGAAAACGCCGGGATCGATTCGCCCATCACCGGCATCAGCGCAAACGACACCAGCCCGGCAGTCAGCAACTGCACGAAGGTCACGCGGCGGCTGTCGACACGCTTGGCGAACAGACCGATCAAAATGATTTCCGCGGCAATGGCGACGGCGCCGGCCAGCGTGGCGACTTCACCGGGGCTGAAACTCAGCGAACCCGCCTCGGGGCCCGCCAACAGGATCAGTCCGGAGAAGGCCAGCGCCACGCCGATCCAGCTCATCAGCCCAGGCGGACGCTTCAGCACCGCCCATTGCAACAGCGGCACAATCGGCACATACAGCGCGGTGATGAAGGCGGACTGGCTGCTGGTGATGGTGCGCAGGCCTTCGGTCTGCAGAAAGTAGCCCAGGAACAGCGCGCAGCCGATGGCGATGCCTGCGCCGACTTCCAGACGGGTGATTCCCGTCATGTGTTTCCTGAACAGCAACAGCGCCATCAAACCCGCAATAGTGAAGCGCAGCCCCACGAAGAACAGCGGTCCGCTGTGCTGCATGGCGATATGAATGATGAGGAACGTGCTTCCCCACAGCATGGTGACCAGCACCAGGGCGATTTCCTGGCGGGAAAGGGCGAACATCGACGTCTTGGGGTTCACGATTGAATTCAGCAGCTGCGCAGTTGTGGATCTGGACCGTGGCGCCGGGCGAACAATAGGTGGCCGCACCGATCCTGATGGGTGGCACGAAATGGCCTACGGCATCGGCGGCATATTACGCCTGGAATGGTCGGGCGTCGCTCACACGGGTGGGGCACGGATGACTTCGCGATCTACAGCAGTGCCCAGCCGTATGCCTGCTTCAATGACGGCGAGACGCGCCTGCGCTTCGCGCGCAACGTGCTGTGCTTCGCGCGCAACGTGCTGCGCTTCGTGCGCAACGTGCTGCGCCGAAGGGGCCGGCGCGGCGGCGTGCGTGAGTGCCCGGCCCGGCGGCCTGCGAGATCCCTCGGCGCACGGGCCTGCGAGATCGCCTGGCGCGTCGGCTTGCGAGATTGCCCGGAGATCGGACAGTTTTTAATTTCTGGCGGGCGCAAGCTTTATAGCCAGGAGTAATATGACGCGTCCGGACGGCCGATGGCCGCTGGCAAGAACACGCCGATCCACGCCTCGCCCTTCCCACCCGTGTCGATAGCGGAGCCTCTCCGCGCCTTCCCTGCGGTGTCTGTAAGCCTTGGCGCGCAAGCGGCCATAAGAAGACATCGAGGAGAAGGACTTGGACAAGCAAGAGTCGGGCGGCTGGTATTTCGGCTGGAACATCGTCGGCGCCGCCGCGGTACTCACCCTGTTGACGGTTGGCCTGCGCATGGGCATCGGGCCGTTTTTCCTGCCCATGGCGGACGGGCTGGGATTTTCGCGCAGCCTGCTGTCGGGCATCGTCGCGGTGGGCATGCTGTGCTACGGCCTGGCCATGCCGCTGGCGGGGTACCTGGTCAGCACGCGCGGCACGCGCTTCGTGCTGTTGACCGGCACTGCCATCGTTGTGGCGTCTTCGCTATGGACAGTATTCGCGCGCGGCCCCATTGAATTCTTGCTGTCGTTCGGCGTGGCGCTATCAGTCGGCCTGGCCTTCACCAGCCCCGTTGCGCTGACCCCGGTGATCAGCCGCTGGTTCACGCGCCAGCGCGGCATGGCGCTGTTCTTTCTGTCCACGGGTTCGATGGCGGGCATCGCGCTGATGACGCCGACCTTGACGTTCGCCATCGCCGCAGTGGGCTGGAAGGAAACGCTGCTGGCCTTCTCGGTGCTGTTCGCCTTGCTGACGGTGCCCGTCGCGCTCTTCGTGATGCGCGACACCGCACCCGAGCACACCGACTTGCTGCCGCACCAGATCATCGAAGGCAAGTCTGCCGCCAAGCCCGCAGCAAAGGGACCCGCGCCCAACGTGCGCAATGCCTTGCGCACGCTGCCGTTCTGGCAGGTGGCGCTGGGTCTGTTCGCCTGTGGCTACAGCATGAACCTGCTGGGCACGCACGGCATGCCGATGCTGATGGACCACGGCTTTGACGCCACGACGAGCTCGCTGGGTATCGGTTTGATTGGCTTGGTCGCCATCTTCAGCACGCTGGTGCTGGGGCGCATGTCGGACCAGGTCGAACGGCGCAACATCCTGGCCGCCATCTATCTGGTGCGCGGCTTGGGATTCTTCGCGCTGGTCATGGTGGGTGCGCACTGGGAGCTCTACGCCGCGGCCACCATCGGCGGCATCGTGTGGGCGGGCAGCATCGCCTTGTCCTCGGCGATTCTGGCGGACGTTTACGGTATCCGGCTGGTCGGCGTGCTGTACGGGCTGACGTATCTGGGCCATCAGGTCGGCGGCATGATCAGTTCGTGGCTGGGCGGCTGGGCCTTCGACACGTTCCACACGCATTGGGTCGCCTTCGGATCGGCGGGCGTGTTGCTGTTGCTGGCTGCAGCGATTTCGCTGCGGCTGCCGGGCCGCGGATTGGTGCGGGCGCCGGCAGCCGTCAGTCGTTAACGCGTTGCGGGCGCCTTAGCGGTCTTTCAGCAACGACACCAGCTCAGGCACATAGCGGTCACCGCCGCCTTGCGTCACGGCCTGGTCGAACGTGTGCTGCACGGCCGCGCCGATTTCGCGCACGGCGCCGGCTTCGGCCGCCATGGTGTTGTAGTAGGACAGGTCCTTCTGCGCGTTCGACATGAAAAAGCGCAACGACGACGGGTCCTGTTCAAGCAGATAGGGCTTGATGCGTTCCAGCGCTACGCCGCCACCGCCGCCCTTGCTGAGCACATCGGCGAACACCGCCGGATCAATGTCGGAACGCAGGGCGCACGCCGCCGCTTCGGACAGCAGGGCGACAACACCCAGCGACACGTAGTTGTGCAGCAGCTTCATGCGGTGCCCGGCGCCCACGGGGCCGGCATGCGTGATGTTCTCGGCGAAGCAGGCCAGGATCGGCTTGCACTCTTCGAACAGGGCGGCGTCACCGCCCACCAGCAGATTCAACCGGCCTTCGGCGGCTTCCTTGGGCGTGCGCGTCATCGGCGCGTCCAGGAAGCGGCCGCCGGATTCCGTCACGGCCTGCGCCACCTTCACGGTCGACGACGGGATCGCGGTCGAGCAATCGATGATGACGGTGCCTGCGCGCAAGCCTTCCAGCACGCCGCCTTCGGACAGCAGCACGGCCTCGACTTGCGGGCTGCCCGTCACACACAGAATGATCACATCCGCTTGCGCGGCCAACGCGGCGCCTGTGGTCACGCTGGCTGCGCCCGCGGCCTTCAAGGCATCCAGGGGCTGATTGCCCGGGTGCTCCAGCACGGTCAGGCTATGACCATGCTTCACCAAATTGCTTGCAATGCCGTGGCCCATGAGGCCGATTCCAACCATGCCGACTTTCGCCATCTTCCACTGCTCCTGCCATGTGTAGGTGTTTGTTGTGCCGTAAATCTTACTCTCAGAAGTCGGACGATACGAAGGCCTCAGGGGGGCGGGCCCCCGCGCCGGGCAAATGACCGCTTCGTTCGCTGTGCGGTCACCTCTTGCAGCCGGGGATGCCCAATGGTTTGCGCTTTGGGGTACTTTCGATCATCCACTATCGGACTTTTCTAATTTCCAGGCCATGACAGATTCCATCCCCGAGGGCTTTGAACGCTGGACCCCCAGCAGCCCCTTCATGACGCACCTGGCGGACTTGGGCGCCTTTTACCGGCGCGATGCAGACGGCGTCATGGCGCTGCGCGTCGGCGAGCCGCATACGAACATGCACGGCATGGCGCATGGCGGCCTGCTCGCCACACTTGCCGACAGCGCGCTGGGCTACACCATCGCGCAACAGGCGCACGTGTCGATCGTAACGGTGCAGATGTCGGTGGAATACCTGAACGCCGTGCAGCCCGGCGACTGGCTCGAAGCGCATGTGCAGGTGGACAAGCAGGGCAAGAGGCTGATCTACGCGACTTGTCTGCTCAAGGCAGCTGGCCGGGTGATGTTGAAAGCCAACGCGGTGTTCGCCGTCCGCCACGCGGCCGTGCCGGCGTCCGACGGCTGAGCCGCTGGGCGGCTGTCATCGGCCGCTGCTGGCGAAGGGCAACTCAGCCATCGCTGGCCCCCTTACAGATAGGGCGTCGCCAGCCAGATGATCTTGTTGCGCAGCCGTTTGGCAAACGGCGTCTGCGTCAGCGTTTCCAGCGTCTCGCGCTTGGCGTGCGCGATGCGCCCGTCGATCTGGTCGCCAATCCAGCAGGCGACCGTTGGGTCGTAGATCTCGATGTCCAACTCGAAGTTCAGCCGCAAGCTGCGCGGGTCCAGGTTCGACGAACCGGCGTAGGCCCACGCGTCGTCCACCGTCATCAACTTGGAGTGATCAAACGCGCCCAACGCGCGCCACACGCGGCAGCCCGTGCGCACGACCTGGTCCAGCTGCGCCGACATGGCGTAGTCCACCAGCCGTAAGTTGTTCTTGTCCGGAATGACGATATCGACCACGATGCCGCGCCGCGCGGCGGTGGCCAGCGCCCCAATCAGCGTCTGGTCGGGCAGGAAGTAGGGCGACTGAATGCGGACATGGCGCTGTGCCACCGCCAGCGCGCCCAGCAGCATATTGTGCGAACTGCCCAGCGCACGGTCCGGCCCGGACGGCACGCAGCGCACCGGCACGTTGCCCGTAGGCGGCAAGGCGTGCGGATCAAACCAGGGCTTGGCGGGCAACGATTCGTGCGTGGTGAAGTTCCAGTCATGCGCAAACACCGACATCAGCTGCGTCACGATCGGCCCTTCCACCCGAAAGTGCGTGTCGCGGTTGGTGGCATCCCCCGACAACGCGCTGACAAAGGCCGCCCGCACGTTCATGCCGCCGGTGAAACCCACGCGCCCATCGATCACCAGCACCTTGCGGTGGCTACGCAGATTGGCATACGGCATGCGCAGCACGCCCAGCGGATTCGTCATGAAGCGCGCCACGGGCACACCGCCGCGCGCGAGCATACGCACGATGGGCGGGCGTGAATACTTGGAGCCAATGGCGTCAATCAACACCCGCACCTGTACGCCGCGCGCGTGCGCTTCGATCAGCGCCTCTGCCAGTTCACGGCCGATGGCATCGTTGTCGAAGATGTAGCTTTGCATCGCGATGGCATGACGCGCATCGCGAATGGCCTTCAGCATGGCCGGATAGGTTTCATCCCCCCCCGCCAGCGGCTGCACGGCATTGCCGCCCAGCAAACGGAACCGGCTGACCCGGTCGCCCAGCACCTTCAGCGACGCGAACTGCGGCCCCGAGATCGGCGCAACATCCACGGGCCGCGTTTCAACTTGCTCGGCATCCACCACCATGGCTTCATCGCGCAGCTGCGATACGCGTGTCTTGCGGATACGGTTGATCCCCGCCACAAAATAAAACAGCGCGCCAAACAGCGGCGAGAACAACGCGACCCCCACCCAGCCGATGGCGGCGCGCACATCCTGCTTGGTCATCGCGGCATGCACCGCCGCGCCCGACCCCGCCACGATGCTGATGGCGAACACGATATGAGGCCAGTAATCGATCAAAAATGCGTGTAGGCGATCCATAGCTATGGCAAAAAAGCCGGCCTCCAAAGGTGAGCCAAGCGGAAGGATAGCAAGCTGGCGAAGTCAGGCAAGCAAAATTAGGGGCAGGGCTTTTGACAGGTCAAAAAAATGTGCTATAGTTCGGCCTCTTCGTTGTTGAGCTTCTTTCTGAAGCGCGGCGGTGAAGAAGGAGGCGGTACGAAAGTACCGCTTGAAGCAGTACCAGAGGTGGCTGTAGCTCAGTTGGTAGAGTCCTGGATTGTGATTCCAGTTGTCGTGGGTTCGAGCCCCATCAGCCACCCCAAAGAATTTGTTAGAAGAAAGCCGCCTAGAGCGGCTTTTTTCTTTTGTGCGATCTGAATAATTCTAATAAATCGCACAGTTCTAATTTTTTAGAACGTTGGCTTGACCTTCACATTGCGTCTTCGCTTATACCCTCTACGGGTATAGGCCGATATAAGTTTGATGTCGTCGCTCGTTTCCCGGATGGGTCGGTCAGGGTCCGCAGTTATGCCGACCCGTCTGAGATTTCGTCGAGACTACCCAATCTGGGTCGCCGATTTTAGCGCTGGAGATGCCGCAAACTGCACTTCGAACTCTCGTGATCGGAATGAACTTTTAACCGCTTTGCGCTACCATCCCACGTCATTTCTGAGGAGATATCGTGAATAGGTTCGCTATCCAGTCTTTGGCAACGTTGGCGGCAGTTTGCATTTCGACATTGGCGCATGCGCATTCGGACGTCATTTCGGTGGACTCGACGTTCAGCCCAACTTCAAGAAAAGAATCCCGCGTATTCAATAAGCAGCTGACCACCGTCGAAGAAGGGACAATGAACGGCATCAAATACGAGTTCCACCTCTCGGATGCTAGCGGTACTAGCGCGGGTACTCAGGCCAATGACATTCAATCGTCATCTGAATATGCAAAGAACTGGCACTTGTCCTGCAAGAAAGATGTGATGACTGATCGCGTGACTTGCAAAGCGACAAAGGAAAGTCTGACGATTTTCTACACTAAAGAGCTCGGATTTGTCGTCGCCATCATGGAGCAACGCTACCCCGGAAGTAGCGTGTCGATCCGCGTTGAAAATGGGCAGGTGTTTTCGTCGAACGATGCCGTATTCCCTCCTCAGGTAAGCGCGAAAATACTGGCTCAGATCAAGGACGGTAGCAAGGTTGCTACGCGGTACGTTTCTTGGCCGGAGAAGGCCAACGTGGACCGAGTTTTGGATGTCTATGGGGCGAGCGTCGCCGCCGCATATATCAAGTGGGCGTTCGGGCAGATCAAATAGCGCGCCACCATGCCGACGCCCCATCTCAACCCGTCTTACGCTGAGTCACCGGCTGCGGCAATTCCCACTTATTCGGATGAACCTTGTGGGAGCGCGGGTTAAACCGTTCCAACCTACAACAACCGCTCATCCACCCCGTTTCTCAAATCATACGGCGACCACAGAATGCGGCCGACGATGCGCACTTCGCATCCATCTTCCTTCTCAAGCGGGAAGGGGGCGTAGGCGGGATTCAGTGACTTGGCCAACCACGAGCCTTCGCGTTCGCGCGCGATGCACTTCACGATCATCTTGCCGCCGTGGTTGATGGCGTAGACCGTGCGTGGGTCGATCTCGCGCGGGTCCGTCACGGGCTCTTCAAAGAACAGCATGGGGCCGCCGTTGCGGATGACGGGCTCCATGCTGTCACCTTGCGCGTAGACGATCTTCATGCGGCTGATGGGCAGCTTGAACGATTCCAGGAACGAGCGGCGCAGAAGGATCTCGCCGATCTCGGTCTCGTGATAGTTCTCGATCCCGAGGCGGCCAGCGGCCAGGCGCACATCCAGCTCGGGGATGGGCATGAATTCCTGGTCGTTGGCGGAGTAGCCGGCGTTGGCGACATGGCCGACGTTGGCGGCCGTGCTGATGCGCAAGGCTTGCATCCGGTCGGCGTGATGGGTCGTGAGGCCGTCGGGTTCCCACGGCGCGGCACCAACGGGCGCCATCGGGAATTCATCTGCGACGGCGTCAATGTTCATGACGGCGCCGCGTTTGGAGGATGGGGACGTGGACAGCGCGGCTGATCCCTTGGCCTTGACGCCCATCTGGCCCAGCGCCAATAGCAGCGCGCCTTCCAGGCGTTTGAGCTGGTCGTCGGCCAAGCCTTTGATGAGCGATGCGGGAATCGAAGGAAACGGCCACGCGGTGTCGGCGGAAGGCGCCGCCAGGGGCGCCGCGGATGACAGCGATGCCGCCTTTTTGGCCTCGGCGGCCAGGCGCGGGCTGATTGCCGCCAGCGTGCAGCCGAAACCTTCGGCATAGGCCATGGCGGCTTCGATCCCGATGGGACGGCGGCCTGTGATGTGCTGATAAATCATCGCCTGCCCGCCCTTCACATTGTGGTCGCGAGCGAATGCCGCGCGGTTCACGCCTTCAAAGCGTGCGCGCAGGGCGGCGGCTTCCTCTTCAATCGTCCACATTTTCATATAGCAATGCTATTCAAATAAAACTATAGCATGGCTTGCTTATAAGCTGTAGCATCGCTATAGTTTTAGTGATGAATCTACATGATTATTTCGACGGGGATGAAGCGCTGAGCGCTGCGGCGCTCGCCCGGCGCGTGGGCGTATCCCCCGCGCTGGTCTACCAGTGGCGCACGGGCCGCAGGCCCGTTCCGGTCAAGCATTGCGCCTTGATCGAGCAAGCCACGAACGGCGTGGTGACCCGGCGCGACCTGCGTCCCGCCGATTGCATTCGAATCTGGCCGGAGCTGGCCGAAGGGACAAAGGAGCAATGAACTACTACCCCCATCACATCGGCGATTTCAACAGCGCAACCCGGCATCTCACGCGCATCGAACGCAGCGTTTACCGCGATTTGATCGAACTCTATTACGACACCGAAGCCCCCTTGTCTCGCGACGTCGACAAGTTGTGCCGGCTGCTGATTGCGCGGTCCGATGAGGAGCAGGCCGCCGTCTTCCAGGTGCTGAACGAATTCTTCACGGACACGGAGCACGGCTGGCGCCACGCGCGCTGCGATGCCGAGATTGCCCGCTATCACGGCAACAAAGAAGCAAAGTCTGCGGCCGGCAAGGCAAGCGCCGCGAAGCGGGCGCGACAGGCGCAACGCTGCGATAAGGAACAGGGCCCGCGCGAAGGTATCCCGGACTCAAGTGTTCAACAGCCGTTGAACACCGCGCCAACTAACCAGGAACCAGAACCAGGAACCAGGAACCAGGACGAACCCTCAACGAAGCGTTGCAAGCGGGCTTCCGGATTCGATGCGTCGGCGATTGCCTTGCCCGCCTGGCTGGATCGTGAAGACTGGGTCAGCTGGGTCGCTGACCGCAAAGCGCGCAAGAAGCCGATCACGGAAGAGGGCGCTCGCCGGCAGCTGCAACAGCTTGCGGGCTACCAGGCCGAGGGCATCGCACCCCGCGCCGTCATCGCCCATAGCATCGCCAGCGGATATCAGGGCTTGTTCCCGCCTCGCAGCGTGCAGCGGGAAACACCATCCACACGGACGCGGCAACGGGCGGATTGGTCGTCGGAATTGCGCAGCGTGCTGGCCGAAGGCCGAGCGCGCAGCGAGATCGACATGGGGGTGATTGATGCAAGTCGCTGAAGCGTCAAAAGGGTTGTCAAAAGGGTTGCAAAACGGGCCGTCAAACGAACTGTCAAACGGGCTAGGCGCGCTGGTCGTCAATGAAATGCATCTGCTGTACGGCGCGAAGTTCGCGCAGCAGTGGGAAGGACTGACGCCGCGTGAGTTGAAGGACTCGTGGAATCAGAAGCTGGCGGGCTTGAGCGAATCTCATGTCAGGCGCGGGCTGACCGCGTGCCTGACTCGCGAGTGGCCGCCGACGCTGCCGGAATTCTTGAAGCTGTGCTGCCCGTGGCTGACGCCTGAGGTCGCCTATCACGAAGCCGTGCGCGGCGTGTCGGCGCGGCGCCGTGGCGAGATCGGCAACTGGTCGCATCCTGCCGTGTACTGGGCGGCGGTGGGCGTCTCTACCGTGGATTTGCTGAACAGCAATTACGGCGCGATCAAAGCGCGTTGGGAAAGGACGCTGGCCGAGGAATTAAGCAAAGGCACGTGGCCCGAGATCCCCGCGCCGCGCGTGGCGCTGCCGGCGCCAGGTCAGACGATGGCCACGCGCGCGCAAGCCGAAGCGGCGCTGAAAAAGATGGGGGCGGGAAAGCTGCTGCAGCCGCGCAGCCGCTCGCATCGCGAATGGATCGAGAAATGGGAAGCGCGCATCGCGCTGGGCGGGCATCCAACCAAGGCCATCGCCGAGATGTTGACGCATGCCAAGCACAGCGCCAATCCGGAGCGCACATGAACCACAGCGCCGTCATTGAACGCCGCACGCGAGATGGTCAAAACACAATAGGGACGAGGTCGGAAATGGAAGCAGGGATGCCACGTTGGGTGGAAGACGAAATTCGTAATTGGGCGCGGTCGCAGTGGGAAGGGGATTGGCCGGGGCCTCGCCGCATGGAGCAAGAGGCGCCGGACTTGTGCGAGTTCCCGCCGCAGCCCGGCCACGACGATGACGATGAGCCCGTGCGAATTCCGGTGAACCATGAACGGGCGCGCCGGGTTGACGCGTTGTATGAAGCGCTGCCGCTGGTTGAGCGGCGTGTGGTGCAAGCCGAATACACGCGGCGCGCCGACTACGGCGATCTACCCGCGCATCTGCGTCAGGACAAGGCCTGCCGCGTCATCGGTATCACGCTGCCTTACTACAAGGTGGCGTTGGGCAGTTTCAAGCAACAGGTCTGGAGGGCATTCAAATGAAGTACGCGCACGAAGTCATCGATTTGCTGGCGGCATATCCGGGGCGCGAGTTCAGAATGGCCGAGATCCTGCGGCACGTCAGCCGCGGCATTCCGTTGGCGCCCGCATCGCAAGAAGCCATGCGCCGTGGCGCGCGCCGCGTGCTGGACCACTTGCTGGATGCGGGGCATGTGCAGCGCTGTGGCGGCAACACCAAGTCTGCAACCTACGCGTGGTCGGAATTGGGACACGCACTTCATAAAAACCATGCCCATTTGGGACCGGATTTGAGACAATAGCTCCGGGCCATTGCGCCCACACGAAATGCAGCCCGCCCACCTAAACGGTTCGCGGGCTTTGTTTTTTTCAGACCTGAAACCGGACTTCCATGACGCCCGATAACGCAATTCTTACGTTGGTGACGGCCGCTGCGGGCGGTGTGCCCGTCGTCTCGTCCGACGACGCGCAATCCAGTCCGCAACCGCCCTACATCGCGATGGCGGTGCGTTGGGTACAGACAGGCCCCGCTGAAGCCGGGCCGGTTGACGACGATGGCAATCAACCTGTGCATGACCACCGCGATGCGACCGTCGAACTGCGCAGCGTGGGCGCCGCCGCCTACGCTGCGCTCGACAAGATGGGCCTAACCTTGCGCCATCCCGTTTATGAGGAGCAGGCGGAAGCGCTGGGCCTGGCGCTGTTTGAAGTCGGCCGCATCGAGCGCGTGCCGCGTGAAAGCGCGGGCGCCTCCAGCGAGCGGCTGGGTGTGCTTGCGCTGGGCATCCGCTACGCGCAGACCTATACCGATGTTGTCGGTGTCATCGAAACCGTGACCGGCACGATCACCACGACGGGCGGGCTCATGCCTGCCCTGGAAACCTCTTTTTCCGCGGAGACCGAGAAGGCGACGTAGCGCCCCAGGTCTTCTTAACGCAGTCCCGCCGCCCTTGGGCGGCTTTTTTTTTGGAGCCGCAAATGGCAAAAATCGACCGGATCGTCAATGTGGCGATCTCGCTGAACACCACGGCGATCAAGGAGCAGAACTTCTCTGACATCCTGATCCTTGGCGCGCATGCGCTGGCCGTCAACCGCGTCTTGGTGGTGACCGAGCCGGGTGAACTGCTGGATCTGGGCATGTCGCCGAATGATCCTCTGTACATCGCCGTGCGCGATGCCTTCAAACAGATCCCGACTGTCGCTCGCGTTTTCGTGGGCCGCCGTCAAGTGGATGCATCGCGCATTTCCGTGACGCGTGCCGCTGTGGCCGACTACGCCGTCTCGCTGTCGTGGCGTGATGCCGCTGGCGCCGTGCAAAAGGTGGACGTGAACGTGTCGGGTCTGGCCGAGAGCACCCCGCAGACGATCGCCACCGCGCTGGCTGCCGCCATCGCCGAAACCGATGCGCCGGTAACCGCTACCGCGACGGGCGCTGACGTTGCCGTGACCGCCAGCCAGGCCGGCCAGGCCGTCGCCATCGCCGTGAAGGGCAATGTGCAATCGGCCGCACCGGTCAGCACCGAAACCCCGTCGGCCGCCTTGAACGCCTGCCTGCGCGAGAACGGTGACTGGTACGGCGTGTCGTTGGCCAGCCGTGTCGAAGCTGACGTGTTGGATGCCGCCGAATGGGTGGAATCGAACGAGCGCCTGTTCGGCGTGTCCAGCGCACAGGCCGGCATCATCGATGCCGCCGTGTCCAGCGACATCGCGTCCCAGTGCCAGCAAAAGCAGTTCTTCCGCACGCACGTCTGGTATCACGGCCAAGCTGCCAGCGAAGCGCTGGATGCCGCCGTCGCCGCCAACCGCTTCACCTTCTATCCGGGCGGTGAAACGTGGGCGAACACGCGTCTGTCGGGCGTCACCTATGACAGCCTGACTGAAGGCCAGGCGCTGGCCGCGCACGCCAAGAACGCCAACACGTTCGAGCAGATGCGCAACTTCGCCGTGACGCAGAACGGCAAGGTCGCCGCCGGCGAATGGATCGACGTGATCCGCGGCCGCGACTGGCTGGCCGAGCAGGTGAAGATCAACGTCGCGTCGCAGCTGATCAACGCGAACGGCAAGGTGCCGTACACCGACGCCGGTATCCAGATCCTGGTCAACGGCATTCGCCAGGCGCTGCTGCTGGGCCAGAGCCGTGGCCTGGTTGCACCCGACGAGATCGACGACGCCGGCCGCAAGATTCCCGGCTTTGTCATCAACGTGCCGCGTGCAGCCAGCGTTTCCACCAACGACAAGGCCAACCGCATTCTGCGTGACCTGACGTTCAGCGCCCGCCTTGCCGGCGCCATCCATGTTGCCGAAATCAAGGGCAACCTCACCTACCAACAACTGTAATCGGGGCCTACTCATGTCCGTCAAAACTTACGCACCCAATCAGGTGAAGATCGTGATGGGCGCGCTGCCCATCTCTGGCCTGGCCGAAGACACCTTTGTCACCGTGACCGAAATCGGCGAAGGCATCGCCTCTGTCGTCGGCGTCGATGGCGAAGTTGCGCGTTCCATGTCGCGCGATTCGCGCCTGCGCATCACGCTGACGCTGATGCAGACCAGCGCCAGCAACGCCGCGTTGACCGCGCTGCATCAGGCCGACCGCGCTACGGATGGCAACGGCGCCGTGCCGATCTCGGTGACCGACTTGCGTGGCACGTCGCTGCACGCCTCCGACTCGGCGTGGATCGTCAAGATGCCCGACGCGGGCTACGGCGCCAAGGTCGGCAGCCGCGAATGGTCGATCGAGACCGGTCCTGCCATCAACGTCATCGGAGGCAACACCTGATGAGCGCCATCAAGGAAGTGACCATCGGTTCGACGGTCTTCCGGGTCTCGCGGTTTGATCCGTTTCGCCAGCTGAAGCTGTTGGGCGACCTGCAAAAGGAAGTGCTGCCGGCCGCGGGCTCGATGTTGACCGCCGTGTTCGGCGGTGACGGCGCGGTGCAGGAACGCGACGAAAAGGCGATGCTGAACGCCTTTCGCGAACTGTCGGTCAAGCTGGGCGGCGACAGCCTGGCCAGCTGGGCCGAACGGCTGATCGACGCGGAACTGGTCACCTTCGAGCTCGCGGGCCGCGAGCCCCAGAAGCTGACGCCGGCGCATCGCGGCCTGGCGTTTGGCGACTATGCCGAAATCCTGGAGCTCTTGTTCCACATCCTTGAGCACAACTTCGCCGGCCCTTTGGCGCGTTGGGCCGGCCGCTTTGGTCCGGCCCGCGCCAAGCTGGCGAGCCTGTCGGGCGGTTCGACGCAGGCTTCGAAAGAGAGTTGATCATCTGGCGGCCCATCCTGGCCCGCCATGTCAGCCTGGACGCCGTTAAACGCGGCGATGTCGACCTCCTGGACATCATGAAGCTCAATGCGCTGATGGATGCCCAGGCGGCGGCCCAGGCTGCGGCAGAAAACAAGGCGAGGTAACGATGACCGTTGTACGAGAACTGGTGACGCTGTTGCGCTACCAGGTGGATGATTCCGGGCTGAGAACGTATCAGCAGGCGTTCGAGACGATGTTTTCTTCGATGGTGCGAGCAAGCGCTCAGGCCAGCGCGGCCATCAGCCAAGCCTTGGCGGGTGCGCTGCCGTCGGTGATGAATGCGCAGCAGACGGTAGGCGCCATGGTTCAGTCGCAGCGGCAGGGGGTATCGGCCGCGCGGCAACACGCCACGGCGCTTGGCGGCCTGCGAGGCGTTGTTTCTCTGACGCTGGGCGGTTCGCCCTTGAAGCGCATCTTGAGCGACATCGACGCGTGGGCGCAGACGCAGATGCGTCTGCGGCAAGCGGCCGGATCGGACGCGCAGGCGTCCGACGCCGACCGCGACCTGGCGCGCTTGTCGCGCTCCAGCCGCACGCCGTATGCCGATACCGTCGATACGTATGCACGCACTCGGCAGGCCCTGGAAGATCAGGGACGCTCCAGCATCGACGCGTCCAGCATCACCGAAGCGGTGGCGTTGGGCATGAGCTTGTCGGGCGCACCGGCGCAAGACCGTAGCGGAGTCGTCGCATCGCTGCTGAAGATGATCGAGCAAGGCAAGCTGGGCATGGAGGAATACAACGCCTTGCCCCGGCGCATGCAGGATGCGCTGGCCGCGGGCTTGGGCGTCAACCGTGGCCAGTTGCGCGAGCAGGTGCAGGGCGGGCAAGTAACGGCTACCCGCGCCTTGCCCGCGCTGGAATCGCAGTTGCCCAAGATGCGGGCGGAAGCGGAAAGCGCGCCGGCGTCCATCACCGGGGCGATGACGGTGTTCAACGACGCCATGCAGCGCTATTTTGGCGAGACGCTGCCGATGGGCCGTGCGGCGCTATCGGCGGTGACGGCATCGATTCAATTCCTGGCCGACAACATCGACGCCGTCGTCAAGCTGCTGGCGTTGGCGGGGACCAGCTTGGGGCTTGTGGCGCTGAGCAACTGGCTCCGCCAAGCCACCGTGCAGTCTGGCGGCTTGCTGCGATCTCTGGTCGCCGCCACCCGCGTGGCCTTGGGGCTGGATGGCGCGATGGCGCTGCGTAGCGGGCCGGCAGGCGCGATGCAGATGCTGTCGGTGTGGACGCGGACGCTGGCGCCAATGCTGCGCATGGCCGCGGTGCTGATGACGATCTACTTGATCGGCGAAGACATCGCCAATTGGCTGAGCGGGGGCGACTCCGTGCTGGGCGGCTGGATCGGTGGCGTGGAGCAATGGCAGGATGAGCTGGATGCCGTGTCGGGTGTGCTCGGCGTTGTGAAGGATCTGCTGGTAGGCGCCGGGCAGACGCTGGGGCCGTGGATCGCTCAGTTTGGAACCATTGCCATTTTGGCCTATGGACTGTGGCAGATTCTGTCGCCCATCGGCAGCGTGATCCTCTCCATGGCGAAGATCGCCGTTCCCATGCTGTGGAACGCATTCCTGTACCTGGCCACGACCATCATCCCGCTGCTGTGGAACGGGCTGATGTGGGTGGCGACGACGGCGCTGCCGATGCTGTGGAACGGGTTGCTGTACATCGCGCGGTCCGTCATCCCGATGCTGTGGAACGCGTTTGCCATGACGCCCATTGGCCGGATCATTTCGGCCATTGGTGTGCTGGCGCTTGCGTTGTGGCAGATCTGGGAAAACTGGGATGAGATCCAGGCCTATATCTCGGCGTCTTGGGACGCGCTGATGGGAATCGCGCACGACTCCTTCCTGGGGCCGGTGATGGAATACATCTCGGCGATCTGGGCGTTCTGGAGCGAACTCGTCAGCGGCGTCGTCGCCGCGTTCACGGGCGATTGGGACGGCGCAATTGCCCATTGGCAGGGCGCCTTCAGCGGTTTGTGGACGTTCTTCTCAGGCATGGGCGGCCGCATGATCGCCACGGTCAAGGAGATTGGCGCCGCGATTCAAACGTGGGTGCTGGATAAGGTTCAGAAGGCGAAGGAGTGGTTTAAGAGCCTGGTGCCGGGCGGGTCGAAATCTGACAAGCAAGCCTCCGCGACGGATGCGGCAGGCGCCAAGCCAGACCTTGCGCCGGAATGGATGGCCGTGGCCAGTGGCGCTGTCGTTCCGGTCGTGCCGCCTGCGGTTGTGGTCGGCCCCGCGTCGAACCTCGGCCGCGCGCCGTTCTCGTACCAGAGCCACAACGACATCGTCGTCAACGTGACGGGGGGGGAACCTCAAGCCGTCAGGAGCGCTGTTGAGCGGGGCGTCGGCTTGGGCTTGCAACGCAACCTTTCCGACGTGGGCAGAACCTTCGACCTGCCGGCCCCCGTCGAGATGGTCGCCTAGGAGCAGCAATGAACTTTGTTTCCATGATCTTTGGATGGAATGGCGGCAGCAGCATTGGCGCGTTGCCACTGGATGCGTTGGTGGGCGAGAAGACGGCACTCAACAGCCGCGCCACCTCGTATGCGGTGGAAGACGGGCCGCCGGTTTCGGACCACGTGGTCCAGGAATCGGAACTGCTGACGCTCGACGGATGGGTCACCGCCGCCGACATCACCTTGCTGGGCGGCTTGAATGCGCGGGGCGCGTTGGGTGGCATGGGGGGCTCTGGCGGGGCGTCAACGGACGTGGGCCGGTCAAAACTCATCGGCGCCAAGGACGCCTTGCGCAAGATCCACGCAGACGGCCTGCCCATCACCATCACGACCGGACTCGATGTCTATGAGAACTTCGTGATGGAAAGCTGCTCCATTGGGCGCAGCAATGGCGGCGGTGACCGCTTCGAGCTATCCGCCACGTTCAGGCGCATCCGCAAAGTGACCTTGCGCCAGGCGGACATTCCCCCCGAGAAAACCTCGGGCAGCGCCACGGGCAAGGCTGGCACGACAAAACAGAACGCCGGCAAGACCAGCGGCGTGCCGGCCACCCCGAAGCAGCAGGGCGGAATCTTTACGACAAGGCAAATCCCGACATGATCCAAATTCCGATTCCGGACGTGAACGACAGTCTTACCGAAGTCGATCTGGACGGCCTGACCTACTTCTTGCGGCTGTCCTGGAACAGCGAGGCGGAACTGTGGACGCTGTCCATCGAGAACGCCTACAACGAGCTCGTCGTGGCGGGCATCGCCGTGCTGCCGGGTACGCCGTTGCTGTCGGGCTACCGGCACTTGACGGTGCCGGCTGGCGAACTGGTGGCGCTGGCGCCCGACCGTCGCGACACCATCAGCCGCGCGGCGCTGGCCTCAGGTGAAGTCGCGTTGATCTACGTGGATGCGCAGGAGATGGCGGATGGCCAGATTTGATCGGGTTTACCGCTTGCTCGTGGGCAAGAGCGGCCAGAAGGCGCTTGAGATCGTGCCGCCCATTCGGCTGACGTTCGACATCGCCAAGACCGCAGGGGAATCCCCCAACGACGCCAAGATCACGCTCTACAACCTGGCGGCGGGTACGCGTGGCGCGCTGGAAGAACCGAACCTGCGCTGCGTGCTGTACGCGGGTTACGCCGAAGAAGGCGGCCCGCTGTTGATGGCCTCGGGCAGCGTGGTGTACGCCTACACCCGATTTGAACAGCCGGATGTGATTACGGAGCTGACGGTCAAGGACGGCTATATCGAAGTGCGCGACACGGCGGTGTCGATCGGCCTGGGGCCGGGTGCACAGGCCAGCGCCATCATCCGTGACATTGCCCGCCAGATGGGCTTGCCGCTCGTCATGGCGGACGACGTGCCTGACCGCCGCTGGGAGCAAGGGTTTGCTTTCTACGGCGCCGCCCGCACGGCGTTGCACAAGGTGACGCAGGGCACCGGGCTGGAGTGGTCGATTCAGAATCAGCAGCTACAGGTGGTGCAACGGCTGGGCACCACGCGGCGTCAGGCCGTCGTGCTGGCAGTGGACACGGGGCTGCTGGGCCAGCCCGAGCGCACGCGTGAGGCGGCCACCGAGAAGGCGGCATCGAAAGGGCCAGCGAAAGGGCCAGCGAAAGGGCCGGCGAAGGCCGCTGAACCGGCAACGGCCGCCAGCGCCAAGCCGGCAAGCGGCCAGCAACAGCGTGACGGTTGGAAGGTGAAGTCGCTATTGTTGCCGACCATCAGCCCCGGCGACCTGGTCAAGGTCGAGAGCCGCACGGTTGGTGCGTGGCAACGCGTCGAAACCGTGCACCACACCGGCGACAGCGAGGGTGGCGATTGGCAGACCGAATTGGGGCTGGTCGACCGCTATGCGCCACCGAAGAAAAAGGAAAAGACATGAGCCAAGCAGTGACTCTGGTGCGCCGCTTGATCGCGACGGAGCTGTCGGACGTCTATACGACGCTTCCTGGCGAAGTCGTGGCCTATGACGGTGTTTTCGTGACGGCCAGGCCGACGTTGGCCAAGCGGCTCGCCAACGGCGAAACCTTGCCGCCGCCGCAGATCGTGCGTGTGCCGGTGTGCTGGCCGGTAGGCGATGTGAATGGCGCACGTGCGCTGATCTCGGTGCCGCTGAAGGTGGGCGATGCGATCAAACTGTCGTTTTCAGCGCGGGCGCTGGAGAACTGGCTGGCGGGCGATAACGGCCCGCCCGACGATCCGCGCCAATTTGATTTGTCGGACGCCTTCGCCTCGCCGCTGCTGCGGCCCGGCACGATGGCGGCCGACACGCAGAACGTCTGCATCCAGTACGGTCCCGGCATGTTGAAACTGTCGCCCGCCGGCGACCTGACGTTTCAGGTCAAGACCTGGACGGTTCAGGCCGAACAGACAACGTTCAATACACCGGTGACGGTGAACGGCCCCTTGACCTACACGCAAGGCATGGCGGGCGAGGGCGGCGAAGGCGGCGCATCCATGCGTATCCGGGGCGGCGTGGCGTACGAGGGCGGCGCCATCATGCACAACGGCAAGAACATCGGCGACACCCATCGCCACGCCTATGCGGGCGGCATCACGGAGAACCCTGTCTGATGGCACTCGACCTTGCGCTATCCGCCGACCACGATCTGGACCTGGATCTGCTCGGCCGCACTTCATTTGTGGACGGCGCCGAACGCATCGCCCAGCAAATCAAAACCACCTTGCTGACTTTTCTGGGCGAGTGGTTCCTGGACACGACGTTTGGCGTGCCGTATTTCGATGACGTGCTGGTGAAGTCGCCGAATCGGGCCAGCATCGAAGCCATCTTCCGCGCGCGCATTCGCGCCGTGCCGGATGTGGCCCGCGTGCGCGGCCTTGAGCTGCAAATTGAACGCCAATTGCGCGTGCTGCGTGTCACCTATGACGTGGACACAGCAGCAGGACGGCTCGAACGAGTCGTTGAGTTGCGCACGTCTTAACCCCAATCCTTTTTCGAGGTACCTATGGCCTACGGTGTCACACCGGACGGGTTCGTACGCCCGCGCCTGCCGGAAATCCGCCAGGAGATCGTGGCGGACCTGCGCGCCCGCATGCAGTCCGCCGGCTTCAACGGCGCGGTGGAAACCCGCCCCGACAGCATTACCGGTCTGTTGATCGATACGTTCGCCGAGCGCGAAGCCACGTTGTGGGAGCAAGCGGAAGGCGTGTATTACGCGATGTACCCCGGCTCGGCGACGGGGGTGTCGCTGGATCGCGCGGTGTCGTTTACTGGCGTGTCGCGGTATCGCGACGAGCCCTCGCGCGCCTATGTGGTGCTGTATGGCGCGGCGGGCACGACGGTGCCGGCGGGCGCGCAAGTACGGCATCGCGTCAGCCAGAACCTGTGGGCGCTGGCGAGCGCCACGCAGATCCTGGCCGGCGCCGCGGCGGACGTGATCCTTCAACCCGCGGTTACGCCATCCAGCGCCTACATCGTGTCAATCGACGGTGCGGCATATTCTTACACGTCGGGCACGACGACGAACCTGCCTCAGATTCTGGCGGGGCTGGTCACGGCGTTGACGCCTAGCGGCCTGGCCGTATCCAGCGATGGCGCCTCGGTACGCATCCATACGGATGGACGCAGCGCGGCGGCGTTCACGTGGTCCGGCAACTTGTCTCTGATCCGTTTAGGCTCGCCGGGCCTTGCCGTGACGCTGGGCGCATCGACGGAAGGCGCGGCGGTGGGTGACTTGAACGGCATCATCACGCAGATCGACGGCTGGGAAGCCGTGGGCAACCTGCAAGCGGGTGTGGCGGGGCGCCTGGCGGAGAACGCGGCGGAGCTGCGTGCGCGATATCCCACCGGCCTGTTCCGGTTGGGCGCGGCGACGCTGCCCAGCATCGCGCCCAATGTGCGCGACCGGGTGGCTGGCGTGCGCACCGTGAAGGTGTTCATGAACAGCACCGACACGCCGGATGCGCTGGGCAGGCCACCGCACAGTGTGCATGTGGTGGCGGACGGCGGCCTGGATGACGAAGTGGCCGACGCGATCTTTCGCGTGGTGGCCGCCGGCATCGACACCCATGGCAAGCAGCAGGTGGTGGTCAAGGATGAGGACGGCGCGGACCACCTGATCCGCTTCGACCGGCCCGAGCGTGTCTACCTGTGGGTGCGCTGCGCCACCACGCTGCTGTCGCCGGCTGAGCAGGCATTTCCTCCAGACGGCTTTCAACGCATTGCCGAGAACCTGGCAGCCGTGGGCGACGCGTCGAGCATTGGCGAAGACGTCATCCTGCAACGGCTCTACGGCGCCATCTATCGCACGCCTGGCCTGGCGTCGGTGGATCTGAAGCTGGCGTTCTCCACCAACCCCGCGTTCACGCCCACGCCGGCCGACTACCGCGCCGCCAACGTGACGATCCAGGACTTCCAGGTGGCCGCGTTCGACTTGTCACGCATCGAGGTGACCTGATGGACTTGAACCAAGACCATGGGCAAGTTGCGTGGGGCCACTGGCTGGGCCAGTTCCAGACCAAGCGGCGGCTGGAGGCGCTGGTCCGCGCACTGCTCAAACCCGCCGATGGCCTGCAAGGCGCGCTGCGCTCCCTGTACGAGGACCGGTGGCTAGAGACCGCGGTGGGCAAGCAGCTCGATGGCATCGGCGAGATCGTGGGCTTGCCCCGCGTGATTGATGAAGCGATCTACATCCGCTTCTTCGGCTTCGAAGGGCAGCCGAACGTCGGAGGCTTCTCCGACGCCCGTTTTCGCCGCGCCAACGAACGGACGGTAGCCGGGTCGACGTCCTTGCTGGACGCCGAGTACCGCAAGCTTCTGTACTGGAAGATCGCGCTGAACAACGGGCACGGCACCACGCCGGAGATCGCCTCGTCGCTCAAACCGATCTTCGACGTGAGCCGCGTCGTGGTGCAGAACGCGGGCAACGCAAAGATCCGCATCTGGGTCAGCCGGATTCCCGGTCCCAATGACCCGCTTATGGCCAACCCCTACAAGTGGGTACCCCAAGCCGCCGGTGTCGGCGTGCAACTCATTACCGGCTCGACCGACAAGCCTTTCGGCTTTCGCGAGCAAGGTTTCTTTGGCTTTGGCGTCGGCGTGCTGGCGCGAGGAATCTACTGATGGCAGACCCTACTTTTTTCGACCTTTTCAACTCGACCTGGGCGCAAAACGGCCTGACCGAGGGCATCACCGACCTGCAATACAAGACGGGTTGGTCGTACATCGGTTCCGTGCCGCCCTCTGTCGAACAGTTCAACAAGGTCCAGCAGACCACCGATGAACGCCTGGCCTGGCTGTACAAGCAGCTGGACGGCCTGGCGGCAGTCACGGGCCGTCCGCTGGCGGCCACGGGCTTCGACGCACTGAGCTACGCGCAGCAGAACCTGAACGCCACCAACCTGAAGACCGGCACGGTGCCTGTTGCGCGCTTGTCGGGCACGGCCACCGCGCTGACCGCAGGCGCCGCGCAGAAGCTGGCCACGGCGCGCACCATTGCAGCGACCGGCGACGCAACGGGTTCCGGAACATTCGACGGTTCCGCCAACTTGTCGGTGGGCCTGACGCTGAGCAGCACCGGCGTGACTGCGGGCAGCTACGGCAACGCCAACGCGGTGCCGACGTTCACCGTAGACGCCAAGGGCCGCGTGTCGGCAGCCGGCGAGGTCGCAGTCGGTAATGCCGCCACCGCAACCAAGCTGGCCACGACGCGTCTGTTCTCTGTCACGGGCGGCGCGACGGCTGGCGGCGTGAGCTTTGACGGAACCGGCAACGTCGCGCTTAACGTGACCGCGTTGGACGTGTCGAAAGCCACCGCCGGCACCTTGCCGGTGGCGCGCGGCGGCACGGGCGTGGCGACGCTTGCCGCAGGCTCGTACTTGACCGGGGCGGGCACGGGCGCGCTGGTATCGCGCACGCCGGCGCAGGTGCTGGAGGATATTCAGGCACTGCCGAAGGCGGGCGGCGAGGTTACGGGTCCGGTGGTGTTGGGCACGGGCGCGGCGATCGGCTCGCAGTATGGCGTGAACACGTCGTCGGGACGCACCGCGCATGTGCTGTTACCGGATGGCGGCGCCTATTCGACCCACACCGCCACCGTCGCGGGCGCGATGAAGATCACGCTGCCCGCTGCGGCTGTCGGGGTGAACACGATGCTGCGCTTGCGCGTGGACCTGTTCGAGTACCTGGACGGCGTGCCGCCCGTGTCGCTGTTGATCCATGGTTATGTTCAGACAACCAAGGCGTGGGGGCGTTGCGGGGCGACGGTGCTGGCGGGAAGCCCGGTGTCGGACGTGCCGGTCCGGTTCGGCTCGGATGCGGCGGGCAAGCTCTGCATCTGGATCGGCGATACGTCGAAGTCCTGGTCTTATCCCACAGTGACCGTGTCGGAGGTACAGGCCAAGTACAACTCTTCTGGCGCGTCGGTCTCGGCGTGGGCAAGCGGATGGTTGGTGGAACCCGTCACGGCGTTTGAGACGGTGTCGCAAACCGCCGCGATCAGTAATCTGGCCTTTGCTCGTTCAGATATCCCCCGCGTGACCGGCTTACAGTCGGCACTGGACACTCGCGTGCCTGTCGTGTCCGTGAGCAGTTTGCCCACGACGAATATCGGCCCGGTTCTAGTTGCTGAAGTTGCGGAAGTTTGGATCTGGGTTTCCTCAAGCTTCTTTACCGGCTATCGCTCGCCCCTTTGCGGTCGGCCGCTGGACGGCCACACCGTGGCGCCACTCCCGAGCGAAGTAGACGCAGTAGGCGGCGTCCTGCAGAAGTCCGCTTATGCCGCGCTCTGGGGTTACGCGCAGGAAAATGGCCTGGTGCTCACGCAGGCCAATTGGGAAGCGCGCAGGGGTGGGCACTACTTCGTAAACCTCGACGCGAATACGTTCCGCGTCCCGGATCTGCGCGATATGTTCCGCCGATTTACGGGAACTGACGCTGACACTGCAAATGCAAGAGGCATCGGTTCGCGCCAAGTACAGGCGTTTGCCGCGCACAGTCATCAGCTTTCTGCGCGGTCCATTACCGTCGGCACGGGCGGCTTGGTTGACGTTGCAAGCTCGGCAGCGACGGGCGGGTGGGGCTTGACCACAACAGCTGGAGGAGCTGAGACCCGACCAATAAACACCGCCTATCTGCCGCGCATCCATGCATAAACCTAGGCGTGAATTCGCGGGTGGAATGCAACGTTCTGAGGGCGGCTTTCCGCCCCACCGGATGCGTTAATCCAAATCCCTGTGGGCGCGGAGTTGATAGAAATTCCGGTGGCTGCTGTAGCTGTTCCGCTAGCAATGCCACCGGCCCCGAAGTTATTAAATGAGTTGGTGCCTCCGCCTGACATAAGGAAATAGGCTCCCCCGGGACCGACATGAGCATGCCCCGCGTCATTCACGCCATGGCTGTGCCATGGATCAGAGACGGTGTGCGAGTGGCTGGGATAGGCCCCCACTTGCTTGCTGCCGATGCCTCTTGCATTTGCAGTGAGAGGAACATCACGCATGGATTCGGGAGTGATAGGCGGCGTTCACGGGCCGAGTTTCGGTAAAGCCGCCACCAGACACGACGCCTCCGGTTGGCATAGTGCCGCGCCCGTCCGCGTTGCGAGACAAGGCGCCGCCGGCACCGTCGAGTTGCGTATAGGCGAGGACGTTATGTGCATGGTCCAACAGCGCATGCGCCTGACGACTACCGAGCGGTCTCGCATTTGCAGTGAGGCAGACGCTACGCGTGGATACGCGGGTGGTAGGCGGTATTCAGAGAGCGGGTTTCGTCCGACGTGCGCGCACCGGGCGACAGAGACATAGCTACGTCCATGAACCTCAAATAGCCGGCCACTTGATTGATCGAATAGATCGTTCCGACGTCGCGCGTCTTGGTGAAGACGCCGCCTGCTCCTCCATTCGCTCCGGCGGCAATATCGGTAAGCGTGCCGGTCACCCGCTGCATGGCGTCTGTCTGCCGACTACCCAACGCTCTCGCATTTGCAGTGCAAATTTCATTTCTTAGGAGAAAGCAGTATGCAGAAGGAAGTTTTCCAGACCGGCGACGACGGCCTCTACCTATACGCGTCCGTTGCGAACGAGTTGGCGCTGTCGCCCGGCGCATTCAATATCGCCTACGGCGCATACGAGGATGCTCCGCCAGCGCCGCCCGCGGGGAAATGGCCGCGCCGCGTGGGTGAGACGTGGGTCATGGTCGACGACTATCGCACCACGCCGTTATGGGGGGTGGAGACTGACACGCCGTATTCAATCGGTGCCGACCATGATGGCGCCGGAGGCAAAGTCAGCTACCCGGGCTGGGGTACGCTGCCGGCATGGCTGACCGCGGACGAGCCGCCGCGACCGGACGAAGTGGATTCGGACGAGACGTAAGATTTACGCCGCCAGGGGCAGGGCCTCCGACTCGATATCGCGCTCACGGCGCATTTCTTCCAGTTGGCGCCGCCCCAGTGGGCTGCGCACCAGCTTCTGGGCTAACTCTCGGCCGTGTGGGTGGTAGTAGCGCAGCAGCATCCGGGTGTCCACGTTGCCGTTGACCTTGGCCAGCTCATGAATCTGGAACACCGTAGCAAGCTGCGAGGTGCCTTCGTGCCGAAGGTCATGAAACCGTAGGTCACGGAAATATGCCCCATTCGGCCTACGGCCATATTGGCGGCACATCCGTTCATAGCTCAAACGAGCGCGCCGCCGCGCCCGAATGAACGCGCGCGTGACTGAACCCGGTTGCATTTTGAAGATGCGGCCCCGTAGGGGTTTGCCGGTGACCCAGCGCCGCAGAGCCTCTCGTGCGCGCGGAGTCAGCGGAACGTTTCGCGCGCGCCCGTTTTTCGTATGGGGCAGGTGCACCACTCCGTGCATAAGGTCCAGATGCTCACGCAAGATGCCGACCACCTCGGACCGGCGCATGCCGGTTTCTTTGGCGACGGTGAGGATGGTGGGTAGCTCGGCCGACCGGGTGGCGCGGATGATCCACTCCAGTTCTTTACGGGGGCAGTCGTCGTCGGAGACGCCGCGCAACGTGATGCGGTCGAACAGCCGGCGGTCGCGCGCGTCGTCCACTGCTGGCCGGCGCACCAGCTGCACCGGATTGGCCAACTGGTCGAAGCCCCAATCTTTCCGGATCACCGTGTACACGTGGGATAGAAAGGCCATTCGCCGCACGACGGTGGCGGGGGCTCTGTCCTTTAACCACTCGTCTCGCAGTTCGGTTAAGTCTGAGCTGCGAATCCGGTCAACCGGCCTGATGGCCAGGCGCGTAGCGCGCCAGACGCGCGCGATGGACTGTTCTGCCGCGTGGCCCTTCTTTGTGGACGAAACCTCGGCCAGATAGCGCGTCAGCGCTTCAGCCAAGGTGGGCGTGGATTTGCGGCGGGGCTGACGGCGGGACCAAGGTTTCATGAGGCAAAAGGCCCGAGTTGTAGCGCAAATCAGCGTTTCGTGTTTTTACCGGCCCGCACTAGCGGGCTTTTCATTGTCTTTAGGGGATGCGAATGAACCTCCAAGATTTCGACGCCTTGGCGGCGAAGTTCGCTGGTGTACTGGGTGCGGCGGTGTCCATGCGCTATCTGCATGGATCGTGGACGGCGCGAATCAGCATGGCAATCAGCGGATCGCTTGGCGCGTATTACGCCGCGCCCTATCTGTCTGCGGTGCTGGGGATTCCCGAGGGACTCACGGGATTTCTGGTCGGCATGTTCGGCATGGCGGTTGTGTCGCGGGCGTGGGAAGCCGTGCAAGCGTTTCCCATACCGGACATGTGGCAGGCGGTCATAGACCGCGTACGGGGCCGGCCTTCCGCTCGTGCACCGGAAGACAACCACAGGATATGACATGGACAGCACCGTCTACCTCACGTTGTGGGCCGTCCTGGCATTCGTTTGCTGGCTGATCGTGGCAGGCGGGGCGGCGCTGGCCGTTCTTTCCAAGTCGATCAAAGACACCTTGCTAGAGCGCATCGGCCTGGCATTGGTCGGGTTGACTGCGACCGGCGCAGCCTGCCGCATCTTCTTGGTCGGTTGGGCCAGCGCGGGCGATGCGGCCCTTGCTGCCTCCGCAGCATTTTATGTGGCCTCTGTGACCGCCAAACATATAAGGAATCCATAACGATGACTTCAACGATTGCAGCGCGGCGTGATGCGCTAGGGGCGAAAAGACAACCATGAACCTTGACACCCTCATCCACACCACCATCTCCCCCGCGCTCACTTTCCTGCCGTCCGCCATGACCTCCCCCGCGGCCCGTATCCTCTTGCTTGCCATCGGCCTTCAAGAAAGCCGTTTCCAACATCGCCGCCAGATCAACGGCCCCGCACGCGGGTTCTGGCAGTTCGAAAAAAACGGTGGGGTACTGGGCGTGCTGACGCACCCGTCCAGCCGCGATGCCGCGCATAACCTGTGCGCCGCCCGCAACGTGCCCCCGCTATCCGCATCCGTCTACTCCGCGCTGGAAACGGACGATGTGCTGGCCGCAGGCTTCGCGCGTCTGTTGCTCTGGACGGACCCTTTGCGCTTGCCGGCGCCCGGTGATGTCGACGGCGCGTGGGCGCTGTACTTGCGGACCTGGCGCCCGGGCAAGCCGCATTCGCACACGTGGGCGGCGTTGTATGCCCAAGCCCGCCTGGCAGAGGAAAGCCTTCATGCGCACATGGCTTGAGCGATTCAACAAGATGGTGCTGGTCGCTTTCGGGGCCATCGCGTTATTGGTACTGGCTTACTTGCGTGGACGCGGCGCTGGCCGCGCGGCCGAACGCGAGCAGCGCGATGCGCGCATCAACCAGCAGGCGGATCACGCCCGGCAGGAGGCACGAGATGTGCAAGATCAAACGGCTCGCATGGATGACGCTGCCATTGCTGCTGAGCTTAAGCGCGACTGGGTGCGTGGCGCCGGCCCGGGTGGGCGTTGAATACTGCGAGCATACGCGCCCGATTTATTTCGATGATGCACAGCAGGTTGACGATACGCCGGCCCCCGTGCGCCGGCAGATTCGTGAGGGCAACGCCGTCTGGCGCAGGCTGTGCGGCGCGCCGTCATGACCTAGTCGATATGGCGGTTTATGGCTCTATCGCGCTAGGCCAAGAAGGCGCACGATAGCGGTTCTGATCTTCTCTATCCAGGACCCATCATGAGCGCTCCCCGCCTCGATTACGCCCACGCTTCGCCCGACGGTTACAAGGCCTTTGGCGGGGTATACGTTTACCTTCAGCGCTGCGGCTTGCCGAAGACGCTGATTGATCTTGTCTTTCTTCGGGTGTCGCAGATCAACGGCTGCGCCTATTGCATCGACATGCACTCGCGCGACCTGGTCAAGCAGGGCGTCGCCATCGACAAGCTGGTGCTGGTGCCCGTATGGCATGAGGCCGGCGCCGTGTTCAGCCGCCGCGAACGCACGGCGCTGGCCTGGGCTGAAAGCGTGACCCGCGTGTCCGAGACCGGCGTGCCGGACGAGGACTACGCGGCGGCCGCCGCCGAGTTCACCGACAAGGAGCTGGCGGATCTGACGTATGCGATTGGGCTGATGAACGCGTTCAACCGGCTGGGCGTGTCGTTCAGGGCAACGCCGGCGGCGGCCACGGCGGCGGAACTGGCCGCGGATAGTGCCGAGCCGCAGGAATAGTTCGGCGGCAGACCCCGCCGCGGAAGGCGCCATCCCGCAAGAATTGCCGGGTCCATTTCCCCGGCTTAGCTGTTGTTTTTTTGATTCTTGATGCGCGCAACAATGGTTCATCCGACAAGCAGATGCTAGAACGTATCTGACAAAAAAATCGGAGGCCGCTTGCGTAAACCCAGGATCACATTGCTGTATCTCGTTGTCGGCTTGTCCGTGTTCAGCGCGGCCGTGGCGTTTGCCAATGCGCTGTTCGCGGCGTACACGGTGCAGAAGGAACAACTTGTCGCCACGACGCTTGAGGGCAATCGCGCCTATGCGGTGAAGCTGGCTGAAGTGGTGGATATCTACGTCGGCGCCATTCAGCAGCAGTTGAAGTCCAGCGCGCGCCGTGTGGCGAAGATGATGGATGCGCCGGCAGAGATGGACGAAGAGGTGTTACGCGTGGCCGAGCAATCGGACGGTGTGATTGCTGCGGCGGTGGTGGATGCCAAGGGGGCGATGGTGGCCTTTGCGTCGTTGCTGCCCGGTGCGGAAACGCAGGGCAGAACGACCTCGGGTGTCGATCTGCGCGGCGCAGCGCAATCAGGCAATGTGACGCCGCCGTATCTGTCGTCGCAAGGGTTATGGACGGTGGCCCTGACCGAACCCGTGCGGGATGCGCAGGGCAAGTACCTGGGCTTTGTGGGGGCGGCGCTTTACCTTCAGCACAACACCGAACTGGACCGCCTGCTGCAAGAGCATTTCTACCGTGATGGTTCCTACGTTTATGTGGTCGGGGCCGACGGCAATATCCTGTACCACCGCGACCATCGCCGGATTGGAACGGGGGGCGACTCCAATCGCGTCATCCAGGCCCTGTTGCGCCGGGAGTCCGGCTCCATGGCGGTCACCAATAGCCAGGGCGTTCCCATGCTGGCCGGCTATGCGCATATGAGCCTGGGCGGCTGGGGCGTGGTGGTGCAACGGCCCGTGGCCGAGACGCTTGCGCCTTTGCATGGGCTGATGTGGCGGATCTTTGAATACTCCATTCCCGCCGCGCTCGTCATGCTGTTGATGGTGTCGGCGATGGGCTTCTGGATCGCCAGGCCGCTGGCAACGCTGGCGCGCGCGATGAAGTCGGGTGATGCCAAACAGGCCACGCCGTTGATTCAATCGGTGCAGGCCAATTACTTCGAAGCCGAACAACTGCGCGACGCCGTCGGCTTCACCATGGCGCAGCACGAAAGCCAGATTGGCAAGTTGAACGCTGAGACGATGACGGACCCGATGACCGGCTTGTTGAATCGCCGGGGCATGGCCAACGAGTTATCAAGGCTGACCTCCGCACGGCTGCCGTTTGCGGTGCTGGCGTTGGATCTGGATCACTTCAAACGTGTCAACGACACCTTTGGGCATGCGGCCGGCGACGTCGTGCTGACGGCGCTGGCGGACATCATGCGCTCTTGCGTGCGCGCCGACGACGCGTGCTGCCGGGTGGGCGGCGAAGAGTTTCTGGTGCTGATGCCGGGGGCCTCCCCGGACGCGGCCCGCGCCATCGCCGAGCGCATTCGTCACGCCACCGAAGGTCACCTGATGCCGGGCGGCGTCGGCCATGTCACCGTCTCGATTGGCGCGGCCCGCTGGCCGGACGATGACGCAGATGCCGGCGCCGTGCTGAAGTGCGCGGATCAGGCGCTGTATCAGGCCAAGACAACGGGCCGCAATCAAGTGGTGATGTGGGTGGCTAACGCGTAGCGTTGCCGGTGACAGGCGCAGCGGTGTGTGCCGTTGCGGCGCGTTCAATCCCCGGCACGCCTTCCCGGATGGCTTGCGAGAAGATTGTGGTCGATTCAGTGGGCGATTCGGTGGACGATAAAGCGGCCGGCTGGGCGGGCACTTCCGTCTGCATTTGCGTGGCGCGGGCGCGGTCCGTGTATCGGCCCAGCCGCCGGTACTGCGCGGCGTTGTTCGCGCCTTGCAGCACCTGCAATTCATAAAGATATTCAGGCAGATAGCCAGAGACCAGCTGCCGGTAATCCAGCGGCAGGCCTGGCACGATACGGCGCGCCATCTGGAACACGATGGTGGTGCAATTGGCGGTCAGCGTGTGATAGAAGCGCGGCGTGTCGCGCAACTGGTTGGCCGTGTTCACGTAGGCCAGAAACAGCGAGCGCGCGTTGTCTGGCGGCATGTGGATGCGGTACAGATAGCCGTCTTCACCGCGCACGTTCGTGCGCACGCGCAGGCTGTCTTCTTCGCTGGATGCGATGACGCTTAGTTCGTACTGCTTGAAGAAGCCGCCGATCTCGGAAAAGCTGTCGCCTTGCTTACGCCGGATCTCCACTGAAAACACGACATAGCGTTCCTGGCCAAAGCCAAACGAGACGAGCGCATGGGCGATGGCGGGGCGGCCCCAATACGACAGCGCCACGTCCACGGATTCGAGTTCGTGCAGCGCGTAGTGGCGCGTTTCCCAATGCGGGGTGAAGTCGGTGCGCGTGCGCCAGGTGAAGTTGCGCACGTTGTGCAGGGTGACGTGATCGCCGTCGATGTCGCCGTAGGTTTGCTGCGCCACTTCCGGAATCCAAGCGCGGTGGTTTGACGGGCGAATGCTGCGCCACCAGATTAGCATCACCAGCAGCGCCACGGCAAAACCGATGCCCGCAGGCCGCCATGCGGGCCAGATCAGTGCGGCGATGGCGGCAAGCGCCAGTGCTGTCCACGCGATTGCGAGCGCGGCGCGCAGGCTTGCGGGTAAGGGGGCGCGTATCCATAGCGCCAGCGCGCCCCAACCGGCGGCGAGCACGATGGTGATGCCAAGCAGGATGGAAGCGGTCATGGTGGTGTTGATCGGTCCAGGCCGCCAGAGTATGGCCGGGCCTGATTTGAACCGTCAATCACGCCGTGGGCGTGTCAGCGCAAGTCCCGCGGGAAGGGAAAGGGGGAAAGCAGCCAGCGCTGAAAGGACGGCGCCGCCGTCATGGCGGCGCGTGTCCTGGCTGGCAAGCTCATGAGCGCACGCGGCTGGCGGCCGGAGGCTCTTTCTTGGCGCGCGGTTTGGGCGCGGCTTTTTTGACTTCGGGCGGAGCGTCAAACTCCTGTTTATTGCGCTCACCACGTGGGGTGTTTTCCGGATGAGGCTTGGGAAAGGCCCAGGGCTTCGTTTTCTGATCCATTGCATGTACTCCTTGCACAGGCGGAACAGTAGCATTAGCCGTGGCTGTGAGTAAGTGAGGGTTGACGTCAATATTCATCACATCGTGATTTTTAAGAAAAAACTTGGGCGTTTTGACCTCAGCGGTGGCGACTATGTTCCCCGCTTGTGGCACGCCGCCACTTCTTGACCGCGAAATTCGCGCTGCGCGTGACGGCAAATGTCCGCCGCGCACGCCATTGGGGCTGCGCGATTTTACGCAGATTCGGAAAGTTCGCCGGGCGCCGCCGTCAAGGTCCCGCGTTCAGCCAGATGCGGTTGAATTGCTCGGTGACCTGACGCGCCCAATCGTCAAGGGCGGCGCGCACGTCGTCCGGCGTGGGTGTTTTGTCCGGGGGCAGATTGCCGCCGGTGACGGCGCCTAGCGATGCGACCAGCAGTTCGTTGGTGTTGGCGTCGCGTACGGACGCCTCAATCAGCAGCCGCGCGGAGTCGTCGCGCATGCCGGCAGCCTTGGCGCCCTGGCCGAGCACAAAGCCAATCGGGATGTACTCCATCGCCCGCGGATCGCGGTCGTTCTTGAAGGTGGCGGTGATGGCGGCCCGCACGCGCATTGTGCGTGGCGCGGGCGCCGCCACCAATTGATAGCCTGCTTTCGAAAGTTCGCGCCGCACCGCTTCATTCATGTACGCCAGGACGCGCTCGCGCAGGGCGGTGTTGTTCTTCATGTCCAACTGGTCGGGCCGGTCGCCGGGAATGTACGTGATCGGTTCCAGCAAGATCTTCTTGTCGTACTGGCTGCTGATCGGCGGGGTGGGGCGCACCCAGATGCGGCCGCCGCTCCAGACGGGGTCCGGTTGCAGCTGCGCCTGTGATTCTCCGAGTTCCGTGGAATAGTTTTCTGCGCGGGGCAGGTTGGTGCAGCCGGCCAGCGCGGCGGCGGCAATGCAACAGGCGGCCAGGGTCAATCGAAAGTTCATGATTTTTCCTTTCCAGACAGGGGCGGAGTCCGCGCCAGCGCAGTGCTAATTATGTGCCGCGCAATGCGTGTCGGCGCAGACATTTCCGCGGCCACACGGGCGGGGTAAACCCTGTCAGGAAATGGAGATCATCCTTTATTACTGCGGCGCCGCGCGGTTGCGGCATGCATGCCGGCGCTACGATGGACGGGTGCACATAGGGAGGAAACTATGGACACCGCCAAGGAATGGTATGCCGCTGTGAAGGAATGGCAGCGCGCCCGCGACGAGCTCACTGCAGCCATCGCCGCAATCAAGTGGCCCAGCCCCACGCCGGGGTGCCTGGAAAGCTACGACCGCGCGTATGCGCTGGAAACCGAGGCGAGAGATCGCATGAACCAGGCGTACGAGCGCGTCCGACGATAGCCGCCTTGGCAGCTTGACTGGCTGGCTCCATGAAACAGCAGTTCGATGGCCCTGTGCATGGGGCCACGAAGGCGTTATGTTGTGATTTTTCCAGACCACTTCAGCCCCGCCATGTATCTGCCGTCCGCTTTCCGTGAAGACGACCTTGCCGTCCAGCATGACTTCATCCGCGCCCATCCGCTGGGCGTCATCATGACCAGCGGGGACGCCGGGCTGATGGCCAACCATATTCCCTGTCTGCTCTATCCCGAAGGCCCGCACGGCGTGCTGCGGCTGCATGTGGCGCGCGCGAATCCGCAGCTGGCGCATCTGGCGGCGGGGCAGGAATGCCTGATCGTTTTTCATGGCGCGCAGGCCTACATTACGCCGTCGTGGTATGCCACCAAGGCCGAGACGCACAAGGTCGTGCCTACGTGGAATTTTGTGGCCGTGCATGTGTGGGGCACGCCTGTCATTCAGGATGATCCCGCCTGGCTGCGCGCGCAGTTGGAGGCGCTGACCAACAGCCAGGAAAAGGCGCGCACGCAACCGTGGAGCGTGGATCAGGCGCCGGCGGATTTCATTGCGGCGCAGATGCGGGCGATTGTGGGCGTCGAGATTCCGATTTCGCGTATCGAAGGCAAGTGGAAAGTCAGCCAGAACCGCACGCTGGCCGACCGCCAGGGCGTGGCGCAAGGGCTGGCCAGCGAAGGGGGCAACGCGGTCATGGCCGGTCTTGTTGCGCGCCGGGGCGGGCTGGACTGAGGGCGTGCGCGGCGTCATCAGGCACGTTGCCGCGCGCTACCGCCGCACCGCGCCCGGCCATGAAGCAGACAATGGCCGCGGCCTGCACCAGCGCCGCTACCGCCAGGAAGCCGATCATCGATTGCCCCGTCGTGTCGAGCACGGCGCGCAGCAGGCCGAACAGGGCGGGTGCGAAGGCGTAGGCGCCTTGCGATAGCGCCACAATCAGCGGCACCACGCGCCCGGTGTCTTCGCGGGCGAATTCGGTTTGCGCGATCAGCGGCGGCAACGAGGTGGCATTGCCGATGCCCGAGCCAAACAGCACGACGCCCACCCACACCGCCCAGGCATGGTCGGCGGCCAGCATCAACGTGAGCGATCCGCAGATCTGGATGGCATAAGCCACGCAGGCCACCTTGCGCCGATCCGCGCCCGCAGGCATCAACGCGCCGACTAGCGTGCGGCCCGCAATGGCGGCCGCCGTCGCCAGCCCCATCGCCACGCCCGCCGTCTGCGCACCCAGCAAGGGCGCAAGCAGCGACAGCAAATGCGCGATCAGCCCGATCTGGGCGAACAACCCCAGCGCCATGCCGCCCGCCAACGTCAGGAAAGCGCGGTCGCGCCACAGGTTGCTGACGCGGGGAAGGGGGGAGGCGGATGACGCGGCAGGGGTGGCGGCGGTGTCGCCGTCGGGCAATTGGCCAAGCTGCTGCGGCGTGACGGCGAACACCTTGCGCGCCAGCAACGCAATCACGAGCACCATCGCAACGCCTACCCACAAGGCGGCCTGCGCAAAGCCGGCTTGGGCAATCAGGAACACCCACAGCGGTGAAAACACGATGCCGCCGACGCTCGCGCCGTTATAGGCCATGCCCAGCGCGGCAGGCCGGCGACGCACGAACCACGGCGCAATCAGCGCGTTGACGGCGGCGGCGCCCAGCGCCACCCACCCCATGCCGCTGAGCACCGACGCCGCATACAGTTGCCACGGCGCCTGGGCTTGCGACCAGCCGGCCACACCCAGCGCCAGCAGCACCGCGCCGCCCAACGTGGCTTGCGGCACGCCCACGCGGCGATACAGGCGCGGCAGGTTGGCGACGACGATTGTGCCGCTTAGAAAATGCAGGGTGACGGCGCCGGACACCAGCGCCACGCTCCAGCCGGTGCGCTGCACCACCGCGTGCAGGAAGACCGGCGGGCCGTAGAAGCCGACTCCCCAACCGAAGATGGCCAGGACGAATGTGGCGGCCAGGACTTTCCAGCCGAAGAAGGGTTGAGCAGTAGGCATGGGTTTTCAGACGCGTCGGATGTTTTCTTGAGATGAGTCGCAGTATGCTTATGCCTTGCACACAACACTTTGGTCTGTAGCGAATCATGGAATCCGAGTTCGCCGACGTCAATCTCTCGGCCGTGGCGGGCGCCATTGCCGACCCGGCCCGCGCGCGCATGCTATGCCTGCTGCTGGACGGCCGCGCGCGCACCGCGACGGAATTGGCGTCGGCGGCGGACATTGGCGCATCCACAGCCAGCAGCCATTTCCAGCGCTTGCGCGAGCAAGGCCTGGTCGAGATGGCGGTGCAAGGCAAGCATCGCTACTTCCGCCTGGCCAATGGTGAAGTGGCGCACGCGCTGGAAGCGTTGCTTGTCGTGGCCGGCGCCGAGCGCGTGCCGTTCAAACCCAATACGCCCTCTGCTTTGCGCGAAGCCCGCACCTGCTACGACCACATGGCCGGCACGTTGGCCGTGCGCATCCACGACGCCATGATCGCGCGTCAATGGCTCACGCCTGATGGCCGCGATTACGTGCTGACGCCGCTGGGCGAAGCATCGCTTGCGCAGGTGGGCGTGGACGTGGCGCAGGCCCGGCAACGCCGCCGGCGCTTTGCTTGCGCGTGCCTGGACTGGAGCGAGCGCCGTTCGCACCTGGGCGGCGCGCTGGGCGCGGCCTTGCTTGACGCGGTGGTGCAGCGCGGCTGGATCACCAAGGATCTGGATTCGCGCGCGCTGTCGGTCACCCGCAAGGGGGCGCGGCAGTTTCCGGCGTTCTTCGGCCAACCCGACGGGCAATCCCTGGCCCAACATGCCAACGGCTGGACGCCGGCAGACACGCATGCCGCGGCCTAGCCCACACCCATAACCCATCCATTCCCAGCCGCGAATGCGGCTATTTTTTTATCAACGCTGTACAGGAGGTGGCCTTGCCTACGTTGGCACTGCACGCATTGCATTCGCTCTCGCGTTTCATGAGCGGAGTGATGGAACTACGCATCGACGTCAATCATGCTCCCCAAGAAGTGGAGAACGAACTCGATGCCATACACGCGCGGATGAACCGCCCTTTGGATCGCTTGCACGCTCTGCCGGAGGTCAAGACCGACATCCCTGGCATCGTGCTTCGCTATCGCGAGGCGGACGGCGAGTACTACGTGTATGTGGTGGATGTGCAGCGCGACCGGGTGGCGGGCTACACCGTGTTCAACCGGCTGATCGAAGTGGGCAAGCGCGCCGACCCCTACGTGCGTGCGCCGCATTCGAAGTACGCCGCGCCGTATCAAGGCATGGGGCTGGCGACGGCGGTGTACCGGTGGGGGCTGGACGCGGGCCTGTGCATCATCAGCGGCGCGCGCCAGTCCACCGGCGCGCATCGCTTGTGGATGGGGCTGGCGCGGCATTACGAGCTGGGCTACGTGGACCTGCGCCGTAAGCAGTTGCGCTATCTGGGGCGCGAGGTGGCGCCCCGTGTTCAGGAGGATCTGCACACGCGAATGATCCTGTTGGGGCGGGGCTGGGCGCTGGATGACTACATGCGGGCGACGGCCATGCTTCCGGCGGAAGATGCGATTTCGCAACAGGACTTAGGGAAATCCCCGTAAAACCGGGCGGCGATGCGGGTGCGGCGAACCTGGCGTTGCGCCGCAGCCCGCGTCAGGCTTGCCTATCCGCCAAATACGCGTTTCAGCATCTCAGGATTTGAGAAATGGGGACGTAATTCTTGCGGTGCAACAATGTTTCTATTTTCTGCCCAGGTTACAAAACATATCTGAACTGTCATGAAAGCCCGGAGTATGCTCGACCGCAGAAAGAGGGCATTCGAAGTGCATCCAAACAACTTGATCTACAAGGGATACCGGCTGACGGCCAAGGTGTCCCGGGGCGCGGACGCAGAGGTTCAAGCGTTGCCCAGCGGCCCCGTATTCATCGCCTCGATAATGGTGGTTCAGGCAGGCGCCGTGCTGGAAGGCGGCGACGAATACCCGGTTCCCCGTTTTGCCGAAGGCGGTTTCGTCTACAGTCCGCGAGAGGCCGTGCACGCGGCCATATCGCATGGCCGCGAGATCGTCGACGGCCTGACGAACATGCCGTCTTAGCGATGTGGTCTCAGTGATCCGGTCTCAGTGATCCCGTTCTAGTGATCCGGTCTTAGTGATCCCATCTTAGTGATCCCTTCCTGGATGTCTTCCTAGCCGGAAAACACTTCCCGCCAATCGCGCGTCTTGGCCAGCGTCTGCACCGTGGCGGACTGCTCAAGAATGGTCACGGCCTTCTTGAATTCTTCAGCCGTTGCGCCGTCTTCCAGGATGACCATGCGTGAGTGGCGCGCATTCGCCATCTTCACGTCCGACATCTTGCCGTGGGTTTGGTAGACCTGCGTCCAATCCATCTTCTTGCCGGCCTTCAGCGCAATCGGCTCAATGTAGGTCAGCGCCGTGCTGCCCGCCGCACGAACGGCGAACGCGAAGTCGGCCGTGTGGCCGCTGCTGGCCTTGGCGCGTGCGCCCTTGACCATGCGGTTCACGCCCACGCCTTCGGCAAGCGCGCGTCCCACCTGCGCGCGAAAGCGCAACTGGCTGAAGCGCGGCATCCACTTGGCGCATTGGAACGACAAGGCCATCGCCAGCTTCACGGCGTCCCACAGCGCTTCTTGCAGCTGCTCGTTGGGGCCCGAGGCAACGATGGCGCCGTCGCGGTCGAAGTGCGCCAGGCTGACGCCGGGCGTTTCGTTCAGCATGTCAATGCGCTTGGCGCCCACGTCGATGCCGTAGCTGGACGCGTGCATCGTGGTCTCACAGGCGTCGGTCAGATAGAACGTGGCGTCGTCCGGGTGCGCGATGAAGAAGGCCGCGTGCTGGCCGTCCAGCCCCAGTGTCATGGGGGCGACGGCGCGAATGGCGTGTTCACCGGCCGGCAGGACAGTCCAGCCGGAGGCTTCCAGAAAAGTGCTCATAGGATCAATTCGATTTGGCGGCCTTTGAGGGGATGCGCAAATCCGCCGGCAAGCGTCAGGTTCGCTCGCGGCAGGAAGTACTGCATCAGCGCGCCGATAGTGTGCAGGGCGGGCACGATGGGCTCGGCATAGCCTTCGCCTTCGTCCACCCAGATATGTTCATGGCTGCGGTCGGCCAGCGGCTTGCGGTATTGCGGCCGTCCTTCACCCACCAGGCTCGTGTGGAAGGAGTCGTCCGTGTCCACGCCGAACACGCGGTGCGGACCGACGAAAAGGCTCACACAGAACGCTTCCGTCAGGAAGATCGTGGCCTGGCCGTGCACCACCGTGCGCGCGCCGCGATAGGTCACGCGAAAGATCACGTCGTCGCGCACTTCACCCTTGACCTTGCAGACGCTGGCGAACTCCATCCACTGGATGTTGTTGGCGGCGGGCTTGGGCACCCAGGCGATCGGCTTTACGGTTTCCTTGGGTTCGGCAAGGATCTCTTGCACCTCATCAACGGTGATTAGCGGTTCGAACTTGTTGGCCATAAAACAGAGGTAGGGTCTTGGAATTGCGCTTCAGGTGCGCGGCGCCGCTCGCGTCGGCGCAGGGGACTCATGCGCGGAAACAGTGCGAGGGGGCGTAATCTTACAAGATGAAGACGATGTTGATCTTTTGACTGGATGGATATACAGCCCAAAGATAGCCGGGCAACGCGCCTTCATCCCGCGCCTACAACGTGCTGGCTGAGAACGTATCGCATTGCTTGATGTTGCCGCTGTCCAGGCCGCGCTTGAACCAGCGCACGCGTTGAGCCGACGAGCCATGGGTGAACGAGTCCGGCACGGCATAGCCTTGTGTCTGCTTTTGCAGACGGTCGTCGCCAATGGCGGTGGCTGCCGCCAACGCTTCTTCCACGTCGCCCCCTTCCAGGATGTTGCGCGCCGCATTCGCGCGCTGCGCCCACAGGCCGGCAAAACAATCAGCCTGCAATTCGATCCGCACCGACAACGCGTTGGCTTGAGCCGGATTGCGGCGGCGCAATTGGTCGACCTGGTCAGAGATGCCCAGCAAGTGCTGCACGTGGTGGCCGACTTCATGCGCAATCACGTAGGCCTGAGCGAAGTCGCCCGGCGCCTTGAAGCGGTTCTGCAATTCATCAAAGAACGCCAGGTCGATATACACCTTGCTGTCGCCGGGGCAGTAGAAGGGGCCCATCGCCGTCTGGCCGGTGCCGCAGGCCGTGGGCGTCGCGCCGCGAAACAGCACGAGCTTGGGCGCGACGTATTGCCGGTTCAGATCTTTCTGAAAAATGGCGCTCCAGGTGTCTTCGGTTTCGCCCAGCACTTTGGCCACGAAGCGCGCTTGCGGATCGTTCACGGGCGGGCGCGTGGCGGGCGCTTGCTGCTGTGTTTCAGGCGGGCCTTCGGCCATCTGCAAGACCACGTTGGGGTCCACGCCAAAGTACATGGCCACCAAGGCAAGTACTATCGTACCGATGCCGATGGTTCCCCGGCCGCCGATTCGGGGACCGCTGGCACGTCGGTCTTCCACATTGTCGCTTTCGCGCGAGTCATCGAGGCGCATACTGTTTCTCCGGGCGGGTCGGCGTTCCCGCCATTTTGCATCGCCGCGCCATGCTGGGCGGCATTCAAGAGTGTTAGGATAAACCCATGGCTCTGCATTTATCTATTCATCCTGCGAATCCTCAACCTCGCCTGCTGAAGCAGGCAGCCCAATGGCTGAACGATGGGGGCCTTGTGGCCGTACCCACCGATTCCAGCTATGCCGTAGTCGCGCGGCTGGACGATAAGGACGCTGCGGACGGCTTGCGCCGGCTACGCGGCCTGGACGAAAGACATCACCTCACTTTGCTGTGCCGCGATCTGGCTGAAATTGGCCATTTCGCGCGCGTCGACAACAAGCAATACCGCTTGTTGAAAGCCGCAACGCCGGGTCCGTGGACCTTCATTCTTGAAGCCACCAAGGAAGTGCCGCGGCGTGTGTCCCACCCGTCGCGCAAGACCATCGGCATTCGCGTGCCGGACAACGTCGTCATGCTGGGATTGCTGGAACAGGTGGGGGCGCCGTTGCTGTCCACGACCCTGATTCCCAAAGACGAAACGGAAGCGTTGAACGACGCTGAAGCCATCCGCGATCGCTACGACCACGACTTGGCGGCCATCATCGACGCGGGCGCCTGCCCGCAATCGCCGACCACCGTCATCGACCTCACCAGCGACGACCCCGTCGTGGTTCGCGTAGGCCGGGGCGATCCCGCCACGCTTGGCCTTGTCTGATTTTTCCCTCTTGCGTTTTACCTTGCGTGCCGGCTCCCGCCGGCACGCGGCTCATCTACAATCCGGTTCGCCATGAATGACATCATCCAAACCATTGCGGTTTACGCGATACCGGTAATTTTCGCCATCACCCTGCACGAAGCCGCGCACGGCTACGTTGCGCGCATGTTCGGCGACCCCACCGCGTATGAGGCTGGCCGCATCAGCCTGAATCCGGCGCGCCATATCGACCCGATTGGCACGCTGCTGGTGCCAGTCGCCATCCTGCTTGCGTCCAAGCTGCTGGGTAGCCCGGGCATGCTGTTCGGCTGGGCCAAACCGGTGCCGGTGGACTTCGGCCGTCTGCGCCGCCCCAAGCGCGACATGCTCTGGGTGGCGCTGGCGGGGCCGGCGGCGAACCTGTTCATGGCAATTCTGTGGGCCTTTTCGCTGCGTCTGATGCTGGAATCCGGCATGCAGGAATCGTTCTGGTTCCAGATGGGCGTGGCGGGCGTGAATATCAATCTGGTGCTGATGGCGCTGAATCTGCTGCCGATCCTGCCGCTGGATGGGGGACGCATCCTGTTCAGCCTGCTGCCCAACCGCCTGGCCTGGCAGTACTCGAAGATTGAGCCCTACGGTCTGGTGATTGTCATCGTCCTGCTGGTTACCGATGTGCTCTGGCTTTTGATGCGCCCGGTGTACGAATTTGGAACGACTATCGTCCAGTGGTTTCTGTAGGATTTCGGCCAATATCCGTTAAACTCAGCGGTTTCATTGATTCTGGCCCTGGGGCATCCTGCCGTGGGGCGTTGGAGCCCTACATTTATGGCATCCCCTGCAACCGCCGCAGGCGTTAATTTCCAGGGCAGCTTGGTGGCCCTGGTCACCCCCATGCAGCCCGATGGCACCTTGGACTACGCTGCCTACCGGTCATTGATCGACTGGCACGTTCAGGAAGGAACCGATGCGCTGGTGGTGGTGGGCACCACTGGGGAATCTCCCACGGTCTCCATGGAAGAGCACGCGGAACTGATCCGTGTTGCGGTCGAACATGCCGCTGGCCGTATCCCGGTCATCGCTGGCGTGGGCGCCAACTCCACCGACGAAGCCATCCACCTGACGCGTCACGCCAAGGCAGTGGGCGCGCAGGCCGGCCTGTCGGTCGTTCCCTATTACAACAAGCCGTCGCAAGAAGGCTTGTACCGTCACTTCCGCACCATCGCGGAAGCCGTCGATCTGCCCACCATCCTGTACAACGTGCCGGGCCGCACCGTTGCCGATATGAGCAACGAAACGGTTCTGCGCCTGGCGCAGGTGCCGGGCATCATCGGCATCAAGGATGCCACCGGCGACATCGCCCGCGGTGGCTTGCTGCTGCGCGAAGCGCCTGCCAGCTTCCAGGTTTTCAGCGGTGATGACCCCACCGCCGCCGCCCTGATCCTGTTGGGCGCGCGTGGCAACATCTCGGTTACCGCCAACGTGGCGCCCAAGCTCATGCATGAGCTGTGCGCCGCGGCGCTGGCCGGCAATGTGCCGAAGGTGCGTGAACTTAATGCGTACCTGGCGCGTCTGAACAAGGCTTTGTTTGTTGAAGCCAATCCCATCCCCGTCAAGTGGGCGTTGGCCGAAATGGGCCGCAGCGCACTGGGCTACCGGCTCCCGCTGGTTGAACTGGGAACGCAGAACCACGAAATCGTGCGTCGTGCGCTCCAGGAAACGGGTCTGCTCTAAATATCGTGAGGATACGTATGAACAAGCGTCATGCCGGTTTGTCGGCATTGATGTCTCTGGTGTTATTGGCCGGCTGCAGCGAGGTCAATCAATTCCTGGGCAATGAAGAATCCGTCAACTACAAGAGCGCCGTCACCCAGCGTGGAGAGCCTCTGAGCATCCCGCCGGATCTGACTCAGGCAAACAGTGATCCGCGTTACCGCGCGCCGGCCTCGGGCTCGACGACGTATTCGCAGTTCCAACAGCAGGGCCAGGCGCAAGCCACCGCCCCGAAGACCAGCAATGTGCTTCCCGGCCGCCAAGACATGCGCGTCGAGCGTGATGGCGACCTGCGCTGGCTCGTCATTGATCGTGCCCCGGAAGACGTGTTCCCGCGTCTGGTCGACTTCTGGACCGAGAGCGGCTTCACGGTGGCCAGCAACAACCCCGGTGCGGGTTTGATCGAAACCGACTGGGCGGAAAACCGCGCCAAGATTCCGGAAAGCTGGTTGCGCCAAGCCTTGGGCGCCGTGCTGGAATCGGCCTGGGATAGCGGCGAGCGCGAGAAATTCCGCACCCGCGTCGAGCGCGTCAACGGTCACACCGAAGTGTTCGTCAGCCATCGCCAGATGCTTGAAAAGCGCGTCGGCAGCGACGGCGGCCAAGTGCAGTGGCAAAACGGCAAGGAAGATCCGGGCCTGAACGCCGCCATGCTCGCCCGCATGATGGTCTACCTGGGTTCCGACGTCGACAACGCCCGCAAGCTGGTGCAGCAGGCGGAAGCCGCGCCGCAGAAGCCTGCCGTGCAGGAAGACGTCCGTGCGCAAGGCGCAACGCTGCTGGTGGCCGAATCGTTCGACCGCGCATGGCGCCGCGTCGGCGTGGCGCTGGACGGCGGTGGTTTCGCCGTTGAAGACCGCGACCGTTCCGCTGGCGACTACTTCGTTCGCTACGTGGATACCGACACCGGTGAAAAGAACGAGCAACCGGGCTTCTTCAGCCGCATGTTCTCGGGCGACAAGGCGGCTCAAGCGCCGCAGTACCGCATCCACCTGGCCGCCACGGGCGACCAGACCACGGTGACGGTGCTGGACGCCAACGGCGCGCGCGACAGCAGCGCTACCGCCCAGCGTCTGCTGAGCGTGCTGAAGGACAAGATGTAAAGCTGAAAACGGCCGGCATTAAAATGCCGGCCTGTCCGCTTTCAAAGGACGCAAAAAAGCCCCGGCAATTGAATTGCCGGGGCTTTTTTACGTCTTCAGAGCGGGGGTTCGTCTCTGTTTTTATTAAGACGCGGGCGTGGTCGAGCCGCCCGGGGTGGTCGAACCGCCACCCGGCGTGGTGTTAGGAGTGGGGGCCGGAGCCGGCGAGGTGGCCGGCGGCGTGGTGGTGGGTGCGGGCGTGCTTGCACCCGGAGTGGGGTTGGTCGCGGGCGCCGGGGCATCTTCCTTCTTGTTGCAAGCGCTGAGCGCGACGGCCAGCACCGAAGCAATAATCAAGGTTTTGCTCATCATTTTTGGACTCCTGTAGATGACGACTCTTGAAACCCCCTTAGGGGAAACCAGAATCCAGGCTACAGGAACCCACGGTCCGATCGCGTGTGAAAGTTAAATAGGTGGCATCCCAACGGCAACAAACCTTTCAGCTTCGTGTTATCTCTTTCTTTATGTGTCCCTGCGATCAGACCTGATTGCGTTCTGTTCGAGAAAGATACGCGCACGTGTCTGGATACTACGATGCCACGTAGTGAATCCACCCCGAATCCAGCCAATCCGCCAGGCATGAACGGGCCTCTGGCGACAGCTTCGCGCAGGCTGGGTTCGTGCAATCCAGGCTGCGGGCATCCGCAAGCTGGCGCAAGGCGGCATCCGCGGGCGTCATGGCGGTTTCGCCGTTGATGAAGAGCTGCTTGCCGCGATACAGCATGCGGCTGCGGCGATCCAGCACCAGCCGGCCGGCGGCAGGCCAGTCTTCTTCGAGATCCACGTCCATGTCTTCGGGCGCGTCGAACACGCTCTGGTTGTGCGGTTCGGTCAGCCAGCAGCCCAGGAAACGCGAGGCCAGCGCATCATCAAAGCGCATCTTTTCAACCGTTTCCAGCGTGGCGGCGACCAACGCATCGGGCAGGGCCGCAGGCGTGTCCACCGCCGGCTGGCCGGGGTCACGGTACACCGCAGACAACTTCGGGCCGGGCAGCGCGGGTTCGCCGTAAGGGCCGCCCAGCAAACCCACGCGGGCCATCACCTGGTCAGCCGCCGCCTCAAGCAGCCCGCGCGCCAGCGTGGCTTGCGTGGGGGCGCGGAAACCTATCGAAATCGTCATGCAGCCGTCGCCGACCGCAATGCCGTCATGCGCGGCCTGCGGCGGCAGGTACAGCATGTCGCCCGGCGCCAGCACGGCTTTTTCTTCCGGCTGAAAGTTGCTGAGGATCTTCAGTGGCAGGTCGGGCGCAAGCGACAGATCTTTCTGACGACCGTAACGCCATTCGCGTTCCCCTGCGGCTTGCAGCAGGAACACGTCATAGCTGTCGAAGTGGGGGCCCACGCCGCCGCCGTGGCTGGCGATGCTGATCATCACGTCGTCCAGGCGCGCGTCGGGAATGAAACGGAATAGCCCCATGAGTTCGGACGCGGCGTCGCTGAGCAGGTCCACGCTTTGCACCAGCAGCGTCCAGTCGCCTTCGTTGTCTTTGGGCAGACGCGCGAACGGGCCGTTCTCCATTTGCCATTCGCCGTTCTCGCGCCAGATCAGGCGCGACTCCACGTCGTCGCGGCGCGCCAGCTTCTTGATGGCGGCGATGGTAAGCGGCGGCTTGAAGTCAGGGATGGCCTGGCGGATCAACAGCGGCTTGCGCTGCCAATAGCGGCGCATGAAGTCGTTGGGGCTTTGATTGCCCAAGAGCGGCAACGCGTGATCGAGGTTCATTGAACGTGTTTCTTCAAACGGTAAAGGGCATCCAGCGCTTCGCGCGGGGTGAGGCTGTCGGGGTCGATGGTGGCGAGTGCTTCGCGCAAGGCGTCCAGCGCGTCGATGGCGTCGGAACGTTCGGCCTCGGCGTAGGCTTGCGCATCGGCATCGGCCGCAGCAGAGAACAGGCCCAGCTGCGGCGTGGGCGCGCCCTGCGCTTCCAGCCGTTCGAGTTCACGCGTGGCCTGGCGGATGACGGCGGCAGGCACGCCCGCGCGTTGCGCCACCTGAATCCCGTAGCTGCGGCTGGCGGGGCCTTCGCGCACTTCGTGCAGGAACACGATGCCGCTGGCGGATTCCGCCGCGGCCAGATGCACGTTGGCGGATGCCGGTTGTTCGGCCGGCAGGCGGGTCAGTTCGAAATAGTGGGTGGCGAACAGCGTCAGCGCGCGGTTGTGCGCCAGCAGGCGGCAGGCAATGGCCCAGGCCAGCGCCAGGCCGTCGTAGGTGGACGTGCCACGGCCGATTTCGTCCATTAGCACCAGGCTGTTGGGCGTGCTGGCCGACAGGATGGCGGCGGCTTCCGTCATTTCCATCATGAAGGTCGAGCGCCCGCCGGCCAGATCGTCGGCCGCACCGATGCGGGTGAAGATGCGGTCGATCTTGCCAATGCGCGCACGCGCCGCCGGCACAAAGCTGCCGATGCGCGCCAGCAGCACAATCAGCGCCACCTGCCGCATGTACGTCGATTTACCGCCCATGTTCGGGCCGGTGATCAGCAGCATGCGGCGCGCCGGGTCCAGCCGGCAGCCGTTGGGCGTGAAGCGTTCGATGGCATGTTCCACGACGGGATGGCGGCCGGCGTCGATGTCGATGTCGGCCTGTTCCGACAAGTCAGGCGCGATCCAGTCGTGGCGGCGCGCGTGATCGGCCAGGGCGGCCAGCGTGTCCAGCTCGGCAAGGGCAGCCGCGCAATCTGACAGCGGGCGCACGTGTTCGGCCAGCACATCCAGCAACTGTTCAAACAGCCATTTTTCGCGGGCCAGCGAACGGTCTTGCGCCGACAGCACCTTGTCTTCCCAGGTCTTGAGCTCGGGCGTGATGTAGCGTTCGGCGTTCTTCAGCGTCTGGCGGCGGCGGTAGTCTTCCGGCACCTTGGCCGTCTGGCCCTTGCTGACTTCGATATAGAACCCGTGCACGCGGTTGAATTCCACGCGCAGGTTGCTGATGCCGGTGCGTTCGCGTTCGCGGGCTTCCAGTTGCAGCAGGAAGTCGCCGCCGTCGGCGGCCAGGCCGCGCAGCTCGTCGAGCTCGGCGTCAAACCCTGCGGCCAGCACGCCGCCGTCGCGGATGGCCACGGCGGGCTCCGGCGCAATCGCGCGCATCAGCAGCGCGGCCAGCGCCGGGTCCACCGACAGATGCGAGATCAGCTCGCCCAGACGCGGCGATGCGGCCATGGGTTCGAGCAGATCGCGCAAGGCCGGCAGGGATTCCAGCGCATCGCGCAGGCTGGCCAGTTCACGCGGGCGCACTGAACGCAACGCCAGACGGGCGGCGATGCGTTCGATGTCGGGGAACGCGTTCAGGGCGCTGCGCAGCGCTTCCAGCAGACCGGCAGAGCCAAACGTCTGCTCGACATCCATGCGGCCAGCCAGCAGGGCCGAAATGGCTTGCTGGCGCGCCAGCGCTTGATCGTTTTCACGCAAGGGGTGATGCAGCCAGCGGCGCAACAGGCGGCTGCCCATCGGCGTGCGGCAACCGTCCAGCAACGAAAACAGCGTTGGCGAATCTTCGCCGGCCAGCGTTTGCGTCAGTTCAAGGTTGCGGCGGGTGACCGGGTCCAGCAGCACGTACTGCCCCGGGCGCTCGGCCGACAGGCTTTGCACGTGGGCCAAGGCCTGCGACTGGGTGCGCGCTGCGTAGCGCAGCAGCGCGCCCGCCGCGCAGATGCCCGCCGGCATGTCTTCGATGTCGAAGCCGGCCAGCGTGTCGGTCTTGAAGTGGGCCAGCAGGTGCGCACGTGCGCCATCGCTTTCGAAGTGCCAATCAGGCACCCGGGCGCGGGCGCCGTCGAACGGGAAATCAAATTCGGCGCTGTCGGCGCAGATGATCTCGGCCGGCGCGACGCGATGCAGTTCCGATTCCAATTGAGCCGGCGCGCATTCGGTGACGCGGAATTCGCCGCTGGCCAAGTTCAGCCAGGCCAGTCCGGCGCGCGGCGCACGGGCGTTGCCCGAGACGAACACGGCGGCAAGCGCGCGGTCGGCCTTGGCCGGCAGCAGGGCGTCGTCGGTCAGGGTGCCAGGCGTCACGATACGCACGATACGGCGTTCGACCGGCCCCTTGGACGTGGCCGGGTCGCCAATCTGCTCGCAGATGGCAATGGATTCGCCCAGCGCGACCAGCCGGGCCAGGTACTGCTCCATGGCGTGCACGGGCAGGCCGGCCATCGGAATCGGGATGCCGTTGGACGAACCGCGCTTGGTCAGCGTCAGGTTGAGCAGACGCGCGCCGCGTTCCGCGTCTTCATAGAACATTTCATAGAAGTCACCCATGCGGTAGAAGAGCAGCAAGGGGCCAGCCTCCGCTTTTAAGCGGAGGTACTGCTGCATCATCGGGGTATGGCCCGCGTGGGCGTCGGCGGCGGTGGGTTGTGTTGCTGAATTCATGCCCGTGATTGTATCGGGGCGGGCGGGGGCGTGCGGGGCAGGGCGGGATGGTTTTGGCGCTTGTTGATCATTTCACTGAGCGCGGCCGCTATCAGTGAGCCCGGTCCCCCTTTCTTCGCCTAATCGTGACCCTTAAGCGACGGGAAGCGCCAGGTCTCCCGGAAACCCAGGTTCGCCAGTTCGCCCAACAAGGGTTGCAATTGGGCAGCCGCTGCGAGGTCAAACTCCAGCCGCACGCCAACGCGCTTGTCGCCGGGGGCTTGTGTCAGTTGGGCCATGCCATGGATGCCGGGCAGGAATAGACGGGCGCCCCACGGGGCATCGATCTGGTGCGCGGGGGGAAAACGCGCGGCGATCCGTTCCGCCATATCGTGGATCGCGAAGCTGCCGGACGAGAAAAGCTCGATGATGCCGCGATCCACGTGCGAATCGAAGTATCGCCATTCGCTTTCGGCGTGTTTATCTTCGCGGTTGCGCAACCCCCAATCCCGCGGATCGTCCGCGCCCTGCGGCATCCAGATCACCTCCTGGCCGTGCCGGGGAAGCACGAAGACCTGCCGGCGTTCGACGCTGTATAAGACCTTGTCGCCATCGACCGTGCTGGCAAACGGGACGCCCCGCGCCGCTTCTTCCATAGTGATCGTGCCGTCATCCCCCCAGAAATCGTCGAAGTACTCACGGATGAACTCGCGTTCAGATTCGCAATCGGCAAGGATCTGCGCCGGCATCCACACCATCAACCGTCCGCAGTACGTGCCTTGCCCGAGCAAGGTGACGAAGCGGGCGTAGCCACCGGGCAGGTCGGCGCCCAGCCAGGGTTTCAAGGCGTCGACATCGCCGGGGCGAGCGAGCGACAACTTAGGGGTGATCAGGTAAATGTCGTCAACGGTCATTGGCATGCGCGGTCGGGGATAGGGGGCAACGGACGGTGGGCAACGGACGGTGGGCAACGGACGGTGGGCAACGGACGGTGGGCAACGGACGGGGGAAAGCGTGGGTCAAATTATGCAAGGGTTTTACTTTACCGGCACAATCGCACGACGCGGCCCCGTGTTGGCCGCGGGAGCAGCAGATGCCGGAATTTCCTTTCGCCGACCCCGTCAATGCGGTCGAGCGCTTAACCATTGCCAGCGGGGCGCACCAGGCGGAATTTGCGCCGGGGGGCGGGGGGCGGCTGACCCGATTGTCGACGGGGTCGCATGATTGGATTGTGCCGTTGACCGCCACGGAGTGGCCGGCCGGCAAGTGGCCGCGCGCGGGGTCTTACCCGCTGGCGCCGTATTCCAACCGGATTCGCGACGGCGTGTTCACGTTCAATGGCGCGCGCCATGAGCTTCAGTCCGTGCCGGGCCGGCCGCAGGCCATTCATGGCTCGGGGCTGTTTCAGCCCTGGCAGGTGCGCAATCACACGGCGGACAGTGTCGACCTAGTGCTGAGCCAGCCGGCGGGCGTGTTGGGCTGGCCCTGGCCGTTTGAGTGCGTGCAGCGCTATCGGCTGGATGCGCGCGGTTTGAGCCTGTCGCTCAGCCTGATCAACCAGGGCGATTCACCCATGCCTTGCGGGCTGGGCATTCATCCCTACTTCACCGCCGAGCGCGTGGCGCTGAATGCGCGCCGCCTGTGGCCGGCGGACGCGAACGGGTTGCCCACGGGCAGCAAGGTCAAGCATGTGCGCGAAGTGCGCCGGTCGGCCGAAGGCTGCGATACCTATCTGTCGCAATGGGAAGGGCGCGCCACGCTCTCTTGGGCCGACGGCCACGAGCTGGCGCTGCACGCGGACCCGGCGTTTGCGCACGTTGTGATCTATACGGCGCCGGGGTCGGATTTTCTGTGCGTGGAGCCGGTCACCAACGTGGCGGACGCGTTCAATTTGGCGGCGGCGGGTGAGACACGCACGGGGATGCAGGTGCTGGAACCGGGGGCGCGCTTTGCGGCAACGGCCTTGATGGCGCTGACGCCGCCTCGGGCCAAACGCTGAAGCGACTGAAAGGCCGAAGCCGCTGCATGGCGGAATGGCTGAACGGCCGAAGCGGCTGACATGGCTGAACGCGGCGCTTTGAAAGGCCGGCTTCCTCCGGCGATAATCCGGCAACCCCAATCCAGGAGTCCTCACGTGAAAAAGCTCAGCACCGAACAATTGCAGGCCGCGGCTGAAACGCTGCGCCGGGTGCAGACGAAGCTGGCCCGCTCGGGCAGCCTGCCGCTGGAGCCCACGCTCTACGCCAGCGCAAAGGGTTTTCGGCGCAATGTGCCGGAGTATCTGTGGACGTGGTTGTCGGGCTTGCTTGCCCCGCACAAGAGCCTGGCGTCGTGGATGGATACGCATCAGGCCGGCTGGCGCGATGGCAAGACGCCGGCCGCCGTGGTGTACGCCCGTACCGAAAAGGGGTGGTTCGATTGGCTCATCGCCGAACTGGAAACCGAAATCAACGACCCGCACGCTCGCGCCAAGCGCGAAGGGCAGGCCTGACGGGTCAAGCGGGGCGGCCCGCCGGTGGCGCAACGCTACCGGCCATTTTTGCGTAAGCCGTCGCGCCCAATGACGCGCCATGCACCGCCAGATGCGCGCCCAGCTGAATCACTTGCAGGATCTCGGCACGCGCCACACCTTGGGCCAGCGCATGCGGGATCAGCGTGTGCAACGTCTGCCCGTCTGCCTGCGTGAAGCAGGCGTGCAGCGCGATGCGCACCAACAGCCGCTCGGCGGGTGTCAAGCCACCGGCTGGCGCGCCGCCTTCAACAAAGTCCAACAGCACCGAGACATAGCCGGGGTCTTGCGCCGCCAGACGCAGCAGGCTTGGCGCCTGTTCCGGCCATAGCGCGTGGATGCGATCGCGTAACGGATCTTCCGCAGCCAAAGGCGATGGCGCGGCCGCGTCATGCAGCACGTCGGCCGCTTGCAGGACGGCGCTCAGGCCTTGCACGGTCACGCAATGCAGCACGTCGAACACATCGGCTTCGCTGGCGCCGGCCTCGCGCGCCATGCGCAGATGGGTCGTCAGACCGGGCTCGTACAGATGCGTGGCCGAGGCGTCCAGCGCCACATAAACCAGCTCGACCATGCGGGGAGTCAACGGGCCGGTTTGCGCCGGATACCCCGCGTAGTCCGCGTAGCGCGACAGAAACGCAGGGTTGGCGTGCAGCAGTGCTTCGGTCCACGGCCGCCAATAGCCCCGTGCGGCGATGAAGCGCGATTTGATGGCGTCTAGATCCTCTAGCGCGTGCATAGCGTTTGCCCGGTCAGATATTGCGCTTGGGCGCCCGACACGAATCGCAGCAGCGGCGATAGCGCAGCGTTCGGCTCCGCCGAAGCTACTTCGACGGCGTTGATGCGGCGCGCGCGCGCGCCCCATTCGCAGGCAAGCGTGGCGATCAGCATGCGTGCGGCGGCGTCGTCCCCCGCGTGTTCCCAATCGGTATCGGCGGCGCGCGGCAAGAGCAACGTCAGGCTGCCGGGCGCATCGCCGGAGCCATGGCGGCGGGCGGCGGCCAATGTGGTGGCCAGGCGCGCGCCGGGCGGGCTATTCAGCACCGTGACGTCAATGACAGCGGGGTAGCCGTCGGTCACCTGCGTACTGCGTAGCGCCGGCCAGTGGCCATGCACGGTCAACGACAACGGCGTACCACAGGACGCTGGGGCGATGACGCTGGGGGCATAGGCCTGGCTGCCCCCGAACACCGACGATCCGCCATCGATGGACAAGCGGCCGCCCGAGACAAGCGCCGCGTGGTCGCTGGCCAGAAACGCCAGCGCGCAGGCGATTTCCTCGGGGGCGGCCAACCGGCCCAACGGAATCTTGGCGACCGCGCGCACGGGGTCCAGGCGGCCGGATGCGATCAATCCGTCGACCAGCTCTGTCTGCACGAATCCCGGACACAGCACGCTGACGCGCAGTTCCGGGTGCGCCCGCGCCAAGGCTTGAGTCTGCGCGATCAGTCCGGCCTTGCTGGGGCTGTACGCGCCGCGCATGGGAATGGCACGCAGCCCCGCGCCGGAGGCCACATTGACGATGCGCGCATGCCGCGTCAGCCGTCCGTGCAGGGCGCGCAGCAGCCGTGCCGGCGCGTGCAGGTTCAGGTCCAGCAGCCGCTGCCAGTTGTCATCGGCTTGTGCGACGGCAGGCAAATTGCTGGCGTCCGTCATGCCCGCGTTGTTGATGATGGCGTCAAGCGGGGGCAGGCCATCGGCCAGCGCGTGAATCTGGTCAGGATCAGTCAAGTCCGCCACGCGGGCAAGATGATCCACGGCCGCGCCTTCCGACCGCAGCGCCGTCAGCAGCGCGTCAAGCGCCGCGGCATTGCGATCCACCAGCACGCAGCGCTGGCCTTCACGGGCCAGCCGCCAGGCCGTGGCGCGGCCGATGCCGCTGGCGGCGCCTGTCAGCAGGACGGTGTCCATCAGAGCGTGGTGAACGTGATGCCGCCATCCACCACCAGCGCCTGCGCGGTGATAAAGCGCGCTTCGTCGCTGGCCAGGAAAGCGATGCCGCTGGCCACGTCTTCCACGGTGCCCAGCCGCCCCATCGGCGTGCTGGCGATACGGCGCGCATCGCGCTCGGCGTTGCGGTTGCGCTGCGTGCCTTCCGTGGGTACGGCCGATGGGCACACGGCATTCACGCGGATGCCACGCCCGCCCAGCTCGGCTGCGGCCGCGCGTGTGATGCCCAGCACGCCCGCCTTGATGCCCGAATACACCATCGAACTGGGCGCGGATTTCAACGCGGCGGTGGAGGCCACGTTGACGATGGCGCCGCCACGTTCGGGGTCCATCGCTTCGGCGGCGGCCTGGATGCCCCAGATCACCGCCTTGAAGCCGATGTCCAGCATGCGGTCCATGGTGTCTGCCTGAATCTCGGCCGCGCTTTGGTAGCGGACCCACGCCGCGTTGTTGACCAGGATGTCAAAGCGCGAGCCGTGTTCGGCGGCCTGGCGCACCGCTTGCGCGATGCCTTCACGCGACGCCACGTTCTGCACCACTGCAAACGCTTTGCCGCCCGATGCCGTGATGTCGGCGACGGTGGCGTCCACCAGTTCCTGCTTCAAATCATTCACGCCGACGATGGCGCCGCGCGCGGCAAGTGCGCGGACCGTGGCGCGGCCGATGCCGGCCCCGGCGCCCGTGACGAGCGCAACGCGCCCAGCCAGATCTTGTTGCATGGTTTCTTCCTACACCGATTGAATGAAATCGCGGCCGGTCTGGCGCGACAAGCCGTTGAACGCCGCATCCAGCTTGCGCACCGCGCGCAGCGCAGGGTGCAAGGGCAGCTCCCAGGTGAAGCCCATGCCGCCGTGCAGATGGACGGCCTTTTCGATGACGAAGGCGGCATGGGCGATAGCGCCCGTCAGCGCGGGGCGGGTGTCGCGTGGCGCCCCGAATTCGTCCGCGTGCATGGCGCGGCGGATGGCGGCGCTGGACACGTCTTGCAGCAAGCGCATGCGTGCGAGCAAGTGGCGCACCGCCTGCTTGGCCGACAGCGGCCGCCCAAACTGCACGCGCGTCGCCATATAGCTGGCCGCCATTTGCAGCGCACCTTCGGCCGCGCCGTTAGCGAACTCGGCCAGCAACAGCTGCGCCTGCCGCCGAACCGCTTCAAAAGCCGCCGCGTCCAGCCGGGCCAGCACCGGCGCGCCTTCCAGCGTCAGCCAGCGTTGCGGATGGTCGGGGTCAAGCGAGGCCTGCGCATCGCACGTTGCCGCGCTCACGTCCACCAGCGCCGCGCCGTGGTCATCGGCCACCAGCACCCAGTCGGCCGGGCCGTGGTCCAAACGGACGCTGCCTGATTGCAGCGTGCCTTGCCAGGCAATGCCAGCGAGCCGTTCGCCGGCCGCCAATGCCGCGGCTTGCGGCGTGCCGGCAAAAGCCCGGGCCAGCAGCATCTGTTCGGCCAACGGCAAGGGCAATTGCAATCGGCCCGCGGCATGCGCGATGGGCAAGGCAAAGGCCAGGTCCAGTCCCAGGCCGCCATCGGCCTCATCCGCCATCACGCCGCACAGACCGGCTTGGGCCAGCACGGCCGCCTGATCGTGCGGCTCGTTGTGCGATAGCGCATCGGTAATGGCCGCGTCGGCGGCCTGTGCGAATTCTTCCGGCCGCAGTTCTTCGCTACTCATGTCAGGTCCTTGGGAAGATTCATGACGCGCTGCGCGATCACGTCCAGCTGCACCTCGGTCGTGCCGGCGTAAATCGTTTCAGCGCGCGAGAACAGATACGCGTTGGTAAAGGCCTTGTGCGCACGCTGCGCCAAGGGGCTGGAGTGCGGGCCCACGGGCGACAACATCGATAGCGCCAGGCTGGCGAAGGCCTGGTGGCATTCCGACCAATACAGCTTCGTCAGCGAGCCGCGCGCGCCGAGTGATTCGCCGCGCAGCATGCGTTCCACCGTGAGTTCGACCAGGCCCTTCAAACCGTCGATCTCGCTCACCAGATCGCCCACGCGGCGTTGCACGTAGCCGTCGTCCAGCGAGGGGGCCAGCTGGGAGTCGGATTTGCACGCCGCGATCAGCTGGCGCAGTTCGCATTCGAAGCGCCACGGGCGGTACATGCGGTTGGTGGCGCGCTCGATCGACAGCACCCGGATGGCGGCGTTCCAGCCTTCGTCCGGCGCACCCAGGCGCGCACTGTCAGGCACGACGACGTCGTCGAAGAACACTTCGGCAAACGATTCCTTGCCGTCGATGGATTTGATTGGCACCACGCGGATGCCCGGCGTATCCATGGGCACGGCAAACATCAGCAGGCCACGGTGCTTGTCGGCAACGGTGCCGGTGCGCGTCAGCAGCAGGCAGTAGTGCGCCTTGGCCGCGCCGCTGGTCCAGATCTTCTGGCCGTTGATGCGCCAGTGTTCGCCTTCCTGCACGGCCTTGGTGCGCAGACGCGCCAGGTCCGAGCCCGCGTCGGGTTCCGAAAAACCCTGGCACCAGTACTGCCGCATCGTCAGGATGTCGGGCAGAAACGTTTGCTTCTGCGTCTCGTCGCCCACGGCCATGATGATGGGGCCGGCGAGCTCTTTGCCGATCGAGCTCACGCTTTCGGGCATGGGCAGTGCGCCGATTTCTTTGTTCACCGCCAGATGTTCGCGCAGCGTCAGGCCGTGGCCGCCATAGGCCTTGGGCCAGGTCATGCCTGCCAACCCCGCCTGGTGCATCGCCGCTTCCCACGTGCTGCTTTCGGCCAGCGTGGCGGCGCGCCAGTTCAGGCTGTCGGCGCGCATGAAGTCGGGCAGATTGGCGCGCAGCCAGGTGCGCGCATGTTGACGATAGGCCGCTGGCCCGGCGGACGGGTCTGGGACCGCCACCTGTTGTTCGAATTGCATGCTTGGTCCTTACAGAGCGGGCGCGGCGCGCGGGATCATCAGCGCGTCGAGCACGACCACGCCTTGGCCTTGCGGCCGCACCAGAATGGGATTCATGTCGATGTCGGATACGTCGTCGCGATGCCGAAACGCAAACTCCGACAAGCGCGCCACGCTGCGCGCCGCCGCCGCGATATCGGCCTTGGCCTGTCCGCGTGCGCCGTCCAGAATCGGGAACATCTTCAGCGACCGGATCATCGTCAGCGCCTCGTCTTCGGTGACGGGGGCGGCTTGCACCGCCACGTCGTTCAGCACTTCGGCATAGATGCCGCCCATGCCCACCATGACGATTGGCCCAAAGACCGGGTCTTGCGACACGCCCGCGATCATCTCCGTGCCGCCTTGCAGCATCGGCGCCACCAGCACGCCATCGATGCGGGCGGTGGGGGCATGCCGCGCCACGTTGGCCAGGATGCGTGCATGCGCGTCGCGCACGGCTTGGGCGTTGGCCACGTTCAGCATCACGCCGCCGGCCTCGGTCTTGTGCGCCACATCTTCCGACGCAATCTTCAACACAACGGGGTAGCCGATGGCGTCGGCGGCGCGCACGGCGGCGTCGGCATCGCCCGCGATCACTTCGTGCGGCACATCAATGCCCACCTTGCCCAGCGCCTGCTTGGCGTGGAATTCGTTCTGGAAGACGATGGGGTCGACGGGTTCGGCGGCGGGCAGCGCGCGTTGGGGCGCGTTGGCCGCACGCAATTGCCCAAGCCGTGCCAGGCCCGCCAGGCCCGTCGCCGCGGCGTCGATGCTGGAGAACACCGGAATACCCAGCGCGTTGATCTGCTCGATGGCGTCGGCCGGCCCCTGGCTGATGATCATCAGCAGGCGGCCGGGATGGCTCGCGCGAACCTGCGCCAGCGCTTCCAGATAGATGCCGCGCAAGCGCGTGTTGTACAGCGACAGCGACATGAACAGCACCAGCGCGCTGTCGGACGGGTCGTCCAGCAAGGCGGTCAGCATCTTCAGCAAAATGTCTGGCCGGCTCGACATTTGCGCCGACGCGTCGACCGGGTTGCCGGTGCTGGCGGTGGGCACGGCATCCAGGATGCGTTGTTGCGTCAGCGGCGCCAAAGCGGGCAGGGCCAGGCCGGCTTCGCTCATGGCGTCGGCCATCATGATGCCGAAGCCGCCAGACGCTGCGACCAGCGTCACGGCATTGTTGTGCGGCAAGCGGGTCGGCATGAGCAAGGACGCGGCGTGGCCGATGTCGATCAGCGCTTCCACCGAGCGCACGCGCAACACGCCGTGGCGGCGGAAGACGGCGTCGATCACGGCATCCGAACCCGTCAGCGCACCGGTGTGGGAGGCGGCCGCCTGCTGGCCTTTTTCGGTGGAGCCGATTTTCAACACGATGACGGGCTTGCCGAGTTCGCGCGCGCGTTGCAGGGCGCTGATCAGCTTGGCGGCGTCGCGGCAGGTTTCCATGCAGCACAAGATGATGCGCGTGTCCGGGTCTTCGGCCAGCGCGGCGATACCGTCGGCCACGTCGACGTCGGCCTCGTTGCCGGTGGCAATGAAACGGCTGACGCCCATGCCGCGCCGCGCCACGCTTTGCATGGTGTGGCTGCCCACATTGCCCGACTGCGACACGATGCCCGCATGGCCGGCGGGCGGCATGTGTTCTTCCAGCGCGATGGAAAACGAGCCAATCAAGCGGTCGGCCACATTGACCGCGCCCAGGCAGTTCGGCCCCAGCACGCGCATGCCGTGTTCGCGGGCGATAGCCACCAGCTCGGCTTGCAGCGCGGCGCCCGCCGGGCCCGCTTCCGTGAAGCCTGCCGACAGCACAATGGCCGCTTTGGTGCCGCGTGCCGCGCAGTCGCGCAATGCGGCGGGCGTGGCGCTGGCGGGCACGGCCAGAATTGCGAGCTCGGGCGCGGCGGGTGTGTCGCGCACGGAAGCGTAGGCAGGCAGCCCTTGAATGATGCCGCCCTTGGGGTTGATGGGATAGACCGCGCCGGCATAGCCGTGCTTGATCAGCATATGCACCGGCCGGCCGCCGATCTTGGTGATGTCATCCGAAGCGCCCACGATGGCGATGCTCGCCGCCTTGAAAAACGGCGACAGCCCCGCGCCGGCGGGAAGTGCTTGTGCCAGTGCCGCCATCTCAGCGCCCCTTGAACTGCGGCTGGCGCTTTTCCAGGAAAGCCATGCGCGCTTCCCGGGCGTCTTCCGTCTTGGCGAGCGCCATGGTGAAGTCCTGCTCGAAGCGGTAGGCATCGCGCTGGGGCATCAGGTCGACCATATTGGCCGCACGCTTGGCGTACAGCACGGCCAGCGGCGCTTTGGATGCGATCTCATGCGCCAACGCCAGCGCGGCAGGCAGCAGTTGGTCGGGCGGCAGCACTTCTTCCAGCACGTTGCGGCGCAGAAGATCGTGGGCGCTCAGACGCTGGCCGGTGAAGAACATGCGGCGCAGGGTCGACCGGCCTACCAGCGTGCGCAACATGGACGCGCCGCCCGCCAGGCCGACATTGATTTCGGGCATGCCGAAGGTGGCGTTGTCGGACGCGTACATGATGTCGCACGCCGCCATCAGGCCCAGTCCCGCGCCGAGCGCCGCACCGTTGACGGCGGCAATTACCGGTTTGGCGCATTCCTTGATGGCGTTGCCGGTTTCGCGCGTGATGCGGTTGTGTTCAAGAAAGTCTCCCGCGATGTCGGCGTTGGGGCGGTCTTTCAAGTCGGCCCCCGCGCAGAAGACCTTGCCATGGCCGGTCAGTACGGCGCAGCGGATGTCGTCGCGTTCGGAGATTTCATCGAAGATCGCCACCATGCGGCGGCGCATGGCGCGGTTCAGCGCATTGACGGGCGGGCTGTTCAGCGTGACGAGCGCAACGCCCTCATTAACGTCCAGCGTGACGGTGGATTCGCTCATGCCGTCACCTTGTTGGCGGTAGAAAATGCGGGGGAAAAAGCAGAGGGGCGCAGGGCGCCGGTGGCATGCTGCATCGCGTGTCTCCTAGAGTCGGATGGACCGGTCTCGCCCTGCATTGCTGCCCGGGGGCGCCGGCTTTTTTTGGATTATATGGACGGGTATTGCTGCGGATTCAGGCCAAAATTGTTGGTTGTGTTCTGCATGAAAACGCCATATTCCAGGGGCCTGCAAGCCGATACCATGGGATGGGAAATCGTCCGCCGGACGAGCAAAACAGAGGCGGTCGGCAGATGCAGATCGAGCGTATCGGCACGGTTCGCGCGGCGCTGGGCGAATGCCCGGTGTGGGACGCGGCCAGGAACACGTTGTGGATGCTGGATTGCCGCAGCGGGCAACTGATGCAGGTGGACCCCGACACCGGGGCCACGCAAGATTGGCAGTTGCCCGCCCCGGTGGGTTCGTTTGCGTTCAATGGCGACGACGACATCATCGTGGCGTTGAAAGACACGTTTGCCCTGTACCGGTTGTCAGATGGGGCGATGCATTCTTTGGGGCACATCGGAGACAGCCATCCGCATCTACGGCTGAACGATGGCGCACCGTTGCCGGACGGCAGCTTTGTGGCGGGCACCATGCACATCCACCGGCAAGCGGGCGAGGCCCCGCTGGGCGGTTTGTACCGCGTGGACCTGCAAGGCAAGGTGAGCCGGATCGCCCAAGGCCTGGGCGTGGTGAATGGCCCCGCCATGCATCCCGACGGCATGCACTTCCATGTTTGCGACAGTGCGCAGCGCAAGATCTTCCGCTATCGCATGGATGCGCAAGGGCAGTTGTCATCCCCTGAAGTCTTCGTGGACACGGACGCGCTGGGGTCCGCGCCTGACGGCTGCTGCTTTGATCAGGAGGGCGGCTTGTGGACGGCGCTGGTGCATGCCGCGGCCATTGCGCGGTTCGATGCGCACGGCAAGCTCGACCGCCGCATCGAATTGCCGGTGGCGCATCCTGCGTCACTGTGTTTCGGCGGGCCTGATCTGTCGGAACTTTTCGTGACCACGATCAGCGACAGCGGCCGCTTGTCGGCCAAGGGCCCGCTGGACGGCGCGTTGCTGCGCATCCGGGGCGCAGGCGCTGTGGGCGCGCCGCGCGGGCAATGCCGCATTCACCCTTGATCATCGCCCCTGATCAGGGGCTTTCGGCGGCCGCCATCTTGTTGTACGCCGTGAACCGCAGCGCGGAACCCGACACGTGCGATGCCACGAAATCCAGGAACAGCCGGATCTTCACCGGGATCATCGCCGTGTCCAGAATGGTGGCGTACATGCCTTCTTCAAAGGTCGTGTTCGTGACGTGGTAATCGGGGAACAAGCGCACCAGCGTGCCGCGCGAAATATCGTTGTGCACGGTGTAGTCGTCAAGCAGCGCCACCCCTTCGCCCAGCAGCGCAAGCTCAAGCAGCGCCACGCCGTTGTTCGTCACGTGGCGAGGCTTGATCAGCACTTCCTCGATGGCTTCGCCCTGCTTGAAGCGCCAGCAGGTTTGATCGCCCGGCAGCAGATAGGCCAGGCAATCGTGCTGCGCGATATCGGCGGGTTTCCCGGGCGGGGCATGCTTCGCCAGATACGCGGGTGAGGCCACCAGAAAGCGTTCGCTTTTAAACAGGATGCGCCGCTTCAGGCCCGCTTCCACGGGCGGCGAAATGCGGAAATCGATATCGAAGTTGTTGCGGCGCAAGTCCGTCTTGGCTTCCGACAGCACCAGCTCAATGTGGATGTCGGGGTACTGCTGGCGAAATGCCGCCACCAGTGGGGGCAACACGCCCAGGCCGAACATCATGCGCGAATGCACGCGCAGAATGCCTTTGGGCGCCGCGCGGATTTCGGTGATGTTGCGATGCGCCTCGTTGATGTTCCAGAGGATGGATTCAAGCTGTTGCGCATATTCCTGGCCGGCTTCGGTCAGCACGACCTGGCGGGTTGAACGCAGCAGCAGCTTGACGTTCAACTCGTTTTCAAACTCGGTGATCATGCGTGATACCGACGTTGCCGACACGCCGAACTGCCGCGCGGTTTCAGAGAAACTCTCGGTTTTCGAGATCGACAGAAAGAGCTCCATCGCGCGCAGTCTGTCCATCATTCCTCCACTTTATGCAGCACAGAACGCCGCTTTTCTTGTATTCAGCCGATGACTGCCGGCCTCTAGAATTTCCTCAGACGTCAAGCAATCAACGAGGAGACATTATGGAATTCGGCGTGTTCATTCTGGCGCAGCAGCGAGGTTACCACCAGTCCTCAAAGCAAGTCATCAACAACTCCATCGAGCAAACCGTGGTGGCTGAGCAGGCCGGTTTCGACGCCGCCTGGTACGCCGAGCACCACTTCAACAACTACTCGTTGTCGCCGTCGCCGTTGATGACGGTGGCGCACGCCGCGGCCAAAACGCACCGCATCCGCCTGGGCACCGCCGTGTGCATTCTGCCCCTGTATCACCCCGCGCGGTTCCTGGCCGAAGTCGGTTTCGTGGACACGGTGTCCAATGGCCGTCTGGACTTGGGCGTGGGATCGGGCTACCAGGAATTCGAGTTCGAACGCTTTGGCGTGCAGATCGCGGAATCGGGGGCGATCTTCAACGAATTTCTGGACGTCATCCGCAAGGGGCTGACGCAGAAGATCTTCGAGCACGACGGCCAGTTCCTGAAGATTCCGCCCAGCTCGATTGCGGTGCGCTGCCTGCAAGACCCGATGCCGCCGCTGTGGATCACCTCAGGCAATCCGGTGACGCTGGGCCGGGGCGTGCGCGAGAACCACAACCTGTTCGTCACCGCGCTGCTCAAGGGCAACGATGCGATTGCCGAGCTGCGCGGCCGCCTGGAAAAGGTTGCGCAAGACAATGGCCGCGATCTTGATCGCGACGTAAAGTTCGGCTTCCTGCGCTGCGGATACGCGTCGGACAACAAGGCAGAGATCGACGCGTATCTGGATTGCGCGCGCTTTCAGCGCCGCATTTCCGAAAGCCTGAAGTTCCGCCGTGCGCAAAGCGACGACGGCTACATGGTCAAGGAAGTGCCGTCAGAAAATGACCCCACGTTCGAGCAGCTGCGCAAGAACCTGCCGGTGGGCTCCGTCAATGAAGTCATCGACAAGATGCTGGAAGAGATCAGCATCCTGCGCCCCAAGCACATTGCCTTGCAGACGCAGCTGGGCGACTTCGATCAGAAGACGATGCTCAAGCAGATCGAACTGTGGGGCGACAAGATCATTCCGGCCATCCGCAAGGAAGTCGGCAGTACCGCAGCCATTGCGTAAAGGAGCGCACCATGCAGATCTATCTGAGCAACGCGGGCGCCATCACGCTGCGCCATCCCGCGGACTTCCGGCGGCTGGATGTACTGGCCGATCCGCAGCCGCGCGAACGGCTTGAGCACGCGATTGCCCGGGTGGGGCGGCGCGAAGACGAGCGCCATGTGCGCTTGTCGCCCTCGGTGCTGCGCTTCTTGTCGCAACACGCGGGCGACCCGAAGTGGGAAGCGGATTTTTCCGCGATGGTGGACTATGCGGCGCGTCACGGATGGGTGGACGAACGTGGCGACATCCGCGCGCACATGGTGGTCAACGAGCATGACGAGGTAGTGTCGGTGGATGACTTCAAGGCGGCGATGCGGTCGCTGCCGGCCGGCATCAGCGCCGTCACCACGGGAGATGGCGAGCACGTGTCCGGCATGATCGTGTCGAGCCTGACGTCGATTTCGGCGGACCCGCCGATGGTCGGCTTCTTCGTTCAGCAAACGTCATCGGCGCGCGAGCCCTTGCTGCGCCACGGCCGCTTCGTGGCCAACGTGCTGGGCGAAGGGCACGAAGCCGTCATGCAGGCGTTTCTGGGCCAGCCGCAGGGCATGGCGCGGTTTGCGCAAGGCGGTTGGGTGATGAACGAGCAAGGCACGCCGGTGTTGCCGGATGCGCTGGCCAGTATCGAGTGCGATATCGTCTGCACCGAAGTGCTGGGCACGCATGATTTGATCGTGGGCAAGATCCGCAAGACGGCGTGCCGCGCCGCGCAGCCTGTTATCAATTTCAATTCCGCGACCCATCGGATTGCGCCGGTGCGGCTGCAATAGCCGTGGCAGGTGGTCGCCTGCAGGCATGAAAAAGCCCGCCAGATTTGGCGGGCTTTGTTTGCGGGCGGAAACCTGTCGTTCAGTCCAGAACGATGTGGTTTTCCTGGATGACCTTGCCCCAGTATTGGCGGTCGGCGTCCAGTTGGGCGTCCAGGGCTTGCGGGCCGCCGGCTTTCTCGGTCTGCCCGTTGGTGACGAGCAATTGGCGGAAGCTCTCGGATTGAACTGTCTTGATGGCGGCGGCGGAATAGGCCTGGATCACATTGGCGGGCGTGCCTTTGGGAGCGTGCAGGCCCGTCCAGTAGCTGGCCTTCAATTGCGGATAGCCCAGCTCGGCCACCGATGGCACATCGGGCAGGGCAGGGTCGCGTTGATCGGTCGTCAAGGCCAGGATCTTCACGGCGCCGGCCTTTTGGTGATCGGCCAGCGCGATGGGCGTCATGTAAGACAAGTCGTTGCGGCCGGTGATCAGGTCGATGAGGCTCGTCGGCGTGCTCTTGTATGGCACGGCGGTCAGCGGGATGCCCAGCGTCTTCGACAGGATCAGCCCGTACAGATCGGTGACGCTGCCCGGCCCCAAGGAACCATAGGTCAGCGCGCGGTTTTCTTTCTTGGCATAGGCGACCAGGTCGGCGATGGAATTCACGCCAATGGTGGCGGGCACGGTGATGGTCAATGGCCCATCGAACATCATGGCCACCGAATCGAAGCTGTCGAAGCGGTATTGCAGGCTGGGGCGCAGCAGCACGTTCAGCGACACGGGGCCGGAGCCGCCCATCAGCAGCATGTTGCCGTCGGCGGGCGCACGCGCAACCAGGGCAGCGCCGATGATGCCGTTGGCGCCAGGCTTGTTCTCGACAATGAACGGCACGCCCAACTGCGCGCTCATGCCTTCGGCCAGCAGCCGCGCGAAGTTGTCATTGGGGCCGCCCGCGGCGTAAGGCACGATCAGGGTCACGGGCTTGGGGGCGGCGCGCAGTGCCGGGCTAAGCATCATGAGGGTGCCGGCCGCGATGAAGCCGCGGCGCGTGAGCTTGAACATTGTCTGTCTCCTTGTTCCCGCCGCCATGCCTGTCCGAGCCTTCTGCGGGCCGGCTTTGCGTCTTGTCATGGGCAGCTGGGGCGGCTGGCGCTAGTTCGCCAGCCTTGGGTTGTCACTGTCGTCGATGATAATTTTTATCGGACTTGCCGATTACCCCACCGTTACGCAGAACAGTTCTGCGAAGGCCGCGCTTATCGGCTGGCAGGCAGCCGCGCGGCGCGGGCGCGTTGCAGCAGGTGGAAGGCAGTTCCCAGTACGGTGGCGACGGCCAGGGCGGCCAGAACCGACGCMAGCACCTGCGCGTCCCAGAGCCGCGGCGGCCCGACGCGGAATTGAATGGTGTCGAACACCAGCCCCGCCGAAAACCCTGCGACGATGATGGCCTTCCACCCTTGCAGTGGAAAGAGCCGGAGCATCAGCAACGTGAACGCGACCATGGCCCAGAGGACCGGTTCCAGCGTCTGGTCTATGAGATGGGCAAGCAGGGGAAACTCCGTTCAAGGTGCGTGGGGCAGGGTCGAACGAGGTTGTACTGCTTTCGGGCGGCGCTGGCGAGAGGGTTTGGCGAAACCGGGGCGAAACCGCCGGGTGAAATCCTTGGGCTAAGCCCCGGACTGGACCCGGGACTACACCCGGGACTACACCCGGGCGTAACCCCGCCCGGAGGTCTCGCCAGGCTTTCGGGGTCAGAACCCTTCCAGCACCACTTTGCCTTGCGCCTTGCCGCTTTCGATGAAGGCGTGTGCGCGGCGCAGGTTGGCCGCGTTGATCGTGCCGTAGTGCTCGCCCAGCGTCGTGCGCAGCGTGCCGTTGTCGATCAGGCGGGCGGCCTGGTTCAGCAGTTCGTGCTGAGCGATCATGTCGGGCGTATTGTGCAGCGGCCGCGCGAACATGAACTCCCAGTGCAGCGACGCAGACTTGCCCTTCAGCAGGCGCACGTCGATGGCGGCGGGGTCGTCAATCAGCGCGATCTTGCCCTGCGGCGCAATCGCCTCCGCCAGCTGCGGGAAGTGCTTGTCGGTGTGGGTCAGGCCGGCAATGAAATCCACCTGGTTCACGCCGATGCGTTTGAGTTCATCCGTGATCGGCTTGCTGTGGTCGATCACGTGGTGCGCGCCCAGTTCGCGCACCCACGCCTGAGTCTCGGGGCGCGAGGCGGTGCCGATCACCGTCAGGCCGGTCAGTTGACGGGCCAGTTGCGTCAGGATCGATCCCACCCCCCCGGCTGCGCCGATGATGAGCAGGGTGCGCTGGCTGGGGGCGTTGTTGTCCAGCACGCGCAACCGGTCAAACAGCAGTTCCCAGGCGGTGATGGTGGTGAGCGGCAGCGCCGCGGCCTGAGCGAAGTCCAGGCTCTCGGGCATGCGGCCGACGATGCGTTCGTCCACCACGTGCTGCTCGCTGTTGGCCCCCGGCCGGTTCAGCGCGCCGGCGTACCAGACGCGGTCGCCCGGCTTGAACAGGCTGGTCTTGGCGCCCACTGCACGCACCACCCCTGCGACATCCCACCCGATGACTTCGGGCTTGCCGTCTTTGGGGGCGCGGTTGGCGCGGATCTTCACGTCCACGGGGTTGACGGAAATGGCGTGTACGTCGACCAGCAGGTCGTGGTCGCCGGGGGTGGGGGCGTCAAGGGTGATGTCTTGCAGTGCGTCGGCGTTGTCCGCGGGCAGGTTCTTGAAATAGGCGATGGCTTTCATGGGGATGCGGCTCGTTTGAGAGTTAGGGGCGATTGCTTAGAGGATGGAGCGGACCACGCCGCCATCGACGCGCAGCGCCGCGCCATTGGTGGCGGCGGCCTGGGTGGAGCAGGTGTAGACGACCATGTTGGCCACTTCGTCCACCGTGGCCAGGCGGCGCAGCAACGACGTCGGGCGATGCTGGGCGATGAAGTCGCGTTCCATCTCGTCTTGCGACACGCCTTGCTCCTTGGCCATTTCGGCGAAGAAATCCGACACGCCTTCGGAACGCGTGGGGCCGGGCAACACGGCGTTGACCGTGACGCCGGTGCCGGCCGTGAGTTCGGCCAAGCCGCGCGACACGCCCAGCAGCGCGGTTTTGCTGACGCCGTAATGGATCATCTCGGCGGGAATCTGCACGCCGGATTCGCTAGAGATGAAGACAATGCGGCCCCAGTTGGCCGCCATCATGCGCGGCAGGTAGTAGCGCGACAGCCGGATGCCGCTCATGACGTTGGTGTCCAGCATCTGCTGCCAGTCGTCGTCGGTGATTTCGGTAAAGGACTTGGGCGCGAAGAATCCGGCGTTGTTGACCAGGATGTCCACGTCGGGATGCGCGGCGGACAGCGAAGCCGCGCCGTCGGCGGTGGCCAGGTCGGCTTGCACGGTGCCGATCTTGGCGTTCGGAAATTTCTGCGTGATGGCGGCGGCTGCATGCGCCAGCTTGTCGGCGCTGCGCCCGTGCAGCACGACTTCTGCGCCTGCTTCAGCCAGCCCGAAAGCGATGGCCAGCCCGATGCCGCCGGACGATCCGGTGACCAGGGCCTTCTTGCCGTTCAGTTCGATCTTCATTGCGGTGACTCCAGGAATGTGGGGGAACGGGTCCATGATTACCCACTCTGCAGCGATGAAAAACCGGCTAGCATCGCACTCAGTTTCAATAATTTTTTGAAAATGGGGCAATCATGGTCCGGTTCGAGGACTTGAGGATCTTTGTGGCGGCGGCCGACCACGGCAGTTTTTCGGCCGCCGCGCGGGAACTGGATCTGACGCCCGCCGTCGCCAGTGCTGCGCTCAAACGCCTGGAACTGACGCTTGAGACCCGATTGTTCGTGCGCTCGACACGCAGCCTGCGCCTGACCGGCGACGGCGAGCGTTACCTGGAGTACGCGCGCTCGGCGATTTCGACGCTGGAAGCAGGCAAGAACGCCATGGCGCGCGACAAGACCGCCATCTCCGGCACGCTGTCCGTTTCCATACCGTCTGACCTGGGGCGCAATGTGCTGTTGCCGTGGTTGGATGACTTTCAGCAGCAGCATTCACGCGTGAGCTTCCAGGTGCGCATCAGCGACCGGCTTGCGGATCTGTACCGCCAGCCGGTCGACATCGCCATCCGCTACGGCACGCCCAACGATTCCGCGCTGGTGGCCTTGCCGCTGGCCGAACACAACCGCCGCGTGGTGTGTGCATCACCCGCGTATCTGGCGCGCCATGGCGTGCCGCAAGCACCGGCTGACCTGCGCCGCCACAATTGCCTGTCCTTCGTGCTGGGCGAAACCCTGCACGACCGCTGGACGTTCGAACGCGACGGCACCAGTACCACCGTGCCCATCAAGGGCGACCGCGTCGGCGACGATGGCGACCTGGTGCGCCGCTGGGCGCTGGCCGGCCACGGCATCGCCTACAAGTCGCGTTACGACGTGCTGTCCGACCTGCGCGCGGGCCGGCTGGTTGAACTGCTGCCCGACTACGTCACCGAGCCGTCGCCGCTCTACCTGCTGTGCGTGCATCGCATGCTGCTGTCACCCGCCGTCAAACGCATGCGCGAGTTTTTGCAGGAACGCTTCAGGCAGTTCGACGCGGGCTAGGGGGCATCGGAGCGGGCGCGTTTCAGACAGACGCGTTTCAGACAGACGCGCATCGGACAGATGCGCATCGGACATATGCGTATCGGATCGACGCGTCTTGCGGCTGATACAGGTCGCGGCTGCTGCGCATCGGGCGATCGTCCACCGTTCAATGCGCCGCGCGTTGATGGCCGCTTGCCGCCCGCTTGTTCATTGCACGCGTGTGGGCCGCCTTCTTCGCCGCCGCCGACCGGCCGGCAGCGCCCTTCGTGGCGGCCGCCTTTTTCGCCGCGGCAGACCGGTCAGCCGCAGTGCGACGGCTGGCGGTCTTGCTGGCCTGCCGCGACAACGCGGCACGTGATGCCGGCTTGGCGCTTTCCTTCTTCAAGGCGGTGGTGGTGGCGCGTGACCGTGTCGTGGATTTGGCGTGGCCGTCCTTGGCCGCATGGGAATCCTGCTCGGCCTTGCGCTTCGTGGCGGGGCTGGCGCTTTTAGACGCCGGGAGCTTCACCCCTGCCCGCCGCGCCTTGGACAGCCCGATCGCAATCGCCTGCTTGCTGGACCGCACGCCGTGCTTGCCTTCGCGCACATGGTCAATTTCTTCACGCACGAATTCGCCGGCCTGCGTGGATGCCGACTTGCCCTCGCGCTTGTCGCGCTTGGCCCGTTCCAGTGTTTTTCTTTCTGGCATGGTGGTCTCCTTGCCGAGTTGAAAAAACAGAGTGCGTCGCGAGTCGAGACCGTGCGACGGAACTCGTAACACCACGATAGCGCTGCGGGCGTATGCTGTGTGTTCGAATGAATTGCCGGTCGTAAGCACCGGAACATGGCCGCACGCCGGCGATTCACAACTCACCCCCCTTAGCGGAGACGAGCTATGTCGAATCATGTGTACAAGCAAATAGAATTGGTGGGTTCTTCCACCAAGTCCACCGACGACGCCATCGCGAAAGCGATCGAGCGTGCTTCGGAAACGCTGCGCAATCTGGATTGGTTCGAGGTCACCGAAGTGCGTGGCCACATCAAGGACGGCAAAGTGGCGCACTGGCAGGTCGGTTTGAAGATCGGCATGCGTCTGGAAGGCGACAAGTAATTCCGTCGCTGCGTCTTTTTTGATCACGCCTTCCAAGTGCTTGTCGGGTAAGGACTTTTCAGGCTTGTTATCCGACTGTTCATAGGCTTGTCCACATTCCATGGGGACAAGCCTATGCCGTTATCCCCAGCGGATGGCGAGTGCGGCGAGGGTCTGGCGGGCAGGGCGGCGATGATGCGCTGTTGAGCGTTTCTTGCCCGCATCTTGCAAGTCGTTGGTGTGCAAAGGTTTTTCGCGAGTACCGGCATACTGTCCTCAGGCTTATCCACATTTGGCGGGGACAACCCGGGGCGTCAAAACGCGGCAATGGGCCTTTCTTGACCACCCCTTGCAGGACATTGATATCACAGGCTATTTCCGACCTGCCCTCAGACTGTCCTCATGCTTGTCCACAGAATGCTGGGACAAATGCACAGGTGAAAGCAGGTATGAAAAAAGCCTGGACGGACATCCAGGCTTTTTGTGAATAAACACGCCAAAACTCATCCAAAAGGAGGATTGCGCAGTGTTTGATCAGCCCTTGCAAGTGCTTGGCAGGGCAGGGAATTTTGACTCTACCCCAAGACTGTCCTCAACCTTCTCCACAGTTGGCGGGGATAAGTGTGGAGCCTATCCGCTGGGCACGGCTTATCGCGCCGGTTATACAGGCCGGCGCCATTGCCGGCGGCGCCGCAATTCCTGGAGCCGCGCCTTGCGGTCAGCCTTGATGATGTTGGTGCCGACGTACAAGCCGAAGACGATCAGGGCGGCGCACAAGCCCACCATAACGAGGGTACCGAACACCATGTTTGTCTCCTTGATGCCTGCGAGGGTGGTGCCTGATGTAGCAAAGGCTGGCTAGCGACAACGCCACAATCAGCACCACAATCAGCGCGGCGAGTTTTAAATACCATGTCCACGCCGTTAGTTCCGGGTGGGTCTCAAATGCGACGGAGGTGGCGCCCACCCCGCTTGCAATCGCGATGCCAGCGAAGAAGTGTGCAAAGGCATCCCGCTGTTTTCCTACGGGCTTTGTCAGGGCGTGCAAGAAAATGTGCCACACAACGCGGACTTGCCGTCGTGCAGGCGGGTGATGCCAGAGCGCCAACAGCCACATCATCGCAAGTGGGCTGAGTATCAAGAACGGGATGACCATCACTCCTCCGCCAAAATGCATGGCAAGCCACTGAACCCTTGAATGATAGTCAGTGGCTCGGCCGTACGCGTGGCGTGCAGTGACGGATTCGTCCTATAAAAAAAAGCCCCCCGACGTATCGGGGGGCTTGATCGCCCGGAGGTAGATCGGGCGATCGGCGCCGGCAGGCTTGCGCGCTGCCGGCAGCGGCGGCGATCAGGCGTTCTGTTTCTTGACCCAGTCGACGTAGCGGTCGATCCAGCCTTGCAGGAATTTGCGCGTGCCTTCGTTGGTGATGGTGAACTGATCATCGACCAGGCCTTCTGCGTACTGCAAGAACACTTCCGGTGTGGTGAGCGCGTTGGCGCCTTCGGCGGCCAGGATGTTGCGCAGGTGCTGCTGCATCATCGCGGTACCCGCAGCGCTGGGCGAGGCGCCGACAATGCCCACGGCTTTGCCCGGCCACGAGTTCTGGCCCCACGGGCGCGAGCCCCAGTCAATGGCGTTTTTCAGTGCGGCGGGCAGCGAACGGTTGTGTTCGGGGGAGACGAAAAGGATGCCTTGCGCATCGGCGATCTGTTGCTTCAGCTTGGCGGCCGGCGCGGGCAGGTTGTTCTCGTTGTCCTGGTTGTAGAGCGGGATGTCGCCCAGGCTCACATACTCAAACTTGAAGTCGGCAGGGACCAGCTTTTCCAGCGCACGCGCCAGTCGCAGATTGATCGATGCGGCACGCAGGCTTCCGACGAAAACCGCAATCTTGTATGTGCTCATGGGTGGGGGCTCCAACGGAAAAGGGAAAGTCCAGTGTAGACCTGGACGGTGACGTGCTCAATCCTGATTGCACATATTGTTATGCCGCGTTTAGCGCGGTGCGGCCAACGCTTCAGTGTTATGCCGTGCCCTGCGCGGTCCGGCCAACGCTTCAGCTCATCAGGCTGACATGCGCGGACACCACGCGCCAGCCTTGCGGTGTGCGCATCCATGTCTGGCTCTGACGGCCAATGCGGTCACTGCCGTCGCGCTGGAATTCCAGGTTGGCGGTGGCGAAGTCGGTGCCGTAGGTGGTGATGGCGGTGCGCAGCACGCGGCGGGCCAGGCCTTGCGGCGAACGTCCGGCGCGAAATGCGCGGATGGCATCGTAGCCATACAGGTTTTCGCTGGCGCCGTAGCGCAGCGTATGCGGGCTGTTCCAGAACAGCGTGTCCAGCACCTCGACGTCGTTCGCGACCAGCGCCGTTTCATACTGCTCAAATGCGGCTGTCACTTCAGCCACGACGTCGGGCAAATTGATATCCATGCGTAAGACTCCGGTTGCACCAAAACAGTGCGAGTTGTAGGGGTAATCACCAATATGGTGTCTGCTGCGGTGCGTCAATTCCAACGGGCTCCGTTGATACGCACTCGCCCCGGGGGAAAAAGCGATGCCGAATACCTGGCACGCAGCTTGCTAGGGTTACTACTGCATTCGTACGCATTCAGACTGCATTTTGCGCACTGCATTCAGACTGCATTTGCACTGCGTCCGCACGATGTCCGCACTGCACCGCACGACATAACAAGCTACACCCGCTGCCCAGGAGTTCCATCATGTCCAGTTCCGCTGTTTCCGCCCCGGTCACCATGCTGGTCACCCGCCATATTGCGCCTGAACGCTATAGCGATTTTCTGTCCTGGATGCGCCAGGGCGAAATTCTGGCGGCGGGCTTTCCCGGCTTTCTGGGCTCGGGCGTGCTGCAACCGCCCGAAGGCGGCGACCAATATCAGATCGTGCTGCGCTTCACGGATGAGGCGAGCCTGAACCGTTGGGAAAAGTCGCTGCCGCGGCGCATGTGGCTGGAACGCGGCGCGAAGCTGGTACGCGCCAGCCATGAACGCAAGGTCAGCGGCACGGACAGCTGGTTCGCGCCCACCGCCGCCAGCGCGCCGCCGCGCTGGAAGCAAGCCGTCAGCATCTGGCTGGCTTACTTTCCGGTGCTGCTGGTGTTCTCGATTCTGGTCAGCGAGCACTTGAGCATCCTGCCGGTGTTCTGGCGCGTGCTGATCACAAGCGTGATCCTGACGCCGATCATGGTGTTCATCTGCATCCCCGTCATCTCGCGCGTGCTGCAACGCTGGCTGCGCGCGGGGTGATTCGGGGCGTGATGCGGGGCGTTATGCGGCGAAACACTCAGCGTGCTGCGCGCGTTATGCGGCGAAACACTCAGCGTGTTGCGCGCGTTCTGCGGGGAAACACGCAGCGTGCTCCGCGCGTCATGCCGCCTTCGCATGGCGCGTGGAATACAGCCGGTGCAAGGTGATCTTGCGCACGGCGTTCTGACTGTCCTGGATATGCGCTTGCAGCAGCGGCACGGCGCTGGCCGCATCGCGAGCCAGCACGGCGCGCAGAATCGCGCCGTGTTCCTCATATGTCTTGTGGATGCGGTCCTGCTGCGTGAAGTCCAGCCTGCGCACAATGCGGATACGTTCCGTGGCCGCGCGATGCACGCGCGAGATCTCGGGGTTGCCGGCCGCCGCCACCAGGTCGATATGGAAGCGTTCGTCCAGGTCGGCCAGCCATTCGCCGTCGCTCGAATGGCCGCTCTCATCGACCAGCCAGACGTCCGCCAGCGATTGCAGCGCGCGTAGCGGGTCTGGCCCCTGGCCGGGCGCGCACAACGCGTGCACCGCGGCGGTTTCCAGCACGCTGCGCAATTCGTAGAAGTGATCCAGCGTGTTGAAGTCCAGCGGCTTCACCAGCCAGCCGTTGCGCTGGCGCACTTCCAGATAGCCTTCGCGCTCGAGCCGGAACAAGGCTTCGCGCACCGGCGTGCGGCTGACCTGCAAGCGGTCGGCGATTTCGGTTTCGGTGAAGCGGTCGCCCGGCGCTAGCCGGAAATCAAGGATGTCGCGTTTCAGCGCGCTATAGGCCGAATCGGCCAGGGTGCGCGGCATGTCGATGGCGGCGAAAGCGGTTTCCATTGCGTGGCCTTGGGTGCGAATCGAGCGTGAGAACGTGGCGAAGTGGCTGATCGGTCAGACGGGCCGCACGCGTGCGGCGCCGGCTTGTTCCAGCGCATAGGCGGCGCTCAGGCAATCGGCCTCGCGCCAGGGCGCGCCGATCAGTTGCACGCCTAACGGCAAGTGGCCATCCTGTTCCGTTTCCGGCCAGGTGGGCGCGGTGCAGACAGGCAGGCCGATGCACGAGATGGGCTGCGTCAACAAGCCCATGCTGGCGCGCGCGGGCAGTTCCTTGCCGGCCAGCGTCAGCCAGTCGGTGCCGATGGGCGTGGCCGACACGGGTGTGGCAGGCGCGATCAGTACGTCGTACTGGTCGAACAGCGCCAGCGCCTCGCGATAGACGCGGTAGCGGATGCGTTGCGCCTGCTGCACCCAGGCCGCAGGCACCAGGCTGCCAGCCACCAGGCGGTCGCGCGAATTGGGTTCGTAGTCGTCGTAGTGCGAGATGAGCTTGCCGCGATGCAAGGCGCCGCCTTCGGCTGCCGTGATGATGAACGCGGCGGCGCGGGCTTGCGTGGCGCCGGGCAGTTCGACGATGGCGGTGGCGTCCAACGCACGCGCGGCGATCTCGACGGCGCGGCGGGCTTGCGGGCCGGCCCAGTCATGGAAGTAGCCGCCCAGCACCGCCACGCGCAGCTTGCGCGCGCCGTGGGCAAGCGTCGGCAGCACGGGCTCAGCCGCGCGTTGCGCGCACGCGGCGTCATCCGCGTCCGGCCCTTGCAGTGCGTCATAGGCAGCGGCCAGGTCGCTGGCGCTGGCCGCGAAGGGGCCCAGATGATCCAGGCTGCCCACAAAGGGAAACGACCCCGTGCGCGGCAGGCGGCCATAGGTGGGCTTCAGGCCGAAGATGCCGCACAGCGACGCCGGCACGCGGATGGAGCCATTGGTATCCGACCCCAGCGCCAGCGGCACCAGTCCGCCCGCGACGGCGGCCGCGCTGCCGCCGGACGAACCGCCCGCAATGCGGGTCACGTCATGCGGGTTGTGGCAGGCGCCGTAGTGTGAGTTTTCCGTGGTGAAGCCGTAGGCGTGCTCGTCCATGTTCAGCGCGCCGATCAGCACGGCGCCCGCGTCGCGCAGACGCGTGACCAGGCGGGCATCGTGGCGGGCAGGGGGATTGGACGCGTTGACCTTTCCGCCCGCCAGCGTCACTTCGCCGGCGATGTCGAACAGATTCTTGACGGCGTACGGCACGCCCGCCAGCGGCGGCAAGGCCTCGCCGCGAGCGCGGCGCGCGTCGATGGCGGCGGCTTCCTGGCGCGCGCGGGTTTCGGTGACCAGCGTGAAGCTGTTGTAGTGGGGATCGCGCGCGCGCACGCCGGCCAGCGTGGCGTCCAGCACCGCAACGGCGGTGCGTTCGCCGCTGGCGACCTGGCGGGCGATGTCGATGGCGGGGCCGCTCACGGACGGAACACCGAAGCCGATTCCAGTTCCACCGGCAGCGGCTCGTCAACGAAGCTGGCCGCAATGTCGTGGATGCGCGAGAACTGCTGCACGACTTCCGCCGTGGTGGATTCGCGCAACGCGTAGCCCGATAACGCCAAGGCGCTACGCACGTATTGATCGATGGTTTCCTGGGTCATGGCGGATGCTCCCGATAGACTGGATGGTTGCTGCTGGGGGTTAAAGCGTACTCAAAATCACTTGCGCACTTCGCGCTGGAAAATCTCCAGGCTCAGTTTCTTCATCTGGATGAAGCTGGGTTCCGACAAGGTTTCCACGGTGCGGGGGCGGGCGTCGGTGTAGTCCAGAATCTCGGCCACGCGCGTGGGCCGCTTGGTCAAGAGCAGCACCTGGTCCGCCAGGTACACAGCCTCTTCCAGGTCGTGCGACACCAGCAGCATGGTCGTGCCCGTCTGCAAGAACACTTCTTGCAGTTTTTCGCGGATGAACAGCGTCATCTCGAAGTCCAGCGCCGAGAACGGCTCGTCCAGGAACAGCACTTCTGGGCCGGGGGCCAGCGCCCGCATGATGGACGCCGTCTGCTGCTGCCCGCCCGACAATTCATAGGGATACCGCTTCAGGTCGAACTTGACGTCAAACGACGCCACCAGCTCTTCCACGCGCGCATCCACTTCGGCCTTGCTGCGGCCTTCCAGACGCAGCGGGTACGCGATGTTGTCGATGGTGCGCAGCCACGGGAACATGGCCTCGCGATAGTTCTGGAACACGTAGCCGATCTTCGTCTGCGCCAGCGACTTGCCGTCGAACAGGATCTCGCCTGCGTCGATGGGAATCAGCCCCGCGATCATGTTGATCAGCGTGGATTTTCCGCAGCCGTTGGGGCCGAACACCGAGACGATCTTGCCCTTGGGGATGTCCAGGTTGAAGTCTTCATACAGCGGCCAGCCCGCGAAATACTTGGTCAGGCCGCGGATGGTGATGTGCGTGCCCAGCGGGCCGGGCGCAAAGGGCGCGGCGGCAGGGCCGGGGGCGATGATGGGGTTGATGACGGTGGACATTTATCGGCCGCTCCAATGGACCACGCGCTTTTCCAGCACAAGAAAAAGGATGTTCAGCACATAGCCCAAGGCGCCCGCGGCCAAGATAGCCGCGTACATCTCGCGCACGTTCAACACCTGCTGGGCATTGATGATGCGATTGCCCAGGCCGCTGTCGGAGCCGATGAACATCTCGGCCACGATCACGATCACCAGCGCCATCGACACCCCGCTGCGCAGGCCTACGAACGTGGGTTGCAGGCTTTCCCAGATCAGCACGTCTTTGAAGATCTGCCAACGCGAGGCGCCCATCACCCGCGCCGCCATCACGCGCTGCTTGCGCGCATTGATGACGCCGTAGGCGCTGTTGAACAGAATCACCAGCACGGCCGCAAACGCGGCGATGGCAATCTTGTTCATGTCGGTCACGCCGAAGATCATCAGGAACAACGGGATCAGCGCAGACGACGGCGTCGAGCGGAAGAAATCCACCAGGAACTCAACGCTGCGATACGCCTTTTCATTACTGCCCAACAGCACGCCCAGCGGCACGCCGATCACGCCGGCAATCACGAACGCCTGCAACGTGCGGTTCAAGGACGCCAGGAAGTCCCACAGCAGCGGGCCGCCCGCCAGGCCCTTGACCAGCGCGACGATGGTGGCGCTGGGCGTGGGCAGCAGCACGGGGCTGACGAGTTGCAGGCGCACCACCAGATCCCACACGATGAACAGCGCCAGAGGGCCGATCAGCGGTAGAAACCGCGTCCCGTTGAATTTGCGAGGCGGCTGCTTGGCGGGCGCAGCGCTCGTGGCGGAGGGGGATGTCATGGCGCTCGATGCCTTCGTTGGTGCGACGGCCACGGCCACGGTGCTTCCCGTTGCCGCTGCCGCTGCGGAAGTTGCGGTCGTTGCTGGCATGGGTCAGCCCTTGTAAAGCATGCTCGACACGTCGACCTTTTGCGCAAAGATGCCCTTGTCGGTGAACAGGTCGAAGAATTTCTGGAAGTACTGGATGTCGCTTGCCGTGAACTCGTTGTAGAGCGTGTAGGCGGCCAGCGGCACTTCTTCGGTCATGGGGCCTTCGATGGCGGTGTAGCCCTTCATGAAGGGGCGCGCTTCGGCCGGCTTGGTGCGGATCAGTTCGATGCCGCGCGCATAGGCGGCGATGAATTTCTTGCTTTCCTCGGGGTGCTTCTTCAGGAAGGCGGTGGTCAGCGAAGCCGATCCGCCGAACCACGGCGCCATCGGATCGCCCAATACGTACTTGGCGATGACGCCCGTTTCCAGCACGCGCGTGGTGCCGTTCAACCGGCCCACCGTGCCCGTGGGCTCCAGCGTGTAGCACGCATCCAACTGGCCGGCGGCAACCGCGGCGACGTGCTGGCTGATTGCCAACTCGACCACGGTTGCCCCGGTTGCGCCGGCGCGCTCCAGTACTGCTTTGGCCAGCGTGGCGTTCTGGATGCCGGGTCCAGATCCGACCTTTTTCCCCTTGAGGTCTGCTATGGATTTGATGGGACTGTCTTTCGCGACGATGAACTCATCCAGCACGTTCTTGGCGTTGCTGGGGTTGGACGCAAAAATCTTGAACAAGCCCGGCGACGCGATTTCGCCAATGGCCAGGTTGGCCGAGCCCGTGCCGTTGGCGCTGCCGTCTGCGCGGCCCGCCAGCATGGCTTCCATGACCTGCTGCGCGCCGGCGAACTTCAGCGGTTCGACGTTCAGGCCCGCTTCCTTGAAATAGCCTTTCTCAACCGCGGCGTAGAACGGCAGGCCGGCGGCAACCGGCCAAAAGCCGATGCGGATCACCGGGCCCGATTGCGCGCGCACCAGGGCGGGCGCGGCCAGCGTCGCGGCGCCCATTGCGGCGCCTTGGATCAGGCGGCGGCGGGTGGCGTTGAAAGCGAAGGGCGCATTGCGGTTGATCATGAGGGCTCCTGAAGGGCGCGGGGTGAGTTCTGGGTTGCAGTGATCGGTTGCCTGTCTTGTAGACAAGCTTGCATACCAGTCATCAAGCAAAACGCGTGCCAGGTTTGCGCAAGCCGGCTCCGCCCTGGGGCGCGGGGGCGCGGGGCATCGGGCTGGTGCCTTGCGCGCGCCACATTGGTGCATGCCGCACCATAGAAGGGGACATAACGCGGCGGCAGTCCGCCAGAAGCAGCCGCTAGCGCCTTCCAGGCCGCAGCAGCCACGGCGCAGCGGCCTGGAAGGCGGTAGCATGGTCGCCATGCCGTGGCCCGCCGCCGCGGAGCTTGCAAAAGAGTTGAGCGCCGTCACGCGGCGCATGGATCATGAATACGCGTTTCGTCGAAGCCTTTCTCTGGTCGGCGCGCCTGGGCAGTTTCCGGGCCGCCAGCGACCGTCTCCACATCACCCAGGCCGCCGTGGCCAATCGCATCGCCTCGCTGGAAGAAGATATCGGCGCGCGGCTGTTCGAGCGCGACGCCAAGGAATTGCGTTTGACTGCCGTGGGCACGCGGCTGCTGGACTACGGCGAACGGCTGCTGGAAATCCGCCAGCAGATCCTGTCGCTGGGCAAGCGCGGCGACGAAGTGTTCGGCCTGGTCCGCATTGGCGCGATCGAAACCGTGGTGCACACGTGGCTGATCGGTTTCCTGACGAACCTGAAGTCCACGTATCCCGGCATCGAGGTGCAGCTGACATCCGAAACCACGCGCGCACTACATCGCGGCTTGCGCGAAGGCACGCTGGACATCGCCCTGCAAACCGATTTGCTCAGCGACACGGGCATCATCAGCACCGCCTGCCTGCCGATGGAAATGGGCTGGGTGGGGCCGGCGGGCGACGAGCCATCGCTGACCGTGCAGCAACTGCTGAGCGAGCCGGTGTTGACGATGAGCCCGGGTTCGCAACCGCATGAGGCCTTGAAGGCGCTGTATCGCGAAGCGGGCATGCCGCAAGGCAAGGTGCACTGCGTGAGCTCGATGTCGGCGTTGGCGCGGCTGGTGAAAAGCGGCTTTGGCCGGGCGCTGGTGCCGCTGCCGCCCATGTATGAATACGTGGCGCGCGGCGAAGTGCAGGTCATCCGCAGTGACGTGCCCGTGCCGCCGCAATTGCTGGTGGTGAGCTATCTGGAAAGCGCCGGGTCGGACGCCATCCGGCTGGTGGCGGAGCTGGCCAGCCGCGCGTCTGACCAGTTCACGACATCGGTGGTGGCGCCGCGTTTCGGGTCTGCGCAATAGTGTTATCCCTAGGGTGGCGCTCAGTAATTCTGTTGCCGTGAGGAAGAATTACTCGTTTGTCGCCGCCCCGCCTGGCGGACGAAGATTGGGCCTTCCGAAATTGTTGGAACCCTGGTCTTCCGCTTATGAGCTATTCCGCCGCCTCTGCCTCGCTTCCCAATGGCCTGCTGTTCGTCGCTTCTGACGTGGCCGCCGCCGACGAACCCGATTTCAACCGCTGGTACGACCGCGAACACGTGGAAGAACGCGTGCGCATTCCCGGCTTTCTGTCTGGCGCACGCTATGTGTCGCGCCACGGCGGGCGCAAGTACCTGGGCCTGTACCGCACCGAATCGCTGGGCGCCTTCACCACCGCCGACTACCGCGCCGCGTTCGAACGCCAGACGCCGTGGTCGGTGGCCAACCTGGACCGCATGCGCGACCCGATGCGCCGCGTGTGCGCGGTCGAAGCCGTCATCGGCGCGGGCAGCGGCAGCCAACTGGTGGTGCTGCCCTTGCCGATGACGGATACCGCCGAAGCCTTGATCGTGCAGGCGCGCGAGCTGGGCCTGATGTTGTCAGGCGCGGATGGCTTCGTGCAGTCGTACCTGCTGGTGCCTGACCCGGTGCTCAGCACGCCGCTGCCGCGTGAATCCACCGAGCAGCGCCAGCTGGCGCCGATCTTCATCGTGGAAGCCAGCACCGAAGCGGGCGCATTGGCCTTGCGTGACCAGGCCGCCGCCGCCTTCAAGACCGACGCGTCCCAAGCCTGGCTGCTTGAGCTGGGCTGGAAGCTGAACGCGTCCGATCTGCGCTAACACTGAATCACAAAACAAGGGGAACCTCATGGCTGAACACACCTTGCCCGCGGCGTCGGCCGCGGCCGACACCGCCGGTGCGCCCAACAAGATGCGCCGGCTGGCAATGGCCAGCTCGGTCGGCACCACACTGGAGTGGTACGACTTCACCATCTACAACCTGATGGCGGCGCTGGTCTTCAACTCGATCTTCTTCCCGTCGTTCGATCCGCTGACGGGCACCATCCTGGCCTTCTCGACGTACGCGGTGGGCTATGTGTCGCGGCCGCTGGGCGGCTTCGTCTTCGGCCATCTGGGCGACCGCCTGGGCCGCAAGTTCGTGCTGGTTGCCACCCTGGTCATCATGGGCATTTCGACCGGGCTGATGGGGCTGCTGCCCACCTATGCCTCGTGGGGCGTCTGGGCGCCAGTGGCGCTGGTGGCGTTGCGCTTCGTGCAGGGCGTGGCCTTGGGCGGCGAATGGGCGGGCGCGGTGCTGTTGTCGATGGAACATGGCAAGCCGCACCAACGTGGCCGCAACGCCTCGTTCACGCAGGTTGGGCCGTCGTGCGGCACGCTGATCGGCACGGGCTTCATCGCCATCGTCACCGCATTTCTCAGCGCGGAAGATTTTCAGTCGTGGGGCTGGCGCGTGCCGTTCGTCTCCAGCGTGGCGCTGGTGATGTTCGGCTTGTGGCTGCGCCGCGGCGTCGAAGAAACGCCGGTGTTTCGGGAGATGGAAGAAAAGCGGGAAACCGCCAGCACGCCCATCAAGGAAGTGCTGGGCCAGCACTGGCGCCAGTTGCTGATCGCGGGCGGTTCGCGCATTGGCTCCGACGTCTTGTATGCGCTGGTGGTCGTTTTCACGCTGACCTACGTGACGACGGTGCTGCACTTGTCGCGGCCCATGGCGCTGACGGCGACGATGCTGGGCGCGGCGCTCAACGCCATCGCGGTGCCGCTGTGCGGCGCGCTGTCCGACAAGATCGGCCGCCGTCCGGTGTATCTGTTGGGCGCGGTGCTGGGCATGATCTGGGCGTTCGTGTTCTTTGTGCTGATGGACACGGCGCACCCCATCGCCATTTGCGCGGCGGTGGTGGTGGGCCTGTTGATTCACGCTCTGATGTACGGCCCGCAAGCCGCATTCATCACCGAACAGTTCCCGGGCCGGGTGCGCTACGCCGGGTCGTCGTTGGCGTACACGCTGGCGGGCATTGTGGGCGGCGGGTTTGCGCCGCTGATCATCGCCAGCCTGTACAAGTCGTGGAATTCAACGCTGGCTATTTCGCTGTACGTGGCGGCTGCGTTGGCCGTGACGGCGGTGGCGCTGCTGGCGGCGAAGGAAACGGCCAAGGCGCCGTTGCAACGCTGATCGCCGCGACGCAAACAGCAAAAAGCCCGGACGTTGGTCCGGGCTTTTTTGCTTCGAGCGGCGTCAGCTGAAGTTTGCCGATGTCAGCCGATGTCAGCCGATCAGGGGATTGATCAGCGGTTCACCTTGCGCCCAGCGGCGCAGATTATTCAGGAACAATTCGCGCACTCGCGCCGCGTTGCCGTCCGAGAAGCCCGCGCTGTGCGGCGTGACGATGACATTGTCCAGCCCCCATAGCGGGGAGTCCGGTGGCAGCGGTTCCTGCTGGAACACGTCCAGAAACGCGCCGCCCAGACGGCCATGGGCAAGCGCATCGATCAGCGCGGGCTCGTCGATGACATGGCCGCGCGCCACGTTGACCACCATGGCGTGGGCGGGCAGGGCGGCCAGGGCGTCGCGGCTGACCAGTTCGCGCGTGGCCGGTGTCAACGGGCATGCCAGCACCAGCCAGTCGGCATCATGCAGCAGGCCCGGCAGGTCGCCATAGGCCGCCGTGCGGCGCGCTTGTGGCACAGCGGTAGCCGAATGCCGGACGACGGTCAGCGTCAACCCCAGCGCCATCAGCAGCGCGCCGATGCGCTGCCCGATGCCGCCCCAGCCGACCAGCACCGCATGCTGGCCAGACAGGTCGCGCGGCGTGCGGGCGCCCAGCAGCGGACGCCAGGCACGGTCACGCTGGTCAGCCGCCAGCAGCGGAAACCGGCGCGCCAGCGCCAGCACGCCGCCGATGGCGGTTTGCGCCACGACGGCATCCGTGGCGCCTTGGGACGTGGTGATGGTGACGCCGCGCGCATGCAGGCTTTGATAGATCTCGCGGTCGGCGCCCGCCGAATGCACATGCACCCAGCGCAGCGCCGGCGCGTGGCGCATCGCCTCGTAGTAGCGCGCCGTGTCGGGCGTGATGCTGAACTTGGTGGATGCGCCCGTGATGTCGCGCGACACAAAGGCCACTTGCGCATCGCAGGCTTGTCCGGGCTCGGGATGGCGCAGGGTATAGCGCCGGCCATCATGGGGCAGCGCCTGCCGCAGCGTGTCAGCGGCGGCGGGCGAGCAGAGGATGCGGATGTCGTCGTGTTGCGTCATTAGGGTTAACTGCCCGCGGCGGGCTTCAGTTGGGATTGGGTTGGAACTTGCGCACCAGCGCGGCCCATTTGTCGTGTTCGCTGCGAATGAACGTCGAGAACTGCGCGGGCGTGCCGCCAACCGGTTCCGCGCCTTCGTGCAGCATCTGCGATTTCAGCGAGGGCAGGGCGGCATTCACTTCGCGGTTGATCACGTCCACCACGGCGGGCGGCGTGCCTTTGGGGCCGAAGAAGCCAAACCACGAACCCGCATCAAAGCCCGGATAGCCGGACTCGGCGATGGTGGGCAGCTCGGGCAGCGTTGCCGACCGTTGCAGGGTGCTGACGGCCAGCGGGCGCAGCTTGCCCGCGCGAATTTGCCCGATCACGGATGGGATGGTCGCAAACATGAAGTCGATGCGCCCGGCCAGCAGGTCGTTGACCGCGTCGGCGCCTTTGTATGGCACATGCGTGGCTTGCACGCCCAGCTCATCCATCAGCATGTAGCTGGACAGATGCGACGACGTGCCCACGCCGGTCGAGCTGTAGTTCAGGTGCTTCGCCGTTTTCACGTACGCCAGAAAACTCTTGATGTCCTTCGCGGGGGACGACGGCGGCACGACCAGCACGTTTGGCACGGTGGCGATTTGCACCATGGGCACCAGGTCGGTCAGCGGGTCGAACGACAGCTTGGCCAGCGACGCGTTAACCGCAATGGGGCCGACGGAATTCACGATCAAGGTGTGCCCGTCGGGCGCGGCGCGCACCACGTATTCGGTGCCAATGTTGCCGCCCGCGCCGGGCTTGTTTTCCACGACGAAGGGCTGATCGAGCTTCTTCGCCAGCGCATTGGACATGCTGCGCGTCAGCGTGTCGGTGGTGCCGCCGGCGGTGAACGCCACGATCACTTTGACGGGCTTGTCGGGATAGTCCGCCGCCATTGCGGGCGGTACGGTACAGGCGCAGGCCGCCGCTGCGGCGGCGAGCAGGGCTCGGGCAGTGTTCATTGTTGTCTCCGTTCGTGGTTGTCGTTTGGGCTTGCGAGCGCCGTGCCGCCACGTCGGCCGGCGCTTTGGAGTTCAGTCCCCGGGTTTCAGTCCGGGGTTTTAGTCCGACACTTCAGTCCGACACTTCAGTCCCGGAACCCGGGGTCCATGCGGTCCAGTTTGCGCAGCAGGGCCGGCCACTCCATGACGCCGTACGGGCGCCGGGTGCCGGGCTGGTAGTTGTTCCAGGTTTCTTCCAGCACGGCCGGGCTGACCTGCCGCAACGGCGAGCCGGTGGCCATGGCGGCCAGCTGGGCGCGGCAGGCAAGCTCCAGCCGGTGCATCCAGTTGAAGGCCTCGCCCACGGTGCGGCCGACGGTCAGCGCGCCGTGGTTGCGCAGGATCAGCGCTTCGCCCTGGCCAAGATCCTTCAACAGCGACTCCTGCTCTTGCAGGTCCAGCACCACGCCTTGGTAATCGTGATACCCAATCTTCAGAAAGCGCATGGCCGTCTGCGTGAGCGGCAGCAAGCCGCAATCCAGCGACGCCACCGCCATCGACGCCCAGCTGTGCGTGTGGATCACGCAGTCGACCTCATGGCGCGCCGCGTGCACCGCGCTGTGAATCACATAGCCGGCTTTGTTGATGCCGTAGTCCATGTCGCCGAAATCGGGTTTGGCCAGGATGGTGCCGTCCAGGTCCACCTTGATCAGGCTGGACGCCGTGATCTCTTCGTACATCATGCCGTAGGGGTTGATGAGGAAGGCGTTGTCTTCGCCCGGCACGCGGGCCGAGATGTGGTTGGCCATCATGTCGGCCATGCCGTAGAGCTCAACCAGCCGATAACAGGCGGCAAGGTCGACACGGGCCTGCCATTCCTGCTCGGAACAGAGCGGGCGCATGGAGGGGATGGGTAGCGTGCCCGGGCGTCGGGAGTCAGTCGTCATCAGCGTTCGAGTAGGTCCGTCGCCCCGGCACCATTGCCGCAGCGTTCACGAATGCAATGTATCCGTGGGACTTCCTCGGGCCTAGCCATGCGCCCGGCATGGGGGCATCACGAATCGAGAAGGGTGGCGCCCGGCCAGCCGCCGTGGCGCACTTGCGCGCGCATCACGTCCACCAGCACGACGCGCGCCGCCAGCGCCGCGGGCGATAGTTCTTCATCGTTGATGCAATAGACGGCGTTGCGGCGGTACAGAAAGGGGTCGTTGATGGGGTGCATGTTCAGCAGCCCGGCCTCGGCCCGCGCCACGGCGGCGCCCGGCTGGATGGTGGCGATGGCGTTGGCCTGCACCAGGTCCATCAAGGTCGTCAGGCCATCCACTTCGACGGCCACCCAGGGCTCGATGCCGGCGCGTTCGAAGGCGGCTTCCACCCAGGCGCGCAGGCCGTGCGCTTTGCTGGTGACCGCCAGCGGCAGGCTCGCCAGTTCGGCAATGGTGACGGGTTCGCCGTCAGGCAAGGCGAACATGCCGCGCTGCGCCAGCAGGAATAGTTTTTCGTCCAGCACGGGAATGGCGCTGCGCCCCTGGCTGCTGTCATTCTGGAACAGCACCGCCAGATCCAGCCGCCGGTTGCTGAGCTGTTCGCCCAGATTGCCCGACAGCCCTTCGACCAGATGCAGCCGCACGTTGGGATAGCGTTCAGCCATGGCCGCATAGAACGGCTTGGCCAGCACCGATGCCGTGGTGGGGGCGAAACCCACGCTGACCATGCCGGACAAACGCGCCTCGCGCGCCGCCGCCACGGCGTTTTCCGCGTGCCGCAACGTCAAGCGGGCTTGCCGCAAAAAGGCGGTGCCGGCGGCCGTGGGCACCACCCCCGTGTGCGTGCGCATCAGCAACCGCGTCGCCAGCTCGCTTTCCAGGCGGCTGATCTGCTGGCTGAGCGCAGACGCCACCACGCCCAGATCGCGCGCGGCGCGGCCGATGCTGCCAAGTTCAGCGACACGCACGAAGTAGCGGAGTTGACGGAGTTCCATGGGCTTCAAAACGGGGACGGCAATAGCGGGATAGTAGCGGGCCAGCCACGGGAGTTGCGCGGAATTGCTCAAGTTTTACGTTCAAAAAAGCGTCAGGTAGCTGACTTATCGCTGAACATCAAACGAAAATTGTTTACACTCTCATCCGCAAATTAAAGTCGTAACGGCCCGCCGCGGGGGTGGTCGCCGTTCGAAGTTACGGGAGAACGTTGATGCGCAAGTTGCTTTTGGGAGCGGTGCTGGCAGCCGCGGTATTCGGGGGAACGGCACACGCCGCAGTGGAACCCAAGGCCGTCGTCGCCACCTATTCGGATCTGGCGCTGGCGGGCTATGAAGACTCGCTGACCGCCGCCAAGACGCTGCGCACCGCCATCAACGCACTGATCGCCAAGCCCAGCCCCGACACACTGAAAGCCGCCCGCGAAGCCTGGCTGGCCGCTCGCGTGCCGTACCAGCAGACGGAAGCCTACCGCTTTGGCAACCCCATCGTTGACGACTGGGAAGGCCGCGTTAACGCCTGGCCGCTGGACGAAGGCCTGATTGATTATGTAGACGCCTCGTACGGCACCGACAACGACGAGAACGCGTACTACGCCGTCAACGTCATCGCCAATTCCAAGATTTCGGTGGGCGGCAAGACGGTGGATGTCAGCAAGATCACGCCGCAGCTGCTGTCTGAAGTGCTGCACGAAGCCGACGGCAACGAAGCCAACGTGGCCACGGGCTACCACGCCATCGAATTCCTGCTCTGGGGCCAGGACCTGAACGGCACCGGCCCGGCGCCGGCTGACCGCAAGGGCACGCCGCAAGAGCGCCACTCGGGCAACCGCCCGCACACGGATTTCGACACCAAGCAATGCACGGGCGGTCACTGCGAACGCCGCGTTGAATTCCTGAAGGCCGTGACGGATTTGCTGGTCACGGATCTGGAAGAAATGGTGGGCAACTGGAAGAAGGAAGGCGCGGCGCGCAAGGCCGTCGAAGAAGATCCCAAGGCGGGCTTGATCGCCATGCTGACCGGTCTGGGCAGCCTGTCGTACGGCGAGCTGGCCGGTGAGCGCATGAAGCTCGGCCTGATGCTGCACGATCCCGAAGAAGAGCACGACTGCTTCTCGGACAACACGCACAACTCGCACTACTACGACCAGATCGGCATCCGCAACGTGTACGTGGGCGCCTACACGCGCATCGACGGCAAGGAAGTCAAGGGCGCCAGCCTGTCGGAATTGGTCAAGGCCAAGGACCCGAAGCTGGACGCTGAAGTGCGCGCCAAGCTGGACGCCACCGTGGCGGCCATGCAAGCCATGAAGACGCGCGCCGAAACGGTCGAAACCTATGACCAGATGATTGCCGACGGCAACAAGGAAGGCAACGCGGTGGTGCAGGCCGCCATCGACCGCCTGGTGGATCAGACCCGCAGCCTGGAGCGCGTGATCACGCTGCTGGACCTGGGCAAGGTCGCCATCGAAGGTTCCGACAGCCTGGATAAACCCGACGCCGTATTCAAGTGAAACTCGTATTAGCCGCCGTACTGGCGGCGTCGGCTCACGCCGGCGCCGCCGCCGCACCTGAAGTGCCAGCCGGGCGTGATGACCTTACGCCCGAAGATCAAAAACGCGTCACCGCCATCACCGCGCCCACGCGCGATTTCTCGAAGGTCGAAACCTTTGAGTCCATGCAGGCGGGCGCGGCGACCACCAACAAGCTCATCAACGCCGATATCTTTTCGCAGCCGTCGGCGAACATGAGCTTCGAGGGGCGCCAGGAATTCCAGGTCGGCAACGGCCTGTTCCGCAAGGACTGGGTGTCGGCGCCTGCCTCCACGCAAGCGTCCGACGGCCTGGGGCCGCTATTTAACGCCCGGTCGTGCCAGGCCTGTCATACCAAGGACGGACGCGGCACGGTGCCGGGTTTCGATCCTTTGGAACGCACGGATGCCGTGGCGCTGCTGCTGCGTCTGGCCGTGCCGCATGGCCCTGACCGTGGGCATCCCAAGCTTGCCGCAGGTGAAATCGCCGAGCTGCCCGAACCCATTTACGGCGTGCAGTTGCAGAACTTTGCGGTGGCGGGCCTGCCGGCCGAAGGCCGCATGGAGATCGAGTACGAACCGATACCCGTGGCGCTAAACGGTGGCGAGACCGCCACGCTGATGAAGCCCACGTACCGCATCGAGAACCTGGGCTATGGCCCGATGCGCGCCGACACGCAGATTTCGCCGCGTCTGGCGCCGCCAATGATCGGCCTGGGCCTGCTGGAATCCATTCACGAAGCCGACATCCTGGCCAACGTGGGCGCCGACACCCGCGATGGCATCAAAGGCAAACCCAACTGGGTGACCGATGCGCGCACCGGCGCGCGCGCGCTGGGCCGCTTCAACCTGAAGGCCGGTCAGCCCACGGTTGAGCAGCAAAGCGCCGCCGCGTTCTCGAACGACATGGGTCTGTCGACGCCGATGTTCCCGAAGCATTCGGGCGACTGCACGCCCGCGCAAAAGCAATGCCTGGACATGCCGCACGGCGCACAGCCGCGCTTCGGCCCGGAAGAAGTCCCGGCGAAGTTGATGGACTTCGTCACCATCTATTCCACCAATCTGGCGGTACCGGCACGGCGCGATGCTGACGACGCGCGCGTGCTGGCGGGCAAGAAGCTGTTCTACGAAGCCAATTGCGTGGCCTGCCATGTGCCCAAGTACGTGACGAGCCGCAACGCCAAGCAGCCCGAGCACCGCTTCCAGTTGATCTGGCCCTACACCGACATGCTGGTGCATGACATGGGCGACGACCTGGCCGATGGCGTGTCCGACGGCCAGGCCAACGGCCGCGAATGGCGCACGCCGCCGCTGTGGGGCATCGGCCTGACCAAGACCGTGAATCCCAACGCCACCTGGCTGCACGACGGGCGCGCCCGCACCTTGCTGGAAGCCGTGCTGTGGCACGGCGGCGCGGGCAAGCCTGCGCGTGACCGCGTGGTGGCGATGACGCCTGACGAACGCGCAGACCTCATTCGTTTCCTGGAGTCGCTGTGATGGCCCGATCCTTCCCGCCTGTGTTCAAACCCGCGTTGGCGGCCGTGCTGCTGGCCGCAGCCCCGCTGGCGGCGCAGGCCCAATTGCCCGCCGACCTGGGCGAACGCCTGGCGCGAGATTATGCGCGGCCCGCCGTCAGCAAGATGGTGGATGCCGCGGCGGCGTTGGATGGCGCGTTGGGCAGCTGGTGCGCCAAGCCGGATGCCGCGGGCGCTACGCGTGTTGGTGACGCGTTCACGAATCTGGCGTTGGCTTGGTCCGGCGTCGAGATTCTGCGCTTCGGCCCGCTGGTGCAAGCCAACCGTTTTGAGCGGCTGGCGTTCTGGCCCGACACCCGCGGCGTGATGCCCCGGCAGGTGCAGCAGCTGATCGCCGCAAAGGACGACGCGCTGCTCGCGCCGGGGGCGCTTGCCGGCCGCAGCGTGGCGGTGCAGGGCCTGCCCGCGCTGGAATACGTGCTTTACGGCGAACCGGCGCTGCTGAAGAACACGGGCGAACCCACGTTTGCCTACGCTTGCGGCTATGCCCGCGCGGTGACGGCGAACGTCACGGGAATCTCGCGCGATGTGGCGCAGGCCTGGAGCGCCCAAGGCGAATTCGGCCGGCAGTTCGCCAAGCCGCAAGCCGCCAACGACCTGTACCGCGATCCGCAGGAAGTGGCGGCGGAAGCGATGAAGGCGTTGTCCACCGGCCTGCAATTCGCGCGCGATGTGAAGATTCTGCCCGTGCTGGGCGCAACGCCGGATGCGGCGCGCCCCAAGCGCGCGGCGTTCTGGCGCAGTGATTTGTCTACGCGTTTGCTGGCGGCGAACCTGAGCAGCCTGAAGGCGTTCTACCAAGCCGGCGCGTATCCGCTGCCGGCAGGCGGCGACTGGATGGACGTGTCGGTGCAAGGCGAGCTGCAAAGCGCCGCGCAGACCTTGCTGGATGTGCCGGCACCGCTTGAGGCCGCGCTGAAAGAGGAAGACGGCCGCCGCCAGTTGGAGCTGGCGTCCTTGACTATCAAGAATGCCAAGGCGATCGTCGACCAGGACCTGGCCCCGGCACTGGGCGTCACCATCGGATTCAATGCGCTCGATGGTGATTGACCGCCGCCGCTTTCTGACCTTGGCCGCGGCGCTGGGCTTGTCGCCCGGGGCGGCGCTTGCCGTGTTGCCCGCGGATGGCGGCCCGCTGTACCTGAGCGCGCGCAAGCGCGGCGGGCGCGATGAAGCGGTGTTGCTGGACGACGCGGGCCACGACAAGTTGGTGGTGCCCATGCCCGCGCGCGGGCACAGTTTTGCGATCGACGCATCGAGCCAGCGCGCCGTGGTGTTCGGCCGTCAGCCCGGCTTTTTTGCCGTAGCTTTTTCCTTGCGCGATGGGGGCGAGCCGCAGGCATTGCCCATGCCGGACGAGCGTCATTTCTTCGGCCACGGTGCGTTCATGGAACAGGGGCGGCTGCTGGCCGCCACCGAAAACGATTTTGAAGCGGGGCGCGGCGTGCTGGGCATTTACGATGCCTCGCCGGGCGGTGCGTGGCGGCGGGTGGGCGAGTTCGACACGCGCGGCATCGGCCCGCACGAAGTGGTGCTGATGCCCGACGGCAAGACGCTCTGCGTGGCCAACGGCGGCATCCTGACGCATCCCGATTACGGCAAGCTGGAGCTGAACCTGGACACGATGCGGCCGTCACTGGCCTACATCGATGCGGCCAGCGGGCAGTTGCTGGAAAAGGTGGAGCTTGCCCCTGATCTGCATCGCCTGTCGATCCGGCATCTGGCGCTGGCGGGCGATGGCAGCGTGTGGTTCGGCTGCCAGTACATGGGGCCGGTGGCCGACCGCCCCGCGCTGGTCGGGCGGCATCGGCGCGGCGCGCAACTGGAATTGTTTGAAGGGCCTGCCGAGACGCTGCGCAACATGCGCAACTACGTGGGCTCGGTCACGGTGGATGCCTCGGGCGGCATCGTCGCGACGTCCAGCCCCGTGGGTGGGCAGGTGATCTATTGGGACACCGCCAGCGGCCGGTGCCTGGGCACGACGGCGCTTGCCGACGGCTGCGGCGTGGCGCCTGCGCCCGAGGCGGGCTTTCTGGTCAGCAGCGGTTTGGGCGCGATGCTGCGCACCGATGCCGCCGGCCACGAAACGCCGGTGCTGCCGCCGTCGCGCGAGGTGTCCTGGGACAATCACTTCCGCATCGTTCCCGCCTGATCCCCGCAGGCCCGTGCATCGGGCGTATTCTTACAAAGCTTGACATACCAGGGCCGCATTGCGGCCCTTTGCGACTTCTTCATCTGATAGAGTTTTCGGTTGTCATTTTTCGCAGGAGATTCCATGGAAGACGCCTTGAGGGAATTTAACGCCTGGGCTCCCAGGTTCGTGGATATGGGCATCAATTTGTTGGTTGCCCTGCTTATCCTGATCGCGGGTTGGTGGATATCGTCACTGCTGGGCAGTTGGGTTCGACGGGCGTCTACGCGCTCCAGCAAGATCGATCCGACCATCGTGCCGATGTTCTACACCACGGTCGTCTGGGCAGTGCGCATCTTTACGATCATTGCCGTGCTGGCGCGCTTTGGCGTGCAAACGGCCAGCCTGATTGCCGTGCTGGGCGCCGCCGGTCTGGCCGTGGGCCTGGCCTTGCAAGGCACGCTGCAAAACATTGCGGCGGGCATCATGCTGCTGATGCTGCGCCCCATTCGCGCGGGCGAGTACATCGCGCTGAGCTCGGGCGCGGACGGCACGGTGGCCGAAGTGGGCTTGTTCCTGACGCGATTGGTGCAGGGCGATGGCATCCATCTGACGCTGCCCAACAGCACCGTGTGGAACGCCACCATCACCAACTACAGCCGCAACCCGACGCGTCGTCTGGATATCCCGGTACCGGTGCGCTATGGCGATGACCTGGAACTGGTGTTGACCAAGCTGAAGGAAATCGTGGCGTCGCGTCCCGATGCGCTGAAGGACCCCGAGCCGCAGGTGAAGGTGTTTGAGTACAAGGAAAACGGCGTCATCGTGAACGTGCGCGTGTGGGCCGAAGCGGGCAAGTACTGGGACCTGCGTTGGGGCCTGTACCAGCAGATTCGCACGTCGCTGGAAGCGGCCGGCTTCCAGCCGCCGATCCCGGTGCGCGAAATTCAAAACCCCAAGGTGGCAGGCAAGGCCGATGCGGCCTCGGGTGGGGCGGCAACCTGATCCTTGCAGGTATCGCCTATCGCCAACAAGACAACGGGCGCCCTTATTCGGGCGCCCGTTGTCTTATGTTCGCTGTCTTATGCCCGTCGCCTCACAGGCCAGGCAGCGCAGCCATTTCGATCAGGCCTGCACAGCCAGCCGCGCCAGTTCCGACTTGATCCAGCCCGCGATCTCGCGTTGGCGCTGGGCCGGCATGCGGTCGATGATGGCGGTGACGCTGACTGCCAGCAGCGGCTGGCCCTGCGTATCCAGCAGCGCGCAACCCACGCCCAGCGCGCCGCGCACGGCGTGGTTGCCCACCACCGAATAGCCACGCGCACGGGTGTTTTCAATCAGCCGGTACATTTCCTGCGGCGTCATGCCGCCGTATTCGTCCAGCCGTCCGGAGTTGCGTTCGACGATGCTGCGCGCGATGTCATCCGGCAGCGCCGCCAGCAGCGCCATGCCGCCGGAACCCACGCCCAGCGGCTGACGCTTGCCGGCGTAAGTGGCCAAAATCTGCACGGGGTAGCTGCCGATTTCGCGATGCAGGCTGATCGAGTCGTCCTCGTCGCGCACCACCAGGAAGACGGCGTCACCGGTGCGGTCGGCCAGGCGGCGCAGCACGGGCAGCAGTTGGCGCACACGCGGATCGCGCGAACGCGTGTCCGGGTCCACCGCCAGTTGCGCGCGGTATTTCTTGGTGCCCGTCACCGGCAACACCAGACCGGCGTCGAGCAGGGCGGCCAGCAATCGGTAGATGGTGGGGCGCTGTATGCCCGTCAGGCGGGCAATATCCGTCACGCTGAGGCCATCGGGCCCTTGATCGCGCAGGGCGGCCAGAACGGCCAGGCCCCGCCGCAACGTGCGTGGGCCTGCGGCCGCGGCATCACTGTCTTGCATGCAAATCTCTGAAAACTTTGGGTTATTCCGGAACGGTCAAGGGAAAACCATTGTCCGTAGCGTGGACTCTACCTTGATGCCCCCGCCGTGTATAGCTCAAAATGCGTCATCCAATAATTCAAATCGTCCACTCAATGGACAGTACCTGCACGGAGACACTATGACTACAGGTCACAAGCCTGGACTGCGGCGTTTTGCCGCCACCCTTCTGGCCACCGCCGCAAGCGCATTCGCCATGGGTTCCGCCCATGCCGCCTACCCTGACAAACCTGTCCGCATCGTGGTCGGTTTTTCCGCCGGTGGCACCACCGACGTAATCGCCCGCATCATGGCCAAGGAACTCACCGAGAGCCTGGGCCAATCGTTCGTGGTTGAAAACAAGCCGGGCGCCGGCAGCAACATCGCCACCGACCAGGTGCAACGCGCCGCGCCCGATGGCTACACGCTGCTGTTCGTGGCGGTCACCAGCGCCATCAACCAATCGCTGTACAAGAACGTCACATTCGATCTGACCAAAGACTTTGCTCCGGTGGCGCTGGGCGCCAAGGTGCCGAACATCCTGGTCGTGAACCCGCAAGTGCCGGTGAAGTCGGTCCAGGAACTGGTCGACTACGCCAAGAAGAACCCGGGCAAGCTGGCGTTCGCATCGTCGGGCAGCGGCACCTCCATTCACATGGCGGGCGAGCTGTTCAAGATGAAGGCGGGCATTGACGTCCTGCACGTGCCGTACAAGGGCAGCGCGCCGGCCATGACTGACCTGATCGGCGGCCAGGTGCAATTCATGTTCGACAACATGCCTTCGGCATGGCCGCACGCCCAATCGGGCAAGCTGCGCGCCTTGGCCGTTACCACCAGCGAACGCTCCAAGAGCGCGCCGGACCTGCCCACGATGAAGGAATCGGGCTTTACCGACTTCGACGTGTCGTCGTGGTTTGGCCTGTTGGCCCCGGCCGGCACGCCGCCGGAAGTGATCAACAAGCTGAACGCCGCCATGCAGAAAGCGCTGGACAAGGCCTCGGTTCAGACCAGCTATGAAAAGCTGGGCGCAGTCGGCGTGAAGACCACGCCGGCCGAATTCGGCGCGTTCATCAAGTCGGAAGTGGACGGCTGGGCCCCGGTGGTGAAGGCCTCGGGCGCCAAGGTGGACTGATCGTCGCAGAAGACGGGCACGCCCTCCGGGCCGGCTTGCCGCCGGGGGCGAGTTCAAAAAAAGGACAGGCTGAGGCCTGTCCTTTTTTTATCGCCAGGACGGGTGCTGAGGCCGGTCCTGACGTCTCGGGCGGTGAGGGCTGTCCTGAAGTCTCAGGCAGTGAGGACTGTCCTGACTTTTCGGGCGATGAGGCCTGTCCTTATTTTTTTGCGCCGCCGTTGCGCCGCGCGGTGGCCAGCATGGCGGTGCACACGCCGCGCATCATGTCGACTTCGTCGCGCGTCAGGGCCGGGCGGGAAAACAGGTGGCGCATGCGCGGCATCAGCTTCTTGGGRTGGGCGGGGTCCAGGAACTGCACGCCAACCAGCGCCTCTTCCCAGTGCGCCAGAAACGCCTGCACCGCTTCGCTGGACGCCGGTTCGGCGCCGCGCGAGGGTTCCTGCGCGGTGGATGCCGGCAGCAGCGCCGCACCCTCATCGACCAGCAACGCGTAACGCAGCTCCCAGGCCGCCAATTGCAGGGCCTGGGCGACGTTCAACGAGCTGTACTCGGGGTTGGCCGGGATATGGCAGATGCGATGGCACAGGGCGATCTGGGCGTTCGTCAGCCCGGCGCGTTCGGTGCCCAGCACCACGGCTGCCACGCCCTCGGACGTTTCAGCCAAGTGGGCGCAGGCCAGATCGGCCGCCTGGCGGATGTCGCAGGGCGGGGGGCCCAGGTCGCGCACGCGGGCGGTCAGGGCGAAGGCCATGGTGACGGGCGCCAGCGCGTCTTCCAGCGACGGGTAGATGCGGGCATTTTCCAGCACATCCAGCGCGCCGCTGGCCAGAGCGACGGCCTCCGGCTGGCTGGTTACATCTGGAAACTTTGGCTCCACCAGAACCAGTTCCGAGAAGCCCATCGTCTTGATGGCGCGGGCCGCCGAACCGACGTTTCCGGGGTGGCTGGGGTTCACCATAACGAAGCGAACACGTGAAAATGCTTGAGTCATTTAAAATGGCACGTTTGGCTAAGTGCCTTCCTGGTTTTTTGGGTCGATTTCCCCGGTTGGGGCAACGACGGACCCGGGGGGCGGCAAGTGGCCAACCATCACGCGAACCCACCGCATACGTACGGAATTTTATGCACCCGATGCTCAACATCGCCATCAAGGCGGCCCGGCGTGCCGGCACCATTATCAACCGTGCCAGCATGGATTTGGAACGACTCAGCGTGGCTCGCAAGGGGCCGCGCGATTATGTCACGGAAGTCGATCGCGCCGCCGAGGAGTCCATCGTCGAAACACTGCATGCCGCTTACCCGGACCATGCCGTGCTGGGCGAGGAATTCGGGCTGCAAGGTCCCGACCAGGCTGAATTCCAGTGGATCATTGATCCCCTGGACGGCACCACGAACTTCATCCACGGCCTGCCCAACTACGCCGTGTCCATCGCGCTGACGCAGCGCGGCCAGGTCACGCAAGCGGTCATCTATGACCCCTCGCGCAACGAACTGTTCACGGCCAGCCGTGGCAGCGGCACGTTCCTGAACGACCGCCGCGTGCGCGTCTCGGGCCGCACCCGCTATCACGAAGCACTGCTGGGCGCGCACTGGCCCAACGCTGGTGACCTTGAACAGGGTTCGCAGCGTTTCCGCCATATGGCTGAAAGCGTCACCGGTGTGCGCCGCATGGGCTCCACCGTGCTGGACCTGGCCTACGTGGCCAGCGGCCGTCTGGATGGCTTCTGCGGCGTGGGCTTGAAGCCCTGGGACCTGGCGGCTGGCAGCCTGATGGTTCTGGAAGCCGGCGGCCTGATCGCCGACTTCGACGGCGAACAAGGCTGGATGGACAGCGGCAACGTGCTGGCCGCCAGCCCGAAGATCTTCACGCAGATGCTGACGTCGCTGAACCCGCCGTCGGCTGCCTGATTCCCAGCGCCGATCCGGCGTTGTGCGAGACCGGCCTTCGGGCCGGTTTTTCTTTGCGCGCACGGTTGCGAGGAGCGCAATGCAACCTTGATGCAACCCCTGCACATGGCGCAAAACCAATGGCCATCAGGCATACGGACGGGGGCGTGTCACCGGCATGTCACGAATTTTCCATGTACGATTACCGGTCGTGTAACTTCTGGAGCTCCTGATGGAGTGGCTGCTAGACCCCGCAGCGTGGGTCGGCTTGCTTACCCTGGTCGTCCTTGAGATCGTCCTGGGCATTGATAACCTGATTTTCATCGCCATCCTGGCGGACAAACTTCCCCCTGCGCAACGCGACCGCGCGCGCATCATGGGGCTGAGCCTCGCGCTGATCATGCGCCTGGGCCTGTTGTCCGTCATGTCGTGGCTCGTCACCTTGACCACCCCCTTGTTTACCGTCGGACCCGTGTCGCCTTCCGGGCGTGACCTGATCCTGATGGTGGGCGGTCTATTCCTGCTGTTCAAGGGCACCATGGAGCTGCACGAGCGCCTGGAGGGCGGGCAGCATGCCGGCTCGTCAGGCCCGCGCGTGTACGCCAGCTTCTGGGTCATCGTGACGCAGATCGTGGTGCTGGACGCGGTGTTCTCGCTGGACTCCGTCATCACCGCAGTGGGCATGGTCGACCACCTGGCCATCATGATGATTGCCGTCGTCATCGCCATCGGCATCATGCTGCTGGCGTCCAAGCCCCTGACGCGCTTCGTCAACGCGCACCCCACCGTTGTGGTGCTGTGCCTGGGCTTCCTGCTGATGATCGGCTTCTCGCTGTTGGCGGAAGCGTTCGGCTTCAAGGTGCCCAAGGGCTACCTGTATGCCGCCATCGGTTTCTCGGTGGCTATCGAAGCGTTGAACCAGGTTGCGCGCCGCAACCTGCTCAAGCTGGACGGTGGCCGTCCCATGCGCGAACGCACCGCCTCGGCGGTGCTGCGCATGCTGGGCAAGCGTCCGCCGGCCAGCGATGAACCCGATCTGCCCAACGCGGATGGCCCGTCCATGCCGGCCTTCGGCGTCGAAGAACGCAACATGGTCAGCGGCGTGCTGACGCTGGCCGAACGGTCCATCCGGTCGATCATGACGCCGCGCACGGATGTGTCGTGGATCAACATCGACGACGATCCCGAACTCATCCGCCGCCAGCTGACCGAAGCCCCGCACAGCTTTTTCCCGGTCTGCCGCGGGTCGTTGGATGAAGTGCTGGGCATTGCCCGCGCCAAGGACCTGGTGGCCGACCTGATCACCGAAGGCCGCGTGCGCCGCAACCGCCTGCGCGACCCGATCATCGTGCACGAGTCCATCGGCATCCTGCGCCTGATGGACACGCTCAAGCGTTCGCGCGGCCAGCTCGTGCTGGTGGCTGACGAGTTCGGCGCCATCGAAGGCCTGGTCACGCCCATCGACGTGTTCGAAGCCATTGCCGGCGAATTCCCCGACGAAGACGAACTGCCCGACATCGTGGCCGACGGCGACAACACCTGGAAGATCGACGGCGCAGCGGACTTGCACCACGTTGAACAGGTGCTGGAAACCGAAGGGCTGGTCGACGAAGCGCAAGACTTCTCGACGCTGGCCGGCTACCTGCTGTCGCGCTTTGGCCACCTGCCCAAGCCCGGCGACGTCTGCGAATACGAAATCCATCATCAGCATTTCCGCTTCGAAGTCCTGGAAATGGATGGCCGCCGAATCGCGCTGGTGCGCGTGGAAAAACGGCCCCAGGAAATGTTGTCCGACGAAGCCTCTTTAGCCAACGACTAACCAGGACCGCCCACGCATCGTGACTGAAAACGCGCTCTACCTGATCAAGGCTTTCATTCTTGGCATTCTTGAAGGCCTGACGGAATTCATCCCCGTCTCCAGCACCGGCCACCTGATCCTGGTGGGCGACTGGATCAACTTCCAGTCCGGCGACGGCAAGGTGTTCGAAGTCGTCATCCAGCTGGGTTCCATCCTGGCCGTCATGTGGGTGTTCCGCGCGCGGCTGATGCAGCTGATTCGCGGCGCGCTGACCGGCGTGCCCAGCGAAGTGGCCTTCGCCCGCAACCTGATCATCGCCTTCCTGCCGGCGGCCGTCATCGGCGCCATCTTCATCAAGACCATCAAATCGGTGTTCTATCACCCCGGCGTGGTGGTGGTGACGCTGGTGCTGGGCGGCCTGATCATGTTGTACGTTGAACGCAAGACGCACCACACGCCGGGCGACCAGCCGGGCGCGGCGGATGACACGGCATCGGACGAACGGGCGTCCGCTTACACGCTTGAGCAGATCACCTGGAAGCAGGCGCTGGGCGTAGGCGTGGCGCAGTGCTTCGCGATGATTCCGGGCACGTCGCGTTCGGGCGCCACCATCATCGGCGGCATGATCGCCGGCATCCAGCGCAAGACCGCCACCGAGTTCTCGTTCTTCCTGGCCATGCCCACGATGCTGGGCGCGGCCGTGTTCGACATGTACAAGAACTTCGGCGCACTGACCCAGCACGACCTGTCCGGCATTGCCGTGGGCTTCATCGCGGCCTTCCTGAGCGCGATGGTCGTGGTGCGCGCGGTGCTGCGCTTCGTGGCCAACCACACGTACCGCGTGTTCGCCTGGTATCGCATCGTGTTCGGCGCGGTGGTCGCGGCCTGGATCTTCACGCGCTAAGTCCTTTACGCCAAACGAAAAAAGAGCCTCGCAGTGCGAGGCTCTTTTGCTTCGGCGTGCCGGCAAGGCCTGAGGCCGTCGTGCGGCCGGGTCTTGAGGCTGACGTCTTACGGCCGGGGCTTGCGGCTGACGTCTTACGATTCCGTTTCCAGGTCGTAGAACTCCAGGCCGTCCTGGTCGATGACCAGCCAGCCGCCGCGCGGGGGCGACACGTGGTCGAAGTCCCAGTCGGGCAGCACCCAGCGTTCGCGCTTCTTGCCGTCGATATCCAGCACGTGGCGGGCAGGGCGGTGCGTGTGTCCATGCACCAGCACGCGCACGCCGGTCTCGCGGAAGATGGCGTCAACTGCTGCGCCGTTGACGTCCATGATTTCCATGGACTTCGTCTGGTTGGCCGCCTGGCTTTCGCCGCGGGCCTGCTGCGCCATCGCCAGCCGTTCCGGAATGGTCTTGGCCAGAAATTCGGCCTGCCACTGCGGATTGCGAACCATCGTGCGGAACTGTTGATACGCGGCGTCGTCCGTACAGAATTCGTCGCCGTGCGTCAGCAGCACCTGGCCGAAATCGGTGTCCAGCAGGGCGGGTTCCGGCAGCAGCTTGGCGCCCACGGCATCGGCCAGCTCTTGCCCGATCAGGAAGTCGCGGTTGCCGCGGCCCAGCCACACGGGAATGCGTGCGGCCGTTTCGCGCAGCGCCGTCAACACCGTGGCAAGCCACGGCGGTGCGGCGCGAATCACGTCGTCGCCAATCCAGGCATCGAAGATGTCGCCCGGCAGCAGCAGGGCGGCAGCGTCTTCTTGTGCGGCCTGCAAGAAGGCCAGAAAGGCCTCCGAGGTAGCCGGCGTGGCCGGCCCCAGATGCAGGTCGGACGCCAGCCAGATCGGACCGGACAGGGCAATCTTATTCAAGAACTTCGGCCTTCTCGATGATCACGTCTTCGTTCGGCACGTTCTGGTGGAAGCCCTTGTTGCCGGTCTTCACGCCCTTGATCTTCTCAACAACGTCGGTGCCTTCGGTGACGGTGGCAAACACAGCGTAGCCCCAGCCGTTCGGCGTGGGCGACGTGAAGTTCAGGAAATCGTTGTTCGACACGTTGATGAAGAACTGGGCGGTGGCCGAGTGCGGGTCGCTGGTGCGCGCCATCGCCAGGGTGTACTTGTCGTTCTTCAGGCCGTTGTTGGCTTCGTTTTCGATCGGGGCATGGGTTTGCTTTTGCTTCATGCCGGGTTCGAAGCCGCCGCCTTGGATCATGAAGCCGTCGATCACGCGATGGAACACCGTGCCGTTGTAGAAACCTTCCTTGACGTAGGTCAGGAAGTTTTCGACGGTCTTGGGCGCCTTGGCGGCGTCCAGGGTGATGACCATGTCGCCTTGGTTCGTGACGAGCTTGACGCGGGGATTGGTGCTCATGGCTTTTGTGCCTTCAGAAGTGGAGGTGGAAGAGGTGGCCGCAGGGGCGGCGCTGACGAGGGCTGGGGCAAATGCGGCCAGCGCGAACGAGCACGCCGTCAGGCGCAGCAGGTGGAAAGGAGAGTATCGGGACATCATTTGCCTTGTTTATCCTTCAGCATGGTTTCGACTTCGCGGGCTTTGTCCTGCATGCCCGGCACGCCATCACGGGCGGCCTTTTTGTAGGTTTGCATTGCCTGCAGAAGTTGCAGATCGCCCAGATTGGCGCGGGCGGCGGCATAACCCGGGTCGGCGCGCAATGCCATTTGCAGGGCATCTTGCGCTTTTTCAAGTTCTCCGCGGCTGGCATATAGAGCGGCCAGGTTGTTCCAAGGTTCCGGCAGCTCGGGGAAACGCGTCGTCATGTCGGTATAGATATCGATGGCTTCGCCCGTGCGGTTCAGGGCGGCCAGCGCGCGCGCGTGCTGGAACATCAGCTGGACATCGGTGCCGCGCTGATCCTTGATCTGCGCTTCGCGCTTTTCAATCATCGCCAGCGCTTCTTCGTTGTCGCCACGATTCAACAGCATTTCAATGCGGCCGGTAATTTGCGAGGCCGACGGCGTGAGCCGCGTGTCGACACCCGGCTTGGCGGCTTCCAGCAGGTTGGCCAGGCCTTCCCAGCCGCCTTCGGGCGGGATGGGGTCCAGCGTGGTCCGGGTGGCGTTGGGGTTGGCCCCCGAGCCGCCGGCCATGGACTGGGCAAGGGCGGTTGCAACCGGCGCGCCGGCCAAAGCCAGGGCGAGCAGGGCGACACAAAAACGCGGCTTGATAGTCACGTAGGTTATCCGTTAAAAGTCGTGGCCGAGCCGCACTTACGCGCGCGACCGGGCCGCTTGCTATACTTGACGACCGCCATTTTAGCCCCGGTTGCGTTTTTGGTTCGGCATTGGGTCCGAGACCTCGTGTGACAACGCGTATAGCGACCAGGCCGGGGTCGGCGCCGGGCCGATTGCGGAGCCTGAAAGCAGGGCTGAATCCGGCTGATCATGCCACGGGCGTGATCGGGGGCAGGCGGCACGCTTCGAAGGTATTGTCCTTCGCGAGCAACTTTCCGAATCCGCCACGGAATATTTAGACGAATCCATAAGCGCCATGCTGCAAATCTACAACACGTTATCGCGTACCAAAGAACCGTTCAAACCGGCCCAGGCTGGTCAGGTGCGCATGTACGTGTGTGGCATGACCGTATATGACTTCTGTCATCTGGGCCATGCCCGCATGCTGGTGTCGTTCGACGTCGTGCAGCGCTGGCTGCGCGCAAGCGGCCTGGCCGTTGACTACGTGCGCAACATCACCGACATCGATGACAAGATCATCCGCCGCGCCGTTGAAACCAACCGCCGCATCGGTGACGTCACCGAGTTCTACATTGCCGCCATGCACGCCGACGAACGCGCGCTGGGCGTGCAGTCGCCCGACCGCGAACCGCGCGCCACCCAATACGTGGGTGACATGCTGGACATCATCGGCAAGCTTGAGCAAAACGGCCTGGCCTACCAGGCCGACGACGGCGACGTGAACTACGCCGTGCGCGGCTTTGCCGGCTACGGCAAGCTTTCCGGCAAGACGCTGGACGACCTGCGCGCCGGCGAACGCGTCGCCGTGGGCTCGGCCAAGCGCGACCCGCTGGACTTCGTCTTGTGGAAATCGGCCAAGGCCGACGAACCCGACGACACCAAGTGGGAATCGCCCTACGGCATGGGCCGCCCCGGCTGGCATATTGAATGCTCGGCGATGAGCAAGTCGCTGCTGGGCCTGCCCCTGGATATCCACGGCGGCGGTCCTGACCTGAAGTTCCCGCACCACGAAAACGAAATCGCCCAGACCGAAGGCGCCTTCGGCGGCACGCTGGCCAACATCTGGATGCACTGCGGCCCGCTCATGGTCGATTCGGACAAGATGTCCAAGTCGCTGGGCAACTTCCGCACCATCCGCCAGACCGTGGCGCTGGGTGACCCGGCCGCTGACGACGCCAACTACCGCGTGAACCCGCGCGAAGCCGAAATGGTGCGCTTCTTCATTGTGCGCAACCACTACCGCAGCTCGCAGAACTACACGCCCGACAACCTGATCGACGCGCAAAACGCGCTGGACCGTCTGTACCAGGCGTTGCAGAACGTGCCTGCCGACGATCAAGGCATCGACTGGAACGAGCCGCAGGCCCAGGCCTTCAAGGCCGCCATGGACGACGACTTCAACAGCTCGGGCGCGATCGCAGCGCTGTTCGAACTGGCGTCCGACGCCAACCGCAACAAAAGCGCACGCAGCGCCGGCCAGATGAAGGCCCTGGCGTCGTTGCTGGGTTTGCTGCAACAAGACCCGGCCGCGTACTTCCAGTCGCCCACCCGCTATTCGGCCGCGGCCATCGAGCAAGGCCCGCGCGCCACGCTCGACGCCGACGCCATCCAGTCGCTGATCGACGCGCGCGCTGCCGCCAAGGCAGCCCGCAACTTCGCCGAAGCCGACCGCATCCGCGCCGAACTGCGCGAAGCGGGTATCGAACTCGACGACAAGCCGGGTGGCTTGACGCAATGGCGGCGGGCTTGAGCCCAGTGGATACCCCCGACATGTCCACCGCTGAAATCGACGTTCCCAAGCCTGAGTATTGGGAAGCGGCCGTCGCCCATCTGATGCGGCGCGACCGCATCCTGAAAAAAGTCATCCCCCAGCACCCCGAAGTCTGGCTGACTTCGCGCGGCACGCCATTCATTACGCTGGCGCGCGCGATCATCGGCCAGCAGGTGTCCGCCAAGGCGGCCGACGCGGTCTGGACCAAATTCATCGAAGCGGTGGGCAAGCGCCCGACGCCCGTAGCCGTGCTGCGTGTGGGGGTGGACGGGCTGCGCAAAGCCGGCCTGTCCCAGCGCAAGGCCGAATACGTGCTGGATCTGGCGGTGCACTTCGGCGAACGCCGGGTGCATCCCGAGAAATGGGCGGCCATGGACGACGAGGCCGTTATTTCTGAATTAGTCGCCATCCGGGGCATTGGGCGCTGGACGGCGGAGATGTTTTTGATTTTCAATCTACAGCGGCCTGACGTTCTGCCGCTGGATGATCCCGGATTGCTCAAGGCAATCTCGCTACATTATTTCAGTGGCGAGCCTGTCTCGCGCTTCGAGGCTCGCGAAGTCTCGCTGGCGTGGCAACCCTGGCGTACCGTGGCGACCTGGTACTTGTGGCGCAGTCTGGAACCGACACCGGTTCAATACTGATGCACACCAGGCAGCCCATCTACGGAACCACACTACATGCGCAATACATTTCTGGAATTTGAACAGCCGCTGGCCGAGCTTGAGAACAAGATCGAGCAGCTGCGCTACGTGCAGGCCGATTCTGCGGTAGACATCTCCGACGAGATCGGACGTCTGCAGCAAAAGAGCCAGACCTTGGCCAAGGAAATCTACGCCAAGCTCACGCCGTGGCAAACGGCGCTTGTCGCCCGCCACCCCCAGCGTCCCTACACGCTGGACTACGTGCGCGAAATGTTCACCGACTTCCATGAGCTGCACGGCGACCGCATGTACGCCGACGACCAGTCCATCATCGGCGGTCTGGCGCGCTTTAACGGCACGCCCTGCATGATCATCGGCCATCAGAAAGGCCGCGACACCAAGGAACGCGCCGCGCGCAATTTCGGCATGCCGCGTCCCGAAGGCTATCGCAAGGCCCTGCGCCTGATGCGCCTGGCTGAAAAATTCGGCATCCCCGTGTTCACCTTTGTGGACACCCCGGGCGCCTACCCCGGCATCGGCGCTGAAGAGCGCGGCCAGTCCGAAGCCATCGGCCACAACCTGTACGCCATGGCCGAGCTCAAGGTTCCCGTGATCTGCACGATCATCGGCGAAGGCGGCTCGGGCGGCGCCTTGGCGATTGCCGTGGGCAACGCCGTGTTGATGCTGCAATACGCCACCTACGCGGTGATCTCGCCCGAAGGTTGCGCATCCATTCTGTGGCGCAGCGCCGACAAGGCCCCTGACGCCGCCGAAGCGCTGGCCATCATTGCGCCGCGCCTGAAAGACCTGGGGCTGGTTGACCGCGTCGTCAACGAACCGGTGGGCGGCGCCCATCGCGACCCGCGCGTCATGGCCCGCCTGCTGCGCCGCGCACTGGGCGACGCCCTGCGCCAGTTGCAAGGCATGACGCCCGAACAGCTCGTTGAACAGCGCGTGCAACGCCTGCTGTCCTACGGCGCCTACCAGGAAGTGCGCGCCTGATGCAGGCAGCGGCGCGGGCGAACACGCCAGCGCCACGGCCGCGTCCACCGCGCCCTCTCGCATGACTGCCCGGCCCACGCCCGACACGCCCCTTGCGGCCGAGTCGGGCGTGTCGCATTCGGCGCCGCAAGCCGGGGGGCAGGCTCCGCGAGCCGAAGAAGGCGCGTCACCAGACGCGCTGCCGGCTTCGCCACCCGCAGGGCTCCCTCTCGTTCCCGCTTTGATCACGTCGCTGCGCCAAGCTTTGCTGGCGCTGCCCGAGCGTCCCGCGCGCATCGGCGTGGCGCTCAGTGGCGGCGCTGACTCGGCCATGCTGGCGGTGCACGCAGCGGCGGTTGCGCGCGATCTTGGCGTCGGCGTGGCCTTGTTCCATGTGCACCATGGCTTGCAGGCTGCTGCCGATGCCTGGAGCGAACACGTCAACGCGCTGGGCCGCTTGCTGGACCTGCCAGTCGCCCAGGCGCGTGTGCAGGTCGAACAGGCCGGGGGCAAGGGTGTCGAGGCCGCCGCGCGCGACGCCCGCTACGCCGCGCTGGCGCAGTTGGCGCATGCGCAGGGCGTGGCCCACGTGCTGCTGGCGCATCACCGCAACGACCAGGCCGAAACCGTGTTGCTGCGTTTGCTGCGCGGAACCGGGCTGGCAGGCATGGCGGCGATGGCGCCGGTGTCCCAGCGTGACGGCCTGACGTATTTGCGTCCGTGGCTGGGCCAGGACCGCGCCGTTATTTTGCAAGCCGCTGATGCCGTCGAAGCGGCCTGCGGCTGGCGTCCGGTAGAAGACCCCACCAACGCCGACCCCCACTACACCCGCGCCGCGCTGCGCGAATTGCTGGCGCCGGTGTTGGACAGCCGCTGGCCCGGCTGGCGCGCCATCGTCGCGCGCCACGCCGGTCACATGGCCGAAGCGGCGCAGATCCTGGATGAAGTTGCCCGCGAAGATTTTGCGCGCCTTGACCCGAGTGATGACGGCGCCAGTTTTTCGTTAAAGGCGTGGCGCGAGTTGTCTGCGCCGCGTCAGGCGCAGGTGCTGCGCCACTGGCTGAGCCAGAACGGCGCGCGCATGCCCACGGATGCGCGCCTGCGCGACCTGCTGCGCCAGCTGCGTGAATTGCATAGCCTGGGGCATGACCGCCAATTGCGCGTCGAGCAGTCGGGCCATGTCATCCGCTGCCATCGCGGGCGTGTCTGGGTGGAAACGCGGGGATAAAAACTGCCGTTTCGGAAAGAATCCGTAGAAAAATAGCCGCGCAATGAACATAAATTTCCTCAAATTGAGCAAATTTTTACCGTCGCGCTAGAATGTGTGGTTTTGCCCGTCACCACTTTCGCGGCGGGTTCCCAGCCAGAGTACGAGATGTCCCTGATCGTTCACAAATATGGCGGTACTTCGATGGGCTCGGTTGAGCGCATCAGAAACGTGGCGCGTCGCGTCGCGAAGTGGCATGCCGCCGGCCACCAGGTTGTTGTAGTGCCGTCGGCAATGGCGGGCGAAACGAATCGCCTGCTAGGCCTGGCGCGCGAAATTTCGCCCCAGCCCGACGGCCGCGAACTCGATATGATCGCCGCCACCGGCGAGCAGGCCAGCAGCGGTTTGCTGGCTATTGCGTTGCAGGCCGAAGGCGTGCCGGCGCGTAGCTATGCCGGTTGGCAAGTGCCCGTGCGCACCGATTCGTCGTTCACCAAAGCCCGCATCAGCTCCATCGACGACGCCCGCATCCGCGGCGATCTCGACGCTGGCCGCGTGGTCATCGTGACCGGCTTCCAGGGCATTGACCCGGAAGGCCACATCACGACGCTGGGCCGTGGTGGTTCGGATACCTCGGCCGTGGCCGTGGCTGCCGCCATCAAGGCCGACGAATGCCTGATCTACACCGACGTGGATGGCGTCTACACGACCGATCCGCGCGTGGTGCCTGAAGCGCGCCGCATGGCCGTCGTTTCCTTCGAGGAAATGCTGGAAATGGCATCGCTGGGTTCCAAGGTCCTCCAGATCCGCTCGGTTGAATTCGCCGGCAAATATCGTGTACCGGTCCGGGTCCTGTCCTCGCTGACCGACCCGCTCATCCCGCTCGACGAAGAAATGACTTCGGGCACGCTGATTACTTTTGAGGAAGACGAAAAAATGGAAGCCGCCGTTGTCTCCGGCATCGCCTTCAGCCGCGACGAAGCCAAAATCACCCTGCTGGCCGTGCCCGACAAACCGGGCATCGCTTTCTCCATCCTGGGTCCTGTCGCCGCCGCCAATATCGACGTCGACATGATCGTGCAAAACCAGTCCGTGGCTGGCACGACCGACTTCTCGTTCACCGTGAACCGCAATGAATTTGCGCGCGCCGTGGAATTGCTCAAGCGCGAAGTCATCCCCGCCGTGGGCGCGCGTGAACTGTCCACCGACGAGAAGGTCGCCAAGGTCTCGATCGTGGGTATCGGCATGCGTTCGCACGTCGGTGTCGCCAGCTTGATGTTCCAGACGCTTTCGCAAGAAGGCATCAACATCCAGATGATCAGCACCAGCGAAATCAAGACGTCGGTCATCATCGACGACAAGTACATGGAATTGGGCGTGCGCGCACTGCACAAGGCCTTCGGCCTGGACCAGGCGCCGGCCGCCAAGGAATAAAGGCAACGGCTCCGGCACGAATTTTTTTGCATGATGTCCCCACTTGCGGGACACACCTAAAAAATTCGTGCTAGAATCTCGTTCTCTTTTCGGAGACGTGCCCGAGAGGCTGAAGGGGCTCCCCTGCTAAGGGAGTATGTGGCTAAAAACTGCATCGTGGGTTCGAATCCCACCGTCTCCGCCAGATCTTCGGCGCTGGCTTAAACACCCAGCGCTGAATTAAAAAACCCGCAATCGCGAAATCGATTGCGGGTTTTTTTCATTGCAGCGCGGATAGCAGTTTTTGCGCCTGTTCCACCACATCCTCATCATTCGGCCTGAAGGTCATCGGCGTGGCTTGCGGCAGCTGCGTGTACTGCGCGTTGCTGCTGCGGGTGTAGGCGGGGTCGTAGTGGTGGTCGATCAGTTCGCGGGCCAGGTCGATGCGGCGGCCGTCGTCCACCATCTGTTGCCAGCCTTTGATCACATCACGGCTGTGCAGGCCCAGCATGCGTTGCAGCTGGGCTTTCAACCATTCGGGGTTTTCGAACAGTTGCGCGTAGTCCTGTTGAAGGAACGCGGCGCGCGCTTCGCGGGTGGAGACAACATCGACGCACGCGCCTTGGTGCATCGCTTGCAGCAAAGCAGGCGGGATTTCGATGGCGCCGATCTTGCGGCTTTCGGCTTCGATGAAGACGGGTTGCGTGGTGTCGAACGTGCGCAGGCGTTCTGCGAGCAGCGTGTCGAAGTGCTTTTGCGTGGGCTGCGCAATGCCGGGCAAGGCGCCCAGCAATGAGCCGCGATGCGCGGCCAGTTGTTCCAGGTCCAGCGTTTGGGCGCCGGCTTGCGATAGCGCGCTCAATAAGCGCGTTTTGCCGCTGCCGGTGGGGCCAACCAACACCACAAAGCGCAACGCCGCAGGCAAGGCTTCCAATGCGTCCAGGGTGGCGCGGCGGTAGCTCTTGTAGCCGCCGTCCAGTTGGCGTGCGCGCCAGCCGATCATGTTGAACATCAGCGTCATGGAGCCGGATCGTTTGCCGCCGCGCCAGCAGTAGATCAACGGGCGCCAGCCTTGCGGCCGATCGGCGAAGGTGGTTTCCAGGTGCTGGGCAATGTTGCGCGCCACGATGGCGGCACCGGTGCGTGAGGCCTCGAAGGGCGAGGTCTGTCGGTACAGCGTGCCGACGACGACCCGTTCTTCGTTGCTGAGCACGGGCGCGTTGATGGCGCCGGGGATATGGTCATCGGCGTATTCAAGCGGCGAACGCACGTCGATGATTTCATCGAAGTCGTGCAGCTTGTCCAGGGTGACTAACAGGTGTTTCACGATGACGGCCGATGCGTGGAGGAATGCGGTGGGAGACGGCCACTAGAATAATGCTTTCCCGCATCACACATACCTTCGAACCCGGACATGGATTTCTCTTTTCATTGCGCGACCTGCAATCAGGTTCACCACGGCTTGCCGAGTTTTGGCGCCGATGCGCCCGAAAGCTATTACCGCATCGCGCCTGAAGAACGGCCGCAACGCGGCGATCTGGGCAGCGATGATTGCGTGATCGATGAACAGCATTTTTTCGTGCGTGGCTGCATTGAGCTTCCCATTCATGGACATGCCGAGCCGTTTGTGTGGGGCGTGTGGGTGTCGGTGAGCCTGGCCAGCTACGAGACCTGGGTGCGTACGTCCGATGCGCCAGAGCGCTCGCAAACACCGCCGCTCTTTGGCTGGCTGAATACGCAGCTATCGCCCTATCCCGACACGCTGAGTCTGAAGACGCATGTGCATTTGCGTGACGGCGGTATCCGGCCGCTGATTGAATTGGAACCCACCAGCCATCCGCTTGCCGTTGAGCAGCGCGAGGGGATATCCGTCGAGCGGGTCGCGGAAATTTACGCGATGCTGGTGCATGGCGCCGATGGCGCTTAATTCTGCGAGCCCCTTTTGAACGTTGACGATATTTTCCAAGCTGCGCGCGGCGGCGATGTAGAGCGGGTGCGTGCGTGCCTGGCGGCGGGCGCGCTGATCGTTCGCACGACTGAAGCGGCCGGATTGCCGGTCACGTGGAACGGCAGCGCAGGCAGGCGGCCGACGCTGGCGTTGTACTGAACACCGAAGGCGTGCGTCGCAGCGGCGCACGCCTTCGTCGTTATCCCTTACGCGCTGAACTGCAACGTATTCGTCAGGTCCCCCATGGGTTGCTGCCCACGAGCCGTCATCGCGTCGTCACGCGCCTTCAGCCCTTCAAGCATCGGCAGGTCGAACACGCGGGTGGCCAGGCGCAGGATGGAACCCGTGTCGTACACGGTGTGATCCACGGTGCCTTTCTTCGCAAACGGCGAGACGACCAGCGCGGGAACGCGCGTGCCCGGACCCCAGCGGTCGCCTTGCGGCGGGGCCACGTGGTCCCACCAGCCGCCGTTTTCATCCACAGTAATCACGACCACCATGTTGTCCCACTGCGCGCTCTTCTTCAGGCTGTCGACGATGTGCGCGATGTGGCGGTCGCCCGAATCCACATCGGCATATCCTGCGTGCATGTTCAGGTTGCCTTGCGGCTTGTAGAACGTTAGCGGGGGCAGCTTGCCGGCTTCGGCGTCGGCCAGGAATTTGTTGGTGGACGACAGATCGCCCAGGCCGCCATCGCGCAGATGCGCGGTGCGCGCGGCGGTGCCGGGGGCGGTGCTCTTGAAGTAGTTGAAGGGCTGGTGATGCGCCTGGAAGTTGGGCGACGATGGAAAGCCGGTGCTGGCGGTGGAGTCGACCGCGGCCTGCCAGCCGCCGGCGTACCAGGCCCAGTCCAGGCCCTTGGCGGTCATCAGGTCGCCGATGTTGTTGTGCGCTTGGGGCACCATCGTTTGCGGGCTGGTGGCGTCGGCAAGCGTGGGGTCAGTGGTGTCGCGGCTGAATGATGGCCAGTAGGGCGGGGCCATCGTGTTCACGCCGTAGCCGTCCGGCGTTAAAGCGCTGGCGCCGAACTGCGGGATGCCGGTAAGCGCGCTGGCGGGCGACGTGGCTTTGGGTTGCAGGCGCGTGTCGGTGGGGTCGGCGCTTTGCAGCTGCGCGATCTGCGTCTTGGCGACCGAGTCCGCAGCATCCGGATAGAACGGCGGCCGGCCCGCGACCAGGTATTGGTGGTTCAGGAACGAGCCACCGAATGCGCCTTGGAAGAAGTTGTCGCACAGCACGAATTCTTGCGCGAGCTTCCACAGGCGCAGGTTGTACGCCGAGTCGCTGTAGTACCCCATGACGAGCGCGCCGGAATCTGCCCATGCGACGAAGCGGTCGTTCTTGCCGCCGTTGATCTGCATCTGGTTCTGATAGAACACATGCCACAAGTCGCGCGTGACGACGCCTTGCGGCAGCGGTTCGCCTTGCGGACCCAGCAGCGCAAATGGCGCGTTGGCCAGGTTGTTCATGTAGGGCGCGGCCTGATCCACTTGATACGTGATGTGGTTGGCCTGTTGCGATGTGGGCACCATGCCGTTCCACACGGGCGGCAGCACGGACAGCGGCGTGCCGTCGCGATCGTACTGCGTGGTGTCGGCGGCGGTGAGTGCGGACAAGGGCTTTTCAACGCCAGGGAAGTTGGCGAACAGATTGTTGAAGCTGCGGTTCTCGGCAAAGATCACGACGACTGTCTTCACGTTGTCGCGCAATTGCTTCGTCAGGTCAGGGGCGGGCGTGGGCGTGGGGTCTGGCGTGGGTGCGGGCGCGGGCGTGCTGGGGGTGCTGTCATTGTCATCATCGCTTGAGCAGCCGGACAGCGCGCCCATCGCGGCGGCGCTGGCGCCGAGTGCGGCGATGCCGGTCAGGAAGCCGCGGCGCGTGGCGCGCACGGGGGATGCGTTATCCGTGGCGTCGGTCGGCGCGCCGGAATTTTTTTCTTTGTCAGACATGAAAGAGGCTCTTCAGCTAGCGGGTGGCGCAGCGCACTGTCATTGCGCTGCGAGATCGCCGGATGACAGCCGGCATCGTTAACGGCCGCTAGGCTAAAGAGACAAGGTTCAATCGGTGTGACCATCCGCTGTCGGAAAGCTGAGCGCGAATGTTGTGAAGCTGAATGCGGAGGGCATGAAGCTGAATGCGGGCGTAGAGGGCGAGTAAATGGGGCGTGCGCAAGGTGCGTGTGCAATGCGATGTTTTCATCGCTCGACTTGCACGTTTTCTGAAACAACGCTATTATTCAAGGCTTGCTTTTTGATGCGCCCGTAGCTCAGCTGGATAGAGTACCTGGCTACGAACCAGGGGGTCGTAGGTTCGAATCCTGCCGGGCGCGCCAAGATTGCAATGCTGGAATGTTTGATGGTGTTGGGTGTGGATTGCAGCGAAAGCCGCGAAAAACACGGAAGTAAAAAACAACCGCATCAAGCTTACAGCGGCAAAATTTTCTGATATAATTTTGCCTCTTTGTCGGAGCGCCCGTAGCTCAGCTGGATAGAGTACCTGGCTACGAACCAGGGGGTCGTAGGTTCGAATCCTGCCGGGCGCGCCAAAGCAAAGAATGTCGCAAGACAACAGCAGTAAAAATGGAAAGGCCTTTGATCTTGAATCGAAGGCCTTTTTGTTTAGTGACAGCCAATGCATGTCGATGCAGAAGCTGCAACAGGCGGCGAAGATACTTCGCATGAAAGTTACGCAGAGAGCTTAAGCAAAGGACCGAAGCAAAGGACCGAAGCAAAGGGCTCAAGCAAAGCGTTTAAGCAGAAAATTCGCACAGCACTTCGCGAATTTCCCCAAGCGATTTGCGTGATGTGTCTTTTTCATGTTATAAACACGCCTCTTTCGGAGCGCCCGTAGCTCAGCTGGATAGAGTACCTGGCTACGAACCAGGGGGTCGTAGGTTCGAATCCTGCCGGGCGCGCCACCTTATTCAGAACTCGCGATGATGTTGATATCGCGGTTCAGCCGAAAGGCAAAGCAAGACAAAAAAGCGGCTTGATGGTTATCCATCAAGCCGCTTTTCTTTTGTCTGATCGCAGGATCGGAGTCACTGAGCCCGATCACCAAAAACGATCACTAAACCCCATCACCAAACCCGGATCACCCGTCCCGTTTGCACGCCTTCCACGCTGCGGCAATACGCCAGAGCGACGCGGCTGGCGGGGGCGGCTTCGAAGCCGGGGAAGAAGGGGCCGTAGCTGCCCATCGATTCTTGCAGCACGGTCGGGCTGACCGAGTTGATGCGGATGCCTTGCAGTTCAACTGCTGCGCCGCGCACGAAGCCGTCGATGGCGGAGTTCACGGCGGATGCGTTGGCGCCGTGGCGGATGGGTTCGTCGCTGACGATGCCGCTGGTCAGCGTGATGGAGCCGCCTGCGTTCACGTAGTGCTGGCCGATCAGCGCCAGGTCCACTTGGCCCAGCAGCTTGTTGTGCAAGCCGATCTTGAATTGTTCGGCCGTCATCTCCGACAGCGGGCCGAAGTGCAGCGCGCCGGTGGTGGAGACGATGGCGTCAACCTTGCCGACCTGTTCAAACAAGGCGCGGATGCTGTCGCTGCGCGTCACGTCGACTTGATATTGGCCACGCGTGTTGCCGACGGAGATGATCTCGTGGCGTTGGCCCAGCGCTTCTGCCACTGCGCGGCCGATGGTGCCGGTGGCGCCGATAAGGATGATTTTCATGGAGTGCTCCCGAGCTTGCTGGTTTGTAAAAGGGCGCCCCGGCCAAGCGCCAGGGCATGCAAGCATTCTCGCCGTTCGATTTCCATGGAAAAATCCGGGAATGGTGGAAACACTTCACACTCAGGGTGCGTAATTCATGGACCGCTTGCTCAGCATGGAAGTCTTTGTGGCGGTTGTGGAATTGGGCAGCCTGACGGCGGCCGCCGCGCGCCATCAGATGTCTGCCGCGATGGCGGCCAAGCACATCAAGGGCCTTGAAGCGCGGCTGGGCCTGCGGCTGATGAACCGCACGACGCGCCGGCAAAGTCTGACCGAAGCGGGGCAGGCGTATTTCGCGCGCTGCAAAACCATCTTGTCGGATATCCGTGAGGCCGAGCAGGGCGCCGAGGCCTTGCGGCTGACGCCGCGCGGGCATCTGCGCATCACGTCAACGGTCACCTTCGGATCGTTCTCGCTCACGCCCGCCATTACCGATTACCTGTCCGTCTATCCCGATGTCAGCGTTGAACTGGTGCTGAGCGATATGGTCGAGGACATCGTCGCCGCGCGTTACGACCTTGCCGTGCGTATTGGCGAGCCGGCCGACTCGGGGCTGGTCGCGCGCACGATCGGGCGCTACCAGATGATCATCTGCGCCGCGCCCGCGTATCTGGAACGCTACGGCACGCCAGCCTCGCCTGATGATCTGATGCGTCATCAATGCCTGGATTTTTCCTACTGGAGCCGCCGCACGGGCTGGCAACTGGCCAGCAACGATGGCAGCCGGGCGGGTTACCCCACCGGCCGCTTCGTGTCGAACAATGGCCAGGCCTTGCGACAAGCCGCGCTGGCGGGCTTTGGCGTCGTGCTGCAACCCGAGCTGCTGCTGGGCGACGATGTGCGCGCAGGCAGGCTCGTACCGATCTTGCAGCCGTACTGGCCCGTGGCGCGGCCGATCTCGCTGCTGTATCCAAAGGACAGGCAGGCGCTGCCGAAGCTCACGACCTTCGTAGACTTTCTGGTGGATCGGTTTACGCGATAGGGAAGGGGGCGTTCAGCGCCGTCGCCGGTCTACCGCCGTCAGCGCGATGCCGTTCTTCAGCATCTGATACGCCTGGCCGCCCAGCCAAGTGACTTTTTCACCTGAGCTCGTGCGGCAGATGCAATGCATCTTGGGGTCGAACCGGGACGTGCCCAGCGCGGAATACGCATCAAGATCCGCAACGAAGCGTTCGATGCGATACAGGGTGCCATCAGGCGATGTGACAAGCACATCGGTCAAGCGTCTTGCGGTGCCGAGCATACTCAGTACCTCCTGCGGGCCGTCTTTTTTGCGGCACCAAAGTCACGTGGACGTTTCAACGTGCGTAGCGGAAAGGCGGATGCCCCCGCTGTGGCGCTATTGAAGCCGCCCTCCTAACAATGAATCATCGAGTTGGTCTGGTGACACGCCTAACGCCTCCGACACGCGGTCCAGGACGACTTGCCGAGGCCTTGGACGTGGCCGTTCCAATTCAATGTAGATGGAGTGATCTACTCCCAGACGAGCCGCCATATCCGCAGTGGTGATATTGAGGTGCTCGCGCCAGGCGCGTATCAAACTCCAATCGTTGCCGGTTTTTAGATTGATGACAGCTAGTGGTAGCGGACTGTGCCCCGCATTCAGTTTCTGGTGCGGGGCCGCCCGGTATGCCTCCGGCGCATTCCGCTTGGCGTTGCCTTTGCGGGCATCGCCACGAGGCGTCGTGACGTCGGTTTCGGCGGTATAAATTGCGCCGCCATTAGTCTGACGATACTGGTTATTTCCGATCCAGGAAAGCGTTTCACCGTTGTCCAGCTTGCACTCGCAATCCAGGTGGTAATTGCTGGGAATGCTCTCAAGTTTGGCAATGGTTTCGGTGGTCGTGGCGTGGCGCACCACACGATGCAAGGCACCGTCTGATGAACGCACGAAGATGTCGGGAAGTCTCCAGGAAAACGGAATGATGCTCTCCACAGCCAAAACCACTCGCCACTGTATCGCGGTGGCCAAGCGGTGAGATTTGGGGTTTCCCCTCGAGTGGTGCAGCTGGCTTCTTTCTACCGCAGATCAGATGGGCAGATGTTCACAAATGTTCACTTGCGGCGGCCAGCACACGCGGCATCACGTCGGCGGCCAGCCCATGCAGATTGCAATGCGCGTGCGGGTCCAGCGGTGTCACGCCGGGGTTCACCTGCACGACTGTGGCGCCTGCGGCCAAGGCGCGTTGCGGCAATTCCGCGGCGGGATAGACCAGCGCTGATGTGCCGATGGCAAACAGCACATCGCATTGTTCCGCCGCGCGCAACGCGGTGCTCCAGGCGTCGCCCGGCAGGCTTTCGCCAAACCACACGACGCCGGGCCGCACCGGCGCGCCGCATGCGGTGCAAGCGGGCGGCGTGATGCGCCGTCCTTCGTCGGGTTCGACTGGGATCTCATCGCCAAAGACATAGGGCGCGGCGCACACGGAACAGCGCGGCGCGTGCAGGCTGCCATGCAGATGCACCACATGCTTGCTGCCTGCGCGTTCGTGCAAGTCATCCACGTTTTGTGTGACGACGATCAGTTCGGGCACATGCTGCGCCAATGCCGCGATGGCCTGGTGCGCGGCGTTCGGCGCGGCGCGCAGCACTTGCGCACGCCGCCATTCATACCAGCCCCAGACCACGTCGGGCTGCGCGCGAAACGCCTCGGGGGTGGCCAAGGCTTGCGCGTCAAAGCGCGACCACAAACCCGTCAGCGCATCGCGAAACGTGGCGATGCCGCTTTCGGCGGAGACGCCGGCGCCAGTGAAGATCACGACGCGCTGCGCGCCGCGTAATGCGTCCGCCAACGCGGGCGGAATATCGTGATGCGGGTTTTTCATTTCCAACCTTCAAGACAGTCCGATACGCTGCGCGCTGGGGCGCCGGCCTGTCAAGCCTGGCGTGACGTGGCGTGCGCTGGTATCGGCGTGATCACCACACTCGCGTCAGGCTCACCCGTGCATGGGCGTCCCGAATGGTGGATACTGCTTTTCTCATCTGGGATATTCCCATCGATCTGGAGACCCGCAATGCCCGATTCCGTTACCGGCCTGGACCGGCTTCGCCGTTTCATCGCGACGGCGACTCGCTTGGCGGCACCAGACGCCTTGGCGCAGACGCCCGCGCTGCAAGCCGCGTTTGCCGATCTGGTGCGCCACGACGACTGGCTGCCCGAGGCCTGTACCGCACCGCATCCGCAGTACTACCAGCAATACCTGCTGCATTGCGATCCGCTGGAGCGCTTTTCGCTGGTGAGCTTCGTGTGGGGGCCGGGCCAATTCACGCCGGTGCATGACCACGAGGTCTGGGGCTACGTGGGCATGTTGCGTGGCGCCGAAATCAATCAGCGCTACGTGCGCCATGCGGATGGCCGGTTGACGGCGGCGGGCGAGCCCACCACCTTGCAGCCCGGTGACGTCGAGCGCTTGTCGCCGCAAGAGGGTGACATCCACCGCGTTTCCAATGCCTTTGCCGACCGCGTGTCGATCAGCGTGCATCTGTATGGCGGCAACATCGGCGCGGTGTCGCGCCATGTGTATGACCCCGAAACCGGCCAGCCCAAACCGTTTGTGTCGGGCTATTCGTCGCCCAGCCTGCCGAACCTGTGGGATCGTTCGGCGGCTGTGCGCGCCACCATTCCCGGCCTGAAGGCCTGAGCGCCGCGGCGCCCGAAAGCGCTGTCCGCCCGGGCGCGTCTCGTGCTATGTTCCCGTCCTAAATATTAGGAAAATCAAGATGGACAAGACGCTGCTTAAGGGATTGATGGTTTTGGAGGCGGTGACCGATGTGGACAATCCGCCGCGCACCATCGATGCGCTGGCCGCCCGGGTCGGGCTCACGCGCAGCAACACGCATCGCACGTTGCAGACGCTGATCCACGCGGGCTACGTCATCAAAGACGACGACGGCGGCGGCTATCGCGGCGCGGTGCGTCTGTTTGAATTGGCCGCCCGCCAGTTGGCGCAGCTGGACGTGCGCAAGCTGGCCGCGCCCTTCATGCGCACGCTGGCCGATCAAACGGGCGAGACCGTGCACTTGTCAGTGCTGGATGGGTTTGATGTGGTCTACGTGGACAAGATCGACAGCCCGCAGCCCATCCGCGCGTACTCGATGGTGGGCGGGCGCGCGCCGGCGTATGCGGTGGCCACCGGCAAGGCGCTGCTGGCCTATCAGCCTGAAGGCTATGTCGAGCGTTACGCCGAGCAGCTGGTGCGCCACACGCCGTCCACGATCGTTTCCATGCCCTTGCTGAAAGATGAACTGCGCAAGATTGCCCGCGCCGGTTACGCCGTGAATCGCGGCGAATGGCGCGAGGGCGTGGGCGGGCTGGCCGTGACGCTGTTCAACAGCCTGGACCAGCCCGTGGCGGCCGTGGGCATCTCTGGCCCGCTTGACCGCCTGAGCGCCGCTAGGATGAAGCAGCTGGCGCCGGATGTATCGGCCTGTGCGCAGTCCATCTCTCAGGGGATGGGATATCGGCGCGGCTATCTGGATCAATAAGCGGCACGGGCTGCGTCAGTGCGGCAGCGATGCGCTGCGCCTGATCTTGCGCCAGCCGCGCGTTCACATCCATGGACGTGGTCCAGAAGTACGTGCCGCCCGCCAGGCTGCCCAGCACCGATAGCTGACGCAGCACGGCGCCATGCGCCGTTTTCACGCAACCCGTGTCGTAGTCCAATGCCATGCCGCCAAATGGGTCGGCGCGTGCGTGGCCCTCGCGCAGCAAGGCGGAGATCAGCGGGTCGCCGGTGCGCGCGGCATCCACCGAGAAGCTGGTGGCGTTGATCAGATAAGGGCTGCGCGTGGTGGTGTCTGCTTGCGCCTCACGCAGCCGCGTATGGAACTGGCCGTCGGCCGGGTCGTAACGCGTATCCCGATAGCCTGCACGCACTTGCAGCTGGCCGCTCTTGAACAAGGCTTGCAGGGTGAGCGCGTTGCGCATCGGGAAGGTAGCGCGCCGCGCCATCCACAATGACCGAAAACGCGAATGGAACAGATGACGCTCGGCGTCCGGCATCAGATGCCAGATCTGATCCACCGCCGCGTTGGTGGCGGCCGCCACGGCTTGCCAGGGGCGCGCGGCGCCTGATGATCGGCGTATCTCGTCGTCCAGCGCGGTGTGCGCATCAGCGGCCAAGCCCAACACGTCGTCCGCATCCAGCGCGCCGTTCATGGCGCGCACTTCATCTTGCAACGCGCGCAAAATCACTTCCACCGATAGCGCGCCGCCATGGTCTGCCGCCAGTTGCCGTGCGCCGTCGCGGCTTAGGTGGCGCAGTGCGGCCGGCGGCTGATTGTGCGGACTGCGCACCGACGGCAGCCGCCCATTGCGCGACACGCACAGGATCGGGCCACGATGGCCCGAGCGCGTCAACGCCGCGATGGCGTCCACCGCGCTAAGGCTGGTGCCAACGATGCACACGGAGGCATCCGGCTGGATGCCGCGCGCCAATTCCGCGACGGGATAGGGGCTGTTGAAATACCCCGGCGCATCCTGCAAGTGGGGAAACGCTTGCGAGGGCAGGTTGCCGTTGCACAGCACCGCGTAGCGGGCCTGCCAAGGCGCGCCTTGATCCGGCTCGATACGCATCCAGCCATCAGGCAAGGGCGACACGCGTTGCACCCGCTGTGGCACATGCGCAAGCGACACGCCCAGCGCCCGCGCCAGCGTTTGGCAGCGCGCGTACACATCGCGCAAGTACGCGCCGAACAGGGGGCGCGGCAGAAAGTCCGACGGCGCAATGGCTTCAACGCCATAGCCACGCAGCCACTCGGCATCCTGCCCGCGCAGCCACTCGACGAAGTCCATCCGCTGGTCTGCCCGCGCCGACATATTGCCGGCCGGGATGTTGAGCAGATTGCTGGGCAGGTCATCTTGATACGCGCCGCCCGGGCCAGGCTCGGCTTGCGGTTCGAACAGCGCGATCGTCAGCGGACGGCGCGCGTCCGCCGATTCCGTCGACAGCAGAAACTGGTACAGAAAGCTGACGGCCACGGAGCCGCCTCCCACGATGGCTAGGTCTGCGTGTTGCATCATGCCGGTCGTCATTTCGCAGCCGACATCCGCACCACATCGCCCCAGCGCGCCACTTCCTGCTTCAGCACCCGGCTGGTGTCAGCGGGGGAGGTGGCCACGGCATCCGCGCCCAGCTTCAGCGCGGCCTGCTGCACCGACGCCATCGCGGCGGCCTTCTGCATGCCGGCCGACAATTTGTCGACCACCGCGGGCGGCGTGCCGGCCGGTGCCAGCAGCGCGTAGGCGGTGGCGACGGAATAGTCTTTCACGCCTTGCTCCATCAGCGTGGGCAGATCAGGCAGCGCCGTGGCGCGGGTGGCGGTGGTGACGCCCAGCAGCCGGATCTTGCCGCTGGCCACTTGCGGCAGCAGCGCGGGCAGGGTCTCGATCACCATGTCGATCTGGCCGCCCAGCAAGTCGGTGATGGCAGGGCCGCTGCCGCGATACGGCACGTGCATGAGCTTGGTGCCCGTCACCACCTGGAACAGCTCGCCCGCCATGTGTTGCGAGGTGCCGGGGCCGGCAGACCCGAACGTGATCGTGCCGGGTTTGCTCTTGGCCAGCGCAATCAGTTCCTGCACGTTGTTGGCCGGCACCTTGCTGTTGACGGCCACGGCCATGGGCATGCTGGTGGCCATGGACACGCCCACGAACGCGGTGGCGAAGTCGTAGCCGGGCTTGTCTGGCATGGCGGCGTGGATGGCATGGCTGCCCACCGCGCCCATCAACAGCGTGTAGCCGTCGGGCGCAGACTTGGCCACGTATTCGGCGCCGATCTCACCGCCCGCGCCCGCCTTGTTTTCAACGACAACGCCTTGGCCCAGGAAGTCGCCCAGGTGTTGCGCGTAGATGCGGGCCGCGGCATCCGTGGCCCCGCCCGGCGGGAACGGCACCACCATGCGTACGGGTTTGGCGGGCCAGGCTTGCGCCGATACGGGTCCGGCGGCCAGCGCCAGGACGGCGCCCGCGAGGGCAATGCGCCACGTCTGCTTCATGAAAGTCTCCTTGGTGTGATCGGGCCGTCATGCGCGAGCCGGCGCCGCGTTGGCGGGCGTTTGCTTGGCTGCGGTCCGTTTTTATAAATCCTAAAATATAGGACTCGAATTCCAATAAATGGTTTACCTAGAATTCCACACGGTGATATGCTGGTCAACAATTAAGCGCGGCACCTAGGGATTGCACTAGGATTCACGCGGTGCAAGACACGGCGGCCCACCGCTCGCCGGGCATGATGCCATCCTGAAAGCCGCGCTCTTATAATATTTTTCGCATCCCAAATATTGAATTTTCATAACGAGAGGTCAGACATGACACCCAGTTCGGCACTTACCGGCATCACCGTGCTGGAAATTTGCAATGTCGCGGCGGGACCGTTTTGCGGCATGTTGTTGGCGGATATGGGCGCCGACGTGATCAAGGTTGAAAACCCGGAAGGCGGCGACACGCTGCGTAGCTGGCCGCCCATTTCCGATGGCTATAGCGAGAACTTCGCGTCGCTGAACCGCAACAAGAAGTCGGTGACGCTGAACCTGAAAGACCCGGCCGACCTGGCGCTGGCGCGCGAGCTGGCGCAAACCGTGGACGTGCTGATCGAAAACAACCGCCCCGGCGTGATGGACCGTCTGGGCCTGGGCTATGCGCAATTGCGCGAAGCCAATCCCAAGCTCGTGTACTGCTCGATCTCGGCGTACGGCCAATCCGGCCCGCGCTCGCAGGAAGGCGGTTTCGACCTGACCATCCAGGCCATGAGCGGCATCATGAGCGTGACGGGCGAAGCCGGCGGTGAACCCGTCAAATGCGGCGTGCCGGTGGCGGATTTTTCAGCGGGCCTGTATGGCGCGTTCGCCATTGCCTCGGCCTTGCGCGCGGCGCAGGCCAGCGGGCAGGGCACGCATATCGACGTGCCGATGTTGGGCGCCACGCTGGGCATCGCCGCGTTGCAAACGTCAGAGTTCTTCGGCAGCGGCAAAGACCCCGTCAAGCTGGGTTCCGCGCATCCGCGCAATGCGCCGTATCAGGCGTTTCGCTGCCAGGGCGGTTACTTCGGCATGGCCGCGGGCAATCAGGCCTTGTGGAAGGCCGTGTGCGTCACGGTGGGCCGTGAAGACCTGCTGGCTGACCCGCGCTTTACCGACACCAGCGCACGTGCGCGCAACCAGACAGCGCTGCGGGAAATTCTGGAAGCGATCTTCGCCGGCGATGATGCCCAGACCTGGTTGTCGCGCTTTCGCGCGGCAGGCGTGCCGTGCGCGCCCATCAACACGTATTCCGAAGTGCTGGCCGACCCGCAAGTCGAACACATGGGCTGGGTGCAGCCGGTGGAATTGCCCAACGGCGTGCAGACCCGCACCTTCGGCCTGCCCGTGCGCTTTGACGGCCAGACGACGGCGCTGCGGCTGCGTCCGCCTGCGCTGGGCGAGCACAACGACGAAGTGCTGGGCGCATTGCGCGCCGCCAAGCAGGGAGGCCAGGCATGAGCGCCGTTCTGCGTATCGACAAGCAAGACGCGCGCCATGTGCTGACCCTGACGCGCGCTGAAAAAATGAACGCGCTGTCTGCCGATTTGGTGGAAGCGCTGATCTCGGCGCTGGACGATGCCGAAGCGCAAGGCGCCAAGCTGATCGTGCTGAAGGGCGAAGGCAAGAACTTCAGCGCGGGGTTTGATTTTGGCGACTGGCAAACGCAAAGCGAAGGCGATTTGCTGTTGCGCTTTGTGCGCATCGAGACGTTGCTGCAACGTCTGGCGGGCTCACCCTGCCTGACGGTGGCGCTGGCGCATGGCCGTAATTTTGGCGCAGGCGTGGATCTGTTTGGCGCCTGCAAATGGCGCGTCAGCGCACCGGACGCTACGTTCCGCATGCCGGGCCTGAAGTTCGGATTGGTGCTGGGCACGCGCCGCTTTGCCGCGCTGGTGGGCGCCGAGCGCGCGCGCGCGGTGCTGGAGCAAGCGGCGACCTTTAGCGCGGAAGAAGCTTTGCGCGACGGCTTCGCCACGCGGCTGGCCGTGGCGCAGGAATGGGCGGAGATCGAGCAGCAGGCGGCCGACACCGCGGCCGCGTTGACGGACGCCAGCCGTGCGCAGTTGTACGCGGCGCTGTCGCAGGAATCGCCGGACGCCGATCTGGCGCGGCTGGTGCGGTCCGCTGCCGCGCCCGGTTTGAAAGACCGCGTGGCCGCCTATCTGCAAGCGCGCTAACGCCAAGAACAAACAGCAGGGAGGAAGACAATGGCTTCGGGTTTCAATCAAAAGAACAAGCAGTGCTCGGTGGCGGAACTGGCGGCGTTGGTGCCCAACGGCGCCTCGATTGCGCTGGGCGGCAGCTTTCTGCATCGCGGGCCGTTCGCGTTCGTGCGTGAACTGATTCGCCAGGGCAAGCGCGATCTGGAATTGATCAAGCAATCGCCGGGTTACGACGTAGACATCCTGTGCCGCGCGGGCGTGTTGCGCCGCGTGCGCGCAGGCATCGTCGCCATGGAAGGCAACTTCGGTTTGGCGCCGTGGTATCGGCGCGCCGTGGAACGCCATGAAATCGAACTGGAAGAACACGCCTGCGCCAGCCTGACGGCGGGGCTGCGGGCGGCGGCCTTCGGCGTGCCGTTTCAGCCTTGCGGCGGCCTGCACGGCAGCGGCTTGCCGGAATTGAATGGCTGGGCGTGCCTGGACGACCCGTATGGCAGTGGGCAAAAGACGTATGTGGTGCCGGCCATCCGCCCGGACTTCGCCGTGATCCAGGCGTCCGAAGTGGATGCGCTGGGCAATGTGCGCGTGCACGGCACGGCGCATTGGGACCGCATCATGTCGCGCGCGGCGGGCAGCGTGCTGGTGGTGGCCGAGAAGGTGGTGGACAGCGCCGTGTTCGAAGCGCAACCGGAGTCCACGCTGGTGCCGTACTTCATGGTGCAGGCCTACGCGGTGGCGCCGGGCAGTGCGTGGCCGGGTTCATGCTGGCCCGATTACGCCATCGACTATCCGGCGGTGGAATCCTACATGGACAAGAACAGCGATCTGGCGGCGCATCTGGCGGCCGCACCGGAAGCGCAAGGGGGCAATCATGGCTGAGCAATGGTCGGCTTTTTCGTACATCGTCACGAACCTGGCGCGCTTCATCCGCCCGGATGAAATCACCTTCAGCGGCGTGAATTCCACCATGCCGATGTTGGCGTGCCTGCTGGCCAAGCGCGCCTACGACTGGGACTTCGTCTACATCAACGTGGCGGGCGGCGTGAACCCGCGCCCATCGCACATTCCCATTTCAAGCTCTGATCCGGTGCTGGCCGAGCACACCGCGTCGATCTTTTCTAACGAGGACTTCTACGACCTGTGCACGCGCGGCCGCATGGACCTGACCTTTCTGGGCGCGGCGCAGATCGACGGCGCGGGCTGCGCGAACAACTCCTGCATTGGCGACTGGCATGCACCCAAGGTGCGCTTGCCGGGCGGCGGTGGCGGCGCGGTGATGCTGCCCACCGCCCGTCGCGCCTGCACGTGGCGCACGGAACATTCGCGCCGCACCTTCGTGCCGAAGCTGGACTTCATGACGTCGTGGGGCGGGTTCCACGGGGTGGTGACGCCGATCGCCGTGTTCGTGAAGCGCGACGGGCGCTTGGCGCTGCAATCGTGGCATCCGGAGTCCAGCCTGTCGGAAGTGCGCGAGCGCACGGGCTTTGAGTTCGACGCCACGGGCGCCGCGCCATCGGAACCGCCCACCGCTGCCGAAGCCCGCGCGTTGCGCGAGCTGGACGCGGACGGGCAGTTCGAACGCGACGCCGCTGTCGCGCTGCGCTAGGAGACCGCCATGACGATTGCCGATGCCACGCTAGTGGCGGCGTTTTCGCGCGCATGGCGTCAGCCCGAATGGGCGGCGCGCCCCGCCATCGTGACGGCGGACGAGACGCTGACGTATGCCGGCCTGCACCGCCGGGTCGGGCAAATCGCCGCGGGCTTGCGCGCCGCGGGCGTTGCGCCCGGCAGCTACGTGGCGATTGCGATGGAGCGGTCGCTCGATCAGGTGCTGACGATTCTGGGCGTGATGGTGGCGGGGGCGTGCCCCTGCCCGTTGGAGCCCCGGCTATCGGTTGAAGAAACCGCGCGCCGGGTGACGGCGGTGGGGCTGACGTGGATGGTGCACGACGACGCCAACACGGCCACGGCGCAGGCGAGCGGAATGGCTTCGGCACGGCTGCTTGATGCGGCACGCGTGGCGCAGGAGCGCGTCGATGGCGAAGCGGGGATGGGGTGGGAGTCGGGTGCGGGTTTGGGTGCGGAACTGGGTGTAGAACGGGGTGCGGAACCGGGTGCGGAACTGGCCCCTGACGCCCCGGGTCTGCTGCTGTTTACCTCCGGCAGCACGGGCAACCCCAAGGGCGTGTTGCTGAGCCATCGGGGCCTGGCGAACAATGCGCGTGGCGTGCTGGCGCATACGGCCCTGACGCCTGCCGACCGCTTGCTGCACGTGATGCCGCTGCATCACACCAATGCGCTGAACAATCAAATTTTCGCGCCGCTGCTGGCGGGCGCAAGCGTGGCGTTGGCGGGGCGCTTTCGCGCCGACGACATGCCAGGGCTGCTGCGCGCGTTTGCGCCCACCATCATCACCGGCGTGCCGACCATGTATGCGCGCATGCTGGAATTGGCGTTCGATGCGCAAAGCTTGTCGGGCCTGCGCTTTGCCCGCTGCGGGTCTGCGCCCATCACCGAGGCGCTGCATCGGCGCATCGAAGCCTTTCTGGGTTGCCCGCTGGTGGTGTCCTACGGCTTGTCGGAAGCGACATGCACGTCAACCATGAACCCGCCTGCGGCGCGCCGTGTCGGGACGGTGGGGACGGTGCTGGCGGGGCAAAGCGTCACGCTGCGCCTGCCCGATGGCACCGAAGCCGCGCGCGGTGGCGAAGGCGAAATCTGCATCGCGGGCGACAGCCTGATGCTGGGCTATCTGGGCGTAGACAACGGTGAGGATGGCGCGCTGCAATTGCTGCGCACGGGCGACCTTGGGCGCTTTGACGATGACGGATACCTGAGCATCACCGGCCGCATCAAGGACGTGATCATCCGGGGCGGCGAGAACCTGTCGCCCGCGCTGATCGAAGGCGTAGTCACCGGGTTGCCCTTTGTCGCCGCATGCTGCGTAGTGGGGGCGCCCGACGAAGACTTGGGCGAAGTGCCGGTGATCTTCGTGCAGCGCAAGGGCGATGCATCAGAAGGCGCGACGGGGGGCGCTGCGGGCCGGGATGAAGAAGGCGCGCAGATCCAGGCCAGTGTGCTGGCCGGACTAGGCCGCATCTATGTGCCGCGCGATGTGCTGTGGGTTGAACGCTTGCCGGAGAATGCCGTGGGCAAAGTGGACCGCAAGGCGCTGGCGCAGCAGGTGAAGGCGGCGGCCAGCGCATGAGCAAAGCGAATCAGGAGGCGCGCCGCAGCCGGGCCAGTTCGGCTGACAGTTCCGCCACCAGCGCTTCGGCGCGGGCCAACGGGTCTGCGTCGGCATCCGGTGCCGCTACGGCGGATGTTTCCGAAGTGGCGGCAGGCGCATCCTGCAAGCGCGGATGCACGCTTTCGTGGCCCATGCTGACGTCCACATCGAACACCAGCTGTTCGGCGCGGTGCCAGGTCGTGAACCATTCCAGCGGCCGGTCGTGCTGGTCCATGCCCTGGCCTTGCAGCATCAGTAAGGGCGTGCCGGTTTGGGTATCCAGCAATTCCGCCAGCGTGGCGTCAGCGGCCACGGCGCGAATCTGATTGCGGCCCGCCCCAGGGCGCAGACCAAAACGGCGGGTCAGCACACCATGCAGCGACGCATCCGCCAGATCATCGGCGCGCAGGCCCGGCACCGCATCAGCGGGCAGCCAGGTGCGCACGTAGGCCAAGGGCGCTTCGGCCACATGGCGCAGCCGTTCCAGCATCAATAACTTATTCGTGCCGAAGAATGCCGCCACGTCTGCGGGCGGCTCGGCGCGTGCAAAGGCCAGCACGCGGGTTTGCAGGGCCACGCCCGATTGGGCGAATTGTTCGTACAGGCCGGTAGACCGCTGCACCAGACGGCGATGCTCTTGCGGCGCCGCCACGGTGGCGGGGCGGCCGGTTTCGCGCTGGATCAGGCCTTCGGCGGCCAGCGCCGCCAGGGCCTGGCGCACCACGCTGCGCGCCACGCCAAAGCGTTCGCACAGCGCGGCTTCGCTGGGCAGCACGGCGCCCGCCGCGAGCTTGTTCGTTCGGATGACGCCGCGCAGCAGGGTGGCCACCTGCGCGTGCAGCGGGATATCGCCGGAGCGATCAAGAACGGGCAATGCGTCGTGCGTGGCGGGCGCCATGGAAATCAACCTCCGGTTTGTGCCCGCGCAGTTTCCCACACATGCGTCCAGCCCGGGGCCAGATGCGCGGCGCGCTCGGCGGCCAGGATCAGACTGTCTTCTCGGGCGATGCCCTTGCCGGCGATGTCGAAGGCGGTGCCGTGGTCCACGGACACGCGCACAACCGGCAGGCCGACCGTGATGTTGACGCCGTCGTCGCCGTACACGGCCTTGAAGGGCGCGTGGCCTTGGTCGTGGTAACAGGCGATCACGAACTGCCATTTGCCGCGCACGGCTTGCGGGAACAGCGCGTCGGCCGGAATGGGGCCGGCGGCCAGGATGCCGGCCGCGTTGGCTTCGGCCACAGCGGGCGCCAGGATGTCGGCGTCTTCGCTGCCGAAGATGCCGTTTTCGCCGGCGTGCGGGTTCAGGCCCGACACGGCAACCGGCTGGTCGCCACGGCCCAGCGCCTTGGCGAACGAACCCGCCAGGCGCAGCACCGCGCGCATGCGCACGGGCGTCAGGTCTTCGATGGCCTGGCGCAGCGACACGTGGGTGGTGGCGTGGAAGATGTAGAGGTCGCCGGCCGACAGCACCAGCGAGAAGGTCTTGACGCCGAACTCGTGGGCCAGCAGTTCGGTATGGCCGGGCCACTTGTGGCCAGCGGCGTGCATGGCCGCCTTGTTCAGCGGCGCGGTGACGATGCCGTCGACTTCACCGGCGCGGGCCAGGGCGCAAGCCGTGGTCACGAAACGGACCGAGCCGTCGCCTGCATCGGCGCTGATTTCACCCAGCTTGACGTGGGCCAGCGACGGGCCGGCTTGCAGCACTTCAATCGTGCCGGGCGTGTTGGTGCAGTCAGCCGGACGGTCCAGCTTCTTCACAATGGCGGGGTCGCCGCCCAGGCTGCGCACGGCGTTGACCATGACGTCCACGTCGCCGACCACCAGCAGGCGGGCCTTCTGGCGCAGTTCGTCGTGGCCCATCAGCATCTTGGCCGTGATTTCCGGCCCGATGCCCGCCACGTCGCCCAGGGTGACGGCCAGCAAAGGCAGCTTGTTGGGTTGGGGTTGTGTCATCGCTTGAATCTCCTGTCGCGGATCGCGCGCACTGCGCGAACCAGTACGTCTTCGGTGCCAAAGCCGCCGGCCTTGGTCACCACGGGCAGGCCCGCGGCCGTGCCCCCGGTCAGCGTGCCCAAAGGCACGCCGCCCATCACTTCATCCACCAGCGCAATGCCGCGCGCGGCCAGCGCCACCAGCACGCTGCGTGCGCCGTCGCCACCGGTGGCGACCACGCCCGCGGCTCGCGAGGTGGTGATCAATTGCGCCGCCAGGCTGCCCAGCCTGTCAGCGACTTTTTCAGAATCCAGGCCGTCGAGTTGGCCTTCGGGCGCCAGCAGCAGCACCGTGCCCGCCTCGGCGGGGGCTTGCGCGTGCGATTGCAGCAGCGGCTGGCTCCAGGCCTGCCACGCGGCGTCGTCGGCCAGTTGCGCCAGCGACGGCGTCCAGGTGTCGGCGCCCGACGCTTGCAGCGCGGCCGCTTGTGCACGCGCCGCGCTGTGCTGCGACGTAACGACGACCACGACGGGCGCCGTCTGATCCGCACCCGCCCACACGCGGGCCAGCGGCACGGCCAGGCCGCCCGCGCCTACGGGCAGCGCGTGTTCGCCCAGCAGGCCGATGGCGCGCGCCAGACGCTCCAGGTCAGCGTCCGAGGCGGCGTCCACCACCACGGTGTTGCCGGCCTGGCGGATGCGCTGGGCCAGCGTTTCCGGCGTATCGCCGTCTTGCGCGGCCACGTGGGCGCAGCCCAGCAGCGTGGGGATATGGCTTTCGGTCACGGGCGTGACGGGGTCGGTTGCAGCCGAGGTCTCGGTGACCGGCTTGYCGTTCACGTAGAGAATGCCTTGCTCGACGGTGCGGCCGGTGGCCGGGAACGCGGGGCAGATCACCGCCACCGTGTTCGGGCCCCAGGCCTCGCGCGCCGCATCGATCTCGGCCTTGAACGCGCCGCGCAAGGTGGAGTCCACCTTCTTGTACAGGCGCGACACGCCGGCCGCGCGCAGCTGCTGCACGTTTTGCTGGATGACGCGGGCGGCGTCGGCGGCGGGCAGGGCACGGCTGTTGGTGGTGACGGCCAGCACTTCGACGCCGGCTGTAGCGGGGCCGGACAACGCTTCGTCGGCGTCGCCGATGGACAGGTGCGTGCTCCAGCCGGCGCGCACAAACTGCACCGCGGTGTCACCGGAACCGGTCAGATCATCAGCGACGATGGCGATGGTGGGAGTCAAAGCGCCTCTCCGCGCGCCTCGCCCAAGGTGGGCGTGCCGCTGGTTGTGTCCGCATCTTCGGACTTGAGTTCACCCGCGCGCTTCAGGAAGTACGAAGCCAAAATCGGCGCCAGGATCGAGCTGATCAGCACGCACGCGGCGACCTGCGCGGTGGCGGTCGCGACGTACTGCTGGAAGTTCGGGTCGGCTGCCGCCACCACGGCGGGCGTGGCGATGGCGTTACCGGCCGTCGTGCCCGCTGCAAAACCCAGGCCGCTCTTGCCGCCACGGCGCAGGATCATACGATAGCCCAGGTAGACCAGGCCGCCGGTGATGGGGCTGATGATCAGGCCCAGGATCAGGCCGCTCATGCCGCCGCTGACGACCGCGCCCAGGTTGATGCCGGTGCCCAGCGCAAAGGCGAAGAACGGGATGACGATGTTCGGCACGGGCTTGAGCACGTCGCGCCACTTCGGGTCCAGGTTGCCGACCACGACGCCCAACAGGAACGGCACCAGGGCCGCCACCAGGGCAATCATCGGAATATCGGCCAGGCCCGACGCGCCCAGGAACAGCAGGCTGAAGAAGGGGCCATCGTTGACCGCGCTGGCGACATAGGCGCCACGGTCGCGGGCGTCGCCGTACTGGCCGGTATAGGCCAGCCACAGGCCGCCGTTGCTGTTGTCGAACGCGGCCAGCATGGCCAGGATCGACACGCCCAGCACGCCGTCCAGGCCGACGTAGCTGCCCAGAATGATGATCAGCGTGGCGGGTACCAGCGTCTTCATCAACAGAATGGTGCCGGCGGTAGCCAGGATGGGGCCGCCGGTGCGGGTGTTGACTTGCGTGCCGGTCGCGAAGATCAGCAGGGCAATCAGTGGCAGGGCGCTGTTCTTGAAGAGGGCGGTGGTGAAGCCGCCGATGGCCAGCGCATCAGGGGCGAAGGTGCCGATCAGGGAACCCAGGATCAGCGGCACAAGCATCAATCCACCAGGGATTTTCTGCATGGTGCCAAAAAAAGGCGAACGGGAAGAGGCAGCGGTCGACACTTGCGTAAGTCTCCAGGACGGTTCTGGTGGGTTGCAGACGTTCGTTGACGCGTCTGTCAATGGGGGTTGAAAACGCGTAGTGTACACCTGTACGTACTAGCTGTACGTACAGGTTAACCCGTCCTGGAGTGCGCGATGCCGCCTAGAAGCGGTAGGCCCCGCTCAGCATCACCGTGCGGCGCGCGCCGTAGAAGCAGTCGCCCCGATCCAGGCAAACCACTTCATACGTGCGGTCGGCAATGTTGTTGACGTTCAGCGCATAGCGCCACGGCCCGTTGTCGTAGCTGACCATGGCGTCAAACAAGGTGACGGCGGGCGTTTGCGGCGCGCCGCCATCGCGGAATGCGCTCAGGTAGCGCACGCCCGCGCCCACGGCAAAGCCGGGCTGGCCGGCCAGCGCGAAGCGGTACTTGCCCCACAACGACGCCATGTGTTTGGGCAGGCCTTCCAGCTGCGGGTCCGGGTCGGTGTAGATGTAGTTGGCGATCACGTCCACGTCTTTGGTGGCGCGGCCGCGCAGTTCCAGTTCCACCCCGCGCGTGCGCGTCTTGCCGGCCTGGAGCTGGTTGTTGGGGTTTTCGGGGTCGTTCGTCTGCCGGTTCTTTTCCCGCAGGTCGTAGGCGGCGGCGGTGAATTCGATGTCGGCGTCCTTCGGCATGTACTTGATGCCGGCCTCGACCTGCTTGCCGCGCATCGGCTTGTAGCGCTCGTTGTAGAAGTTCGATCCGGCGATCGGCGTGAATGATTCGCTGTAGCTCAGGTACGGCGACCAGCCGTTGTCGGCCGCGTACATCAGGCCGAAGCGCTTGGTGGTGGCGTAATCGGTTTCCTTGTCCTGGCCATCGATGCGGTTGTCGGCGCGGTCGCGGCGGATGCCCGCCAGGAAGATCCAGTTCTTGTCGAACTTGATCTGGTCCTGCGCGTAAAAGCCCAGTTGCTGCTGCTTTTGCTTGGGGGTGTCTGACAGCTCGTATTCCGGGATGTTGCCGTACACGGGGTGGTACAGGTTCAGCGGCGCGCCCAGGCCGCTGGCCGTCTGGCTGGTTTCGCGGTAATGCGAATAGTCCATGCCGACGATCACGGTGTGTTCGGTGCGGCCCCAGTTCAGTTTGCCTTCGATGTTCTGGTCGGCCAGCAGCGTGCGCATGCGCGGCTTGTTGACGTAGAAGAAGCGGTCGGTGGTGGTTTGGTCCGGGTCGATGTAGGAATTGCCGCGGCGCTCGCCATACACGTTCGGGTACAGCGATTGATAGTCGACGCGGCTGACCGTGTTGCGGAAGTTCTGGCGGAATTTCCAGGTGTCGTTGAACTGGTGTTCGAACAGCCAGCCCACACTGAACTGTTCAGTGTCGTAGGCGTCCCAACCCGGTTCGCTGACGAAGCGGCGGGTGGGAATGCGGCCATTGGGGTTCTCTTGCACCGACCCGCTCCAGGGCAGGAACGATTGCGTCGTGCCGGCCTTGTCCTTTTGCCACAAGGCCTGCAACGTCAGCGACGTGGCGGCGCTGGGTCGCCAGGTCAGGGACGGCGCCAGCATCAGGCGGTCGTCGGGGGCGTGCTGCACCTGCGTGTCGCTGTCCCGGCCCACCGCCACCACGCGGTACAGCCATTGGCCGTCTTCCGTCACCGGGCCGGTCAGGTCGGCCTGGATTTCGCGGCGGTGATCGTTGCCCAGCACCACGCCGATCTCGCGTTGGGCTTCGGCCTGCGGGCGCTTGCTGACCAGGTTCACGATGCCGCCGGTGCTGCCCTGTCCGTACAGCATGGACGACGGGCCGCGCAGCACTTCCACGCGTTCCATGCCGTAGATCTCGGTGCGCGGGTTGTTGTAGTTGAAGTACTGGCGCAGGCCGTCCAGGTACTGGGCGGGCTCCACGCCACGGATGCGCACATAGTCGCCGCGGTTGTCCACGCCATACGCGTTGGGGCGCACGCCGGCCGCGTAGTTCATGGCGTCCTGCACGTTCTGCGAACCCTGGTCCACGATCTGGCCACGCGGAATCACGGTGATGGCCTGCGGCGTTTCCGATAACGGCGTATCGGTCTTGGTGCCGGTGGCGCTGCGCGTGGCGACGTAGCCATCAACCGGCCCCGTCGCGGTTTCACCCGTGCCGGTCACCTGCACCGCGGGCAGGACGGTGGTGGGTTCGGCCGTCTGGGCATGCGTGGCGGCGCTTAAGCAAGCCGCCAGCGCGGCGGCGATGGGCAATAGCGGTTGAGGCCGCACGCGGTGGGCGGCATGGACTAGGTGGCGTTTCAAGAGAGTCCCCTCGCGGCCCGTCGGCCGCCGATTACATATAGGAATAGCAACGATAATTATTATTAATTAATGTTTATGGGATCACCGGGATTTGCGCCCAACGCAGATGTAAAAAAGCCCTGCAAGCCACGTTGGCGGGCAGGGCAGATAGAAAAATAGGCCTATTTTTCAGGGGTTTGGCGCAGTTCTTTGTGGCGATGGGCCAATGATCGCGTTGTTGGCCGCACGCGACAACCATCGCCTCAGGCGTACTGCGCCCGCCGCGTGCCGCCTTCGCGGCGGCTGGCTTTTTCCGACACGATGTTGTCTTCCGCCATGCGGCGGCCGCGTTGTTCGATGCGGCCCAACAGGTCACGCAAGACCGCGATTTCGCTATCGCTCAGGTCTTGCACCAGCAGGTCATTCAAGCCCGCAACTTCCGGCAGCAGGGCGTGATAGCGGGCCAGGCCTTCGGCGGTGGCTTCGACGCGCACCACGCGCCGGTCAGCGCTGTCGTGCAAGCGGCGCAGCCAGCCTTTTTCGCACAGCGCGCCCAAGGTGCGCGAGGTGCGGGCCAGGTCCAGCTTGGCGGCCGCGGCCAGTTCGGCCGAATTCATGATGCCGCCTTCCACGGCACAGGCCAGGATGCGCCATTCGCGCCGCGTGATGCCAAAGCGCCCTTCGCACAGCCGCACGAAAACAGGATTGGACTGCGACCAGGCCTGGTACAGCCGGTACATCAGCATGTCGGCCAGATGGCGGGGGTCGGGCGCGGGGGCGGGGGCGGGCAATTCAGGCATGGCGTCTCTTTCCGGGTCGGATGGCGTGTAGCGCGCATCGCGTTCTTCATATCGTTATGGATAGTGCTGGATTAGATCAAGCAATGGCCCCGTTGCTACATTCAATTTGCTTATTTGGGTATCGGCCAGGCATCAATAACCATAACCGACAGCAGGCCACTGTCTCCAGGAGAAGACGATGCGGAAATGGATGGCGAGCGCCCTGGCGGCGACCGCGTTGACGGGGCTGGCGCCGCTGGCCGGTGCGCAGCAACCGGCGCTGGACGGCGCGCTGACGATTGTGGTTGGCTATCCGCCGGGCGGCAGTTCCGACCGCATTGCGCGGCTGGTTGCTGACCGTCTGAAAGACCGGGTCGGCGTGCCCGTCGTGGTCGAGAACAAGACGGGCGCGGGCGGCCGCATCGCGGCGCAGGGCCTGCACGCCGCGCCCGCCAATCAGAATGTGCTGATGCTGGCCAACCCGGCGGTCATGGTGGTGGCGCCGCTGGTGTATGCACAACCGGGGTACGACGCTCAACAGGACTTCAAACCCGTGTCGCTGGCCAGCCGCTACAAGTTCGCCTTGGCTGTGCCGGCCAGTTCGCCGATTCAAGATGTGCCGGCACTGCGCCAGTGGCTGCGCGCCAACCCCAAACAGTTCACCGTCGGCGTGCCGGCCACCGGCAGCTTGCCGCACTTTTTCGCGCTGATGCTGGGCCGTGAAATCAAGCAGGAGCCGGAAGTGATTGGCTACCGCGGCTCGGCCCCGCTGATCTCGGAACTGATCGGCGGCATCCTGCCGCAAGGCATCGACACGCTGGACACGCTGCTGCCGCAACACCGCGCGGGCAAGATCCGCATCCTGGCAACCTCCGGCGACACGCGCGACGCTGATCTGAAAGACGTGCCCACCTTCAAGGAAAGCGGCGTGGATTTGGCCGCCGACGGCTGGAACGCCTTCTTCGCCCCGGCAGCAATGCCGCAAGCAAAGATCGACCGCTTGGGCGCCGACATTGCCGCCATCTTGCGCGAACCCGCCATGCAGGAGGCCGTGCGCGGCGTGTTCCTGGAGCCGGTGTCGTTGGACGCCGCCGCCACGGCTGACGCGCTGGCCGCCTACCGCAAGCAGTGGGAACCCGTGGTGCGGGCCTCCGGCTTCACGGCCACACAATAAGGGGCGCCGCAATGAGCACTGTACAAAATGTGTTGTTCATCATGGCCGACCAGCTGCGTGCCGACCACCTCAGCTGTTATGGCCATCCGTACTTGCAGACCCCCAGCCTGGACGCGCTGGCCGCGCGCGGCGTGCGCTTTGATCGCGCCTTCGTGAATTCCGGCGTGTGCGGGCCGTCACGCATGAGCTACTACACCGGCCGCTATCCGTCGCGTCATGGCGCAACGTGGAACCGCGTGCCGCTGTCCGTCAACGAGATCACGCTGGGCGAATATCTGGCGGGGCAGGGGCGGGAATTGGCCCTGGCTGGCAAAACCCACATCATCCCTGACCGCGCCGGCATGGAACGCCTGGCCATCGATGGCGCGTCGGAATTGGGCGTTTTGCTCAGCCAGGGCGGCTTCACCGAACTGGACCGCTACGACGGCCACCACACCCCCGGTCAGGAAAGCGGCTACCCCGCCTTCCTGCGCCGCCACGGTTACGACAGCGCAGACCCCTGGACCGACTACGTCATCGCGGGCGTGGACGCCAGCGGCCAGGTCGTCAGCGGCTGGAACATGCGCAACGTGCATCTGCCGTCCCGCGTGGCCGAGCCGCATTCCGAAACCGCCTACATGACGGACCAGGCGCTGGATTTCATGAAGCGCCGCGGCAGCCAGCCCTGGGTGCTGCACTTAAGCTACGTGAAGCCGCACTGGCCTTACATGGCGCCTGCGCCCTACCACCAGCGCTATACCGCCGATCAATGCCTGCCGGTGCGCCGCAACCAGGAAGAGCTGCGCGACGCGCATCCCGTTGTGGCCGCCTATCGGCAGCAGGAAGAAAGCATCAGCTTTTCCACGGACGAATGCGTGCGCGTCGTGCGCCCTGCGTATCAAGGCTTGATCCGGCAACTGGACGATCACCTTGGCCGTCTGTTCGACTACATGGAAGGCGCGGGCCTGATGCAGAACACGCTGATCGTCTTCACGGCCGATCACGGCGACTTCCTGGGCGACCACTGGCTGGGCGAAAAGGAACTGTTCTACGACACCGTGCAACGCGTGCCGTTCATCGTGATGGACCCGTCCGCCGCCGCCAACGCCACGCGCGGCCGGGCGCTGGACGATATGGTCGAAAGCGTGGACGTCGTGCCAACCGTGCTGCGCGCATTAGGCACACCGGGGCCTGCGCATCGGCTGGAAGGCCGCGAACTGCAAACGCTGCTGCACGGCCGGGATGCCGCCACGCCCTGGCGCGACTGCGTGTTTTCGGAACTTGACTACAGCTTCCGCCAAGCGCGCATCCTGCGCGGCAAAACGCCGCAGAACGCACGCGCATGGTCAGTGCGCACCGACCGCTGGCGCTACGTGCATTGGCTGGACGAACCCGAGCAGCTTTTTGATTTGCACGCCGACCCCGATGAGTTCCAGGACCTGGGCAGAAGCACCGCGCATGCAGACGTCCGCGCAGCATTGCGCGAACGCCTGCTGGACTGGATGCTGCGCGGCAAACGCCGAACCACCATCAGCGACGAAGCCATTGAAAAAGCCACGAACGCGCACAAGCGGGCGGGGGTGTTTTTCGGGCAGTGGTAGGGGCGGGGGCGGCTCAAGAGAAATCCGGAGCCGCCGCTTCGTGTCGCTGGATCAGTAGCGCCAGCGCACGCTGAGCGCGCCCGCGTGCTCACGATTGCCGCCGCCATACTGGCCGCTGTAGTTCAGGCCCAGCGTGGCCGAGCGCGATACAGCGACATCCACGCCCAGTTCGGCCAGTGCCGCGTTGCGAGCGATGGGCGTGCCGGTGACGGTAAAGGCCTGCCCGCCGTCAAACGCCATCGTCGACTGCGGGACGACATCCCCAAAGGCATGGCGCCATCCCAGGGTGGCTTGCAGACGGCCTTCGGCTTGGCCGAGCGTGAAGTCCGTTTGCGCGCGTACGCCCAAGGTGCTGCTGGTCTGTTTGTCGCTGCTGCTTTGGCCGCGCAGTGCAGCCAGGCCGCCCGACTCCGCAAAGGCGCGGCTGCGCAAATCGCTCCAGGCCAGGCCCGCAAAGGGCTCGATGCTGGCGCGTTCCGATAGCGGCATCGCGTAACCCAGTTCCGTGAACAGCTGCGTCGTGCTGGCTCCGTAATCAGCGGTCAGCTCCTGCTGCGTGCCTGCGATGGCGACACGGCGCTCGGTGCCGATGTCGTGCCAGGTGTAGGACGCACCCGCCATCAGGTTCAGCTTGCCTGCGCCAGCCTGGAACGATTTTCCGCCATAGAGCGCGGCGCTGTAGCTGGAGACATCCGCCTTGGATGAGCGGTCATCGACGCGGATCTTGCCGTCGGTGTAGCCCAACGCGCCGCCCAGACGCCAGCCGCCGCCCACGGCATGGTCTGCGCCGACGAAAACGCCACCGGTGTGTTGCTTGACCTGGGCCGCGTTGCCATTGCCTTGCTGGGTCTGCCAGTTGCCCACCAGTTCGGCCCATGCAGGCTGGGCATTGGAAGTGGGCAAGGACGAGGCAAGCAGATCGCCGCCAGCCTGCGCAGTGGGCGCGCCAGGGCGCATTCCAGCGCCCAGATTGGCACGCAGATGCGACAGGGGCAGCGTGCGTGTTGTGGCCCCGGCGTTGACCAGGCCCGACGTTACGCTGGCATGCGCTTCGCCCGACAGACTGTTAAACGCGTCCGGGGGCGTGCCTTCTGGCAGGGTCAGAATGTACTCGTGCAATGCATTGCCGGCTGGCAGGCTGTCCAAAGCGTTGGCCACGGCGCGCTGGTTGGAATTTTGGGCCTTGTCGGCAAACGAGATAGGACGTGTCGGGACGCCCGGGTCGACGGACGCTTGCTTGCGTTCCAGTTGCAGCGTGACATCTTGGGTGCCGTAGCGTAGCTCGGGAGTCACATAGGCATAGTTGGAGCTGACCGAGCTGAATTGCCCCTGCACCGAATCGGCGGTCAGGATGGTGTATTGGCGCGTGGTGCCGAAACCGCCGTCGGGGCCGACGTGCACCACAGATCCCGCCAGGCTGGCCGTGCCGCTGACCGTGACACGCGCGCTGGAGGACGAGTCCGGGTTGGCCGACACCTGAAACAGCGAGCCAGGCATGAACGCCAGGTCACCCGCGACGCGCAGCGCGCCGTTGATGTGGCCTGGGGCAAGTATTGCGCCGCTTTCCAACGTGGTCGTTCCCACCTGCCCCGCGCCTTGCAGCACGGCGCCATTGGCGACGGTGACGGGGCCAGCAAGCACGCTCTGCGCAGCGACGTTCAGCGCGCCCGACTGGACCACGGTGCGTCCGGTATAGGCGCTGCCGTCGCCCGAAAACACCAACGTACCTGCTCCACGCTTGGTCAGGCTGGCGTTGCCCGAAAGGCTGCCGGTCAGTCCGAGCGACGTGGCGGCCGACACGTCGATACTGCTGTCCTGGGTGACGTTGATGGCGCGGCCCGTGACGAAGCTTGCGATAGTGGCCAGGGTGCCGCCGTTCAATTCCAGGCCACCCCCGGCCGCGCCCAGATTTGCATCGGACGATATCGACAAGATGCCCGACCGGATTTCGGTGCCGCCGTTGTAGCGGTTGTCGCCGGCCAGTACCAGCGTGCCATAGTCCGCTTTCACCAATTTGCCCGCGCCGGTCAACGTTGACGCGATGGTGCCGGTTATGCCGGCGCTGTCCGCTGCACCTGTGCCCACGCGGATGATGCTTTCACCGCCCGCGCCTTGCAGCGCGATGGGGGCGCCCTGGATGCGGTAGCCGTTGCTGGCGATCTGCATGCCGGTCACGCCGATTGGGCCGGCAGAGTCATCGACGGTGACCGTGCCTGCGGCGCCTTGGAACACGGCGAAGGTGGGAGCCGGCTGCAAGGGACCGTTGACGGCGCCATTGGCATCCGTCCAGTTGCGGCCGCCGACGCTCCATACGCCAACGCCGCCGTTGACCTGTCCGTTGTCGTGCAGCAAGACATTGCCGCCATCCCAGAAGGCCAGGGTCGCACCGCCCGTCGAGGCCAGATTGACCTGGCCGGGGACTGCGGTCTGGATGGAAAGATCGGCGGAAGCGATGCCGGACGGCGTGGTTCCTATTGTTAGTCCGTTGCCGGTCAACATCCCCTGGTAATCGAACAGCCGGTAAATACCAACGCCAAAGCCGCCCTGGTCCTTGATGTTGAGCGTGCCGTTCAGGGTCAGGTTGCTTCCAACATCGAAAAGGGCGGCTGTCGGCGCTTTGCCTAACGCGACATTGACCTGGCTGGCGCTGTCCAAAGTCAATCCGCCGCTCAGTTTCAGCGTCTGCCCTTGTTCGCCAGCGAGAATACCGCCTTGGATCTGGGTGGGCCCTGCGATCTTGCCTGATCCGGACAACGTGCCACCGAGAATGGTCGCGGAGCTTTCATGCAGACCGTCAACTTGCAGGTTGGCGTGGGTCGCAATGATATCGCCGCCATGTGTGCCGGAAATCCAAAGCGTGCCCTCATTGACCAGCGTCTTGCCGAAAAAGGCAGGATTATCATTGGTCAGTTGCAGACGGCCCGCGCCTGTTTTGACGAAGGTGCCGGCTCCCCACATCAGCCCTGCGTAGGTTGCGCTTGATGCGTCGTCCAGTCGCAATGTGCTGTTCCCGTTGATGAATGAATCGCTTGCATAGCGATTCGCGCTGCTCACCAGCGTGCCCGCAAGCACATCCCAACGCGGGCTGCTGGCTCCATTGAGTGTCAGCGTCCCTATGCCCTGCTTGGTCATCGTGCCCATGCCTGTGATCTGGCCGGCAAAGCTGGCGTCGACGAGTTGATCGAAGCGGACCATGCTGTTGTTCAGCACGTTCCCACGAATTGACGCCGTATTGCCAATCAGCGTGCCGGCCTCCACGCGTGTGTTGCCATAGCTGTTTGTCCCGGCCAGCTCGAGCGTTCCCGCTCCGAGTTTGGTCAGATCTGCAGGGCCGGAAACGTTGCCCCTGAAGACCGTCCAGTCGTAAAGATCTGGGACATCAATGCTGCTTGCTTTGGCCACGATGACGCTGCGGTTGCTTTGGATGCTCTCTGTTGTTCGCAGCGTGCCGCCATTCAATATGATTCCACCGCCTTCGCCCAGATTGGCGTCCAGGTTCACGGACAATACGCCGCCGCGAATTTCCGTGTCGCCGGTGTAGCGGTTGTACGCCGTCAGCACCAGCGTGCCGAAATCCGATTTGACCAGTTTGCTGGCGCCGATCAGCGTCGCGCTGATGGTACCCGTTGTATTTCCACTGTCGGCCAGTCCAGTGCCAACGCGAATAATCGTTTCGCCTCCCTTGCCCTTTAGGGCAATAGGGATACCCTGGATGTGATAGCCATCAGTGGCGATCTGCATGCCAGCCATGCCGAAGTCGTCGTCGAAGCTGTTGCTCCATACGTATCCGGCAGCGCCCTGGAACACCACAAATACGGGGTCTGAAGGCAAGAAACCGTTTACCGTGCCATCGGCGTTGGTCCAGTTTCGGCCACCGAGCCCCCAGCTACCAGAGCCCCCATCGATCACGCCGTTGTCGTGCTTGGACGTATCCCCGCCGTCCCAGTAGACGACATTAGCGTCGTTAGTCGAGGCAAGGTTGACTTGGCCGCCGATTGCCGTCTGGACCGAGAGCTTCCGAGCGTCTAGTCCAAAGGGAACGTTGCCAATCGTCAATCCATTGCCGCTGAGTGTGCCGCCGTAGTTGAACAGGCGGTACACACCGGAGCCAAATCCGCCGGGACTTTCCAGGTTGAGCGTTCCATTCAAGGCCAGGTTGCCTTGGACATCGAAAAGCGTGTTGGCCGCCGTCCCGCCGAGCTGGACGTTGACGCGGCTGGAGGGATCCATGACCAAATCGCCGGCGATTTTCAACGTCTGTCCCTGCACGCCGGATAATTCGCCGCCGATTAGATCGACATTGCCGGAGATCGTGCCGTGCCCCGTTAGCAAGCCGCTTTGTGCGACAGAAACGGGGCCGTTGAACCGACCGTCCACTTGCATGCGGCCCCCCATGACGGCTGCGGACCCGCCTAGCGCGCTGGACACGGTCAAGACGCCGCCATGGACCGACGTTAGCCCTTGGAAGGCCGAGCTATCACCCGTCAACCGGCTATGGCCTGCGTATTGATTCAATTGGTGAGTGCCCGAGCCCAGACTGCTCAGCGATGCTCCGAAATCGAAATTCAGGTCCTCGTGGTTGAAATTCACTGAACCGCGGCCCGCACCGAACACGACGTTGGCAGCCTCGAGTCTGCCTGCGCCCGTAGCGGCGTTGGCTTGCGTGGCGTCCGCGCCGATATTGAGGTTCGCCACGGAGTTTGCCGCACGCGCCAAGGTCACCGTGCCGGCGCCACCGCCCACCGTAAGACTGCCCCTGTTCCTAAGCGTGACGGCGCCCTCGCTGCCTGTCTCTTGCCCGACGACAAGTTCCCCTGTGTTAATCCAACTCGATGTCGGGTCGACGATCATCACAGAACCCGACTTCCCGCTGCGCGTGCCGATGTAGCCGTTGACGCTGGCGAACTTGCCTCCTGCGAGCAGGAGCGTACCCGCTTCCACGTTCGTATCGCCCAGGAAACCCGAGCTGTCGCCGCGCAGGCTCAGCGTCCCCGCCCCAAGCTTGTTCAAGCTGCTTTGCGTGGCGGATGACAAGCGGGTGCCAAAGGCGATGTCATGACCGTTGGTGTTGAACCAAGCGCCTTCAGCACCGACCGCTAGGGAGTCGAAACCGTAGAAATAATTGTGCTGTTGCTCGGTGGCTTCGAGGATGCCACCGTTTAGATTCAGGGAGGCAAGGCCAGATCCCTTCATGAGTTGCCCTGTGGCAAGGACTCCACGTCCGTGCAAGGCGTCGCCGAACAAATTAAGCGTTCCAGCCGCGCTGTTGTTCGAAGCTAGGGAAATACTGTTCGCGTCGACCCTACCGCCTTTTTCCAGGATCAGGGTGCCGGCACCAGATAGGCCTACATGGAGGGTTCCGGACAGTGACCATCTAGAGTTCTCACCGGTGACTGTGGCGATACCAACCTCGTTGCGCGAGGAGCCCAGAGTGCTGGAGGCACTGTTGACGGCGCCGCCATCTTCTATGCGTATGTTGGCGGGCAGGTCTCCACCAATGTATATGCCGCCGCTAAGGAGTTGCGATCCGCTCCCTGACACCCGCAATGCCCCGCTGCTCTGGTAACCCGGCGTGGCTCCTCCGACAAGGACCGATCTGGCGGAAACCGTTCCGCCGTCCTGTACGGTGAGCGATGCCGTCCCCATCACCCCAACTGAAAGAACACCAGCGTTCGCCCAGGTCGAACCTATTCCTGACACGTCTACTGTCGCATTACCGGATGGAAAAGAACCAAGATGTCCACTGTCGCTGGATACCGTAGCGCCATTCGAGATGCGCATGGTGCCGACGCCGTTCATGCCGACGGACAGACCGCCGTCCACGACCCAATTCGTTGCTGTAGGGCTGGGCATTCCCGGCGAGACGTCGCCCGTCACCACAATCGATTGCGCTTGAGCAGGCGCTGCCACATGCAGCGCGGAAAACGCTGCAATCAACGCTGCAGCCAGGGGGTGCAATCGCGGCCCGTTTCCGCGATTGCGAGTCTCTAGATTCTTATTTTTCATTCTTCCCTTTCCGAATTCGCGTGAGTCGAAAAGGGGGGAGTAAATACTATATGTGTTAAGTTGTAAACCGTGCCTCGGCTTTTTCCAGGGCCGCGTCTTGCGCTTCCGGCTTCAACTCCCGACGCAGAATCTTGCCCACGTTGGTGCGCGGCAGATCATCGCGAAACTCCACGTACCGCGGCACCTTGTACCCCGTCAGTTGCGTGCGGCAGTGGGCGATCAGCGTTTCGGCATCCAGCCCCGGGTCTTTGCGGATCACGTACAGCTTTACCGCTTCGCCCGAGCGTTCGTCTGGCACGCCGACGGCCGCCACTTCGCGCACGCCGGGATGCAGCGCGGCGGCGTCTTCGACCTCGTTGGGATACACGTTGAAGCCCGACACCAGAATCATGTCTTTCTTGCGGTCGATCAGGAACACGTAGCCATCCTGGTCCACGTAGCCGATGTCGCCCGTGCGCAGAAAGCCGTCGGGGTACATGACCAGCGCGGTTTCGTCGGGGCGGTTCCAGTAGCCTTGCGTGACCTGTGGCCCGCGCACGCAGATTTCTCCGCTTTCGCCGATGCCTTGTTCTTCGCCGTCATCGTTGCGGATGGAGATCTCGGTAGATGGCACCGGCAGCCCGATCGAGCCCGTGAACACCTTGACGTCCAGCGGGTTGACGGTAACGGCGGGCGAGGTCTCGGTCAGCCCGTAGGCCTGCGCCAGCGACTTGCCGGTGACGGCGCGCCAGCGGTCGGCAACCGCGCGTTGCACCGCCATGCCGCCGCCCATGGTCAAGCGCAGGCGCGAGAAATCCAGCTTGGCGAAATCGGGATGGTTGAGGAGCGCGTTGAACAGCGTGTTCACGCCCGTGAACGCCGAGAACGGCACCTTGCTCATTTCCTTGATCAGGCCGGGAATGTCGCGCGGGTTGATGATCAGCAGGTTGCTGGCGCCGATCTTCATAAAGGTCAGGCAGTTCGCTGTGAGCGCGAAGATGTGATACAGCGGCAGCGCCGTCACGACGCATTCTTCGCCTTCTTTCACCAGTGGTTTGATCCACGCATGCGCCTGGCTCAGGTTGGCCACCAGATTGCCGTGCGACAGCATTGCAGCCTTGGCCACGCCCGTGGTGCCGCCCGTGTATTGCAGGCAGGCCAGGTCGCGCTGGTCCAGCGGCACTTCGGTGAAAGGCGCTTTGCGCCCCTCGCGCAGCGCGTCGCCCAAGCGAATGGCGCGTGGCAGCGACCACGCCGGCACCATGCGCTTGACGCGGCGAATCACGAAGTCCACCAGCCGGCCTTTGACGGGGCCGAGCATTTCACCGATGGACGTTACCAGCACGTGTTCGACTGCCGTCTTCGGCAAGGCCTTTTGCAGCGTGGCGGCGAAGTTGTCGGCGACGACGATGGCGCGCGCGCCGGAATCAGCCAATTGATGTTCAAGCTCGTGCGCGGTGTAGAGCGGGTTGCAATTGACCACGATGCAGCCGGCGCGCAGCGCGCCGAACAGGCAGACGGGGTATTGCAGCAGGTTGGGCATCATGAGCGCGATGCGGTCGCCCTTGCCCAGCCCATTGGCGTGCAACCAGGCGGCGAAGTCGCGGGTCAGCGCGTCCAGCTCGGCGTAGCGGATGGACTTGCCCATGCTGATGTACGCCGTCTTGTCGGCGTAGCGGCGGCAGCTGTCCCGCACAACCGAGACCAGCGTGGTGACGCCGTCCATCGCGATCTCTGCGGGGACGCCAGAGGGATAGCTCTTATGCCAGATTCGTTCCATCGTGGTGAGGTTCCGCCTAGTTGCCCAAGAGGGCTTTCTTCAGGGAGGTCTGTGCCGGCTTGTCGCCCAGCCAGACGCGCAGCAAGGCGCGCGCGAATGCAGGGTTGTCGATGCGGCCCCGTTGCTTGCCGTTGCCGGTGAACGTGACGCCGCGGGCGTCAAAGTCCAGATCGACCACATCGCCCTCTTTGGCGTTGCCGATCTCGGCCATCATTTGCGACAAACGATCCGCAGCCGCCTTCAGCGCGGCCAGTTCCTGCTTGGGCGTATTGTCGCGCAAACCTTCCTGCAGCGCTTCGTTCAGGCTCTGGCTATCGACCTCGCGCAGCAATTGCAGCCGGATGCGGCGGGGCTCGGTGCTGTTGATCACGGTGGCTGCGTCACTGCTTTTAGCGGTGACGTACAAGGCGGCCACGTAGACCTTCACGACGAATTTGGTGCGCACGCCCGCGCCATTCAATACCAGCGCATGGCTGCCGTCGGACAATTGTTCGGGGACGCGTTTGCCGGCAACCTCGATGTCGGCGGCGAACGCGGGGGCGGCCGCCAGGCTGGCGGCAAGGATGAGGCTCAGGGCGGCGGATCGCCCTCCAGAGATGCGTTGCATGTGTCTCCTCCAGTGTTTTTTCGCTTGTAGAACTTCTTGTCTGCGATATAGATCGTGCGTTCCACGACGGCATACACCACGCCGTCCTTGTCCTTCAATTCCACCGAGTACGTGCGGGTGGTTTCATGGTCGCGCGCAAGGATCTCGCGGATGGCCGCGATTTCTCCGGGCGGCAACCGGAAGTCGACATACAACGTCGTGTAGGCGGGCTTGCGGTAGCGGATGGACGCCGCCTTGTCCCACACGATGTGATCCGCGCCCAACGCGGACATCAGCATTGTGGGATGGGCGCCGTCCGTCACCGCAAACAACGACCCGCCGTACATCGACCCAACAATATTGCGCGTGCGCCGCAAGAGCGGCAGCTTGATGCGGATGTGCTGAAAGTCCGGCGACACGTGCAACACCCGGCCGCCGGTGGCGCGAAACGCGGGATGCAGGTTGAAGCCCACCCGCATCAGGCGCGCGCGCCATTCTGGCGACAGGTTCTTGAACCAATAAGGCTTCACGCGGGGTCCGTTTGGGTGAGCATCATGGGGCGGGGATCACGGGGCCGGAATCACAAGGCTTCGAACAAGCCGGCCGCGCCCATGCCCGTGCCAATGCACATGGTGACCAGACCATACTTGCCCCCCGTGCGGCGCAAGCCGTGCGTGATGGTGGCGGTGCGGATGGCGCCGGTGGCGCCCAGCGGGTGGCCCAACGCGATGGCGCCGCCCAGCGGGTTGACCTTGGCGGGGTCCAGCTTCAGCTCCCGGATCACAGCAAGCGATTGCGCGGCGAACGCCTCGTTCAGTTCGATCCAGTCCAGCGCGTCTTGCGTGATGCCCGCGCGTTCCAGGACCTTGGGAATGGCGGCCACCGGGCCGATGCCCATCACTTCGGGCGGCACGCCGGCCACCGCGAAACTGACGAAGCGCGCCAGCGGGCTCAGGTTGAATTCGCGCAGGATGCGGTCGGACACGAGCACGATGGCGGCCGCGCCGTCGGACATCTGCGAGCTGTTGCCGGCGGTGACGCTGCCGCGCGTCGAGAACACGGGGCGCAGGCGGGCCAGCGCTTCGGCGCTGCTGTCCGGGCGCGGGCCTTCGTCCACTTCCACCAGCCGGCGCACGACGCGCACCGCGCCGCTTGCGCCGTCAGGCAGATGTTGCACCACTTCAAACGGCGTGGTCTCGGCGCGGAAATGGCCCGCAGCAATGGCGGCGCAGGCCTTCTGGTGCGAGGCGAGCGCAAAGGCGTCCTGATCTTCGCGCGAGACCTTCCAGCGCTCGGCCACCTTTTCACCGGTCAGGCCCATGCCGAACGCCATGCCAATGTTTTCCTCGTGCGCGAAGATGGCGGGGTTCATCGACACCTTGTTGCCCATGATCTGCGGCATGGCGCTCATGGACTCGGTGCCTGCGCCGATCATGATGTCGGCTTCGCCCGTGCGGATGCGGGCGGCGGCGTCCGCCACCGCTTGCAGGCCCGATGCGCAGAAGCGGTTGACGGTCACGCCCGCCACGCTTTGCGGCAGGCCCGCCAGCAGCAGGCCGATGCGCGCCACGTTCATGCCTTGCTCGGCTTCCGGCATGGCGCAGCCGGCGATGACGTCTTCGATGCGCGCGGTGTCCAGCCCTGGCACTTGCGCCAGCGCGCCGTTCAGCGCGGCGGCCAGCATGTCGTCGGGGCGGGTGGTGATGTAGGCGCCGTTGCGCTTGCCCACCGGCAAGCGCGTGGCGGCGACGATGTAGGCGTCTTGAATCTGCTTCGTCATGATCGTTTCCTCAGTTGCGCAAGGGCTTGCCGGTTTCCAGCGTGTGGCGAATGCGGGCCTGGGTTTCAGGCGTGCGCAAGAGCGCAACGAATTCCTTTCGTTCCACGGCCAGCAGCCATTCCTCGTCCACCTTGGTGCCGGTTTCGATTTCGCCACCGCACAACGCCACGGCGGCGCTGCGGGCCACGCGGTAGTCGTGCGCGCTGATCATGCCGCCTTCGCGCATATTGACCAGCACCATTTCAAAGTTGGCGATGCCGTTGCGGCCTGCGACCGGCACGTTCGACAGGCGCGGGGGCGGCGTGTAACCGGCCTGGGCGGCGGCGCGCGCCTGGCCGATGGCCACAAAGAGCAGCTCGTCGGGATGGAACAGCACGATGTCGTGCTCGCGTGCAAAGCCGGCGTCGATGGCTTCCAGGCCGCTCTTGGCCACCTGCGCCATGGCGATGGTCTGGAACACGGGTTGCAGATAGGGGAAGACTTCGCCGGGGGTTGCGGTTTTGGCCGCCAATGCAGCGGCGCGGCCCGCAAATTCCTTGCTGCCGCCGCCCGCTGGAATCAGGCCGACGCCCGCTTCGACCAAGCCGATATAGCTTTCCAGCGCCAGGACGCGGTGCGAGGCGTGCATCAGGAATTCGCAGCCACCGCCCAGCGCCATGCCCTGCACGGCGGCTACGGTAGGAATCTGCGCGTACTTGAACGACTGGGATGCGCGCTGGAATTTTTCGACCATGGCTTCCAGCATGTCGAACTGGCCGGCGGCGCAGGCTTCGACCACTTGCTGCAAGTTGGCGCCCACGGCAAACGGCGGTTCGTGCCAGATGACCAGGCCATCGAATTCGCGTTCCGCACGGGCCACGGCTTGCAGCACGCCTTCCAGCACTTCGCCGCCCAGCGTGTGGTTCTTCGACGTGACCGACAGAATGGCGATGCCGGCATCCACGTCGGGCAGGTTCCACAGGCGCACGCCTTCGTTTTCCCAGACGGTGACGCCACGGTCGTCGGCGCCTTCGCCAAAGACGCGTTCCGGAAACAGCTGGCGCTGGTAGACCGGCAGCGACGAACGCGGGTGCAGCGTGCCGGTGCGCGCAGAATACGAGCCTTCGGGCGTGTGCACGCCCTGGCGATCGGGCTCCTGAACCCAGGCGGGCAGCGGCGCATCGCTCATGGCGCGGCCTGCTGCGATGTCCTCGGCCACCGCAGCGGCGATGTCTTGCCAGCCCGCAGCCTGCCAGGTTTCGAACGGGCCTTGCGACCAGCCAAAGCCCCAGCGCATGGCCAGGTCCAGGTCGCGGGCGTTATCGGCCACGTGCTCAAGCTGCACGGCGCTGTAGTGGAAGATGTCGCGGAACAGGCTCCACAGGAACTGGGCCTGCGGGTGTTCGCTTGCGCGCAAGGCGGCGAACCGCTTGGCGGGGTTGCGTTCTTTCAGCAGTGCGGCGACTTCGTCAGCCAGCTTGCCGGCGCTGGGCACGTAGTCTTGCGCCTTCAGGTCCAGCACCAGGATGTCGCGGCCTTGCTTGCGGTAGACGCCTGCGCCCGTCTTCTGGCCCAGCGCGCCTTTTTGGATCAGTGCAGACAACCACGCAGGCAGCGCGAAGTGGCGGTGCCACGGGTCGTTCGGCAGATTCTTTTCCATCGTGCCAACCACATGGGCCAGCGTGTCCAGGCCGACCACATCCGCCGTGCGATACGTGGCGCTCTTGGGGCGGCCGATCTTCGGGCCGGTCAGCGCGTCGACTTCGTCAAAGCCCAAACCCAGGCGCGCGGTATGGTGCATGGCGGCCAGAATGGAGAACACGCCGATGCGGTTGGCCACGAAGTTGGGCGTGTCCAGTGCGCGGATCACGCCTTTGCCCAGCGTGGACGTCAGCCAGGTTTCCAACTGATCCAGCACGGCCGGCTGCGTGTGCGACGTGGCGATGATTTCCACCAGCCGCATGTAGCGGGGCGGATTAAAAAAGTGGATGCCGCAGAAGCGGTTGCGCAGGCTTGCCGGCAGCGCGTTGGCCAGCGCGTCGATCGACAGGCCGGACGTGTTCGACGCAATGATGGCGCCGGGCGACACATGCGGGGCGATGCGCTCATACAGCGCCGTCTTCCAGTCCATGCGTTCGGCAATGGCCTCGATGACCAGATCGCAGCCGCGTAGCGCGTCCAGATGGTCGTCGTAATTGGCGGGGGTGATCAGCGCGATGCGGGCGGCGCCCGCCAGCGGCGCGGGTTCCAGCTTTTTCAGGCCGGCCAGCGCCTTGTTGACGATGCCGTTGCGGTCGCCTTCGGCCGCGGCCAGATCGAACAGCGTGACGGGCACGCCGGCATTGGCCAGGTGGGCGGCGATCTGCGCGCCCATGACGCCGGCACCCAGCACGGCAACGTGTTTGACGACGAACTTGCTCAAGGGATTCTCCTGAAAAAGCGGGCGGCGGCGCGTGGCCGGCCGCCCGCGCATAGGCTAGAAGCGGGACGACAGTTGCAGGCCGAGAATGTGGCCGCTGCTGTCATAGGTGCCCGCCACGCGGCCCTTGGTCAGCTGATTGCCGGACGTCGTGTCGATGTCCGTCTTGCGCAGGTACAGATAGGTGTAGCCCAGGTCCAGCGTGGTGCTCTTGGTGGCTTGCCACTGCACGCCCGTCGAGAACCAATAGCGGTCGTTGTCGGGCAGCGAGGTCGGGCGGTCGGCTTCCTTGTGGACGGGTGATTGGTCGTAGGCCAGACCGAACTTCCACTTCCAGTCCGGGGCGAACTTGTAGTTCGCGCCCACTGCCACGCGCCACGTGTCGCGGAAGTTCAGCGGCAGGTCGTCATCGCGCGCGCCTGCGCCGGAGTTGCGGATCTTCAGGTCGGGAATGCTGCTCCAGCCCGTCCACGATACGTCGCCCAGCAGTTCCCAGCGTTCGTTCAGCTGGTGCGCGGCACTGAGAATCAGCGTGTCGGGCAGGTCCACCGAGGCCTTGGCGTCAAACGACACCGACTGCTTGGTGGGGCCGATGCTGGTGATCTCGGTGTCGCCCTTGGCGGTGTGCTTGATCTTCGAGCGGTACGACAGGCCGATGCGCGTGTCTTCCGTGGGTTGCAGCATGAAGCCGACGTTCCAGCCCCAGGCGTCGCCCTTCAGATTCAAGTCGGCGTCGCCGTTGGTGGCGACCGGCAGGCCGGCAATCGGCACCACCGTTTTCTTCTTGTAGTTGGCGTCGATGTGCTGCCAGTTCACGCCGAAGCCCATCGAGAACTTTTCGTTGACCTTGTAGGCGATCGACGGGTTGACGTTGATCGTCTTGATCTCGAATTTGTTGGAATGGTATTGGCCGACCCAGCCATCGTCGTATTCGGTCATCAGGCCGAAGGGAGCGCCCACGCCCAGGCCCAGATACCACTGTTCGTTCAACTGCCAGGAGGCGTACAGGTTCGGAACCACGCCCAGGTTGCCCGCGTCACCGCCATTGCCGCCCGTGGGAACCGAGCCGTTCAGGCCCGAGCCGGGCAGGCCGGGCACGCTGGGGTTGCGGCTGTCGCCGTTGTCCTTGAACTTGAAGGACGGTTTGATCAGGTTGACCCCGCCCGAAAAGTTCACGCCGGGCAAGTACGTCATGCCTGCCGGGTTGTAGTAGATGATGCTGGCGTTTTCCGGATTTGCCGCCGAGCCTGCATAAGCGTTGCCCAGTCCACTGGCGTTCTGCTCTAAAAGCTGAAAGCCGGCAGCGTAGGACGTTGCGGATGCGCCCAGGCCGACCACTAGGGCCGACAAGGTGCTCAGGGACAATGAACGTCTGCGCATGGTACTGCCTCCTCGAGTTGGATGATGTCTCTATTCCACTGCCGGTCTGCATGCTGGCCGGTCTAATCGGCGTGAGCCGTTTTGCTGCGGGTTTTTGCCGCGGATTCTGCCGTGGGCTTTTGCCGCGGGTTTTGCCGTGGTACTACGCATTGCTGCCTTGGTAATGCAAGGGGCCGCCCGTGAATGGCGCGAACCCTGTTCCGAAAATCACACCGGCGTCGGCCAGATCGGCATCGGCGACGACGCCGGCTTGCACGCGCTGACGGGTGGCGTCCACCAGGGGCTGAATCAGGCGCTCCGCCAAACCTGCGGGCGCGGCGGCGGGGCTGGCTCCGCCTTGCTTGACCGGCTTGCCGTCGCGCCATGTGTAGAAGCCCTTGCCGCTTTTTTTGCCGAGATCGCCGCGCGCCAGCCGTTCGGCCAGGCATCGCGGAGGTTCGGCGCCGCCGGCCAGTTCTTCGCCTGCGGCGCGCGCGATGTCCAGGCCCACCGTGTCGGCCAATTCCAATGGCCCCATCGGCATGCCAAAGGCCACCATGGCGGCGTCGATGGTTTCGGGCGCGATGCCTTCATCCACGCTGCGCATGGCTTGCAGCATGTAGGGCGCCAGCACCGCGTTGACCAGAAAGCCGGGCGCGCTCTTGACGGGCAGCGCAAGCTTGTCGATCTGGCCGACGAACGCGCAGGCACGTGCCGTGGCGTCGCCGGCATCGCCCTCGGCATGCACGACTTCCACCAACGGCATCTTCGCCACCGGGTTGAAGAAATGAATGCCGACCAGACGCTCGGGGCGGGTGAGTCCCGTGCGCAGCGTTTCGAGTGACAGGCTGGACGTGTTGGTGGCCAGCAGCGCGCCGGCCTTCATGCGCGGTTCCAGCGAGGCGTACAGCGCGCGCTTGGCTTCGGGCTGTTCGCTGATGGCTTCGATGATGATGTCGGCCAGCGGCACGCCGCCGCCAGCAGGGTCGGGGATCAGCCGGTCAAACGCGGCGCGCGCCAGACGCGGGTCTTTCAACCGGCGCGCATACAGCGTGGCCGCGCGCTTGATGGCGGGCGCAATGCGCGCCATGTCCTGGTCTTGCAACGTGACGGTCATGCCCTTGAGCGCGCACCACGCAGCGATGTCGCCGCCCATCACGCCCGCGCCCACCACATGCACGTGCCGTGCAGGCGTCACGCCCGGTTGTTTGCCGTTCGCCTTCAGGCGTTCTTGGAGGCGGAACACGCGCAGCAGATTGCGGGCGGTGTCGGACGAGATGATGCCGTCGATAAGTTCCGGTGCTTGCAGCGCATTGCCGCCATGCTTTTCCCACAGCGTCACGATGGCGGGCGCGGCGGGGTAGTGGCCCAAGGGGTCCTTGGCGGCAATCTGCTTGCGGGCGCGGTTGGCGACGAGCAATTTCAACGGCCAGAGATTGGCCAGCGCACCGAAGCTGCGTGCGCGGCGCGGCGGCTTTTTTGACAGCACCGTCTGGCGGGCGGCCGCGAGCAGCAAACGCGGCGGCACGCGCGCATCGGCCAAGCCCAATGCGGCCGCGCGGCGCGCATCCGCACCGCGGCCGGTCAGCATCATGTCCAGCGCGGCGGGCGCGCCAATCACCTGCGGCAGCCGCAGCATGCCGCCCCAGCCGGGGAAGATGCCCAGCATCACTTCGGGCAACGCGAGGGAAGTGCCGGGTTGGTCCGCCACCAGCCGGTAGCGGCAGGCCAGCGCCAGTTCCAGTCCGCCGCCTAGGCAGTGGCCCTGGATCAGCGCCAGCGTGGGGTAGCGCACGGCGGCCAGCCGCTTGAACAGATTCCAGCCGCGAGCCACCAGCGCGCGCGCTTGTTCGGGGGTATCCAGGCTGGCGAATTCGTTGACGTCGGCGCCCACGATGAAGCCCGTGGACTTGCCGGATTGAATGATCAGGCCCGGGGGCGGCGCGGCGTCCAGCGCGTCCAGCACGATGCCAAGCTCGGTCATGGTGTCGGCCGACAGCGCGTTGACGGCGCTGCCCGCGCGGTCAAACGTCAGCCAGGCCAGGCCGTCAGGGTCGCGGTCCAGGCGCCAGTGGGAAAGCGTGTCCAGTGTCGTCATGGGCGGTCCTCGTCCAGGGTTTCAACCAGCATCGCACCGCCTTGTCCGCCGCCGATGCAGATGGCGGCCATGCCGCGCTTGGCGCCTCGGCGCTTCAGGGCGTCAAGCAAGTGCAGCACGATGCGGGCGCCGGAGGCGCCCACGGGGTGCCCGATCGCAATGGCGCCGCCGTCCACGTTGAGTTTGTCGGGGTCGAGTGGCCCCCATGCTGGCGTACCGAAGTGTTCTTGGCAATAGGCGTCGTCTTGCCATGCTGCCAGGCAGCCTAGCACTTGGGCGGCGAACGCCTCGTTGATTTCCCACAAGTCCAGGTCGTTCAAGCCCAGGCCGTGGCGTTGCAGGATGGGCGTGGCGGCATGCACCGGGCCCAGCCCCATCTGCGCCGGGTCCAGGCCGGCCCACTGGCTGTCGACAATGCGGCCGATGGGGCGCAGGTTCCATTTGGCGACGGCTTCTTCGGAGGCCAGCACGAGCATGGCTGCGCCGTCGGTCACTTGCGAGCTGTTGCCGGCGGTGATGTTGCCCCAGGGCTTGTCGAACACGGGCTTGAGCTTGGCCAATTTTTCTGGCGTTGAATCTTCGCGCACGCCGTCATCGTCGGGGTAGAGCTTGCCTTGTGTGTCGATCAGCGGGGTAATTTCGGTCATGGCGCCGGCGGCGCGGGCGGTCAGCGCACGGCGGTGGCTGCTGGCCGCGTAGGCGTCCATGGCGGCGCGGTCGATGCCGAAGCGGGTCGCGACGTTCTCGGCGGTCTGCCCCATCGACAGGCCTACGACGGGGTCCGTCAAGCCTTTGAGCAGACCGATGACGGGCGCCAGATTTTTCAACCTGAAGCCGCGCAGCGCCGCCAATTTTGCGCCCATGCCGCGCGCCGCGTACCAGCCCGCGAGCCAGCGCACCATGTCGTCTGAGAACAACAGCGGCGCACGCGACAGCGCGTCGGTGCCGCCGGCCAGCACCAATTGCGAGCGGCCGGACTGGATGTTGGCGATGCCGGAGTCCAATGCCTGCATGCCGGACGCGCAGTTGCGCATCACCGTCCAGCCGGGCACTTTGTTGCCGCAACCCAGGCGCAGCGCGATCACACGGCCGATGTTGACTTCATCGGGCGAGGGGGCCGCGCAGCCGATGATGACCTCGTCCAGGTCGGTGGGCGCATAGGGCTGGCGCAGCAGCAGGCCGCGGCCCGCCTGCACCGCCAGGTCGCCGGCGGAAAAGGGCCCTGGCCCGGTGCGGGCTTTCAGGAATGGAGTGCGGGCGCCGTCAACGACGTAAACCGGTTTGAATGCCATCCGTACCCTCCCTTAAGCGACCTTGCGTTCGGCCGCAGGCTTGATTGCGTCCGATGCGCCAAGATCAAAGGGGAAATCATCCACTTTCACGACGGCATCGCGCAAGCGGTTGCGGCGTTTTACAACCGTATATTCTTCCGCCGTGATGCCGCCCATGGCGAACGCGGCATCGGCAATATCGCGCACGTTGGCTTGGGGGTTGCCTTCCAGCGCGCCTCGCTTTTCCAGTTCGCGGATCTTGGCTTCGATGGGTTCGGCGTCCAGCGTTGCGGCCAGCGCCTGTTCGATCGCGCCCACGGGTTCGTCTTCGGTGGCGGGCAAATGGCAGCCGGCGGTCAGGCGGTCTCGCGTGTCGCAGGGGTGGATCAAGAGCCGCGCCACATCCTGGCCCAACTGGTCAGAAGGCAGCATCTGTATACGGCCCCACGGGAAGATGATGCGGGCAAGGCCCCAGGCCACGAATCGGTTGGGATAGTTTTCCAGCACGCCATTAATGGCTTCCTGCAACTTGTACAGCGCGTCTTGAATGGACCAGTGCGCAAGCGGCGCATCGGCAGCTTGGCGGCCTTCATCTTCATAGCGCTTGAGCGTGGCGCTCACCAGGTACATCTGCGACAGCACGTCGCCTAAGCGCGCCGACAGCCGCTCGCGACGCTTCAGGCTGCCGCCCAGCACCAGCATCGACGTATCGGCCAGCAGCGCGAACGCGGCGGAATAGCGGCTAAGCAGTTGGTAGTAGCGCTTCATGTCGGGTGCGACATCGGCGTTCACGGTGACGAACCGCGCGCCGGTCAGTGCGGTGCCCAACGCGCGCAGCTTGTTGCGCACGACAAAGCCCACGTGGCCCCAGAAGGCGATGTCGAAATCGGTCAGGCCTTGCTTGCGATCCGGCGATTGCGCGGCGCGCATTTCCGCCAGCACGTACGGATGGCAGCGGATGGCGCCCTGGCCAAAGATGATCAGGCTGCGCGTCAGGATGTTTGCGCCTTCGACCGTGATGCCGATGGGAATCTGCTGATACGCGCGGCCCAGGAAGTTGTTGGGGCCCAGGCAGATGCCCTTGCCGCCAATCACGTCCATGCCGTCATTGACGACTTGGCGCGCGCGTTCGGTGACGTGATATTTGACGATGGCCGATACCACCGAAGGCTTCTCGCCCAGGTCCACCGCGCCCGCCGTCATGCTGCGCGCGGCGTCCATCATGTAGGTGTTGCCGCCGATGCGGGCCAGCGCTTCTTCCACGCCTTCGAACTTGCCAACCGGCATGCGGAACTGGCTGCGCACGCGGGCGTAGCCGCCCACGGCGCGCGCCGTCAGCTTGGACATGCCGGTGTTGGAAGAGGGCAGCGAAATCGAGCGGCCGGCGGCCAGGCATTCCATCAGCATGCGCCAGCCTTGGCCGGCCATGGCGGGGCCGCCGATGATGAAGTCCAGCGGCATGAAGACGTCATCGCCGCGGGTCGGCCCGTTCATGAACATGGCGTTCAGCGGGAAGTGGCGGCGGCCGGTGTCCACGCCAGGGTGGTCGTGCGGCACCAGCGCGCACGTGATGCCCAGGTCTTTCTTGCCGCCCAACAGGCCGTCGGGGTCGTACAGGCGAAACGCCAGCCCCAGCAACGTGCAGACGGGCGCCAGCGTGATGTAGCGCTTGTCCCAGGTGACGCGCATGCCGAGCACTTCGCGGCCTTGCCATTCGCCTTTGCAAATAATGCCGCTGTCGGGAATGGCGGCGGCGTCCGACCCGGCCCAGGGGCTGGTCAGCGCGAAGGCGGGTACGTCTTCACCGCGCGCCAGACGCGGCAGGTAGTGGTTCTTTTGTTCTTCGGTGCCGTAGTGCAGCAGCAGCTCGGCCGGGCCGAGCGAGTTGGGCACCATCACCGAGACGGCCAGCGCGGACGAGCGCGTGGACAACTTGGTCACGATTTCGGAGTGGGCATAGGCCGAGAACGCCAGGCCGCCGTATTCCTTGGGGATGATCATGCCCAGAAAGCCCTGGGTCTTCAGATAGTTCCAGACGTCGGCCGGCAGATCGTAGCGTTCCTGCGTGACGCTCCAGTCGTTGACCATGCGGCAGGCCTCTTCGGCCTGATTGTCCAGAAAGTGCTGTTCTTCGGCAGTCAGCTGCGGACGTGGATAGGCCAGCAGGCGGCTCCAGTCGGGCCGGCCGCGGAACAGTTCCCCTTCCCACCACACGGTGCCGGCTTCCAGCGCATCGCGCTCGGTGTCGGACATCTGCGGCAGCACCTTGCGGTACAGATTGAAGATCGGCGCCGACAGCAGTGCGCGGCGCACGGGCCGCACGGCCAACACGATGACGGCAAGGAGCGCGATGACGACCAGCGCGAGGATGACTGCGTTCATTTCTTTGTCTCCGTAGGGGTTCTGTCTTGTTCTGTCTTTGCCGCTGTCCTTGCCGCCGCCCGGGCGGCGTGGCTAGGTGCCCGCCACCGGCGGCAACGGCGCGCGCAGGCCGCCCAGCAGGAAGCTCATCAGGCGCGGCAGCAGCAGTTCGGGGTTGTTGGGCTGTTCGGATTCATCAACCGTCATTCCCGTTACGGAGCGCAGCAGGTCGGTGCCGATGATGGCGTAGGACGTCGCGCCCAACATGAATTGAAAGCGCCACATGATTTCCGCCTTGGGCACATCGGGCAGCGCGGCAAAGAGGGCGTTGCGGTAGCGCTCGAGCACATCCGCGTATTCCTCGGCGAATAGCGCGCGGATGAAGTCAGACGGGTCGGTCATGGTGCGTTCCAGCAGGGGCAGGAACGTGCTGCCTGCCTGGGCTGGATCGGCGGCCAGGCGCAAGAGGGTGCCGAAGAAGGCGTCGACGATTTGCGACGGCTTCAAGGGCTTGCCGCCGGATTGCGCCTCAAGTTCGTCCAACAGGCGCAGGCGCTCGTGATTCAGGACTTCCAGGCGGCGTTTGAGCACCGCCTGCACGAGTGACTCCTTCGAGCCGAAGTGGTAGTTCACCGAAGCCAGGTTGACGCCTGCCGCGCCGGTGATTTGACGCATCGACGTGCCGTCATGACCTTGTTGCGCAAACAGGGCTTCGGCCGTGTCGAGGATGGTTTCGCGAGTGTTGGGTGTTCTGATTTCTTGCATATGGTTGAATTCAAACGTTCGTTTAAAAATCATTATGCGTGAGGGATGAAGGAGACGCGAGCCTCGGCTATCCCCAATAGGGTTTACCCCTAACGTTCCTGCGTGGTTCCACGATGTGCACCCTTCAGGTACTGACGCACCGGGACAGTTAGCTCAGATGGATGAGGCGGCTCGCGCGGTCGGACGAGCCGGACGTCGGTCACAGGGGGGTAGGTGAATCGTTTGTCCTCGGACGGCCGCCCTAGGATGAATGTGGTCTGGAAGGCAGGGCGAAAACGCATCAGTATCAGCGCGAAGACCTATGCGTAGCCCCGGCGAACCGCACGCCCTGACACAGGAGCAGGACAAAATGAAGACCTACCGAGTGGGACTGCTGGTTGACGGGTATGAGCAACCCGGCTGGATGCATGAGATGGTTGACTGGCTGATCCATAGTCAGGACTTCGTCATGTCCGCGGTGCTGGTGATGACGGCGGCGGGCGTCACCAAAGGGCCAAGGCTGGGGATGAGGGCGTTGTTTGGCACCTTGTCGCGCCTTGAGGCCCGCATGCTGCCACTCAAGCAGCGGCAGATGCTGGCGGACTGCCGTGATCTGCGCCAGAGCCTGCCGGCCAGTACGCCGGTGTTGCCGCTTGAACCGGGCGAGCCCGATGCGGGGGCGCAAGAGGCGGTGGAGGCGTTGGGGTTGGACCTGGTGATCACCTTGGGCGCGTCGCTGGCCACACGCGCGCAAATGACGGGGTGGGCGCGTTTGGGGGTCTGGCAGCTGAGTTATTCCGACATTGCCGTGTCGACCAGCCGCTACGCCGGATTTTGGGAGGTCTATCAGCGCGAGGATCACACCACGGTGAAACTCTGGCGCGTCGGGCCGGAAGCCGATCAGGACGAACTGCTGGACCAGCGCAGTTTCAACACGGAAGTGTTCTGGCTGAAAAATCAGGCCCGCGCATTCAGCCTGGGAAATTTCATGGTCTACGACGCGTTGCAGGCGCTGGCGCGAGCCAGGCAAGCCGTTGCCACGCCTGAGATGCAGATCATGAGCGGGCCTCGGCGGGGCGACCCGGCGGAGTGGGACAGCGCTTCGTATATTGCGCGGCAAGCCTGGTTAATTTCGGATTTGATTGTGCGGCGCATCATGAAACGCAATGTGCGATGGCGGATTGGTATGTTCCCGTCATCCCGCCAACAGGCGGTGGTATCCGAAGCCATGGTGCTGCAACCTCCAAAAGGCAGATTCTTCGCTGATCCGTTTGTTTATACCCACGATAAAAAACCTTATATATTTTTTGAAGATTACGACTTCACTTCCCGCAAGGGCACAATTTCCGTTGCGACATACTCTGACGGGGCTTTCCGGCTGTTGGGCACGGCGCTGAACCTGCCCTATCATTTATCTTTTCCGTATATTTTTGAGCACGAAGGCGTCACGTACATGGTGCCGGAGACGTGCGGAAATCGCAGTATAGAGCTGTGGAAGTGCACTGAATTTCCGCTTAAATGGGAATTAGATGTCACGTTAATGACCAATATATCCGCCGTGGATACCATTATTTTTAAACACGGCGAATACTGGTGGTTATTAACGAATATTGATCGAACAGATGGCCAAAGCCATTGCGACGAGCTTTTCGCATTTTTCTCGGATTCGCCGCGCTCGACCGAGTGGACGCCTCACGCCTGCAACCCCATCGTTCGCAACCCCATGCGGGCCCGCAACGCGGGAATCGTTGTCTCGCCTAGCGGAGAGGTGATCCGCTGCGCCCAGTACCAGGGCTTTTGCCACTACGGAAAGGGCGTGTCGCTCAACCGCATCGAAGAGCTCACGCCGTCCACTTACGTTGAAACAGACGGCGAAATCCACTACGCAAGCTTCCTGAGGAAGCGCCATGCTTCAATGCACCATTGGCACCATCAGGGGGGTCATACGGTATTTGACTTCGCCTATATGGAGTAAATGGAAGGTCCGGCACAAAAATAAAAATGTTACCTATATTTCGATTGCGCATCCCCGGCACGGGCAGGTTGTGTCGGCGGAAACATATCGACAGTCTTTTCGTCGAAAAAGCCTCTTTCTTGCCGCGCCCGGCATGTGCCGGGTCGCGGCTTTTTTTCGGCAGGTAACGGGGTCAAAACCCCGTTGATGTTGGCGCTGGGGGCAGGTCCTCATAGAGGGAATCCCCAGGGCACAAGGCGACAGCTAGTAAAAACCCTAGCGGTTAAAAGGTTGAGGACGTCATCTCATCCCTATTTAGGATGGTGATTAAGGCTAACGAATGATTTCTGTTTTTATCGGATTATATCGCCCTGAAACGTCTTGATTTTGAAGGTTTCGAACCATAAGATGGGTTCATGCCATCCGTTATGTTGGCTACCAAAGTTGCCCAGCCCAAATGTCCCGGTCCAGCTTCATTAGATATTCCGGGATATTGCGGACCACCCCCGTGGGGCTGGAAAAAAAATAGTCTTCAGCACAGCGAAGATCCCTTCTAGGCCCGTCGAAAAACCGGGAGGACACCATGGCCAAGATGGTCCTGATTGAAGCCCATCCGCTACTGCGGTTGGGGTTGTGGCAGATACTTAGCAAGTTGGATGATGTGTGGGAAATCGAGGGGATGGGCCTGGCAGATTTGTCCAAGGCCGATGGCGCGCACGCGGGCGCCGATCTCCTGATCTATGGGTTGCCGGTAGATACCGATGAAGCATGGAGCGCGCTGCACGAAATTCAGCGCGTGCTCACGCCGAAGCGGATTCTGCTTCTGACGGATGTGATGCCCCTGCCCATGCCGGTGCAGGGCCTGCCTGGCGCAAGCGTGTATGGCTGCCTGATGAAGACCGCCTCGGTCGAGATTCTTGAAGCTGCGATACGCCTGGTGATGGCGGGTGGACAGTGCTTTCCCAGCGAGCAGGCGATGCAAGCGCCCGCAGCTGCGGTCTGCGCCTTGCCGTCCCGTGATGCCGATGACGTGTCCAGCAAGGGCACGATGCCGGTCAGTGCGGGTGCGCAATTGCTGCAGATCACGCCCCGTCAATATGAAGTGTTGGTGTTGCTGGCCCGAGGCTATCCGATCAAGACGGTCAGCCGCATGCTCAACATCTCGGTTGCAACCGCCAAGACGCACGCGTGCACGCTTTACCAGCGCCTGCATGTCAAGAACAAGGGCGAAGCCGTGTATGCAGCGCTGCAACGCGGCGCAACCTTGGAGTGGCATGAACCCAATAACAGGGATTCGGACGCCGGGCAGCTCTATGGGCGCAAGCTTGGGTAGTTAACAGGCCGCGCCGCCTGCCCGGCAGCCCAGGAACAGGTTCTGTTCTGTTGCTGCCGGGTTCGCCCCACCATCCCGCCTAATACATACATCGCAGTTCGCAGCGCCTTTGCTGGCGCACCTTTCAACCACCATTCATCCTCCTGAACGAGATTCAGCGAACGTAGCCGCTGATAGCATGGGTTGTGTCCGCAAGCATGGGTTGAGAGCGCGAATCACAACGCCTCGCCATCACGATCCAATAGCGCGGACGAGATTCCCAAGGGGTCGTCGCCGCACAAGAACCTGCCATTGCAGCGTGATGCGCCAACACCGTGGGAACCGTGTATGGGCCATGTGTCACAAGGTTCTTCCCGGGATGACAACCGTACTGATCGAAGACTACGCTCTGCTTCGCGTCGCAATCCAGCATGTCCTGGAACGTGTACGGAACGCCGACGACATCCTGGCCATCTCGCCAGCTCACCTGCTCAACATGTCCAGTTCGATCAACCGCCCAGTGGAATTACTGGTCGTTGGTTGTAGTGGCGTGGCCGAGCAGGATATTGGGCTTATCTCGCAGGCGATGGCTTTTTTCATGCCCCGGCTGGTGCTGGTGCTGTACTCGATACTGGACCCCGCCGTGATGGGAACATGCGCGCGGGCGGGCGTGGCGGGCTATCTGCCTAAAGCGTCCAACCCGGACGCGCTGGCGGCGGCCGTGAGCCTGGTGATGGCGGGCGGTGAATGCTATCCGCAGCCTGCCGGCCGGCCCCAAGGCGCAACGCATGCGCCCACGCAAGAACTGCGGGAGCTGACGCAACGGCAAGAAGAAATCCTGCAACTGCTGGTGCAGGGAAAGACAATGCGCGAGATCGGCCAGCAGGTCGGCATTTCGGTGGCGACGGTAAAGAGTCATGCGCGCACGCTGTACTGGAAGCTCAATGCGCGGAACCAGGCTGAGGCGGCTTATATCGCTGTGCAGATGGGGTTGGTGCGCAGCGGCAACAATGTGCCGCCCGGAAAGGAATGATCCGTAAGAGAAATGAAGCGCGCCACGACGTTCGCAAGAACGAAGTGGCCACGCGCGCGCGCGTCAGGCATCGTTCGGGTGTCGTTCGAATGGTGGGGTGATGGTGCAGCGATGGCGCAGTGATGGGTTACGCGCGATAAGGGCCTGAGTTTTCGCTGCCCAATGCCAATGCCGCGAGGGCCGCGGCGTGCGCAACAGACGCAACACAGGCTTTAGATATCGCCTTCGCGCGTACGCGAGTCCAGCGGTTTCGCGCGGCCTTGCACCACGGCTTCGAATTCACGCTCGGCCGCGGCCAGCACGGCGTCCACATGCAAATGATTCAACGCGTACTGGCGCGCTGCGGCGCCCAGCGTTTCGCGGATCTGCGCGTTGCAGCTCAGCTTGCGCACGGCTTCGGCCATGGCGTCGGCGTCTTCAGGCGGCGTCAGCAGGCCGCAATGCGCCACCACGCCGGCAAGCTCGGTGCCCGGCGCTGCGCCGCAGACGACCGGGCGCCCGCTGGCCAGCATGCCAGTCAGCTTGGACGGCATGACCAGGTCGGCCGCGCCGGCGCGTTGCGGCAGCAGGTGTATGTCGGCGGTGTTCAGCAGCGCGCCCAGGCGGTTGGCCGGTTGCAAGTCCAGGAAGATGACTTGCGACAAGCCTTCGCAGGCGGCCTGAAGCGGTGCGCGTTCGGGGCCTTGGCCGCAGAACACGAACCACAGCCGCTTGTCGTGGCTTAACCGCCGCGCCACATCGGCCAGCGTCTGCAAGCCTTGCTTGCCGCCCATGTTGCCCGAATACAGCGCCACCACTGCATCGGCAGGAATGCCGAGTTCGGCGCGGTAGTCGCCACTGTCAGCGCGCGGCGTGATGGCGTTGACGTCGATCCAGTTGGGCAACAGCACTGCGCGATCGGGAACCACGCCCTTGGCCAGCGCCAGGTCTAGCATGCGGTTCGATATCGTCGACACGCGGTCAAAGCGGCGCATCAGCCAGCGTTCGGCACGCTTGACCAGTGACCGCAAGCCGGCGCCCTTGAGCAACCCCAGCTCAAACGCGGCGTCGACCTCGTAGTCTTGAATGTGCAGCCAGGCGCGCGCGCCGCACAAGCGTGCGGTGATCCACGCGGCGGGCGCACAGAACAGCGCGGGCTCCACCACCAGAATCAAGTCCGGCCGGCCGGCTGCCGCGCGCAGCAATGACGGCAAGCTGGATACGGCAAAGCTGGCCAGGTGAATCAGGCGTTTCAGCCCGCCCGGCTTGCTCGGCACCCACAGCGGCGCGCGGCGCACGGTGACGCCGCGCCGGTCTTCCTTTTGGTAGCGGCCCGCGCGATAGCCGTCGTGCACTTTCCATTGCGGGTAATAGGGCGGCGCGGTGACGACGCTGACTTCATGCCCATGCGCGGCCAGCCATTCGGCCAGCTCGGCGCTGTACTTGCCGATGCCGGTGAGTTCGGGCGCGTAGTTGATGCCGTAGATCAGTATTTTCATGGCGATGTCGCCATGCGGGGGCGCACGGGGCGGCAGGGGTTGCCGTGGCACACCATCGCGGGCGGCATGTTGCGAAACACCGAACTGCGCGCACCCACCACGGCTTCACGGCCGATCGTCACGCCCGGCCCCACGAAGACGTCTGTTGCAACCCAGGCGCCATCCTCAATCCGCACCGCGCGTTCGCGCAACGGAAAATCCGGCTGGCCTGCGTCGTGGTCGGCCGCGCACAAATAGCTGCGTTGCGACACCACGGCGTGTGCGCCGATGTGGATGGGACCCAGGCTGTAGATCACGGCGTCGTCGCCGATCCAGGCGTAGTCGCCAATCTCGACCTTCCACGGATAGGTCACCGTGGCGGTCGGGCGGATCAGCACCTTGCGGCCCACCTGCGCGCCAAAGCAACGCAGCAGCCAACGGCGAAATCCATACGCCACTTGGGGCGACCAGCGAAACAATGTGCTTTGCACCGTCCACCACAGCTGCACCGTCAGCGCGGAGCGGCCACGCTGGCCCGGGGCCAGCGCAAAGCGATCCAGTTGCTGAAGGGTGCTCATTTGGCGGCCCCCGCTACGGTGTCGGCCTGCGTGTCATCCTGCGCCAGCCGCGCCTTCTGCAATTCTTCGGTCTTGATGCGGATCTGCCAGTAGTACATGGCGCGCGCAACGGCGTAGTCATAGCCGGCCTTGCCATCCAGAAAGCCCAGCTTGAAGACGTAGGAATGCAGAAACGAGATCGGCGCCTTGAAGGGCAGGGCCTGGAAAATGCGCTTGAGCAAGGCGCGTGCGCCGACGTTGGCTTCGCGCGGATCGTTCATCAGCCCCTTCGTGCGCAGGTTCGCTTCCCAGTCCGAATAGCGGTTGTGCTTGTCGAAATAATGGAACAGCGAATCGTGATCGTTGTGCACCATGCGCTGGCGCAACGCGAACGTTTCGCCTTGAACTTGCGGCTGATAGTGGCCTTCCACTTCCCACATGTGCGCCACGTCCAGGTCGTCGTAATCCAGGAAGCGGGACTGGTCGCGCGCCAGCAGCGCCAGCTTGTAGACGCGGTGGCCGTGCTCCAGCTTCTTGCCGCAGAACACGTAGTCAAACGGCACGAACGCGCCGCCTGCCCCCGCGGCAAAGCGCGGCAGCACGTCGCGAATTTCGGCAGCAAGGGCGGGTGTCATTTCTTCATCGGCGTCCACATACAGCACGACCGGGTGCGAGAACGGCAACTGCTCCAGGCACCACTGCTTCTTCTTCGGATACTTGCCATTCCACTGGAAGTTGGAGACGCGGGCGCCCAGCGCCGTCGCCATCGCGCAGGTGGCGTCGGTGCTGTTGGAGTCCACCACGAAGACTTCGTCGAACTCAACCAGCGCCTTCAAACACTTGGCGATATTGCGTTCTTCATTCTTCGTCATGACGACCACGGAAACCGGAATTTTCTGCATGATGCTGTCCTGTTCAGGGCGTGCCGCGTTGCATCAGCGGCTGGAATAGCGCGATGACGTTGCGGCAATGCCGCTCTAGGGAAAAGGCGTCGGCGCGTTCGGGGCCTTGGGCGGCCAGTTGTTCGCGTATTTCGCCGTCGTAGGCCAGGCGGCGTACCGCCGCGGCCAGCGCATGGGCGTCGCCCACCGGCACCAGCAGGCCGTAGCGGCCGGCGTCCAGAATTTCGGCGGGGCCATGCGGACAGTCGGTGGAGATCACCGGCACGCCTAGGCACAGCGCCTCCACCAGCACGTTGCCAAAGCTCTCGCGGATGGACGTCAGCGCAAACGCACCGGCGCCGGCAATGACCGGGAAGGGGTTGTCGATATGGCCGGCCAGCGTGACGGGCGTGCGCGAGGCGCGCTCGTCGATGCGCTTTTGCAAGGCGTCGTGTTCCGAACCTTCGCCCAGAATCGTGAAGGCGATGCCGGGGTCGTCCAGGATCGCCGCCGCGTCGATCAGCGTGGCATAGTCCTTCACCGCTTCCAGCCGGCCCACCGCCACCACCTGGTACGGCGCATTGCCATCGTCATTGGGGCGCTGAGCGCCTTGCCGGCGCACCTTGTCCAGCGGCACGCCGTTGTAGATGGTTTGCACTTTGCCGCGCAGCGGCGGGAACATGCTGACCAGGTCTTCCTTCACGCCGCGCGACACGCCCACCACGGCGTCGTGCCGCCGATACGTCTGGCTGACCAGCCAGCACTTCAGGCGCCGCATCCGCGATGCACCGTAGTGGATGGCCGGGCTGCTGTGCTCGAACGCCACGGTCTTGAAGCTGCCGCCCAGAAGTTTTCTGGCCAGCACCACCAGCATGTTGCACAGCAAGCCATGCGAACACACGATGGCCGGCTTCTCGCGGCGGATTTGCGCCATCAGCCGGAAAAATGCCACGGGCAGCATGAGCCGCAGCTTTGTGGGCGATTCAATAATGGGCAAGGCGCGCGTCACCTTCGGGTTGGCGACGGGGTACTCACGGTTGCGCGAACGCAGCAGGAACAGGGCCGAGTCGACTCCCTGTTCCGGCAAGGCATCCACGATGAAGGCGACGCATCTTCCGACGCCGCCGTGCAGGTCCGGCGCGACAAACAGGACATCAGGCATGGGGGATTACTCGCGGTGGCGCCCGGCGCGCAGCGCTCGGACGGTGGCTGGGGGTAAGCGGCGTAGTGGCGGCCTTTGCCTGGGGCACGGGCATGATCTGCGCATTGCGCATCAGCGACAGGCAGTAGCAAAGCAGGAATCCGGTGAATGCGGTCTTGGGCGCATAGGCCAGCCCGCCGGATAACGAATCGATGAAGATGTAGATCGGGGCGGTGGCGAGCAGGTAGCGCCGGTGCATCTCCAGCCCGGGATGCGCGTAGCGCCTGAGCAGCGTCAGCAGCAGAATCAGCAAGGGCGGCAGCATGATCATGATGGTGCCGACCACGCCGAACTTCATCAGATAGAAGGCCCAGGAATTGTGCGCGAAGGTGCTGAGTTCGAATCCGTTCTCGCCCATCACCCAGCTGCGAAAGCCCGCACCCTTGCCGAACACGGGGCTTTCGGCGAAGAAGTCCATCTGCCCCTGCATTTCTTGAATGCGCGCGCCGTAGCTGGAATCTTCGTCCAGCTTTTCCACGCTGAAAATGCGGTTGGTCAGCACATCCAGGTAGCCGATGCTGGCAAACACCAGCACGCCCGCCAGCGCCGCCGGCGCAAAGATGATGATGGCGCGCCGCCGGATTTCGGCGCTGGAACCCAGCAGCACCGCAATCAGCACGGACACGGCCAGCTGCAAGTACTGGCTGCGGTTCAGCGAGAAAACCAGCGCCAGCAGCATATACACCGTCAACGCGTAAGCCTTGGGCCCGGACACGTTCAACGTGCGCCGGAAGTACAGCAGCGACACGACGCCAAACGGAATCGCCCACACCCCCAGCCGCACATTGCGCAGCGGGTTGGACACGCTGAACCCCTGCAACTGTTCCAGCAGCATCAGCGTGGCCACCGCCAGGCAGGCCGCCACAATGTACTTTTGCAGCACGGCATAGGCGGCGGGGCTGTCGATGTCCTTGTAGCAAAGGAACGGCGTGCACAGAAAATAGAAGACGATGCGCAGGTCGCGCGCCACGTCGCCCGTTTCAATGCCGGGGTGATGCATGGACACCAGCAGCAGATAAATCACCGACATGGCCTGCAGGCCCAGCAGGGCGCCCAGCAGCCCGCGCGGCAAGGCGTAGGCGCTGGGTTCCGCCAGCCGCAGCGCCTTGACGGCCAGCATGGCGACGAACAGCACATCAAAGGGCGATAGCTTGAAGCTGCCCACGCCCAGGATGAAGCGGTCATCGTTCAGGGCCAGCGCGGTGAACGCGAACAGGCCCAGGAGATGCAGGGTGGTAAAGCGGCGATGCGGGCTCATGTCGGTGTCGTCCTAGTGCGCGGCCCAGTCGTCGCGTCCGAAAATTTTCGTGGTCAGCTTTTCGAACAGGTACGACAGGTCGCCCTGACGGGCGTGCGCCGCCACCTTGGACGCGCGGCAAGACAGTTCGAACAGCCGGCCCAGCCCCGGCTCCGTGCGCCGGATGCGGGTGACGATCTGTTCGCGCTCTTCCAGCAGCACGTCCTGCATCAGCGCCGTCTTGGTTTCGTCATGCGCGGTGTAGACGCCCAGCGCATCAGGCACGATCAGGTTCTTGCCTTCGCGCAGCAGCCGGCTCCACAGCTCCAGGTCCATGCAGTAGCGCATGCTTTCCTGAAGCAGCCCGTACTTGCGCAGCAGGTCGCGGCGGAAGATGGCCGATTGGTTGGGAATCGACGCCTTCACCACCGTCAACGTGCCGCGGTTGACGGGCGTGTAGTGGATCTTGCGGAAGATCTTGTTGTCGGCATCCGCCACGAACAGGTTGCCGCTGACGATTGGCGCGCGGCCTTTTGCCGCGGCCGCGCCCAGCTTGCGCAACGCGCCCGGGAAGTACAGGTCGTCGGAATTCTGCCAGCCCACGTAATCGCCCGTGGCGCGTTCGAATCCCTTGTTGATGGCGTGCGACTGGCCGCGGTCGGGGGTGCTTTCCCAATAGGTCAGGTAGCGCTCGTACTTGCGGATGATGTCCACGCTGCCATCGGTGGAACCGCCGTCGATGATGATGTATTCCAGACGCGGATAGCCCTGGTTCAACACCGACAGAATGGTGCGTTCCAGGAACTTCGCCTGGTTGAACGAGGGGGTCACGATGGTCACTTTGGGCAACAGGCCGCCGGCGATCGGCGCGGGCGGGCGAAGCTCGCGAACGAAGTCGATGAGCTGACGTGAATACTCGTTATGACGCTTGCGCATGTAAGACCTCAGCATGTGGGTGTTATCGGGTGGCCGCAGGCAATGCGCCCGGGAAGTCGGGGCGGGATTGACGGATGGCGAGGGCCACGCCGGCCAGCGTGATCGCCGCGTAGGCCATGCGGCCCCAAGCCGCGGCGTGTTCACCGGCCGCGTGTACGAGTCCAGCCATGACGCACAGCATCGCCAGCCCGCCAAGACCATTCAAAATGGCGACGGCGCGGGAATTCCCCAGGCCAAGCAGCGAGAAGTGCGCGGCGGCGTTGAGCGACAACAAGCCCGACGCCACGATCAGCAACTGAAAGGTGCCCAGGTGGCCGGTGGCCACGTTGTCGCCCAACAGCAGATTCAAAAGCGGATGGCTCACCGCCAGCACGGCCAGTGTGGCGCTGGCTGACAGCACCAGGTTCCACATCATCATGCGGCGGATCTCGCGTTCGGCTGCGCCCACATAAGGCGGCGACACCGTCAGGCGGCTGACGCGCGGCATCGCTTTCTGGAAGATGGCGACGGATGCTGTGTGGATGATCTGGCCCACTTGCACGCCCACCGTGTAGATGGCTAGCGCGGCCGGGCCCATCATGCTGCCAACCAGCACGCGGTCCACCGAGCCGAAGGCCAGCGCGCTCAGACTGTTCAGCCACGACCAGCGCGAAAACTTGAATGCGTCAGACATGGCCGCGCGATCACGCACCGGGCGCACCAACACCCGGCCGTAGGCGCGCGAGAACACGCGCATCTTCACCGTGCCGGCCACCAGCAGCCCGAACGCTTGTGCGACCCCGGTCCACGTGGGCGATGCCGTCAGCGCGGCCGTGGCGCAGGCCAGCGCCATCGTGCCGGTGCGGCTGAACAGTTCGCACAAGGCGGTCGCACGAAAATCTTCCCGGCCTTTCAGGCAGCCGGAGAAAAGCTGGTCATATTGTTGAGTCAGGTAGATGGCCAGTGCGGGCATGGCCAGGAGCGTCACGGCCACGCCGCCAAAGGTCGCGGCGGGCCAACCCAGGCCCACCACCGCCCACAGCAACACCGCGGCCAGCGTCACCACGCCCAGCGCGCAGCCAATCAACGACATGCTGACCCCGGCGGCACGGTAAGCGCCGCCAGGTTCGTGCAGGCGTTCGGACACAAGCTTGGTCGCGGTGACCGCCGCGCCCAGGTTGGCCGCGTTGCCGAACCCGGCCAGCGCGATGATCATCGAGTACTGGCCAAAGCCCACCGTACCCAACTGGCGGAACAGAATGGGCAAGGCCACCAGCGCCGCAACGGGGCCGATGCCGTACTCCACCAGCCCCCAGAAGGAAGCATTGCCGGCGATGTGTTTTCTGACGAATCCAAGCATCGGGAAGCCTGTGGTTGAAGCTGCTGGCGCGGCCCTCAGGCCACGGGCAGCGCCTGTTGGGATTGGTCTGCGCGTTCACGCAGAAAATGTCCGTAGGCCAGCGTGATGCCGTCTACCAGCGAGATGCCGGGTTGCCACCCCAGCGCCTGCACGCGCGACGAATCCATCAGCTTGCGCGGCGTGCCGTCGGGCTTGCTGGTGTCGTAGACGATGCGGCCTTGATAGCCCACCACGCGCGCCACCAGCGCCGCCAGATCCGCAATCGAGATGTCTTTGCCGGCGCCGATGTTGTACATGCCGGTGGCATCCGGATGTTCCATCAGCATCACGCAGGCTTGGGCCAGATCGTCCACGTACAGGAATTCGCGCAGCGGCGTGCCCGTGCCCCAGATCGTCACGCTCTCCTGACCGGCTTCGCGGCCTTCATGGAACTTGCGGATCAGCGCGGGCAGCACATGGCTGCTATGCAGGTCGTAGTTGTCGTGCGGCCCATACAGGTTCGTGGGCATGGCGCAGATGAAGCGCGCGCCATACTCGCGCTGGTAGGCCTCGCACAACTTCAAGCCCGCGATCTTGGCAATGGCGTAGGGCTCGTTGGTGGCTTCCAGCGGGCCGGTCAGCAAGGCGTCTTCATGAATCGGCTGCGGGGCTTCGCGGGGGTAGATGCATGACGAACCCAGAAACAGCAGCTTGCGCACGCCGGCCGCATAGGCGGCGCGGATCACGTTGCACTGGATCATCAGGTTCTTGTACAGAAAGTCCACCGGATGATTCTGGTTGGCCAGAATGCCGCCCACCTTGGCGGCGGCCAGGTACACCACATCGACCGGCGTGGTCGAAAAGAAGCGGTGCACCTGGTTCTGGTTTTCCAGGTCCAGCTCGGCGTGGCTGCGGGTCAGCACCTGCTCGTACCCGCGGCGGCGCAGTTCGCGCGTGATCGCGGCGCCCACCATGCCACGGTGGCCGGCGACAAACACGCGTTGGTCCAGGTTCGTCATGGCGCGCTACTCCTTGTAGGCGTAGATTTCGTAGCCGTTCTGCTCGACCAGCGCGTCGCGGCGCGCATCCTTCAGGTCGCTCTCCACCATTTCCTTGACCAGCTCCTGGAAGGTGGTGCGCGGCGACCAGCCCAGCTTTTCGCGCGCCTTGGTGGGGTCGCCCAACAGGGTTTCCACTTCGGTCGGACGGAAGTAGCGCGGGTCGACGCGCACGATGACCTGGCCCGGCTTGACGTCGTGCACCGGCGAGAACAGCACGGTGGCCGTTTCTTCCAGGCCTTCGCCTTCCCACGCCAGCAGAATGCCCAGCTCGCGCGCCGCCGTATTGATGAATTCGCGCACGCTGTATTGCATGCCGGTGGCGATGACGTAGTCCTCCGGCGTGTCCTGTTGCAGCATCAGCCACTGCATTTCGACGTAGTCGCGGGCATGGCCCCAGTCACGCAGCGCAGACAGGTTGCCCAGGTACAGGCATTCCTGCAGGCCGAGCACAATGCGCGCCAGGCCGCGGGTGATCTTGCGCGTCACGAAGGTTTCGCCGCGCTTGGGCGATTCGTGGTTGAACAAGATGCCGTTGCAGGCGTACATGCCATACGCTTCGCGGTAGTTCACGCTGATCCAGTAGGCGTAGAGCTTGGCGGCGGCGTAGGGGCTGCGCGGGTAGAAGGGGGTGGTTTCCTTCTGCGGCGTTTCCTGCACCAGGCCGTACAGTTCGGACGTAGACGCCTGATAGAAACGCGCCTTCTCCTCCAGCTTGAGGATGCGGATGGCTTCCAGCAAACGCAGCGTGCCTAGCCCATCGGCGTTGGCGGTGTACTCCGGCTCTTCGAACGAGACCCCCACATGGCTTTGGGCGGCCAGGTTATAGATCTCGTCGGGCTGCACCGACTGCACGATCCGAATCAGGCTGCACGAGTCAGTCATGTCGCCGTGATGCAGCACGAAATTGCGGGGCTTATCGTGCGGATCTTGGTACAGATGGTCGATACGCGCGGTATTGAACAGCGAAGCGCGCCGCTTGATGCCATGGACTTCATAGCCCTTGGCCAGCAGGAACTCCGCCAGATAGGCGCCGTCTTGTCCGGTAACGCCGGTAATCAGTGCCCGTTTTGGCATGGTTGTATCCTTAAGACTTAGTAACTGCACGAAAGGAGCCGAAGGCTGCGGTACCAATGTGCAATGAGATTACTGTTGCACCAGCCGCCAAGATATCGGCCAAAAGGTCTAAGAGTTCAGCCTGTCGATAGGGAAAAAAGGATTGGATTGATTCATCCAATGCGCCCAAAGCCGTGATGGTCAGCATGGCCACCAGCGCCGGGCGCCGGTTGACCGACAGGTAAATCAAACCGGTCAGGAAGGCGTAAGCCAGAAGATGCAGGCGCTTGTCGCCAAACGCGTCTGACATGTCGGCCGCCAGGCCAGGCAGGTTCCCCACGGTGATCAGCACCGCGAAGAACACACCCGCCAAAGGCAGGCAGATGCGAGCCACGCCGGGACGCCAGAACGGCCCTTCGCCGCCGGGCCGCCCCAAGGCGAAGGCAGCCCCCTCGGGGGGCAGCAAGCGCCCATCGGGCGTGCGGCGTGGGGGCTCTCCATTTTCAGACGCGGCCATACATGTCCTGGAATCTGACGATGTCGTCCTCGCCCAGGTACGCGCCCGATTGGACTTCGATGATTTCCAGCGGAATCTTTCCCGGGTTTTCCAGGCTGTGGGTTTCCCCGAGCGGGATGTAGGTCGACTGGTTCTCCGTCAGCAGGTACTGCTTGTCGCCGTTGTAGATGCGCGCCGTGCCTGACACCACGATCCAGTGTTCCGCCCGGTGGTGATGCATCTGCGACGACAGGCGTGCGCCCGGCTTCACCGTGATGCGCTTGACCTGGTAGCGCGGGCCTTGGCCCACCGAGTCATACGACCCCCACGGGCGCTGCACTTCGCGGTGATGGTTCAGCTCGGAGCGATGCTGCGTCTTGAAGATCTCGACCAGTCGCTTGACGTCCTGCGAACGCGATTTGTGCGCCACCAGCACGGCGTCGGCCGTTTCAATCACCACAATGTCGTCCAGACCCACCGATGCGACGAGACGGCTGGTGGAGTGGATCAAACAATTGCGCGAATCCTCCACCATGACGTCGCCGGTGGTGGAGTTGCCTTCCACCGTCTTCTGGGCGATGCCCCAGACGGCGTCCCAGGCGCCCACGTCGCTCCACGAGGCGGCCAGCGGGATGACGACGGCGCTGTCCGTGCGTTCCATGATGGCGTAGTCCATCGAGTCGCTGGGGCAGGCTTCGAACGACGGCCCGTCCAGGTGGAACAGCCCGTTGTCTCCGTGGCCGGTGGCAACCGCTGCCTGCACCTGCTCAAGCATCTTCGGGGCCAGCCGGGCCATTTCAGACAGGAAGACAGACGCCTGGAACGCGAACATGCCGCTGTTCCAGTAGTAGCCGCCATCCTCGATGAAACGCTGCGCCACTTCCGGCGACGGCTTTTCCACGAAGCGGCGCACGCGGCGCGCGGGCGCCATCACGCCCGGCTCTTCCGACTGGATGTAGCCATAGCCGCTGAGCGGCGCGGTCGGGGTGATGCCGAACGTGACCAAGGCGCCCTGGCGCGCGGCCTCATAGGCCTGGGCGAACGCGGCGCTGAGCACCTCGCCGTCTTCCAGCACATGGTCCGACGGCATGATCAGCATGATGGGGTCTTCGCCATCACGCATGGCGCGCAGCGTGGCGGCCGCAATGGCGGGCGCCGTGTTGCGGGCAAAGGGTTCAAGAATCACCTCGGCGTCCTTGATGCCCAGCTCCAGCGCCTGCTCGGCCGCAATGTATTGGTGGGCGTCATTGCACACCAGCATCGGCTTGGCCTCGGCGCCGGCCGACCCCAAGCGCAACAGCGTGTTCTGCAACAGGCTGCGGGCATCGGTCAAACGGATGAACTGCTTCGGCAGCAGTTCGCGCGACAGCGGCCACAGGCGCGAGCCGGAACCGCCGCAAAGAATGACTGCCCGGTAGGGGGGAGGGGGATTCGTCATGGCGCTCACTCCTTGAAGTAGGCCTGGGTGTACGGATGTACGCCGGGGTCGGCGGCGATCTCTTGTGCGGGCAGCCAGCGGTAGCCCTGGTGCTGGCGTTGGGGAAGGCTTGCGGTGTCCAGCGACAGCTCGGCCTCGTAGGCGAGGACGACGTAATGGGTGGAGCGGCCGGCTTCACCCGCGAAATTGGTGCCGTAGAAGTGCTCGTACACGCCGCGCGGCGTCCACGCGTCTGCCTCGATGGGCAGGCCGAGTTCTTCGCGGGCGATGCGGGCGAGCGCGTCGCGCAAGGATTCGTTTTTGCGGATGCGTCCGCCCGGCACAAACCAGGCGCCGCGCGCGGGCGGGTTGGTGCGCAAGCCGGTCAGGTAGCGGCCGTCGGCGTCGCGCAGCAGCAGGTCAATGGACACCAGCGGCAGCATCTCCACCGCCTGGCGGAAGTCCGCCTGCGGCAGGACGCCGGCGCACGTGTTGTGCGGCCCAGTGCTGTGGGCGGGCCATCCCAAGGGTTTAGTAGACATTGCGGCCCGTCCATCCCGACACGGCCGTGCGGGCGATGATCAGCAGGTCCATCCTGAACGTCCAGTGCTGGATGTAATAGATGTCGTGCTCGACGCGGTCGCTCATCTTGCGCAGCGTGTCCGTCTGACCCCGAAAGCCATTCACCTGCGCCCAGCCCGTGATGCCCGGTTTGACGCGGTGGCGCATCATGTAGCGCTGCACCAGGTCCTTGTACATCTCGTTATGTTCCAGCGCGTGCGGGCGCGGCCCCACGACGGACATATCGCCCATCAGCACGTTCAGAAACTGCGGCAGCTCATCCAGGCTGGTACGGCGCAGGAAGCCGCCGATACGGGTGATGCGCGTGTCGTTACGCGTGGCCTGGGTGACGGTGCCATGCTCCTCATGCACCGTCATCGTGCGGAATTTGTAGACGTGAAAGACCTTGCCATCCACGCCCAGGCGCGGCTGGGTAAAGAACACCGGCCCGCGGGAAGTCAGCTTCACCATCAGCGCGATGGACAACATCACGGGCGATAACCCGATCAGCGCGCAAAAAGCGAAGCTGCGATCAAACACTTCCTTGGCCCAACCGCGCACGCCAGCCGCCGGCAGGCTATTGAGTTGAATGGCGGGCAGCCCCAGGAATTCACCGATGCGATGGCCCAGCAGCTGAATCGACATCACATCTGGAATCCAGCGGATATCCACCAAGTCGTTACGCAAGTGATAGAGCACTTCGCGCAGCTCCTGGCCCGCCTCCATCGGAAGCACGATCCAGATCTCACGCACATTGTTTTCATGGACGAAGCTGTGCAGATTGTCCAGATCATGCAGGCGGCGGACTTGCGGCGGCAGGCTTTCATGCGGCTCGGCGTAGATGCCCGCCACTTCATAGCCCGCGCCCCGGTACTGTTCAACGCGGCGCCACAGGTCATGGCCCAGTGCGCCAAAGCCCACCAGCAGCACGTGCTTTTTATTCAGCCCGCGATCACGCGCCGCGCCCAACGCGGCATAGACGGCGATGCGCACGCCGGCCAGCGTCAGCGCCGCCATGCCAAACCAGGTGGCCGCCCATATGCGCGATATCGCGGCGGTCTGATGCATGAGAAAACTGACAAGAATGCCAAGTGCGAACACGGTTGCCCACGCCGCCAGGCTGCGCACGACGAGATCCGTCAGCAGCCGGCCCCGCCAAGACACATACAGGCGGAAGGCGGGGAACAGGGCAATCACGCCCAGCCCGCACAAATACACCAGGAACAGATGAATTTGCGGCGGTTCCGCCAATGCATCGTCCGAGAATTTCAAGCCGGTGGCAGTCAGGCCGCAGGTGATGACGATCGCGGCGTCGAGCAGGCGGTATAGATAGCTTGCTCCACTGAATCTTGCCGACGTGTCCGATTGGGACGGGTCCATCGCGCACTCCTGTTCGGGGGGAGTCTTTCTTGCGGCGACAACAACAACGGTGCAGTGCCGCAAAACTTGTGGCTACCGACGAAATCTTATTGAGTGCAAGGCGTACCCGAAACCTCCAAACGATGTAGGAGAAGGCTTAGGGCATCCGTCGAATGTGCGGGGCTTCAAAAAGAGAGTGGAATGTCGCAACCCGTTACGCATCGGGCTCCTTTCCAAGCAACGAAGTCATTCACAGTGGATTTGCCATGACGACATTTTTCGGAACGTTGAGCCGGGCCATCGCCGCTATCGCGCTCGTGTCCTCGCTAGGCGCTTGCGCCCTGTCACCCGGTATGACCTTCAGCGCCGGCCATCTCGTTGATCCGCTGGACCCGAACTCCGTGGCGCCGATCAAGGAAATTACGCCTTCGCTCGTGGTGGACGACTTGCGCGCCCGCCAGGCATTGATCAATAACGACGGCGTCGAACGCCTGGTTGGTACCGTTGAACCCTACCGCATTGGACCCGGAGACATCCTCTCCATTGTCGTGTGGGATCACCCCGAGCTCGTCCTTCCGACGCAAACCTACGCCATCGGAACTGGGGTGACCGAACTAATCATGGGAGATACCGCCTCGGGCATTCCGGGCTATACGGTCTCATCCACTGGATACATCCAATTTCCGTATGCAGGATTGCTGAAAGTGGCGGGGTTGACGGAACTTCAGGCGCGCAATCTCATAGTGAATAGTTCCGGCAAGTACATCCAGGATCCGCAGATCACGGTACGCGTGCTGGGCTATCGAAGCAAGCGTGTCTACGTCGAAGGCGAAGTGAAGTTGCCGGGCACGGTTGCCATCAACGACATTCCGATGACTCTGCTTGAAGCGGTCAACCGCGCGGGAGGTTTGTTGCCTACCGCTGATCGCAGCGCCGTCTATGTGATTCGTGATGGACGCCGGACTCGCGTGAATCTGCCTGCGCTGATCGAGCGTGGCCAAGACTTGAATCAAGTGATGCTGAAGTCGGGCGACATCGTGCGTGTCACGCCGCGAGACGACAGCAAAGTGTTCGTGATGGGCGAGGTGTTCCTGCCCACCACGGTGGTGATGCGCGACGGACGGATGTCGTTGACCGAGGCGCTGGGCATGGCGGGAGGACCTAACCAGCTCACGGCTGACGCGTCGCAAATTTTTGTAGTCCGCAGTACCGAGGAAGCGATGCCGCTGGTGTTCCATCTGAACTCCAAGTCGCCGCAGGCCTTGGCGGTAGGAGCGAAGTTCGAGCTGGAGCCCAAAGACGTCGTGTTCGTGGATACGGCTGCGCTGGTGCGGTGGAACCGCTTCATCAGCAACCTGTTCCCGAGCGCGCAAACGGTACAGACCGTGAAGTCGATCAACTAAGTCCGCCTTTCGGGGCCGCAAGGCTCCAAAACCACGCCTTTGGGGGCGCCGCGTCCGCGGCGGCGCCCACGTCTGGAGAGCTGCATGTCGTTGCCCATCGAATCATTCGAGCCGAACGTCCCGGCTCGCCAGCAGGAAACCCCGTTGTCGTCCCATGTGGATGCAATCGTGTCGAACCGGTGGATGATCTTCGCGATCACCTTGCTCGCCTTCCTGGGCGCCTTGGCCTACGTGATGGTGACCCCATCGGTCTATTCGGCCGACATCATCGTGCAGGTTGAAGAGGAAATGCCGAACGGCCAGGCGCGCAGCCTGTTGGGCGATGTGTCCGCCATGTTCGACACCAAGGCCGAAACCTCCGGCGAAATGGAAGTGCTGCGTTCGCGCATGGTGGTGGGACCCGCCGTCGATAAATTCCTGCTCTACATCCACGCCAAGCCTCGCTACTTCCCGGTGGTGGGCGAATGGCTTGCACAGCGTTATGAAGCGCTGCCGTATCCGTCCAGCCTGCCGCGTGGCGGTTATGCATGGGGCGGAGAATCCATTGCGATCTCGCAGCTGGATGTGCCCAACGAATGGCTGGGCAAGCCGTTTCGCGTGACCACGCTTGGCGAAGGCCGCTACACGCTGACCGACAAATTCACCGGCGCCACGTTCAACGGCACGGTGGGCAAGGCCGAGCATTTCCTGTTGCCTGGCGGTGGCGCCATGGACGTGCACATCGATGCGTTGGCAGGCCGGCCCGGCACCGAATTCACCGTGTCGCGCAGCTCGCGCCTGGCGGCCATTGAAGACGTGCAATCGCACCTGGGCATCTTCGAGCGCGGCCGCACATCGGGCGTGATCGGCGTCACGCTGGAAGGCAATGACCCGGCGTTGACCACCGCCGTGCTGAACCAGATCGGCCAGGAATACGTGCAGCAGAACGTGAACCGGAAGTCGGCGCAAGCGGAAAAATCGCTGGGCTTCCTGGAGCAGCAACTGCCTATCCTGAAGGGCGAGCTGGACGCGGCCGAAACCAAGTACAACGCCTTGCGCAACAAGCGCGGCACGATCGACCTGAGCGAAGAAGCCAAGCTGATTCTGGCGCAATCGGTGGATGCGCAAACGAAGGTGATGGAGCTGCGTTCGAAGCGTCAGGAACTGATCACGCGCTTTGCGCCCACGCACCCGAGCATCGTCGCCATCGACCGCCAGATTGCATCGCTGTCGGGGGACGTCAGCCGCATTGGCAACAACATCAAGCAGCTGCCGGATCTGGAGCAAGACGTGGTGCGCCTGGTGCGTGATGTGCGCGTGAACACCGAGCTCTACACGGGGCTGTTGAACAACGCGCAGCAACTGCGTTTGATCCGCGCCGGCAAGGTGGGCAACGTGCGCATCCTGGATGCCGCCGTGCAGCCTGACCGCCCCGTGCGCCCCAAGGCCGCGATCATTCTGGGCGTGGCCACCGCCATCGGCCTGATCTTCGGCATGCTGTGCGCCTTTGTCCGCAACGCGTTGTTCGGCGGCCTGTCCGAACCCGAAGACGTCGAACGCTACACGGGCCTGCCGGTGCTGGCCGCCATTCCCTACAGCGACATGCAGGACAAGCTGTGGCGCCGCAGCCGCCGCAAGAACGCGACGGTGCCTGCGCTGTTGGCGCAAAGCCAGGGCAACTCGCCACCCATCGAAAGCCTGCGATCGTTCCGCAATGTGCTGCAAGCGTCGCTGCGCCAATCGGCCAACAACATGGTCATGTTTACCGGCCCGGTGGCGGGCGTGGGCAAGTCGTTCCTGTCGGCCAACTTCGCGTTCATTCAGGGCGGCGTGGGCAAGCGCGTGCTGCTGATCGACGCCGACTTCCGCAAGGGCCAACTGAACCGTTATTTCGGCGTGCCGAAGGAAGACGGTTTGTTCGAAGTGCTGTCGGGCACGATCCCGCTGGCACGCGTCAAAAAGCACAGTGTGTCTGAAGGCGTGGACTTCATCGCCACGGGTGCGGTGACGTTCGACCCGTCTGAACTGCTGGCCTCGCCGGTGTTTGGCGCCACGCTGCGCGAACTGTCTTCCCAATATGACATGGTGATTCTGGACACCGCGCCCGTGCTGTCGTCGCCCGATGCGGCGGTGGTGGGCACGCATGCCGCGGCAGTCATGGTGGTGGTGCGCTCCGGCCAAAACACCGTGGGTGAAATCCGCGAGACCGCCAAGCGGCTCATCCAGGCAGGTGCGCCCGTGGACGGCGTGTTGTTCAACGGCTTGAAACTCATGCCGGAACGCTTTGGCTTCCGGTCCAAGTATGGGAGCTATCGATACTCCCGTGCGGCGTATTACGGCGATTTCAAACAGAGCGGCCCCAAATAACGCCACCCGGAGAAACTGGCATGCACGGAACTTTTGGCTGGGATACCCCGCAAATTCTGGATGCGGTTTTCAAGGCTTATGACATACGCGGCACGGTGCCGGACGAAATCGATGCGCGCTTCGCGCACAGCCTGGGCATGGCGGTGGGCAGCAAGGCACGGGACCTGGGCGCGCGTTCGATTGTGGTGGGACGCGATGGCCGGCTGAGCAGCGTGGAGCTGGCGGCGGCGCTGCAAGCCGGTTTGCGTTCGGCAGGCATGCACGTCATCGACCTGGGCATGGCGACCACGCCGATGGTGTACTTCGCCACGCGCCTGATGGACACGGGCGCGGGCATTGCGGTGACGGGCAGCCACAACCCGCCCGCGCACAACGGCTTCAAGATTGTGCTGGACGGCGCGTCGCTGTACGGCGAGGGCATCACCGCGCTGCGCGATGCGATGCGCTTGCCGATTGAATCGGCCGACGTGCCGGGCGGGCGCACGCAGATGCAGCTTCAGCCCTGCTACGCGGCACGGCTGGTGGGCGACATCCGCATGGCGCGCCCGATGAAGATCGCCATCGACTGCGGCAGCGGCGTGGCAGGCGCGGTGGCGCCCGCCTTGTTTCGCGCCTTGGGGTGCGAAGTGACGGAACTGTTCTGCGAGGTGGATGGCTCGTTCCCCGGCCATCACCCTGATCCTGCCGACCCCCAAAACCTGCAAGACCTGATCTATTGCCTGCGCTATTCCGATTGCGAAGTCGGCCTGGCGTTTGACGGCGATGGCGACCGGCTGGGCGTTGTCACTAAATCGGGACAGATCATCTGGCCAGACCGGCAACTGATTCTGTTTGCGCGCGACGTGCTGGCGCGCAACCCGGGCGCCGAGATCATCTACGACGTCAAGTGCAGCCGCCACGTGGCGCGCGCCGTCGTCGAAGCGGGGGGGCGGGCCACCATGTGGAAATCAGGGCATTCCCTGATCAAAGCCAAGATGCGCGAGACGGGAGCGCTACTTGCTGGAGAGATGAGCGGCCACATGTTTTTCAAAGAGCGCTGGTACGGCTTTGACGATGGCATCTACGCCGCTGCACGGCTGCTGGAAATTCTGTCGTCTGCTCCGGACCCGTCAGGCTTGCTCGAAAGCCTGCCTCAGTCTTGCGCGACCCCCGAAATCAAGCTGGACACCGCCGAAGGCGAGCAGTTCGAACTGGTGGAGACATTGCGCGCACAAGGGGAATTCCCGGGCGCCGTGTCCATCAACGATCTGGACGGCGTGCGGGTGGACTATGCCGACGGCTTCGGCCTGGCGCGTCCATCCAACACGACGCCGACGGTGGTTTTGCGTTTTGAAGGAGACACCGTGGCCGCGTTGGCCCGTATTGAGGAGGACTTCCGCAACGCGTTCCGGCGCATTGCACCTCATGTTCGTTTACCGTTCTAAGGAGCATCACGCGATGGGTAAGGCCAATTATGCGATTGAGGCGTTAAGGGCGAATTCCGGCCTGGCGCAGAGCCCCGAGTGGCAGGCGTTTGCGCAGGCGGCGCAAACTGCCGAATTGGATGCCAGCACGCTGAAAGTGATCGAAGCGGCCGGGTTGTGCGTGGACCTGACCATGCAGCGCCAGTCTCCGGCGCTGGAGGCCGCGGCGCTGAATCTGTTGCAGGCGCGCGCGCTGGCGGATGCCCGCCACGCGCTGTTCGCCGGCGATCCGGTCAACTGGACGGAAGGCAAGCCCGCGTGGCATACGGCGCTGCGAGCCGGCCGCACGCGCGAGCAACCTGACGGCCAGGACGCCGATTCCGTTTGCGAATATTCGCGCATGACGGACTTCGTGCGCCGCGTGGATCAGACGGCAGATTTTTCCACCGTGCTGCATATTGGTATCGGCGGCAGCGACTGGGGCCCGCGCCTGGCCATCCAGGCGTTTGGCGGCCCGTCGCAACGCCGCCAGATCCGCTTCGTGTCCAACATCGACGGCCATGCGTTTCACGACGCCATCGCCGGCCTGGACCCGCGGCGTTGCCTGGTGGTGGTGTCGTCCAAATCTTTCACCACGTCTGAAACCCTGCACAACGCACGCGCGGCCATTGCCTGGCTCAAGCAAGGCGGTGTAGCCGACGTGTCTGAACATCTGGCGGCGGTGACCGCCAATGCGCCGGCGGCGCGCGCGCTGGGCGTGCCGGCCAGCCAGGTGTTCAAGATGTGCGACTGGGTGGGCGGACGCTATTCCGTGTGGTCGGTGGCGGGCCTGTCGATTGCGTTGACCGTGGGCGCCGATGTGCTGATTGGCATGCGCGCGGGCGCCGAAGCGATGGACCAGCACTTCCAACAAGCACCATTCGCTGCCAATGCGCCGATTCAACTGGCGCTGGCCGGGCTGGTCAATTGCAGCGTGCTCGGCCACAACTCGTTGAACATTGCCGCGTACAGCGCGCGTCTGCTGCACCTGGTGACTTATCTTCAGCAGTTGGAAATGGAATCGCTGGGCAAGCGCGTGGCGGGCGATGGCACGGCGGTGGGGGTGCCCACGGCGCCCATCATCTGGGGCATGCCGGGCACCGATGGCCAGCACACCTTCTTCCAATGGCTGCATCAAAGCGAAGACGGCGCGCCGGTGGACTTCATCGCCAGCCTGCAAGGGCATACCGACAGCCCGGACGCGCATCGCCTGTTGCTGGCCAATTGCCTCGCGCAGCGGCAAGCGCTGTTGCGCGGCAAGTGCCTGGAGCAAGCGCTGCAAGACGTGGCGCATATCGACGACCAGGAGCGCGCGCTAAGCCTCGCGCAGCACATGGTGCATCCGGGCGGACGGCCGTCAACGCTGATCGTGCTGCGTCAACTGGACCCGCGCGGTCTGGGCGCGCTGCTGGCGCTGTACGAACACAAAGTGTTTGTGCAAAGCGTGGTCTGGGGCATCAACCCGTTTGACCAATGGGGTGTGGAACTGGGCAAACGGCTGGCCACGGGCATTGAACGTGAACTGGCCGTGCCGGTGTCGGCCGGCGTGGTGGACTGGGGGCATGACGCGTCCACCTCGTACTGGATCGACCGTTATCGCGGCCACGCACAGGCGCCGCGCCCGCGCCATGCATGGGTGCCCGGCATGGCCGCACACCTTTGACGGAGACGGGCATGCCGGACCTGCATGTGCTGGTGACGGGCGGGGCGGGCTACATCGGCACGCACACGCTGGTGGCGATGGTGGAGGCGGGCCAGCGGCCGCTGGTGCTGGATAACTTCAGCAACGGCAGCCGCGAGGCCGTGCGCCGGGTCGAACAACTGTGCGGCGTGCCGATACCGCTTATCGAAGGCGATATCCGCACGCCCGGGTTGATTGAATCCGTGCTGGCCGGCGCGGCGGCCAGCGGTACGCCGGTAGAAGCAGTGCTGCATCTGGCCGGCTGCAAGGCGGTGGGCGAATCGGTGGCGGACCCGCTCAAGTATTACGACAACAACGTCACAGGGTCGATGGTGCTGTTGCGCGCCATGCGTGACACGGGGGTCACGCGGCTGGTGTTCAGTTCGTCGGCCACGGTCTATGGCGAACCGCAGTATCTGCCGTTCGATGAGTCGCATCCTTTGGCGCCCACCAATCCTTACGGGCGCACCAAGCTGATGGTGGAAGAGATGCTGCGCGACGTCTGCGTGGCGGACCCGGCCTTCAGCGCGCTGACTTTGCGCTACTTCAATCCTATCGGCGCGCACGCGAGCGGCCGCATCGGCGAAAGCCCGCGCGACCTGCCCAATAATCTGTTCCCCTTCATTACCCAGGTGGCGGTGGGCCGGCAGCCGTATCTGCGCGTGTTCGGCGACGACTACGACACCGCCGATGGCACGGGCGAACGCGACTATCTGCACGTGATGGATCTGGCGCGCGGGCATGTGCTGGGGTTGGCGCACGCCATGACGCACACGGGCTTTGCCGCGGTGAACCTGGGCACGGGGCAGGGCACCAGCGTCTTGCAGCTGGTGCGCGCGTTCGAGGCGGCCAGCGGCTGCCGGATTCCGCTGAACCGGCAGGGACGGCGCGCGGGAGACGTGGCGCGGACCTGGGCCGACCCGGCGCTGGCGGCATCGCTGCTGGGCTGGCGCAGCACGCATGACGTGGCGGCGATGTGCGCGGACGGCTGGCGCTGGCAGCAGGGGAATCCGCAGGGGTATGACGCCGAGGCCCATACGGACGAATCTGCGGGGCAGGCCGTGCGCGATCCGGCGGGTCGGGCCGCGGCATAACCCCAATGGCGTGTCGGAGGGATTCCGGAAACGGGGCGCCTGCGGTTACAGTTGACGGCATTATTGCGTAGCAGCATGGCGCAGGCGGCGCATCCGCCCACGCCATGCACCCGTCAGTGAGGCTCTCCCATGTTTGAATTCCATCCGTATGCCGGACGCCGCGGACAACACCGCGCCCGCCAGGGGCAGTCGCAATGAGCGGCCCCACCTACATCCCGCCCGCCCACTGGAACCTGGACAGCATCGTGTCCGGCCTGCGCGACGCGCGCGTGGCGTGGCGCGGCCCGCGTGGCCGCCTGCGTGAAGACTCGGGCCTGCGTGAATTCCCGTCGCAGGAAAGCCTGCGTCAGATCATCAAAGACCTCTGTGGCGCCTTGTTCCCGATGCGCCTGGGCCCCATCGACCTGCGCGAAGAGGTCGAAGACTTCTATGTGGGGCACACCATCGGCGCGGCCTTGGACGCGCTGTTGCATCAGGTCTGTCTTGAACTGCAATACGTGGGCCGTCACGAACACGCGGACCCTGCCCAAACCCAGCAACGCGCCATCGAAATCGTGCGCCAGTTCGGCGCCGAGCTTCCGCGCGTGCGCGCCGCCCTCGACCTGGACGTCACCGCCGCCTATCAAGGCGACCCGGCCGCGCACAGCGTTGACGAAGTGCTGCTCTGCTATCCCGGCGTGGCGGCGATGATTCATCACCGCCTGGCCAACGTGCTGTATCGGCTGAACGTGCCGATGCTGGCCCGTATCGTGGCCGAGATCGCACACGCCGACACCGGCATCGACATCCACCCGGGCGCCACCATCGGCCGCAGCTTCTTCATTGATCACGGCACGGGTGTCGTCATTGGTGAAACCGCCATCATCGGCGACCGCGTGCGGCTCTATCAGATGGTGACGCTTGGCGCCAAGCGCTTCCCGCCCGGTGAAAACGGCGAGCTCAAGAAGGGCCTGCCGCGTCACCCGCTGATTGAAGATGACGTCGTGATCTACGCGGGCGCCACCATCCTGGGCCGCGTCACGATCGGCAAGGGCTCGACCATTGGCGGTAACGTCTGGCTCACGCGCAGCGTGCCGCCGGGCAGCAACGTCACGCAGGCCAGCCTGGTCAGCGACATGCCCGACTGCGGGCTGGGCGGCTAAGCGCCGTCCACGCGGGCGCTGCCCCTGCGGGCGGCGCCCAGACCGGCACACAGGAGTCAGGATGGACACACGAGTCTCGGACCTGGCCGCCTTGCGCGGCTTCATCGACCGCCACCCGCGGCTGTTCGTGCTGACGGGGGCGGGCGTCAGCACTGACTCCGGCATTCCCGACTACCGCGACACCGAAGGCGAATGGAAGCGCAAGCCGCCCATGACGTTGCAGACGTTCATGGGCGACGACCTGGCGCGCGCCCGCTACTGGGCGCGCAGCATGGTTGGCTGGCGCCGCTTTGGCCACGTCAAACCCAACGATTCGCACCGGGCGCTGGCGCGGCTGGAGTCGCAAGGCCACATCAGCGTGCTGGTCACGCAAAACGTAGACGGCCTGCATGAAGCCGCAGGCAGCCGCGAGGTCGTGGACCTGCACGGCCGGTTGGATGAAGTGCGCTGCATGAACTGCGATTGGCGCGGTGGCCGCCAGCCCTGGCAAGAGGCCTTGCAGCAGGGCAACCCGTATTGGACGTCGCTGGACGCCACCGATGCGCCCGACGGCGACGCCGATCTGGACGGCGAAGATTTCTCGCAATTCACCGTGCCGCCGTGTCCGCGCTGTGGCGGCATCGTCAAACCGGATGTGGTGTTCTTCGGCGAAACCGTTCCGCGCGACCGTGTGGACCGCGCCAACGCGGGCTTGATGAGCGCCGACGCGGTGCTGGTCGTGGGCTCATCATTGATGGTGTATTCGGGCTACCGCTTCGTGACGGCGGCGGCGCGTAACGGCGTGCCGATTGCCGCCATCAACCTGGGCCGCACCCGCGCCGACAGCCTGTTGACCCTGAAGGTGGAACAGCCTTGCGCGGTGGCGCTGGACGCCTTGTAACCGGCCGGTTTTTGACCGGTTTAAGCAAGTGCTTGCCCCGTAAGGGATTTTTCCCGCTGTTACAGACCTTTCCAAAGGGTTGTCCACAGGAACTGTGGATAATTCCTAGGGATTACCCGCGTCTGCCATCTCTACGGCCTCGCCCAGCAGGGCCTTGCGGGCGGCGTGCCAGCTGCCGGCGTCGGGTGCGTACAGGAGCCCGCCTGTGCGGTGCGTGGGCTTGTAGGGCGATCCGTCAAAGCGCGCGGCATAGCCGCCGGCCTCGCGGTGCAGCAGCCAGCCCGCCGCGTGGTCCCACGCCGTCAGCTGGTTGTACAGCGCAATGTGGCAATGCCCGGCGGCCAGCATGCGGTATTCATGCGCGGCGCAACGCAGCGACGCGGTACTGGCCAAGCGCGACAGATGGCCGTTGACGGTGGTGCGCAGCGGCTCGGGCAGGGCGCCCGTGGCGATCAGGCCATCCATGTCTTCCAGGGGCGCAGGCGGCGCCACGGTCAGCGGCACGCGCCGGCCGTTCTCGTATTCCATCCAGGCGCCTTCGCCGCGCACGGCCAGCGCGCTGTCGCGGTTGACCGGGTCGTAGATGACGCCCGCGATGACGTCGCCGCGATGGCAGGCCGCGATCATCATGCCGAACAGCGGCAGGCCCGCGACGTAGTTGCGGGTGCCGTCGATGGGATCAATCAGAAAGGCCAGGTCAGCGTCGACCAGCATGTTCAGCAAGGCCGGGTTGCGCGCGGACGCTTCTTCACCAATGAGCACGGCACCCGGGTGCAGCTTGGCCAGCCGCGCGCCGATCATGCGTTCGGCGGCTTCGTCTGCGTCGGTGACCAGATCGCGCGGCGAACTCTTGCCTCGCACCGAGCCTTCCGGCAGGTTGCGAAAGCGCGGCATGACTTCCGTCAGGGCGGTTTCGGCCAGCACGGCGGCAAGCTTGCGGGTGTCCTCAAGGGTAAAAGTTCTGCTCATTCGGTGTCATCCAGGGAACGCGCAAATCTATCACGCCTGAGCGGCAATTGATCGTGATTTATAAGTCACTGGATTGAAAGGACATTTTCCGGCTATGCAGGAGTTATCTGCCGGGTTGTCCACAGTTGCTGGGGATAAGCCGGGCATGTCTGATGACATCCCGCCTTATCCCCGGTGCGCGGCAGGGCGCCGCGCACCGGTTGGGCGTCAGGCGCCCAGATCCACGCAGAGGTACTTGATTTCGAGGTATTCCTCGATGCCGTACTTCGAGCCTTCACGGCCCAGGCCGGATTGCTTCACGCCGCCAAACGGGCCGACTTCGTTCGAGATCAAACCCGTGTTGATGCCGACGATGCCGTATTCCAGCGCTTCGGACACGCGCCAGATGCGGGCGTAGTCGCGCGTGAAGAAATAAGCGGCCAGACCGAAGATGGTGTCGTTGGCCATGCCAATGACTTCTTCTTCCGTTTCGAAGCGGAACAGCGGTGCGACCGGGCCGAAGGTTTCTTCGGTGGCAAAGCGCATCGACTGCGTCACGTCGCGCACGACGGTGGGTTCGAAGAACGTGCCGCCCAGCGCATGCGGCTTGCCGCCAGCGATGACCTTGGCGCCGTGGGACGTCGCGTCAGCGATGTGTTCCTGCACCTTTTCAACGGCGTTGGCGTCGATCAGCGGACCTTGCGTCACGCCATCACCAAAGCCGTCGCCCACCTTCATGGCGTTGACCTTGGCGACCAGGCGCTTGGCGATTTCTTCGTACACGCCGGCCTGCACGTAGATGCGGTTCGCGCATACGCACGTCTGGCCTGCGTTGCGGTACTTGGAGGCCAGGATGCCGTCGACCGCGCGGTCCAGATCGGCGTCGTCGAACACGATGAAGGGCGCGTTGCCGCCAAGTTCCAGCGACAGCTTCTTGATGGTCGGGGCGCATTGCTCCATCAGCGTGCGGCCGACTTCGGTGGAACCCGTGAAGCTCAGCTTGCGCACCACGTCGCTTTCGCACAGGGCGGCGCCGATGTCGCGCGAGCTGCCGGTGATGACGTGGAACACGCCAGCCGGCACGCCGGCTTCTTCGGCCAGCACGGCCAGCGCCAGCGCGGTCAGCGGGGTTTGCTGAGCGGGCTTGACGACCATGGTGCAACCGGCAGCCAGCGCGGGGCCGACCTTGCGGGTGATCATGGCGGCCGGGAAGTTCCACGGCGTGATGGCGGCGGTTACGCCGATGGGCTGCTTCAATGCCAGCAGGCGCTGGCCAGCCTTGGGGCTTTGCAGCACGTCGCCGTCGATGCGCTTGGCTTCTTCTGCAAACCATTCCAGGAACGACGCGGCGTAGGCGATTTCGCCGGCGGCTTCGGTCACGGGCTTGCCCTGCTCGGACGTCATGATGGCGGCCAGGTCTTGCTGGTTCTGCATCATCAGTTGCGCCCACTTCAGCAGGATCGCGGCGCGTTCCTTGCCGGTCTTGGCGCTCCAGGCCGGCAGCGCGGCTTGAGCGCTGGCGATGGCCTGTTCGGTTTCCTTGCGGCCCAGCTTGGGCACGGACACGATGGTCTTGCCGGTGGAGGGGTTGTCCACCGGGATCGACGCGCCATTGCCGGCGCCAACCCACTTGCCGTCGATGTAGCAGGCGTCGCGCAGCAGTTCAGGGCGCGACAGGGGGTGAGTCAAAGCGGTCATTATCGGAGTCTCCTTGAATGAAATGCAGCGGGGTCAGGAAACGGCTGCGGGCGTGGCGGTAAACCGCTGCACGCCCGCAATTGCCATGCCTGCCCACCGGCTATCGGGGTTCAGGCCCTGAACGTCAAGCGGCCAGCGCTTCCGACAGGATAACCAGCGCGCGGTCGAATTGCGCGTCGGGAATCGTCAGCGGGTACAGGAAGCGCAGCACGTTGCCGTACACGCCGCAGCTCAGCAGGATCAGGCCTTGTTCCAGCGCGCGCGCTTGCACACGCTTGACGGCTTCGGCGTCCGGCTTGCCATCGGCGTCGTTCAGTTCCAGCGCCACCATCGAGCCCAGGCCGCGCACATCGGCGATACCCGGGACCTTGGCGCGCAGGCCTTCCAGATGGGCGCGCAGCTTCTCGCCCAGCACGTTGGCGCGGTCGCACAGCTTTTCTTCAGCGATGACGTCCAGCACGGCGTGCGCGGCGGCAACTGCCAGCGGGTTGCCGGCGTACGTGCCACCCAGGCCGCCAGCGGCCGGGCCGTCCATGACATCGGCGCGGCCGACGACGCCCGAAATCGGGAAGCCGCCGCCCAGGCTCTTGGCCATGGTGATCAGGTCGGCTTGCACCGAGTGGTGTTCCATCGCGTACAGCTTGCCGGTGCGGCCAAAGCCCGTTTGCACTTCGTCAGCGATCAGCAGGATGCCGTGCTCGTCGCAGAGCTTGCGCAGCGCGGTCATCAGTTCAGGCGGGGTGATGTTGAAGCCGCCTTCGCCTTGCACCGGTTCGATGATGATGGCGGCCACGCGCTTCGGATCGATGTCGCACTTGAACAGCAAGTCCAGCGCCTTGAGCGAGTCAGCCACGCTGATGGCTTGCGTGGCGTTGGGGAACGGCACGTGATAGATGTCGCCGGGCATCGGGCCGAACGACAGCTTGTACGGGGCGACCTTGCCGGTCAGCGCCATGCCCAGCATGGTGCGGCCGTGGAACGAACCCGAGAAGGCGATGACGCCCGAGCGGCCCGTCGACGAACGCGCAATCTTGATGGCGTTTTCTACGGCTTCGACGCCGGTCGTGAAGAAGGCGGTCTTTTTCAGGCCGTCGATGGGGGCCAGGCGGTTGATGCGCTCTGCCAGCGAGATGTAGCCTTCATACGGCACGATCTGGTAGGCGGTGTGCGTGAAGTTGTCCAGCTGGGCGGACACGGCGGCCTTGACCTTGGGGTGCAAGTGGCCGGTGTTCAGCACGGCGATGCCGCCTGCGAAATCGATGTATTCCTTGCCGTTGGCGTCCCACAGCGTGGCGTTTTCAGCGCGCACGGCGTAGAAGTCGCACATGACGCCAACGCCGCGCGGCGTGGCCAGGGAACGGCGGGTATTCAGGTCCTGATTCTTCATCTCTGCCTCGGGGAACGTGATGGGCGGGAAAAACCTTATTTAATGCTACGATGGCCCCATTTGTGGGAACCACTTTGATAAAACAGGTAGAACCAATTGCGGTCCATTGTTGGTGACTTGCTTCTGCTGCGCTTGGCAGATGGCTCTACTGAGCCGATGAACAAGCGCCTGTATCGCGGAATCCGTGAAGCGATCCTCGACGGCGCCATCGCGGCGGACTCGCGGCTGCCCGCCTCACGCGACCTGGCCGCCGAGCTCGGCATCGCCCGCAACACCGTCGTTCACGTCTACAGCCAGCTGCTGGCCGAAGGCTATACGCGCAGCCGCCAGGGCAACGGCACCTTCGTCAACGCGTCAGTGCCGGACTCGTATCTGGCCAGCGGCCGCCGCCTGCGCCAGCCGCCGCAAGCCCAGCCGGGGCCGGCGCTGTCGCCGCGTGGCGCGGCCATCGTCGATGGCGTGTCGGCCTCGCCTTATCAATGGGGGGCGTTCATGCCGGGCGTGCCCGACCTGACCGAATTCCCGCACAAGAAGTTTGGCCGCATTTTCAGCGCGCTGTGGCGCAACCCGTCGCCTGACTTGCTGACTTACGCCTACGGCGGCGGCCTGCCTGCGCTGCGCGAGGCCCTGGCCCAGCATCTGGCGCTGACGCGTTCCATCGATTGCGACCCGGAACAGATCATCATCACCGAAGGCTCGCACCAAGCCATCGACCTTACCACCCGCATCCTGGGCGAAGCCGGAGAAACGGCGTGGGTCGAAGACCCGGGCTACTGGGGCGCCCGCACCATCCTGCAAGCCAATGGCCTGCACACCGTGCACCTGCCTGTCGACGAAGAAGGCATGCGCCTGCCTGAAACAGTGGGCACGCCGCCGCGCTTCATCTTCGTCACGCCGTCGCATCAATATCCGCTTGGCCCTGTCATGTCGTTGACCCGGCGCCGCCAGTTGCTGGCCGTGGCGCGGCAATGCGGCAGCTGGATCATCGAAGACGATTACGACAGCGAGTTCCGCTTCTCGGGCCGGCCCATTGCATCGCTGCTGGGGCTGGAGCCGGACGCGCCCGTCATCTATATGGGTACGTTCAGCAAGACGCTGTACCCGGGGCTGCGCGTGGGCTATCTGGTGCTGCCCAAGCCGCTGACGGCCGCGTTCCAGGCGGCGCACGCCGAGCTGTACCGCGAAGGCCACTTGATGACGCACGCGGCGCTGGCGACCTTTATTTCAGAAGGCCATTACGCCGCCCACATCCGCCGCATGCGCATGCTGTATGGCCGGCGGCGCGCAATGCTCGTCAACCTGATCGAACGCCGCCTGGGGCCGGATTGGCTGCATCGCGACGCCAGCATGGCGGGCTTGCATCTGGTGCTGACGCTGCCGCCGGACATGGATGACCTGCGCGTGGTGGACGTGGCGCGCAGCAAGGGCGTGCTGACGCGTGCGCTGTCGCGTTATTACGTGAATGAAGCAGGGCGGCGGCCGGGGCTGCTGTTGGGGTACGCCTGTGTGCCCGAGCACGACATTGCCCGCAAGTTCGAGGTGTTGCTGGAAAGCCTGGCGGAAGTGGCGCGCAAGCCGGCCGCGGCTTGAGCGGTGCCCGTCAGGCTTAAAACGGTACCAAGGCGGCATCACAAGCATCCGCACGGCGTCAGAACGGAACTAAAACGGCAACAGCGCCGACGCGAAGGCGGCGGCGTTGCGCATGCCTTGGTCTTCAAAGTTGGTATTGAACACGGCGTGGGCCTGCGCGCTTTGCGTGGCCAGCCGCGAAAAGCGTTCCGCCAGCTCTGCCAGTTCCTGTTCGGTGTACTCGTATTGAAAGCGCCCCGACGAGGCCGTGCCCGACACATTCCACGCGTCGGTGTTGCGGCCGTGCAGGCGCAGCAAGGTTAGATCGGGATGTGTGCATTCCCATATGGCGGGCACCGTGTTCTCAAAGCCTTGCGGCGCGTCGACCACCGTGTGCACCACGCCCAGGTCGCGTTCAAACGCCAGCGTGTCCGCGATGGCGGCCGGGCTGTCAAACCAGCTGCGATGCCGGAACTCCACGGAAATCAGATGCTCTTCCATGCGCCGCGCGCAATCGGCCACATGCGCGCGGCCCCGCGCATCGCGCCGGACCCAGGGCGGAAACTGGAAATGCACCGCGCCTAGTTTGCCCGGCATGCGCAGCGGTTCCAGCGCCAGCTGATAGCGGCGCCACAGCGCATCGCGCAAGTCTTCCGGCATCTGGCCGTGATAGATGATGGGCTCCGGCCAATCGTCCAGTTCGCGCTGGATGTCGCGGGGCAGGGCGGCAAGCGGCGTCTGGTGGCCAGTGAATAGCCGGAAGGCCTTGATGTTGAAGACAAAATCGTCCGGCGTGCGTTGGTCCCAAAGATAGGCGTTGTCGGCCGAGGGCAGGGCGTAGTAGCTGGAATCGACCTCGGCCAGCCGGTAGCGCGAGGCGTAAAAGCGCAGCCGCGATTCGGCGCTGCGGGCCTCGGGCGGATAAAAGCGGCCGCAGGCAAGCAGGGTGGGATCGGTCCAGGAGGCGGTGCCGGTCAGAAGGCGCATGGGGGGAATCGGGTTCGTATCGTGCCGGCGGCGGGGCCGGCTACGCTGCTATGATAGCTGGATAAATAGCCAGTCATTGGCCGCCAATTCAGCCCAGCCCGCCGGTCAGGTTTTGCCGCCCAGCCGTGCCCAGCGCCGTCACAACGCGTCATGCCCGATCAGAATCCCGCTTCTACTCCCGCCCGTCCCGACCCTCTGGCCGACTTGAATCCCGCGCAGCGCGAAGCTGCCGAATTCGGCGTGGCGGGCGCTGCCGGCGATGACGGCCCCTTGCTGGTGATTGCCGGGGCGGGTTCAGGCAAGACCAACACGCTGGCGCATCGTGTCGCGCACCTGATCCTGAACGGCGCCGATCCCCAACGCATGTTGCTGCTGACCTTTTCACGCCGCGCCGCGCAGGAAATGGATCGCCGCGTGGGTTCGGTATTGCAGCGGGTGATGAACCTGCGCGGCTCGCAACAGGCGCCGTCGCTGCCGTGGGCGGGCACGTTCCACGCCATCGGCGCGCGCCTGCTGCGCGACTGCGCGCTGCGCATCGGCCTGTCGGAAGCCTTCACCATCCATGACCGCGGCGACGCCGAAGACCTGATGGGGATGGTGCGGCACGAGCAGGGCCTGTCGTCCACCAAATCCCGTTTTCCCTTGAAAGGCACATGCCTGGCCATTTATTCGCGCGTGGTCAACAGCCAGACGCCGGTGGCCGACGTGCTGAAAACGTCATTCCCTTGGTGCGCCCAATGGGAAGACGAACTGAAGAATCTGTTTCGCGGCTATGTGGCCGCCAAGCAGGATCAGCAGGTGCTGGACTACGACGACCTGCTGCTCTACTGGGCCGAGATGATGTCCGACCCCGGCATCGCGGCCGACGTGGGGGCGCGGTTCGACCACGTGCTGGTGGACGAATACCAGGACACCAACCGCTTGCAATCGGCCATTCTGCTGGCGATGAAGCCCGATGGGCGCGGGCTGACGGTGGTGGGCGACGACGCCCAATCCATCTATTCCTTCCGCGCGGCCACGGTGCGCAACATCCTGGACTTCCCGACGCAATTCCCCAAGCCCGCCCGCGTCATCACGCTGGACCGCAACTACCGCTCCACCCAGCCCATCCTGAACGCATCGAATGCGGTGATCGGGCTGGCGACGGAGCGCTTCGCCAAAGACCTCTGGACGGATCGCGCGTCGTCGCAATTGCCTGAACTGGTGACTGTCAGCGATGAAGCCGGTCAGGCGCGTTGGGTGGCCGATCAGGTGTTGGCGCAGCGCGAGGGCGGCGCCACGCTGAAATCGCAGGCGGCGCTGTTCCGCACGGCCAGCCACAGCGCCGCGCTGGAACTTGAGCTGACCCGCCGCAACATCCCCTTCGTGAAATTTGGCGGTCTGCGCTTTCTGGAAGCCGCGCACGTGAAGGACTTGCTGTCGCTGTTGCGCTGGGCCGAGAACCCGCGTGGCCGCATGGCGGGCTTTCGCGTGGCGCAGTTGATGCCGGGCATTGGCCCCGCCACCGCCGGCAAACTGATGGACGCCATGTCTGCGTCCGCCGAACCGCTGCAAGCCCTGCGCGAATTCAAGCCGGGCGCAGCCGCCCAGGAAGAGTGGGGCGCCTTTGCCGATACCTACGCGGCCTTGTGCGACCCCGGCCTGCGCTGGCCCGCGGATGTCGATCTTGCCCTGCGCTGGTATGCCGGCCAGCTCGAACGCCTGTATGACGATGCCCGCGTGCGCAAGACCGATCTTGACCAACTGGTGCGCCTGGCGGCGGGCTATCCGTCGCGCGAACGCTTCCTGACCGAACTGACGCTGGACCCCCCCGATGCCACCAGCGATGAGTCCGGCGCGCCGTCCCGCGACGAGGACTACATGATCCTGTCCACCATCCATTCCGCCAAGGGCCAGGAATGGAAGGCCGTATACGTGCTGAACGTGGTCGACGGCTGCATTCCTTCCGACATGAGCACCGGCACCGCCGAAGAAATCGAGGAAGAACGCCGCCTGCTGTACGTGGCCATGACGCGCGCGAAAGAACGCTTGCAGCTCATCGTGCCGCAGCGCTTTTATGTGCATCAGCAAACGGGCATGGGCGACCGCCATGTGTACGGCTCGCGCACGCGCTACATCACGAATGCGATGCTGCCGCTGTTTGACCATCTGCCCAAGCCACCCGCACTGTCTGATTTGCCCGGCGGCGGCCAGCCCAAGGAACCCCAGGCGCCCAGCATCGACGTCACCAAGCGGGTGCGCAGCCTGTTCTCCTAGCCTGGGCTATCATCGGCCGATGTTTATAAGTTGTCCGGTAGGGATCGCGTTGCCAAAGGAAGTCCATGTCCGCCGAAGATAGTTTTGCCGACGCCCACAAGGGCGAGGTGGTCGCGTCGATTGCCTACGTGAACGGGCGCCGCGACCGCGAAGTTCCCATCGACGAGGTGGGGCAGCACATCACCCGGTACAACAGCCAGCCCCAGGGCCAACCGCCCGGCATGTTGTGGATAGGTCTGCGCAACCCCACGCCGGAATTGCTGGCCCGGATCACCGGCGAACTGGGCGCCTGCGGCAAGAACCAGGAAGAAATGCTGGAGCCGCACCGGCGGCCGAAGATCATCGACTACGGCAACATGGTCCTGATCGTGACCATCACGGTCGAGGTCGAAGCCGAACGGCCCATCTTTGGCGAGACCCAGCTACTGATTGGCGACGGCTTTCTCGTCACCGTGCGCCGGGGTGCGACGGCGGCGCACAGCCCCTTGCGTGAACGGCTGGAAGCCTCGCCCGATTTGCTCAAGCGCGGCAGCGATTACGTGGCGTCTGAAGTGCTGGACTGGCTGGTCGACCGCTATGTGGCCGCGGCCGGCAAGATCGAAAGCGTGGTCGAGGGCGCGGAACAGAAGCTCCTGATCCGCGGCGCCAAAGATACTGATATCCGCAGGCTGTACCGGCAGCGCCGCGACCTGCTGCGCATACACACCGTGGTGTCGCCGATGGCCGAGATCTGCCGCCGCCTGGCGCGCGTCGAGATGTCGGCGGTGGATGAACATGCACGCCCATACTTCGGCGAAGTGGCCGACCGGGTGCTGCGCGTGGACGAACTGTTCAATGCCTTGCGGGAATCGCTGGCCTTCGCGTTTGAAGCCAGCCTGATGATCGGGCAGGCGGCGCAGAACGACACCACCCGCAAGCTCGCGTCCTGGGCCGCCATTCTGGCGGTGCCGACGGCTATTGCCGGCATCTACGGCATGAACTTCAAATTCATGCCCGAACTGGAATCGCCCTGGGGATATCCGATTACGCTGGGCGTCATCGCATCCATCTGTTCGGTGCTGTACTGGCGCTTCCGCAAGTCGGGCTGGCTGTAGGCGCGGGCTCGGGAAAGGGTGAGACCGGGAGCACCCCGGCAAGCGGGACATTTTCCTCTCATTACGCCGGTGGAATCGGGGCCGGCTGTGGCAAACTTCCTGCGTTTCTAACGTGGAGTGTGGCCGGTGCGTGGCAAACCCCCTTTTCGCGGCGGCAGCAAGCTGACCGCCCTGATCGTCGCCGTGATCCTTGCGGCGGCGGGCGCCATCGTCAATTGGCTGCAACCCGACGGGCGGGATCAACAACGGCCGCCGTCAACCTCGTCCCCCTCCCGCCCCGGCCCTGCCTTGGCGGGCGGCATTCCGCAAGGCAGCTATACGCTGACCGGCCCCATCGTCAACGTGTCCGATGGCGACACGGTCACGCTGCGCGCGCCCGACGGCCAGCGCCGCATCCGCATGGACAGCATCGACGCCCCTGAAGAAGGCCATGGCGCTGACCAGCCCGGCCAGCCCTATGCCGAGGCGTCCCGCAAGAATCTGGCGAGTCTGGTGGCGGGCAAGACGCTCACCGCCCAATGCTACGAACAAGACCAGTACGGCCGCGACGTGTGCGCGCTGATCCTGGACGACGGCCGTTCGGCCAACCGCCTGCAAGTGGAATCCGGCTACGCCTGGGCCTACACGGCCAGAAAAGGCGACTATCTGCGCGACAAGGCCATGCCCGACCTGCAACGCCAGGCCAAGGACGCCAAGCGCGGATTATGGGTCGATCAACACGCCATGCAGCCCTGGAAATGGCGCTACGACTGCTGGCGCCAACGCCAGTGCGGATGAGCCCGGCCGGTAGGGGGATGCCTGGGTACTGGCTCTGTCCCGCGTTTGCTATCCTCTGTCGCAACGATTTGAAGGGAAGGTTTCCATGCGTGCACTGAAGCGGCTCTGGGCGACAGCCATGCTGCTGTTGCTGGCGACGACGGGCTGCTCGCAAGAAAGCCCCATCAACAGCCCGTATCCGTCCGGCGCGGAAAGCCAGAACACGTTTTTCTCAGCGTTCGCGTCGCGCTCGCCCAAGTACCTGGACCCGGCCAACTCTTATTCCGGCGACGAAACGCCTTATACCTACAACATCTATGAACCGCTGTACGGCTATCACTATCTGAAGCGGCCGTACGAATTGGTGCCGCGCGCGGCCCAATCCATTGATCCCCCGGTCTACCTGGATGCGCAGGGCAAGGAACTGCCCGCTGATGCGCCGGGCGACCAGATCGCCGAAAGCGTTTACGACATCAAGATCCGGCCCGGCGTGCGCTTTCAGCCGCATCCGGCCTTTGCCCGCAAGACAGACGGCAGCTACGACTACTACCCGCTGGCAAGCGGCGAGCTGGACGACAAGTTCTACATTCCCGATTTCCCGCGCACCGGCACGCGCGAACTGACCGCAGACGATTACGTCTACGCCTTCCGCCGCCTGGCCAGCCCGCGCGTGGCTTCGCCCATTTATTCGGTCATGGCTGACCACGTCGAAGGCATGCAGGAATACGGCGACCGCCTGCGCAAACGCGACCAGGCCCTGCGGCGTGACATGCCCGGCGGCAGCACGCCGCCCTGGCTCGACTTGCGCGAACCCGATGGCTTTACCGGCGTACAGGCGCTGGACCCCCACACGCTGCGCGTGCGCGTCAAGGGCAAGTACCCGCAGTTCAAGTACTGGCTGGCCATGACCTTCACCGCGCCCGTGCCGTGGGAAGCCGACCGCTTCTACAACCAGCCGGGCATGGCCGAACATGATTTGTCCTTGAACACGTGGCCGGTGGGCACGGGGCCGTACATGATGGCGGAGTCGTTGACGAACCGCCGCCACGTGCTGGTCCGCAACCCCAACTTCCGCGGCGAACCCTATCCCTGCGAAGGCGAACCCGGCGACAAGGCGGCTGGCCTCTTGGAAGACTGCGGCAAGCCCACGCCCTTCATTGACCGCGCGGTGTTCAGCCTGGAAAAGGAAGCCATCCCGCTCAGCGGCAAATTCATGCAGGGCTATTACGACGTGCCGCAGATTGAACGCGGCGAGTACGGCGTGGCCATGCTGGTGGCGGCGGGCGACAGCGAGGACAAGGCGCGCCTGTACCGCGACCGTGGCATCCGGCTGCCAACCACCGTCGAAACTTCGATCTGGTACATGGGTTTCAACTGGCAGGACCCGGTGGTGGGCAAGGGCGACACGCCCGAGCAGGAAGAAAAGAACCGCAAGCTGCGTCAGGCCATCAGCATCGTGTTCGACTGGGAAGAGTACGTTGCCGTGTTTGAGAACAGCCAGGCGTCCGTAGCGCAAGGGCCGGTGCCGCCCGGCGTGCTGGGCTACCGCGAACCGCCAGAAGGCGTGAACCCCGTTGTCTACGACCTGGTCGATGGCAAGCCCGTGCGCAAATCCCTGGACGTGGCCAAGCGCCTGCTGGCCGAAGCGGGCTACCCCGACGGCCGCAACGCCAAGACCGGCGCGCCGCTGGTGCTGTACTACGACGCCATGCAAGGCGGCGGCTCCAACCCGCAGTTCGACTGGATGCGCCGGCAACTGAACAAGCTGGGCGTGCAACTGGATTTGCGCTCTACCGACTACAACCGCTTCCAGGACAAGATGCGGCGCGGCGCGGCGCAGATTTTCCTGTGGGGTTGGGTGGCCGATTACCCCGACGCCGAGAATTTCCTGTTCCTGCTCTATGGCCCCAACGCCAAGGCCAAGACGGGGGGTGAAAATGCCGCCAACTACGCCAGCCCGGAATTCGACAAGCTGTTCGAGCAGATGAAATTCCTGGACGACGGCCCCGAAAAAGAACAGCTGATCGCCAAAATGGTGGCCGTGGTGCAACGGGACGCGCCCTGGATGTTCGGCTACTACCCGATGTCGGCGGGCGCGTATCAGCAGTGGGTGGGCAATGCCAAGCCCACGCAGATGGTGCGCAACACGCTTCAGTACATGAAGCTGGACCCCGTGCTGCGCGAGCGGAAGATTGACGAATGGAACTCGCCGATCTGGTGGCCGATCGGCGTACTGATACTGCTGTTGGCGCTGGCGATCTGGCCGTCATACATCGCGCTCAAGCGCCGTGAACGCCAGACGGCGTTTGGCCCCGCCGTCCGTAAGGAGCATCAATCATGATCGGCTATGTGATCCGCCGGCTGCTGTATGGCGTGCTGATTCTGATCGGCGTGAACCTCTTCACCTTCATCCTGTTCTTCGCCGTCAACACGCCGGACGACATGGCGCGGCTGGCCATTGGCGGCCAGCGCGCCAGCCAGGACGCGGTTGAAAAATGGAAGGCCGAACGGGGCTACGACAAACCGCTGTTCTTCAATGCCAAAGCCGAGGGCGCGTCGCAACTGACCGATACCGTCTTCTATCAGCGCTCGGTGCCGCTCTTGGCCATGAAATTCGGGGCGTCCGACAACGGGCGCGACATCAGCCGCGAGATCAAGACGCGCATGGGTCCCAGCCTGGCGCTGGCGGTGCCCACCTTCATCCTGGGCCTGTTCGTCAGCATCGTGTTTTCGCTGACGCTGGTGTTTTTCCGGGCGACGCGGCTGGACTTCTGGGGCGTGGTCGTGTGCGTGCTGCTGCTATCGATCTCCGGCCTGTTCTACATCATCGCGGGCCAGTGGGTCTTCGCCAAGCTGATGCGGCTGGTGCCGTTCTCGGGGTTTTCGGGCGGTTTGGACGTCGTCAAGTTCCTGGCGCTGCCGGTGCTGGTGGCGATTGTGTCGCGGCTGGGGCCTGAAGCGCGCTTTTACCGCACGCTGTTCCTGGAGGAAATCGGCAAGGACTACGTGCGCACCGCGCGCGCCAAGGGCCTGGCCGAACGCGTGGTGCTGTTCCGCCATGTGCTGCGTAACGCCATGCTGCCCATCCTGACCAGCACGGTTGCCGCCTTGCCGCTGCTGTTCATGGGCAGCCTGATCGCGGAATCCTTCTTCGGCATACCCGGACTGGGCAGCTACACGATCGACGCCATCAACGCGCAGGACTTTTCGGTGGTGCGCGCCATGGTGTTCCTGGGCGCGGCGCTCTATATCGTGGGCCTGATCCTGGCCGATATTTCCTACACGCTGGCTGACCCCCGCGTCCGATTCGAGTAGCCGCCATGCCCAAGATCGTCTTCCTGTGGACCGATGTCGCGCTGTGGCTGATGGTGCTGAGCGCGCTGGCCTACCTGTGGCATGTGCGCCGCAGCCCCAACCTGCGCGCCACCTGGGCGCGCGTGGCGCGCGACACGCCCGCGATGTGCTCCGCTGTCATCCTTGTTGCCTTTTCGGTGGTGGGACTGCTGGACTCGGTGCACTACCGGCCGCTGTTGCCGCCCGCGCCGGGCGCCGCCGCTGACGCGCCGCCCGTCTATGCGCCCGCCGTCAAGTCGGCGCTGGACGGGCTCTTGACCGGCACCGTGCTGACCCAACCTGAAAAGAACTATTCACAGCCGCTGGCGGCCTATCTGTTCCTGAAGGAAACCATGCTGGTCAATGACCAGCCGGTGCGCGACTTCCCGCGCTTGCGCGGCGCCGCCACGCACCTGACCGATCCCAAGCAGGAACGCACAAGCGATGTGCTCACGCGGTTGGGCTTCGGGCTGGCGGGGGGCTTGGCCGTGGCGGTGGCGGGGGCGGCCATCCTGTTCGCAGGCTTGGCGCGGCGCGAGAAATCGGCAGCGGCCGCGGCCGATGCCTTGCTGCTTGGCCAGTCCGACATCCCATGGCGCGCCATGGTGATCACCTTCACCGGGCTGTGCCTGTTCGCAGGCGCGCTGGCGGGCTTGTCCAGCGGCTATCACGCGCTGGGCACTGACCGCATTGGCAACGACGTCTTGTGGCAGGCGCTCAAAAGCATCCGCACGGCGCTGGTCATCGGCAGCCTGACCACCATCGCCATGCTGCCGCCCGCCATCATCTTCGGCATCGCGGCGGGCTACTTCAAGGGTAAGGTCGACGACGCCATTCAATATCTATACACGACCATCACGTCTATTCCCGGTGTGCTGCTCGTAGCCGCCTGCGCGCTGATGATGCAGGTGTACATCGACAACCACGCGGATCTTTTCGACACCTCGGTGGCGCGCGCGGATTTGCGTCTGTTTCTGCTGTGCATGATCCTGGGGTTCACAGGGTGGGCGGGGTTGTGCCGCTTGCTGCGCGCGGAAACGCTCAAGCTGCGTGAACTGGAATACGTGCAGGCGGCGCGCGCATTTGGCGTGTCGCATTGGCGCATCATGACGCGCCACCTGTTGCCTAACGTGGCGCACCTGGTGCTGATTACCGTGGTGCTGGAATTCTCGGGGCTGGTGCTGTACGAAGCCGTGCTGTCGTACCTGGGCATTGGCGTCGACCCCAGCATGAATTCGTTCGGTTCGATGATCAATGGCGCCCGGCTTGAGATGTCGCGCGACCCGATGATCTGGTGGAGCCTGATGACGGCTTTCATTTTCATGCTGGCGCTGGTGCTGGCGGCCAACCTGTTCGCGGACGCCGTGCGCGACGCCTTTGATCCGCGCACCCGCCGCTACAAGCCCAGCCGGATGGCGCGGTTGGGCGGGTGGGGCGGCCTGATCGGCCGTCGTTCGGCGCCGGCGCTTGGCGCCGAACCGCGCGCCTCGAAGTCCGGAGACGCACCATGAACGCCCCGACTCCGTTGCTTGAAGTCCGCGGCCTGGAAGTGGACATTGCCGGCGAAAGCGGCATGACGCATGCCGTCAAACGCCTGGAACTCGCTATTTCACAGCGCGAGACCTTTGCGCTGGTCGGCGAATCCGGCTGCGGCAAAAGCATTACCGCGCTGGCGCTGCTGCGCTTGCTGCCCGATGCCGGCCGCATTGTCGGCGGGCAGATCGATCTGGACGGCGAAGACCTGAACCGGTTGCCCGAAAGCGCCATGCGTGGCGTGCGCGGCGGCCGCATCGGCATCATCTTCCAAGAGCCGTCCACCAGCTTGAACCCGGTTATGCGGGTGGGCGACCAGATCATCGAAACGCTGACGGCGCACACGCCTTTGCGCGGCGCCGCCGCACGCACACGCGCCATCGACTGGCTGCGGCGCGTGGGCATTCCGGAGCCCGAGCGGCGCGTGGATGATTACCCGTTCCAGTTCTCGGGCGGACAAAAGCAGCGCGTCATGATCGCCATTGCGCTGGCGGCGGAGCCCTTGCTGCTGATCGCGGACGAACCCACCACCGCGCTGGACGTCACCGTGCAGGCGCAGGTGCTGGATTTGCTGGCTGACATCCAGCGGGAAATGGGCATGGCCGTGCTGCTCATCACGCACGACCTGGCCGTGGTGAAAAATGTGGCGCACCATGTGGCGCTGATGCGCGGCGGCGAAATCGTTGAAAGCGCCAGCGCCGAGGAATTTTTCCGCGCGCCCAAACACCCCTACGCGCGCCAATTGTTCGAAGCCATTCCCACCTTCGAAAAGCGCGGCGTGCCGCTCACCGAACACGGGCGTCAAGCCATTGCGCGTGACGACCACCGTCGCACGAAGCCGCGCGAGGCGGGCGAGGTGGTGCTGGACGTGCAAGATCTGAAAGTGCATTACCCCATACGCAAAGGTCCGTTGCGGCGGATTGTGTCGTGGGTCAAGGCCGTGGATGGCGTCACGTTTTCGCTGCGTGCCGGTGAAACCCTGGCGCTGCTGGGTGAATCCGGTTGCGGCAAGACGACCACGGGCAAGGCCTTGCTGCGCTTGATCGATGGCGCGCGGATTTCGGGCCGGGCCATGCTGCAAGGCAAGGATGTGCTGACGGCTGACCGCCGCACCTTGCGCGACCTGCGCCAAGACATTCAGATCGTCTTTCAGGACCCCTATGCCTCGCTCGATCCCCGCATGCGCGTGGGCGATATTCTTGACGAAGGCCTGGAGTCTCTACGCCGCGGCATGAGCCAGAAAGCGCGCGCCGCGCATGCCGCGCAGTTGATTGAACGCGTCGGTTTGCCCGCCAATACGCTGACACGCTATCCGCATGAGTTTTCGGGTGGACAGCGCCAGCGCATCGCCATTGCGCGGGCGCTGGCGGTTGAGCCGCGCGTGCTGATTTGCGATGAACCCACGTCCGCGCTCGACGTTTCCGTCCAGGCGCAGATTCTGGATCTGCTGCGCGAGCTGCAAGACGAACTGGGCATTGCCTACCTGTTCATCACCCACAACTTTGGCGTGGTGGAATACCTGGCCGACCGCATCGCGGTCATGGATGGCGGGCAGATCGTCGACCTGGGCCCGGCGGACACGGTGCTGCACGCGCCGCGCCATGCGGTCACGCGGCGCTTGCTTGATGCGGTGCCGCGCTTGCAGTTTGGGTCATGAAAAACGCGCCCTGATCCGGTGGGATCAGGGCGCGTAAAACGCTTTGGGGTAAAACTTGCGCGGGGCTGGCTCAGAGATCGTCGTGATGCGCGCTGCGCGTCTCCAGCCAGACCAGCGTGTCATGCCGCAAGGTGCGCACGCATTGCGCCAGGAAGGCATGAACCGTTTCCATCTCGGCGGTGTCGTAGCGGCGCGCCATCAACATGACCGCATCGGCAACCCACTGGCGTTCCTGCGACAGGTGCTGGCACCGTTCCTCAACCGGCCGGATCACGATCATCCGGCGATCCAGCGGGTGGCGGCCGCGTTGCACATAACCCGCCGCCTCCAGCCGGTTGATCAAGGCCGTGGCGCCGCCTGAGCTGATGCCCATCAGTTGGGCAAGCTGCCCGGTGGGCAGGGCATCGAACTCCATCACCAGTTCCAGCGCTTTCAGGTCGGCCAGGGGGATACCCAGCTTTTCCGCCAACGCGGACTGGCATGCAGCGTTGTAAACCGAGAATTGACGGCCCAGCATCAAGGCGATGTCGTCAAGCATTCCCGGGCGCAGTTCACTCGTGCGAGATTCTGGCATCACGGTCACATGCTCATGGTGTACGAGGTTTTCTTGAAGCATGGTGTTACTCCCAAGCGTTGGTCAGTCGATTACTTCTTGGCCGAGAGGCCGCCCAGCAAGCCACCCAACAGTCCGCCGTTGGTGGTTCCATTCGTGGTGGTGCCGGTGACGCCGCCCAGCACGCCGCCCAACAAGCCGCCGTTGTTGGCAGCGCCCGCACCCGCCGCACCGCCGGCACCGGCGCCCGCCGCGCCGCCTGCGCTCACCCCAGCACTGGCGCCCGTCCCGGTGGTTGCCCCGACGGACACACCGCCGACCAAGCCACCGACCACCCCGCCCAGCAAGCCGCCACTGGCCGTACCGCCCGAAGCGCCGCCTGTCGTGCCGCCCGCAGCACCGCCTGTCACACCGCCCAGCAGGCCGCCCAGCAAGCCGCCGTTGGCCGTGCCGCCAGCGGTGCCCCCGGTGGCGCCGCCCGTCGCGCCGCCCACGGCGCCGGTCACGCCGCTCAGCAGGCCCGTCACCGGCGCCAGCAGGCCGGCTACGCCACCGTTCGCCGGGGTGCCGCCCGCACCGCCCAAACCGCCCACGCCACCGAGAATGCCGGTGATGGGGCTGAGCAAGCCGCCCGTGCCGCCTCCGGTGACGCCACCGGTGACGTTGTTCAAGCCCAGTCCACCCGTCAGCGAGGCGACCGCGCCCGTGGCGTTGGCCAGCGTCGCGCCCAACGGATTCGTGTTGCCCGGCGTGGCGGTGAGCAGGCCGCCGGCACTGGCCACTGCGCCGCCCAGGCCTTGCAAGACCCCGTTCAAGCCGGCAGTGTTGCCCGGCAGCGTGCTGCCGGCGTTGGCAACGGTGCCACCCAAGCTCGTGAGCAGGCCGGCGACCGGCGCGCCCAATTTGGTCGTATCACCCACTTGTTGCGTCAGGCCGACCACTTTGCCGGCCAGCGGGCTGGCGGTGGGGTCAAGCGCGGCGCCCACACCCGTCAGGGTCGTTTGCAGCCCCAGCGGCAAGACGTTGTCTACGGTCTTGCCGGCATTGCCCAGGGCAGGCTCCAGCAACGGGGTCGACGGGCCAGATACGAGGCCGCCCGTCACGCCGCCCGCGACCTGCATAATCGGGTTCAGCAAACCCCCTTCGCCCGACAGGCCCGCGGTCAGAGCGCCCACGGCGTTCGTCGCGTTACCCAGGACGTTCTTCAGCGGCGCCGGATTGTTCGGGTCTGCATTCAGCAGGCCACCCACGCCCGATACCGTTTTGCCCAAGCCATCGACCAAGCCGCCGACGCCACTGTCCAAACCGCCGGGCAGACCCGAGTTTTTCACCGAGCCGCCCAGGTCGCTGACCAGGCCGCCCACTTGTTTCGTCACGCCATCCACGGGCTGACCCAGGCCGGTCGTGGCGCCCACTTGCTGGGTCAGGCCGACGACGGTGTTGGCGATGGGTTCCACAGTGGGGTCCAGCGCCTTACCCACACCACTCAGCGTCGTGCCCAGATTCAAGGGCAGGGTGTTGTCCAACGCGGTACCGGTATTGCCCAGCGTGGTTTCCAACAAGCCGGCGGATACCGGGTTCGTGGGATTGGTGGGGTTCGTGGGGTTAGTCGGGTTGGTAGGATTCGTGGGATTGGTGGGATCGGTGCCACCGGGGTTGGTCGGATTGTTGCCGCCCGGATTGGTCGGGATATCGATGCCGGGCAGGCTGGCTGACTTCTTACCGCTGCCGCCACCGCCGCAGGCAGCCAATGCGCTCATCAGAGCTGCAGCCAACAGGGTGGAGGTCAGAACGCGTTGAATACGGTTTGCTTCGACTTTGGAATACATGGCGAGCTCCTAGTGGGATAAGCAGGCGCTGAAACTGCCCGATACGTCTCTCCATGCATAAACCGTGCCAATTTTTTTCAGAAGTGCGTTTTCAGGAATGAATTTGACAGTTGTGGTTTAAAAAAATCCTTATATATCAATGTGATACGACAAAGATAAAGGGTTTGCACTAGGCATGGGAAATTCCCATTTTTGCGACCACGAAAACGCTGCGAATGTTACGAATGACGGGGGATTGCCCGTTACGTTACGGCGCACGTTACGTAACGTGATGTGGAAAACGGGGTGCGGAACTGCCGTAACGCGGCAAGCGGCGTGGCCTTTATTAATTGATGCATCAATAAAAAACGCCTGCTTAAGCAGGCGTTTGTTATTCGGCTCAGCGTGGCGTCAGATCAAAATGCGTCGTAGAAGAGTGAATAGTTGGCGTTGAATCGAACGTCGCGGCCATCGTTCACGGTGGCCGAACCCACAGGCTTCGCCACGTTGAAATCGAATAGATAGTATTTGTCGTCTGTGAAACGCAGGCCCAGCGCCACGGAAGACAAGTGCCGATTGTTCAAGGCTTGCAGGCCCTTGTTGTTGTACCAAGTGCGTGCATAGTCCACTAACACGTAAGGCTGAACCCCCGCGACGTATTCCCAGCCCGTGGCAAAACGGCGGTTGATTTCAGCGGATACGCCAATGCCTTTGTCGCCACTTTGGTCGCCTTGCGGATACCCCATGGCATAACGCCAGCTGCCATAAGACACTTGCTCCGACGACGGCAAGATATTGCTGGAGTACTGGCCAGCGCCCGACAATGTCAGGCCAAACTGTCCCGGCAGCGCAAAGATCTGCTTGGCGCTCAGGTTATAGCGGGTGAAGTCCAGGTCCAGGATCGGGGTTGCCGAGTACCCGTAGTTGGTCGAGATATCTTTCTTTGCGCCGGCCGCATCGAACCCTTGGGAAACGCTGACTGTCACGTCCGTGGAAGCGGCTTCCCCTACCTGCACATAGCGCAGCTCCGCATTGGCGGCGCGCACGCGGGCGTCTTGTTGCAGCCAGAGGTCGGTGGTGTGCGAGTCGTAACGGTCTTTTGAGTTGGCGGCGTACATGCCCAGCGTGCCCGTCAGCGATCGCGTGTTGTTCAGCAAGAACGGGTAACTGACGCCAATACCGATACGGTCGTTTTTCACGCGGCGTTCAAAACCCAGGAATTCGACGGCGTCATCCTTGGGTTTGGCGTCGTAATGGTAGCCGTCGACTTTGATTGCCAGGCCATCGGCGCCGATGGGCACGCTAATTTCGCCCATGACGTATTTCACGTCGTCGCTATTGAAAGGGATGGCCGTCGTCAGTTTTACCTGTTCACCCAAAGGCGTCAGGCTGTTGGCCGCCATATTGACGATGGGCTGCATGCCCGTGCCCAGGTCCGCAATGCCGCCGGTCAGGCTGACGGGATGGCGGGTTGCGGTCAACACCAATTCAGTTTCGCCATCGGCGCGGCGCGGCAAGTCCAGCGCGGGGGTGAATTTCACGCCGGGCACGGTGCGCATCAGATTCAGCTGCCGTTCGAGCGTGGCTTGTTTCAGAGGGCGGTCTGCTTTCAGCGGACCGGCAAGGGTTTCCAAACGGTCTTGCGCGTTGCCGATATCGCCTTCGATTCGAACCGTTCCGATATACCCCTCGACCACTGTCACGACGACCAGTCCATTGGCGAACGTCTGGTTTTGCACCAAGGCAAAGGACAGGGGATAGCCCTTATCGCGATACAGCTGGGTAATCTTATCGACCTGCTGCACCAGTTCGCCCAAGCTGATTTCTTTTCCTGACAGCGGGCTGAGTATTGCCGAGACTTCTTCAAACGGAATCGCGTGCACACCGCTGACGTCGAAATTCAGCGGCACGATGCGCTGCGCCAGACGCGCCTGCAACGCCAATTGTTCGGGGGTGGCCGTTTGTACGACGGGGGGCGGCTGCGTCGCGCCCGGCGGCCGTTCCAGCTGGGGCAGGGCATCAACGGGATTGCCGCGAAGTGGGCCATCCGCTTGCGCCGCAGCGCTAAAGCCAAGCAGGCAAATCAGGGCGAGGGTAAGCGGACTTGCCGGTACGGTACGTCTCATGCCTTGTGTTTCTCTCGTTTCCGCAGGCGCTATCCCTTGTGTATTCAATATTCTCTAGATATTGAATATATAAAGGGACATAACGTTAGAAGAAAAAATTTACCTGCGCCGCTGGCGGTATGGTGCCAGCGGCTAGGGATAATGACAATTTATTTCATTGTGACCAAGTGGAAACGGCAGGATAACAACATTGCGAAACTAGCGGCAATGGAAACATATAAGACAAGTGAGGGTTAACTAGCGGTTTTTAATAGGATTTCTACTATTTTTGCTGTATTCGTTACATGTCTGTTGTCGCAGTCTCAATAAGATTGGTATAAACCCTGATGTGTATTAAATGTTAATAGATAAGACTATATAAACGTATCAATACTATCGGCTATTCGGACTACCGGGGGTCCACCAAATGGACGAGCTAGACCGTAATACTTCTTGCGACGGCGCAGCGGCCGCGCACTGCAATGGCAGATTATTTCGCCGGGGCCATTCATGAACCCGGGTGACATCGTTCCCCTTTCTTTCAACAGCGGCCTGGTCGCGTTGTCGTTCCTGACGGCGGTGCTGGGCTCGTACGTTGCTTTGCTTGCCGCCGCCGGTATCCGAACCGAAACGCAGGACGGCGAAATCCGTATTGGTTACATCATCATCGGCGCCGTCGCGATGGGCGGCGTCGGTATCTGGAGCATGCATTTCATCGGCATGCAGGCGCAGAACCTGCCGTTTGAAGTGGGCTATCAAGTGGGCCTGACGGTACTCAGCTTTTTCGTCGCAGCCGGCTTCTCTGGCTGGGCATTCTGGTTTGTCGGGCGCGATCGCTTCACATTTTCCCGTTGCGTCATCGGTGGCACGGCCGCAGGCCTGGGCGTTGCGGCCATGCATTATCTGGGCATGGGCGCCATGCGCATGCCGGCAGTGCTGCTTTGGAATTTTCCGATCGTTGTTTTATCAGTGCTTATCGCAGTTGTTGCGGCGTCAGCCGCGCTGTGGCTTGCTTTCAATACGCAGAATGAGTTTCAGCGCGCCGGAGCCGCCATTTTGATGGCGGTGGCCGTGTGCGGCATGCATTACACCGGCGCGGCCGCCGGCACCGTTATCTGCAGCACCCCGCGTGACTATTCCAGCCTGCAAATTGGCGGGCTCATGCTGCCTTACATCGCTTTCGTGCTGTCCGCCGTCACGCTGCTGATCATGCGTTGGCAATTACAGCGGGCGTCCCGCCGTTTCCGCGCGCGCATGGCGCAACGGATCGACTCGTTCATTGAATCGGCGCCGGTGGCCGAGCCGGGCAAGTTGCCGGGTTCGACATTGGGGCCGGGTTAGCAGGACCCCGGTTTGCCGCGGGTGGGGAATACACCCGTCAGCAAGCAGTCCCGGGCTTAGGGGGCTGGTACCGCGTTGCGGCGCAGCTCAATTATCAATCGAGACTAGGAGCTCGACATGAAAGCGAAACTTGCGCAGTTCTGGAACGACGAAGATGGCATCACCGCCCTGGAATACGGGCTGATCGCTGGGTTGGTTGCTGTGGCCCTGATTGCTGCCGTGGGCACATTTAGCGACGCGCTCAGCTCCATGTTCACGGATCTCGGCGCCAAGCTGAACGCGGCAAGAACGTAACCCCCAGGACGCGTACCGCAACGGCTGACGCCGCTGCGGTACGTGCCTGATTTGCCGTCGCAAAGCTTGACTGAGTGGCATGTTCGTCTGGATGGACATGCTTGCCGTTGAAACTGATTGATCAGAAGGTCCTGCCTTGTATCCAGGGGAAGTGCTGTGGTGGCTGCTGTTCGCAAGCTGGAATCTGGCGCTGATCTACAACGATCTGCGCTATCGCCGAGTACCCAACACGTTGATCGTGGCTGGGTTTGCGGCGCAGCTGCTTTGGCTGGTTGCCGCCGCCCTGTTGCCTGGATGGCTGTATCCCCCTCGCTGGACGGGGTGGCCCATGACACTGGCAGGCTTTCTGAGCGCATTTCTCTTCTTGCCGCTTTGGGGCCGACGCGTGATGGGCGCGGGCGACGTCAAGGCGATCGCCATACTGGGACTGCTGCTGGGGCTGGCTCCCCTGATTCTGGTGCTGGTGGGAGCAAGCCTGCTGGCGGGGCTGCACGCGCTGGTTTACGTGTTGGTGTCGCAATACTGGGCGCTGTCCGACCGGACGCGCAAGATTCCCTACGGCATGTACCTGGGGCTCGCCGCGTTCAGCGTGGCGCTTACGCCCTTGAATTCGGTTTGGTATTCCTGGTGTTCTTCCTGGTGCTCTACGGGATCCTGACGTTCGGGCTCGCGTTTCTTGCGCAGAATTCACTGACGCTCGCCGCCCAGGATGGGGCTCGCAAGGTGCTCCAATGGCAGGCCGGAACCACGTCGCTCACCGCACGTGCCAATGCCGGACGCGACACCGCGCTGGACATCGCGCAGTGGGTCTCATCGATGTCGTCCGCGCCAATCAAGGTGGCGGTGTGCGGCAACGGCGGCACCTTGAGCAGCAGCGCGGGCGGCACGTGCAGTGGCCAGACGCTGGCCCCCGATCAAATTGAAGTGACGGTGTCTTACGCCTACGGCGCGAATCCGCTGATTCCCAATGTTCCGTTGTTGCAGGCGGTGTTGGTGCCCGCCTCCAGTGTGCTGAGCGCGCGCGCCACCGTGCACCTGGGCAATACCTTGGGCGTAGGGGGCTGATATGCCGCTGCCGACATCGCCCCGCCGGTCTCTTGCGTTGTCACCCCGCTTGATGCGGCAGCGTGGCATCGCCGCCCTCGAACTTTCGCTGACCCTGACCATGCTGCTGATGTTCGTCTGCGCCGTGGTCGGCTATGGCGTGCTGTTCTGGATGCAGCAGCAGCTGGCGTCGGCTGCGACGGAAGGCGCTCGCGCCGCCGTGTATGCGCAGATCAGTGGCAGCAACAACGTGCAGGGCGATGCCTGCGTCGCCGCCATGAGCGTGTTCTCTACCGGTTCCGCAGTGGCGTGCGCGACAACGCGCGCGCCCTGCGCATGGGCCGGTTCGGGCGGGCAGACGGCCAACTGCGCCACGGTCGCCATGACTTACAACACCCAGTCCTGGCCGTTGCTGGCGACGCTGCAGACGTTCATCGTCATGCTGCCCGGCACGAACAAGAACTGGGTGCCCACCCGGTTGTCATCGAAAGCCATCGTGCAGATATCGCAAGGGACACCATGAGCAGTCTTAGCAAGATCATCGCGGGCGTTTTGTTGGTGGCGGGCATCCTGCTGGCCTTCCTGGCGTGGCGCTTGGCGTCGCATTCCAGCGCGCCGCCGGCGCCGCCCGCGCCGGTGGCGGCTGCGCAGGAACCGGCCGCGCCGCCAGTCACCTTTCATCCGGTCGTGGTGGCCAGGGAAGCGATACCGGCCGGCACCCGCATCGATTCCTCAAAAATGCTGATGGTGGCGCAGTGGCAAGTCGCCTTGTCCAACAGCTTTGATTCCGTGACGCCGCTGGAAGGCGCCGTCACGCGGGTGGATATCGCCGTGGGCGATCCCATCGTTCCCAGCCTGTTGGCGCAAGGGCTAGCCAAGCAGCTCAAGCCGGGCGAACGCGCGGTGGCGGTGGCGGTTGATGAGGTCATCGGCGGCGGCAACCGTATTGCGCCGGGCGATCTGGTCGACGTGTTCTTCATGGTCGAGAAAAGCCCCGAAGTACCGGGCGGCCAGGCGCGTCTGCTTCAGTCGCAAGTCCGCGTGCTGGCCTATGGCCGGCAATCCGTGGATGGGCCGGAAGAAAAATCCGTGCTGCAACAAGGTCCGGGCCAGCCTGCCAAGACCGCCGTGCTGGCGGTGCCGGTGGATCAGATCAATGACTTGATATTGGCCAGCCGCGCGGGCCGCCTGCAATTGGCGCTGCGCCCCGTGGGCGATGACGCCGTTCCCGACGTGACGCTGTTCGCCAAACGTGGCGCGGTGTTGTCCACGCGCGCCGACCTGACGCCTGCGCAACGCGAGGCCTTGCTGACCGGCCCGAACCGCGCGTTCGCCGGCGACAGCCTGGTGCAGCTTGATGGCACGACGCCAGCCGCCCGCACGACGCCCAACCGCGTGGCGGGTTCCAGCGGCGGGGGTGGCGGCAGAACCGTTGAAATCGTGCGGGGAGATAAATCCGAGCGCGTGCGTTATTGACCGAGGCTGCGCGTGGCCAGGTGCCGCCCGCGGCTGGACCTTTCAAAACAAGTAGATCCAGCACAATGAAGAAATATCAGCGCACCACCTTGATATGCGTCCTGTCGGCCGCAGCGGCGATGACCTACGGTGTCGCCAGTCTGGCGCAAACCGCCACGCCTGCGGCAGGTGCGAATGCGCCTGTCCGTGACATCGCGGTGGCCGTGCGCGGCCAGCAGTCGCTCATGCTGGATGGCGGGGCGCCCAGCCGCATCGCCATCGGCGACCCGGAAGTGGCGGACGTGAAGGTCTTGCCGGCGTCAGGCAAGCGGGCGGGGTCGATATTGCTCTACGGCAAGAAGGCCGGCAGCACTCAGCTGCAAATCTGGACCGGCAACAACGCCGCGCCTCAGATTTGGAACGTGCGCGTGGCGGGCAGCGTGCAGGCGGCCTTGGCCAGCCGTGGCCTGGAAAGCGGCGCCAACGTGGATATCGCGGGCGACCGGGCGGTGGTGTCGGGGCATGCCGAAACGCCGCTGGGCCAGCTCGCGTCCGCCAAGGCGGCTGCCGCGGCGGTAGGCGACAAGAATGTCGTCGACGTGTCCACCGCGGGCACGGGCGGTGTCGTGCAGGTTGAGGTCAAGGTCGTGGAAGTGTCGCGGTCCGTGTTGAAGCAGGCGGGCATCAACTTCGCCGCCCGCAACGGGCCTTGGGCCAGCACCAGCGGCACCTTGGCGGGGGCCTTGGGGTTCGTACGGGGCGACGCCATCGCCTCGGGCTTTTCACTGTTCTACGACTCAAACGACTTTGCGGCGCGTCTGCGCCTGTTGCAAACCAACGGCATGGCGCGCGTGTTGGCGGAACCGACGCTGGTGGCGTTGACGGGCCAAAGCGCGAGCTTCCTGGCCGGAGGCGAGCTGCCGATTCCGGAAGCCGGCGGCCTGGGCACCACCACCATCACCTTCAAGCCCTTCGGTATCGGCCTGACGGTGACGCCGACGGTGCTGTCGCGGGAACGCATTGCGCTCAAGGTCGCGCCGGAGGCCAGCGAGCTGGACTACAACAACGGCATCTCCATTCCCAACGGCTCCGAAGCCCCTACGATGATCCCCGCGCTGCGTACGCGCCGGGCAGATACGACGGTTGAACTGGGCGATGGGGAAAGCTTCGTCATCAGCGGCCTGGTGTCGCGCCAGACCAAAGCGTTGGTCAACAAGGTTCCGATGCTGGGCGACCTGCCCATCATCGGCGCGTTTTTCCGCAGCGTCGATTACTCCCAGGAGGATACCGAGCTGGTCATTGTGGTGACGCCGCGTCTCGTGCGCCCGATTGCGCGCGGGGTGACGCTGCCACTACCCGGGGGCCGCCAGGAGCGTGCCGATTCCACATTCAATGCCTGGGGCTATTACTTGATGGGCCCCGTCGGCGGCGAACAAATGCCGGGATTCTCACGGTGAGCAATATGAAGACACATGCCAGCGAGTGGGTGGGCCTGCAAAATGGGAAGCGGTTCCTGTTTTGCTCTAAAGGCGATGGTGTTGCCGCGCAGCTTGGACATGCCCTGGGTGATATGGGCATGTTGACCCAGGAGACTCCTGGCGTGGAAGAGCTGGCGCGGCGCTTGACCGAAATTGCCCCCCAGGTGGTGTTTCTGGATTTCACCCTGAGCGAAGACGAACCGGGCAAGCTGTTCAAGTCCGCGGAGTTGGCGCGGTTGCTGGCGCGCATTGCGCCGACTGTTCCGCGTGTGGCGGTGGGCCTCTTGAGTCAGCCCGAAGGCGCGATCGCGGCATTGCGTGCAGGCGTCAGCGATTTCGTCGACCCTTCCGTGGCGCCCGAGGAAGTCAAGGAAGTGGTGTTGCGCTTGCTGGATGTGCCGGCGGGCGGCGGGCGCATGGACGGCTCGCGCCGCAGCGTCCTGTTGCTGGGCGCGCGGCCCGGTGTCGGCACCAGCACGCTGGCCGTGCATCTGGCCGGCATGGTTCAAGACCGCCTCAAACACATGCATGCGGCGCGCGCCACGGCGGCGGGCGCCAAGCCCGCCAAACCGCCGGAGCAGGCGGGCGCGATGCTGCCCCTGTCCAGCCGCGTGGCGCTGATGGACCTGGGCTGGCCCGTTGGCGATTGCCAGCTGTATCTGAATATCGGCAGCGACTTCGATTTCGCCGAAGCCGCCCGCAACTTGCGCCGCCTGGATTCCACCTTGTTGGGATCGGCCATGGCGCACACCCCCAACGGACTCAGCGTGCTGGCCTTGCCGCGCGACCTGAACCAGATGCGGGATGTCTCGCAATCCGATTCGCTCTTGGTGTTTGAACGCATGCGCCAGCATTTCGGCGTGGTCGTGGCCGATGCAGGCGGCTTCACGAATCCGGAATTCGTGGCGGGTCTTGCGCGGTCGTCTCAACAGAACTGGATCGTGACCGACCAGAGTGTGGGTGCGCTGGTGTCGCTGGCCGGCTTGCTGCAAGAGCTTGAACAACTGCATGTCGACCGCCGCAGCCTGGGCTTGATCGTCAACCGTTACGACGAACGCTATGGCATGACGGCGCAACAGATTGCCGACCGGTTCCAGCTGGATCTGATTGGCACCTTGCCCGACCGCACGCTGGCGCTGATGGTGTGCACGAACCAGGGCCATCTGCTGCACGAAGAGGCCGAGCGCGATGTGTACGTGCGCGCCGTGCAGACGCTGGCGGAAAAGCTCAGCGCGGAAGAGAACACCCCCGGCGGGCGGGCAAGCTGGCTGGCCACCTGGCTGCCCGGCGTGCACCGCCGCATGATCGTTGGTTAACGGCAAGATTCAGGGACGGCGGCGGAATCCGACATGATCATGACAGCGACCATAGAGTTCGGCGGCGATGGCGACAAAGGGTTCTCGTCGTCAAACCGCTTCCAGGAAGTGAAAACGGCGGCGTACGAGCACCTGCTGTCCCGTATCGAGGAACTGGGGGCGGAGTTCGGACGCTGGGCGCGTTCGGCGATACAGGAATTCGTTGATATCGAAGTCGCCAGCTTTGTCCGATTGCGCCGCGTGCCCATCAACGAAGGCGAAATGCGGCAGATTGCCGAAGCGCTGACCAAGGAACTGGCGGGCCTGGGGCCGCTGGAAGATCTGCTGGCCGATCCGGCGGTGGAAGACATCCTGATCAACGGCTACGACAACGTGTTTGTGTCGCGGCGCGGCGTGCTGGCCCGCGAGACGCTGCGCTTTACCGATAACCAGCACGTGTTGCGCATCGTGCGCCGCATCCTGGCGCCCATCGGTCGTCGGCTGGATGAATCCAGCCCCATGGTGGATGCGCGCTTGCCCGATGGCGGCCGCTTGAATGTGGTGATTGAACCGCTGGCCGTTGATGGCCCGATGGTGTCGATCCGGAAGTTTCGCCAAGACCCGCTCAAGCCCGCTGATCTGCTGACGCTGGGCACGTTCGACGAAGAGATCTACCGCTTGCTGCATGAAGCCGTGAAGAACCGTTGCAACGTGCTGGTGTCAGGCGGCACCAGCTCGGGCAAGACGTCGCTGCTGAACGCGCTGGCCTTTTTCATCCCCGAAACGGAACGCGTGGTGACGGTGGAAGATACCGCCGAACTGTCGCTCAACCATCCGCACGTGGTGCGGCTGGAATCACGCCAGGGCGGGTTCGACGGCAGTGGCGCAGTCAGCATCCGCGAACTGATCCGCAACAGCTTGCGGATGCGGCCTGACCGCGTGGTGGTGGGCGAAGTGCGCGGCGCGGAAGTCATGGACATGCTGCAAGCCATGAACACCGGCCACGAAGGCTCCATGGCCACCATCCACGCGAATTCGCCGCGCGAATGTCTGTACCGGATCGAAATGCTGGCGGGCTTTGCGGGCTTTCAGGGCAGCGAAGACAGCTTGCGCCGGCAGATCGCCAGCGCGCTGGACTTCATTGTGCAGATTGGCCGCTTGTCCAACGGCAAGCGGCGCGTGCTGTCGGTGACCGAAGTCACGGGCATGGGCGACAACGTCATCTCAACGCAGGAACTTTACCGCCACGAAACCTTCACCACGCCTGAAGGCGAAGAGAAAGACCGCTGGAACTGGCTGGGCATTCATCCGCACACGCCCAAGCTGGCCAAAATGCGCAACGAAGCGCGCGCCAACGACAACCCGCAAGGGGATAACGATGGCGGTGGCGGCGGCGGATTCTGGAGCCGGAGGCGCTGATGCAAGACGCTCTGATCCTGGGAGGCATGGCGCTGCTGCTTGCCGTCGGGGCGGTGCTGTTGTGGCGTCACGCCAATAGCGGCGCGCGTCGCAAGGCCAGCTCTGATTTTCTCGACAACCAGCTCAAGCGCGGACGCGAGACGCCGGCCGAAGGCACGTTTTCGGAAGCGGCGCGCGGCAGCGCGTTGCGCAGCGGCTTTTCGGGCTGGGACCGCATGCTGCTGCTGGCAGGCGTACGCCAAACCCCGGGTTTCTATCTGCGGATCACGTTGCCTGTGATTGCGGGCGGTGTCCTCGCCTGGCTGTTCCTGGGGCCGCTGTCTGGCGTGGTGACCAGCATCATGCTGGCCGTGCTGATGTACTTCATGTTGTGGCTGCGCGCCGACCGCCGCCAGCGGCGCATGATCTCGCAGTTGCCCGCATTTCTGGACAACATCGTGCGCCTGATCACGATCGGCAACAGCATGGGGTCGGCGTTCCAGACGGCTGCCGCAACCACCGACCAACCCTTGCTGGAAGTGGTGGAAACCGCGGCCAGTCTGAGCCGCTCGGCCAAGGAATTGGATGCCGCGCTGGTGCAGGTGTCGCGCATGTACGGCTTGAAAGAGCTCTACATGATTGCTGCGGTGGTGTCGCTGGCCATGCGGTTCGGCGGGCGCAGCGACCAGGTGCTGGAGCGTATGGCGGCCTTCATGCGCGACGTGTCCCAGGCCCGCGACGAGCTCACCGCCAGCTCGGCCGAAGTGCGCTTGTCGGCATGGATTCTGGCCTTGCTGCCCGTGGGCATTGCCGGTTTCATCATCGTGGCCAACAACAAGTTGTTCATGGGCCTGTGGGAAGACCCGGTGGGCTTCAAGATGCTGCTGACCGCGGTGGGTCTGCAACTGGGCGGCTGCTATTGGCTGTACCGCATGGCCAAGTCCATTTAAGAGGAGGCGACGATGGATATCCTGCAATCCTTGAATGCCTCGACGGTGCTGGCGGTGGCGCTGATGCTGGTTGCTGGCGCGATGCTGGTGCTGGGCGTCAGCATGACGCGGCGCCTGCGCGGCCAGGGCCGCAGCCGGCAGGTGGTTGAGCAGGCGCTGGCCACGCGCAAGAATGCGGGGGCATCGGCGGCAGTGGCGCCTGCCGACGCAAGCAAGGGCAAATTCGCCTCGGCCACGCGTGCGGCGGACGCGTTCGGCAAACGTCTTAGCGAAGGCCGTCTGGCCGACGCGCTGCTGGCCGCCGAAGACCGCAAGATGGTCGACATGGCCGGCTACGCCGACATCGGCACCGCGCGCTCGCGCTTTGTCGCGGCGCGTTTCGGCTTGGCCATCTTGTTCCCCGTGCTGGCAGTGGTGCTGGACCTGAAGAAGCACCTGATCAACTCATCGATGGGCGTGCTTATCGCCGCCTTCTTCGGGTTTGCGATTGGCTACATGCTGCCCAAATGGATTGTCCGGCGGCGCATGGCGCGGCGGCGGCGCATGGCTGCTGACGAGCTGCCGCTGCTGATTGATTTGCTGCGTCTGCTGCAAGGCGTCGGCTTGTCAATTGACCAAAGCATGCAGGTACTGATCAAGGAATTCGCGCAGGTGCTGCCGGTGCTGTCGTCCGAGCTGCGTCTGGCGTCTGAACTGTATGTGCGAGGCCGCACGCGCGAACAATCGCTGGCTCGCCTGGCGACGGGCTTTGATAACGACGACCTGTCCGCCATCTGCCGCCTGATCGCGCAGGTGGATCAGCATGGCGGCGCGGTGCAGGAACCGTTGAACCGGTTCGGCGAGCGGCTGCGCGACAAACGTCGCTTGGAGCTGAAGGAAAAAGTGGGCAAGACCACCGTGAAGATGACGGGGGTCATGATCTTGACGCTGTTGCCCGCGCTGTTGATCGTGACGGGCGGCGCAGGGTTCATTGCGGTATTGCGCGGTATGTCGCGCTTGGGGGGCTTGTGATGGCTGGTGGCATGGGAAGAAAAAAGGGCGCCCTGCGTTGGACCTTGATGGCGGCAGCCATCGCGGCCGTTGCCGGGCTGGCCGGATGCAAGAGCAATAGCGCGGAGAGCGCTTGGCAATTGATTCAGCAGCAACAGCAGGAGCAGGCGTTGGCACGCCAGAAAGAGGAGGATGCCGAGAACAAGCGCCGTCCGAAAGAGCCCGAAATGATGCTGTCGCTGATTTCGGAAGCGCAGCGCCAGGATCGCTACTTTGCATCCCTGGCTTACATCGACGCTTTTCAGCAGAAATTCGGAAACGATCCGCGCGTGGCCGTGTTGCGTGCGGAAGCTTTGCGGCAGACCGGGCAGGTGGCCATGAGCGAGCAGGCGTATCGCGCGCTGCTCAGCACTGATCAGGCTGCCGACGGCTGGCATGGCTTGGGCCTGATTGCGGGTTCGCGCGGGCAGTTCGATCAGGCGGCTGACGACTTCGCGCGCGCGGCAAAGCTGTCGCCGATGGACCCGCGCATTCTGGGCGACCTGGGCTACGCGCGCTTGCGTGCCGGTGATCCGTCAGGGGCTCGTGTGCCGTTGGGGCAGGCGGCCGAACTGGCGCCCGACAACGGCAAGGTGTTGGCCAATCTGGCGGTGCTGTTGCTGGTGGAAGGCGAACCCGTGCGTGCGCAGCGCTTGATGGATCAGGCTCAACTGGGTGATGAGGCGCGCAGCCAGGTGCTGCGCTTGGCCTCGGATATCCGCAGCCAGCGCACGCTGTCGCCCTCGGCGTCGACGGTAGCGGCGCCGTCGGTGTCTGCGGCATCGGCGGATTCGCCCGCGACGCGGGTGTCCAGCGGGGGCGGCATCGTCATGCCGATGATGAGTCCGTTGATGGAAGGGCTGAGCAATGGCCCCATCGTGCGTTAACTCCGAACTCAGGAAGCCAACCATGTCTCGTTTTCGCATGCCCGATTTCCGCATTTCTGGTCCCCTGACATTGGCGGTGGCGGTGGCCACGTTGATGCCGTTGGCATCCCTTGCGCAATCGAACGCGCCGCTGACCGGCAACATGACGAGTGGCGCGCCGGCTGCCGGGACGCCTGCAGGGTCGCCTGCCGGGTCGCCTGCCGCCGCCGCCGCTCCCGCTTCTACATTGCCCCAGGCGCAGTTGCCTCAGCGGCCGGTGGTGCAGCAGGTGCAGACGCCGATGCCGCAGCCTGCGGCGCAGTCCGCCCAATCCGCCCAGGCCGCACCGGCGGCTGCGGCCACCCAAACGGCATCATCGGCCCCCGCCGTTGAAGAAAACTTCGGCGACGTCACGCGCGCCTTGCTCGCGGCGCAGGCGGACGGCCGGCGGGCGGGCGGCGCATTACCCATCCTGGGGCCCGTATCCACCGCAGCCTGGAACCGCTATCTGGATAGCTTCTCGCATCCCATACCGGAATATTTGCAGAAGCGGGTCGAGACGAAGAACACCAATTAAGCGTGGACCCGCGGCGCCCGCGCGCGATTCCCCTCCAAGGTTGCTAACGTCATGCCAGCCCTTCCTCTTCGTGTTCCGCCGCTGCGTCAGCGCGGCAGCATGGCCATCGCCGTGGTGTTCGCGGTGCTGGTGGGCATCCTGTTGCTGGGCGTGGCGCAGCTGGGCTATGGCTATTACATGAAGCGCGAAATGCAGAAGGCGGCGGATCTGGCCGCGCTGTCTGCGGTGCAGGTGCTGGGCATGGGCTCGGCCGCTGACTGCACGCGCGCCGTCACGGCGGGGCGCACGTCGGCGTTGGCGAACGTGCCCAATATTTTTGACACCTTCGCGGCGGGCGACATCACCGTGGAATGCAAGCTCTGGGATTCCACCCGCGCCGACGCCACGGGCATGCATGTATTCGATCCCACTGGCACGCAGACGCTCAATGCGGTGCGCCTGACCATCCGTAAGGACCTGAGTAGCCTGTTTGGCGTCTTGGGCCTGGGGACGACGGTGTCGGTGAATGCGGTGGCAACCAACACCCAGCCCGTTGCGGCGTTCATGGTGGGTTCGCGCTTGCTGCGCTTGCAACGCGGCGGCCTGTTGTCGCAATTGCTGTCGAGCGTGGGCGCAACGCCCACGCAGCTGGACGTGCTGGATGCCGCGGGGCTTGCCAGCGTCAACATCACGCCTTCGGGCTTGCTCAAGGCGCTGGGCTTGCCGCTGTCGGTTGCAACTGGCGTGGGTACGCCCGCCGAGCTGGCCGCGGTCAACAACCTGACGCTGGGCCAGTTGCTGCAAGCCACGCTGACGGTCGTCAACCAAAGCGGCACGGCCGGCGCGAACGTGGGCCTGGTCAGCAACGCCATCAATACCGTGCTGGCCGTGATGCCGTTGAACTTGCCGGTCAAGCTGTTCGGCAATGGCGGCGTGTTGAACTTGTCGGTGGTGGGGGGCGATGCCACGGGCGCATTGTCGGCGAATCTCAACGCGCTCAACCTGCTTGAAACCGCGCTGGTCGTGGCCAACGGCCAGAACCTGATCAATCTGGGCCTGAGCGTCCCGCTGCTGGGCGTGGACGCCCGCGTGCGCGTGGTGGAACCGCCCACCTTGGCGATTGGCGGCATCGGCACGCAAGCCACCAGCGCAGGCATACGCGTGTACATCCGGGTGAATACCAGCAACATTCCGCTGGTGGGGCCGCTCTTGGCGAACACGCTAGGCACGAAGGTGGACCTGCCCATCATCGTGGATGTGGCGCAATCCACGGGCACGCTGACGAATTTGTGCCAGGCGCCATTGACGCAGTCGCAAGCCACGATCGCGGTGACGTCGTCCGTGGCGAATATCTGCCTGGGGCGGTTCCCGGGCATGACGTCCAGCACCGATCAAACCGCCGCCAACTTCGTGTCGCTGACCAACAGTTGCCAGGTCAGTTCGTTTTCCGCCATCCAGCGCTATCAGGTGCTGAATGTGCTGGGCATCTTGCCGTTGACGGCCAAGGTGACGTTGCCGGTATTCAATTCAACGGCGCCCGTGTCCGTGACGCTGACCGAACCGCCTGGCACGCCGTCCACGCAGACGGTGACCGCCACGTCCGTCAACCTGGGCGCGCTGGCATCGAACCTGTCAGACGCCTTGATCGGCGGCATCTTGGGCGATCTTTTCAACACCGGCACGCCGCTGACGGCGGCCGAGCGCACGGCTTTGGCCACAGACTTGGTGGGCGGTGGCGGCAGCAGCGCCGGCAACTCCATCACGCAGGTCGTCAATAACTTGCAGTGGTCCACGACTGCGCTGAACCAGCTCAGCGCGCGTCTGACCACAGGCGGCCTGACGGGCGTGCTGGGCGGCACGTTGCAACTGGTCGGCAATGTCCTGAGCTCATTGTTGCTGGCGCCCGTGAACGACGTGGTGTGCGCGTTAGGCTTGACGCCCAGCGCCATCCGCCAATGCCGTATCAATTCCGTCGCCTCGTTGGCGCTTAGCGGCAGCTCGCAGGTAAGCGGTGTGCTGTCGATTGTGGTGAACCTGTTGCAACCCGTGCTGGCGCCGCTGTCTACCTTGTTGCAGCAACTGCTAGACCTGCTGGGTCTGAGCGTGGGCCAGACTGACGTTTCGCTGCTGTCCGTGGATTGCGGCCAGCCGCGCTTGGTGTACTGATGACTCAAAAATTCGCGCGCGACGAGTTCGATGTGTACGTCTGGGAAGGCACTTCCGATATTGCCAGCCGCGCCGAGCGCTGCCTGGCGGGCATGGACGTGTCGCTGGTGCGGGCGGATGCGGGCACCGCGTTTCCGCCACCACGCGACCCGACGCGTCCGGCGGTTGCGCTGGTGTCGGTATCGGTGATGGGCGACAACCGGTTCAGCGGCTATGACTGGCTGTCGGTGCAGGCAATGCCTGTTATCTGGGTGTCGGCCGAAACCCGCGGGCGCGATTCGCGCTACTACCCGCCCGAATACTCGTACACCTTGCCGCTGTCTTTCACCACGGCAGACCTGCGCAAGCTGCTGTTCGAGCTGCTTGGCACGCTGGACCAGTTCAATCGCACCGCGCCCAAGCGCGAGCAGCCGCTGATCGCGGTGTCTGAGCCGATGCGGGCGTTGCTGGCCGAAGCCGAGATGTTTGCCGACTGCCGCAGCAATGCGCTGATCCATGGCGAAACGGGGGTGGGCAAGGAGCGCATTGCCCGTCTGCTGCACGACCGCGCGGCCTGGTCCGACGGGCCGTTCGTAGCCGTGAATTGCGGGGCGATTCCCGAAGGTTTGTTCGAAGCGCATTTCTTCGGTCATGCCAAAGGCGCTTTTACGGGCGCGGTGGGCGCACACAAGGGCTATTTCGAACAGGCAAATGGCGGCACGCTGTTCCTGGATGAAATCGGCGATCTGCCGCTGTACCAACAGGTGAAGCTGCTGCGCGTGCTGGAGCAAAGCACCGTGACCCGGCTGGGTTCCACCGCCGAGGTGCCGGTGGACTTCCGGCTGGTCGCCGCCACCAATAAAGATCTGCGTGTGCTGGTGGGGCAGGACGAATTCCGCGCCGATCTGTATTACCGGCTGGCAGTGATCGAGCTGCGTATTCCCAACCTGGAACAGCGCGGCGGCGAAGAAAAGATCGCTATTTTCCGTTCGCTGCTTGAGCGCCTGGGCGGGGAAGGGGAGCCGCCGGACTGGCTGCTGGAGCGCGTGGCGCGTACCCGCTATGCGGGCAATGTGCGCGAACTGTCCAACGTGGCCGAACGCGTGGCCATCATGCAGAAGCAGTTCAAAACCTGGGACCAGCCCCGCATCGAACGCATTTTTGATCAGATTGCCGAACCGCTGCGCGCAGCAGGTGCGTTGGGCGGCGCCAGCACGCTGTGCGAACCGCCCGTCTTCACCGATGCGGAGCGCGCCGAACGCGCCCGTATCCTGGCCGCGCTGGACGTCAACGGATGGCGCCGGCAGGACACCGCCAACACCTTGGGCATCAGCCGCAAAGTGCTCTGGGAGAAGATGCGCAAACTGCATCTGGGCGGCGGCCAAGGCGAAACGGCGGAAGGAATCGTCGAGGCATCCTGATCACGCAATAGGGAAAGGCCCGTATCGGGCGACAAATTGCTTGCTGGCAATGTAAGTGGAACAGCCGCGAGCGAAATAAATTGCTATAGTTCCGCAACGATTTTTTTGGGGAAGGCATGAACGTCCAATTTATCCGTGCCGCCACTCGCATGGCGCTGTTGGGCACGGCTCTGTCCGGCCTGGCGGCTTGCGCCAGCGCGCAATCCGAAGCGCCGCGGCCCACGGTTAAGCAGGTCGAAGACAAGCAGCCGGCCACAACGCCGGTGACCCCGCCCGCCGCGCCTGCACCCGCTGCTGCACGGCCGTCGTCGACCGTGGCTGAATTGCAAGGCCTGATCCAGAACCGTCAGGTTTCTGAGCTGCGTACCGCCTACAACGGCACGTACGGCGCCAGCCTGCTGTTCAAGCCGGACGACCTGACGTATTACGTCGCGCTGTTTCAGCAAAAGGATTTCTGGCGCGTGCTGAAAACGGTGTCGGAAAAGCAGGCCGAAGCGACGTACCGCGCTTTCACGACGCAATCGGCCGAGCTGGCCGAAGTGGACATCAAGCGCATCAAGCTGCAAGCCGAATACGCCAATGCTGAGAAGCTCTTGGCCACGCGCAGCGCGCAGTTGAGCACGCTGCAAGCCGACCGCACGCTGCGCATGCAGCAGGAAGAGCAAGTGGCGGCGCGTCAGGAACAGTCGCGCCAGGAAACCACCGCGTTGGCCGATCAGCAAAAGGATGTGCGTCAGCAACTGCGTGATCTGCAACGCCAGATCGATTCCCTGCAGGCGCAGCAGGCGCAAATCGACGCCAGCCCGGCGTCCAAGCGCGGCAAATAAGCGCAGGCTTACGCCAAGACGAAGACGGGCCTTCGGGCCCGTTTTTTCTTGAAAGCCCGTGTCCTTTATCCCATCGCTGCGGGAATGGCGCTTGCTGGTGGATGCTTGATATCTTGCGCCCGGACCCCATATAGCCACCATGGCTCTTAAAGTTTTCGATCTCCAGTGCGAACACAGCCACATTTTTGAAGGCTGGTTCGGTTCGCACGAAGACTATGACGCGCAAACGGCGCGTGGCCTGGTCACGTGCCCAGTGTGCGGGTCGGCCACCATTACCAAGCGCCTGTCGGCCCCGCGTTTGAATGTGTCGCACCTGCACGCCCCGGCGGCCCAAGCGCCCGCCGTGTCGGCTGGCGCGTCGGATGCCGAGAAGATGGCGGCGGTGCAGGCGTTGGTGATGAAGCAGGTGCGCGCGCTGTTGCGCAATACCGAAAACGTGGGCCCGCGCTTTGCGGAAGAGGCGCGACGCATTCACGATGGCGACGCCGATGAGCGGCCCATTCGCGGCACGGCCACGCAGGAAGAACGGCAATCGCTGGCTGAAGACGGTATCGACGTCATGGCCGTGCCGGATTTTCTGGACGACGAACGCTTGCAGTAAACGTTGGCAAGTGTTGCCGGCCTTCACGCGGCGATATGCGCAGACATAAAAAAAGCCAGGCCCCCTGAATACAGGGCCTGGCTTTTTCGTACCTGCTGCCGGATCAGTTGTTGACGCGGCTGCGGTATTCGTTCGTGCGGGTGTCGATTTCGATCTTGTCGCCGATGGCGCAGAACAGCGGCACGTTCAGTTCGTAGCCGGTGTTGATCTTGGCCGGCTTCGTGACCTTGCCCGACGTATCGCCACGGACGGCGGGTTCGGTGTAGGTGATTTCGCGGACCAGCGTGGTGGGCAGTTCAACCGAGATGGCGCGGCCGTCGTAGAAGACCACTTCCACGGGCATCGCTTCTTCCAGGTAGTTCAGGGCGTCGCCCATGCTTTCGGCTTCGATTTCGTACTGGTTGTACTCTTCGTCCATGAAGACGTACATCGGGTCGCCGAAGTAGGAGTAGGTGCACTCCTTGCGATCCAGTTGAACGACTTCGAACTTTTCGTCGGCCTTGTAGACCGATTCGCTGGCCGAGGCGGTCAGCAGGTTCTTGAACTTCAGCTTCACAACAGCAGCGTTACGGCCAGACTTGTTGTATTCGGCTTTCTGGACCACGAGGGGGTCCTTGCCGACCATGACCACGTTGCCGACTCGCAATTCCTGAGCGGTTTTCATCGATAAAACTCCGGGGGTGATAGGTGCACTCGCCGTGCTTGCAAAAAACCGCTGGCGCTCGGTAGCGTGTTGCTGATGGCTACCCAAGCTCGCGACGTTTCATGCACACCCCGGGAGGCGTCATAGTTGAGGCCCGACACATTCAGGGCGACTCAGAAAACTCTCTATTCTAACGTTTCTTGGCCAAGTCTGCGCAAAAGTCGGCCAGATTTTCGGCGAGATCCGGGCGCGCGGCCTGGCTGGCGTCCCAGTCGCGCGCGGCGTTGGCCCAGGCTTTCCATGCTGCGGGCGCAAGCGCTGCGGCGGCCGTTGCTTGTGTTTGGCCGGTTTCCGGCTGGTTCCAGGCGCGGATGAGCGCGTGGGCGGAATCCGGGGCCGGATAGCGGGCCAGCCAGGCGTCCAGCTTTTCCAGATGGATGTTTTCGTCTTGGGGGTAGATCTGCCACACCAGCGGCCGGGCGGCCCAGGCGGCGCGGATGAAGGAATCTTCGCCGCGTACGAAATTCAGGTCCGAACTCCACAGCAAGCGGTCGAAATCCGGTTGTGCCACGAACGGCAGGCGCGCGAGCAGCGGCGCGCCGGGCGCCGAACAGGCCGCTTCCAGCCCGGGGGCGATGCCCTCTGGCACCAGCAGAACGCTTGCGCGCGGGTCCGCCGCCAGGGCCTGCACCAGCGCATCGACCGGCGCGGAAGGGTAGCAAAACAGAGACACCGTGCGCGCGCCGTCTTGCCGGCGCAACAGCACGGCCTCGTCCACGCCTAGCGTGCGCAGGAAGGCATTTTGCTGGTCTATCGACGCTTGCAGCGCGTCGCGCTCGGCGGTGAGGCCGGGTTCACGCAGCAGGCCACCGGTGGCTGCCGTGAAACCCGGAAAGAAGAAGTGCTTGACCAGCCCGTCGGGCCGCTGCGAGGGCAGGCCGTGGCAGCTTTCCACCCAGGCTTCCGCGCTCAGATATTCCAGGTTGATCCAGGCAGGATGCGTTTGGCGCATGCTGTCCAGAAACGCGGGCGGCGGGTCGCAGGCAAAGGCTTCGATGACGGCATCGCGGGCGGTCAGGGCCGGGTCAGGCGTGTCGGACCAATGGACGATGTCGACCCCGCCCAACTGCTGGCGGGGGGCTGACACGGTGATGCCCGGCTGGATGCGTGCAAAGCTGGCCAGGTCGTCGACCCACAGGCGGATATCCCAGCCACGGCCTTGCGCAAGCCGGCGGGCCAGCCGCCAGCACACGCCGATGTCGCCGTAGTTGTCGACGACCCGGCAGAAGATGTCCGCTTGCATGGCCGCTTAGTGGAACTTGGCGGGCGCGGCCTCGGCGTCCTCGGGCAGTTCGGCGTGCACCAGCTCGCCCAGGGGATTGGGGAAGTAGGGCGCGCCGCAATCTTCGCAGTACTCGGCCGGCAGCACGCCGGGAATGCGGCGCACTTCGGTGACCCCGTATTCCTTCAGCAATGYGGCGATTTCGTCGACCACATCGGGCTGGCCTTCTTCGGACGGCAGCTCTTCTTCGCGGCCGTACAGCGGCCACACGCAGCCGTAGTAGACGTCGTTGCTGCTGCGTGCCGTGAAGCTGATGCGGTATTCGTCGATGCGGCTTTCACCGCAGCCGGCCACGACCGCGCGCAATTGCGAGGCTTCGAGGCTGACCGCGCCTTCCAGCCAGCTGATGGCGGCGCGCAGCGACAACGGGCGCACGCGGCGGTCGGCTTCGCGGTTGCTGACGTAATAGGCGTCAGGCAACAGCGCTTCGAAACCGCAGCCCGGCAGCAGCGCGGCCAGCGTGGGCTGCGCCTGCTCGGCCCATTGCGCCTGGCAGGCGTCGCGGGTGGCGTCGGCGTCGCCCATGCTTTCCTGCCAGCGGAAGATCGGCGCGTTTTCGGGCACTGCCACCGCGCCGATGATGTAGCGCGTGTCGGCCAGCATGTTGGCGGTTTCGATTTCGGTGTTCAGCGTCGGCTTCGTCGTTTCGGCGCCCAGCGCCTGCGAACCCAGGCGTTGCAACCACTGCCAGGTTTCGCCGAAGGTGCGCGGCATCTGGTCCACGCTGACCAGCATGGGCATCAGCGCGGTGCGGGCCTGGCTGGACAACACATGGCCATGCAACTGAGCCAGCAGCGCCTGTTGGGCGGTGGCGGAAACGGGGCCGGTGGGAATGGCGTACCGGGTCCAGGCGACGATGGGCGCGACGATCAGCAATACGTCGTACTGGACGCCGTTTTTCTCGATCTTCATCGATTCAGACAGGGTTTCGGCCTGCTCGATCAAGACCTCGTAAGCGCCTATGTCGCTTTGCGCGAGGTGGTCCAGGGCCGCTTCCAGCGGGGCATCCTGCCCGGCCTTCAGCAGCTTGGGGATCGCCTCGCCAAGCTGGTTCTCCCAGAACACGTCTTCGACGCGGCTGCCCGAGCGGTTCAGCGCTTGGGCAAGCGCAACCAGGCGGGTAGCGTCACGGGTCATGCGGGGAGCGGATTGGCTGCGGGATCGGGCCATAACTTCGAGGGACGTCCAGTAAGTGTGTAACGACGTAGTTTAACGCCCGCCGCGCGCACCGGCATGACGGCGCGGCATTGCCTGGTAATAGGGCAATGCGGCGAGCGAGGCGGACGCTTCGGCACATTAGTGCTGGAATGACAACAGATTATCCCCACTGCGGGGGTTTATTGCTGATTGGAAACAGCTGAAAATGCTTCCATCAACTTATTCTCTGGAGGCTTCGCCATGCGTTGGCCTACGCTTTTTGTTTCTCACGGCTCGCCCATGCTGGCCGTTGAACCGGGCCTGACCGGCCCCGTGCTGGCGGATTGGAGCGCTGCGCAAGGCCGCAAGCCGCGCGGCATTCTGGTGGTGTCGCCGCACTGGATGGGCGAGGGCCTGGCGCTGTCCACCCGCGATCAACAGGTGGCCTGGCATGACTTCGGCGGCTTTCCGCCAGAGCTCTACACGCTGCAATATGCCGCGCCGGGTTCTCCCGAGCTGGCCGCGCGCGTGCAGGCGCTGCTGGCCGAATCGGGCATTGCCGCCGACCGCGACCCGCGCCGTCCGCTGGACCACGGCGCCTGGGTGCCGTTGCGCTACCTGTATCCCGACGTGGACGTGCCTGTGGTGCAGTTGTCGCTGGACATGGGCCGGGATGCCGCGGGCCAGCTGGCGCTGGGGCGGGCGTTGGCGCCGCTGCGTGATGAAGACATCCTGATCATCGGGTCGGGGTCGTTGACGCACAATCTGCGCCATGTCCGCATGCCGCAGAATGCGCCGGCGGTGCCGTACGTGCCGGCGTTTCAGGAGTGGTATGCGCGCAATCTGGCCGAGCACAATGTGCCGGCGCTGCTGGACTGGCAGGCGCAGGCGCCGGGCGCGTTGCAGGCCCATCCGCACGACGATCACCTGATGCCTTTGTATGTGGCGCTGGGCGCGGCGGGCGCATCGGCCAAGCGTCTGAACGACGAGATTTCGTACGGCGCGCTGGCGATGGACGCGTATCAGTTCGACGACTGATGCGAAGCCCTTAGGCGACTGGCGCGTATTCGTTCGGCGGCAGACGCCGGCCGTTTTCCGCCAGTAAAAAGCCCCGGAACCTGGCGGTTCCGGGGCTTTTTGCATCGCGCTCGGCGCGGTGCGGCGCAGTAACGTGCTTAGGCCGCGAGCAACTGGCGCAGCACGAAGGGCAGGATGCCGCCGTGCTGGTAGTAGTCAACCTCGATCGGCGTGTCGATGCGCAGCAGCACGGTTACGTCCTGCTTCGAACCATCCTTGCGGGTGATCGTCAGCGTCACGTCCTGCATCGGCTTGATGCCGTTTTCCAGGCCCGAGATGTCGTACGTTTCTTCGCCCGTGATGCCCAGCGACTGCACGCTGTCCGTACCCTTGAACTGCAGCGGCAACACGCCCATGCCGACGAGGTTGCTGCGGTGGATGCGTTCGAAGCTGCGGGTGATCACGGCCTTCACGCCCAGCAGTTGCGTACCCTTGGCCGCCCAGTCGCGCGACGAGCCSGTGCCGTAYTCTTCGCCGCCGAACACCACGGTGGGCGTGCCKTCGGCSAYGTAYTTCATGGCGGCGTCRTAGATCGACATYTSKTCGCCGGTGGGCTGGAACAGGGTCTCGCCGCCTTCGAAGCGGCTGCCATCCGGCAACGACGGGATCATCAGGTTCTTGATGCGCACGTTGGCAAACGTGCCGCGCATCATGATTTCGTGGTTGCCGCGGCGCGAGCCGTAGCTGTTGAAATCGGCCTTCATGACGCCGTTTTCCTTCAGCCACTTGCCTGCGGGAGAGGTTTCCTTGATGGAACCGGCGGGCGAGATGTGGTCGGTGGTGACGGAATCACCAAACACGCCCAGCGCACGCGCGTTCTTGACGGTGGGCATCGCGGCCGGCGTCATGTCGAAGCCTTCAAAGAAGGGCGGTTCGGCGATGTAGGTGGAGTCGGGCCAGTTGTAGGTGTCGCCGCTGACGCCCTTGATGTTTTCCCAGAGCTTGCCCGGGTTGCTCTTGACCTGGCCGTAGTTGGCCTCGAACACCTTCGGGTCCAGCGCATGCTTCATCAGCGCTTCGACTTCTTCGGACGTGGGCCAGATGTCGCCCAGCCAGACGTCGCCGTTCTTGCCCTTTCCAACCGGCTCGGTCATCAGGTCGCGCGTGACGGTGCCGGCCAGCGCGTACGCCACCACCAGCGGGGGCGAGGCCAGGAAGTTGGCCTTGATGTTCGGGTGGATGCGCGCTTCGAAGTTGCGGTTGCCAGACAGCACGGCCGAGCAGACGAGGTCGTTGCCGGTGATGGCTTCGTTCAGGTCCGGCGTGAGGTCGCCCGCGTTGCCGATGCAGGTGGTGCAGCCGTAGGCGGCCACGTCAAAGCCCAGCTTTTCCAGGTAGGGCAGCAGGCCCGTCTTGGTGAGGTAGTCGGTCACGACGCGCGATCCGGGCGCAAGCGAGGTCTTGATGTGCTTGGGCACCTTCAGGCCGGCTTCCACGGCCTTCTTGGCCAACAGGCCTGCGGCCAGCAGCACGTTCGGGTTCGACGTGTTGGTGCAAGACGTGATGGCGGCAATCAGGATGTCGCCGTTCTTGATCTTGGTGCCGGTGCTGGTGGTGAAGGTTTCGGCCAGCTTTTCGGCGGGCTGGTTGAAGCCGTTTTCAGCGACCGGCTTGGAGAACAAGTCGATGAACGTGTTCTTGACGTTGCCGATTTCGATGCGGTCTTGCGGGCGCTTCGGGCCGGCCAGCGACGGGGCGACGGTGGACAGGTCCAGCGTCAGCAGCTTGGTGAAGTTGATGTCTTGGGCGGCCGGAATGCCGAACATCTTCTGCGCCTTGAAATAGGCTTCGAAGGCGGCAATTTCAGCTTCCGTGCGGCCGGTGCCGCGGAAGTAGTCGATGGTGCGTTCGTCAACGGGGAAGAAGCCCATGGTGGCGCCGTACTCCGGCGCCATGTTGCCGATGGTGGCGCGTTCGGCCACGGTCAGGCTGGCGGTGCCTTCGCCGCAGAATTCAACGAACTTGCCCACCACTTTTTCACGGCGCAGCATTTCGGTGATGGTCAGCACCAGGTCGGTGGCAGTGACGCCGCCGCGCAACTGGCCCTTGAGCTCAACGCCCACCACGTCGGGCGTCAGGAAGTACACGGGCTGGCCCAGCATGCCGGCTTCGGCTTCGATGCCGCCCACGCCCCAGCCCACCACGCCAATGCCGTTGATCATCGTGGTGTGGCTATCGGTGCCCACCAGCGAATCGGGGTAATAGACGTTGTTCTTTTTGTCCTGGTGCACGCCGCGCGCCAGGTATTCCAGGTTGACCTGGTGGACGATGCCAAAGCCCGGAGGCACGACGCCGAACGTGTCGAACGCCTGCATGCCCCAYTTCATGAACTGGTAGCGCTCTTGGTTGCGCTTGAACTCCAGCTTCATGTTCAGGTCCAGCGCGTTCTTGGTGCCGAAGTAGTCGATCATGACCGAGTGGTCGACGACCAGGTCAACCGGCACCAGCGGCTCAATGCTCTTGGGGCTCTTGCCCATTTTGTCGGCGACCGAGCGCATGGCGGCGATGTCAGCCAGCAGCGGCACGCCCGTGAAATCCTGCAACACCACGCGCGCCACGACGAAGGGGATTTCGTCTTCGCGGCGGGCGTTGGCTTGCCAGTTGGCCAGCTGCTTCACGTGCTCTTCAGTGACCTTCTTGCCATCACAGTTGCGCAGCACGGATTCCAGCACGATGCGGATAGAAACCGGGAGCCGCTGCACATCAATGCCGAGGGACTTGCCCAGCGCCGGCAGCGAATAGTACTGACAGGATTTATTGCCGATCTTGAAGTTCTTGAGGGTGTCTAGAGTGTTGTGCGGCATGATGGACTCCGTTGTTTTGCCCGACTGTATGTGCCCAGGCGCAGGCGGCATTTTCTGGCGATTTTGCGCGGTTGTCATTGTAGGGGAGACAAGCCCTTGCGCGGCTGCATGTCTTATATCTTATATAAGACTTGGGGCGCACGTCAAAGTTCCGTCCGAGTTCCGGCAAGGCACCGGGATGGCACTCCCCGCACTGCAAAACCCCTACTTTGGCGGACATGAGCCAAGCCTGCAAGACCCCGCGTTTTTAACAGGGAAGTTCTACCGTGGCGTGGCGGCGGTCAGGAAAATTTCAGATCAGGCCAGGAAGCCGCGCAACAGCGGTTCCAGCTCGGATTTCAAAAAGTCGACCAGCGCGCGTTGAGCGGTCGACGGGTAGGGCGTGGGGGACGTCAGGATGAACAGCTTGTCGCCCGGTCCTTGCGCCTTGTAGGCCGGCAGCACTTCAATGAGCCGGCCGGCTTCCAGATCGGGCTGCACGATGTAGGCGGGCAGCAGCGCGATGCCGGCGCCGTCGCGCGCGGCCTGGGCCAGAAAGGGGAAGTATTCGGATTGCAGCCGGGGCGCCAGCTTGGCCTCGTAAACCTGGCCTTTGCGGGTCAGGCGCAGCGTCGTTTGTGGCTTGGGGCCAGGCGGGCAAAGAAAATCCAGCCGGCCCAGGTCGCGCGGGTGGGCGGGTTTGCCCACGCGCTGCAAGTAGCCGGGCGCGGCGCACAGATGCCATTTCACTTCGCCCAGCTCGCGGGCCACGTAGTCCTGCGGCGGCGTCGAAATTACCCGCAGCGCCACGTCGATTTCTGACGAAATCAGGTCGCTGACGCGGTTGGAGAACAGCACCCGCAGGCTCAGGCTGGGGTGTTCCAGCGCAAATCGCACCAGCAGCGGGCGCAGCGCGTCCAGCTCGCCCAGGCCGGTGGGCAAGGACAGCCGCACATGGCCCGTGGGTTCCGCGCCCAGCTTCTGCAAGGCATGTCGCGCAGATTCCACCTCGCGCGACATGCGCGCGCCGTGCTCATACAGCACCGTGCCTTGCTGCGTTAGTTCCAGGCGGCGGGTGGTGCGCCGGATCAGTTGGGCGCCGAACGTGCGCTCCAGCTTTTGCAGATTCCGGCTGACGTGCGACCGCGTCACACCCTGGCGCAAGGCCGCCTCACTGAGCGTGCCGGCTTCGACGATGGTGACGAACAGCTGGATCAGGTTCAGGTCTAGCGCGGGCAAGGCGGACATGGGCGTCTTCGATTGTTGCCTGTGAGGAAACATAGTTTACGCAAGCCGAAGGATTGTCGCGGAATATTGGCGTTGATACTCTCGGTCCAAAGCAAATCCATATCGACGTAAAGGAGACAACCCCATGGTCCAAAGCATGTTCCGCGCGGATCTGTTCCGCGGTCAGCGCATCCTGGTCACAGGCGGTGGCACCGGGCTGGGCTACGCCATGGCCGAACAACTGGCCGCGCTGGGCGCCACCGTGCACCTGTGCGGCCGCCGGCTGTCGGTCGTTGAAGCTGCCGCGGCCACGCTGCGCGCCCGCTACGGCGGCCAGGCCCATGCGCATGCCGTCGACATCCGCGATGCCGACGCCGTGGACGCCATGGTGGACGGCATCTGGCGCGAGCATGGCGGCTTGGACGGCCTGATCAACAATGCCGCGGGCAACTTCATCAGCCCGACTGAGAAGCTGTCGGCGCGCGGTTTTAACGCCATCGCCGACACGGTGTTTCGCGGCACCTTCTATATGACCCAGGCGGTCGGCAAGCGCTGGATCGAGACCGGCACGCACGGCGCGGTGGTGTCGATTGTGGTGACGTGGGTCTGGACGGGCTCGCCGTTCGTGGTGCCGTCGGCCATGTCCAAGGCGGGTATCGACGCCATGACGAAGTCGCTGGCCGTGGAATGGGGCCGCCACGGTATCCGCCTGAACGCCATCGCGCCTGGCGTGATTCCCACCGAAGGCGCAACCGCAAGGCTGCGCCCCAACGGCGATGGCCAGGACGCGCTGACCCAGCAAAATCCGATGCGCCGTCTGGGCACCGGGCACGACATCGGCGAATTGGCCGCGTTCCTGTTGGGGCCGGGCAACGATTGGATCAACGGCCAGACGATTGCGCTGGACGGCGGCGACTACCTGGCCAACGGCGCGTACTTCAAGCAGTACTTCGAATGGAGCGACGACGATTGGGCGGCCGCCCGCGCCGCGATCGAGGCGCGCACCGCACAAGACAAGGCGCAGCGCGCCGGGAAGCCGGCATGAGCGGGCGCATCATTGCGGGCGGCATTGAGTTGACCCGTGACGCGCTGGTTGCGCGCGGCGAGCAAGTGGCGGCCGGGCTGGCGGCGATGGGTGTGCGCGAAGGCGATGTGATCGCGGTGCTGCTGCGCAACGGCATGCCGTATCTAGAAATCATCCAGGCCTGCAAGCGGCTGGGCTGCTACTACTGCCCGATCAACTGGCATTACACGGCCGAGGAAGTGGCGTTTCTGGTGACCGATAGCGGCGCCAAGCTGGTGATTGCCGAAGACGATTTGTGGCGGCAGGTCTGGACCGCGCTGCCAAAGGGGCTGCCCGCGCTGCGGGTGATGGGCGGCGGGAAGTCGGTGGCCGGCAACATTGATGTAGCCGCCGGCGTGTCCGACCCCAACGAGTCTGACCCCAACGAGTCCGACCTCAACGAGTCTGCCCCCAACGATTCCGAAGCCAACGACTTCGAAGCCAACAACTACGAAACCTGGCGCAATGCGCAGCCGCGCTACGACGGGCCGCTCGTCGCGCCCCGCGGGCACATGGCCTACACCTCGGGCACCACCGGCCGGCCCAAGGGCGTGGTGCGTCAGCCGTTTCCGGTGGCGCGTCTGCCCGAGCACCTGGCGGCCGTCGAAGCCGTGGTGGAACAAGCCTACGGATTGCGCCCCGGATGCCGCGCCTTGCTGCCCGCGCCGGTCTATCACAGCGCGCCCAGCGTCTTCGCCCAGGTGGCGCTGCGCGTGTGCGACACGCTGGTGCTGACCGCGCGCTTTGATCCCATCGAGGTGTTGCGCCTGATCGAACAGCATCGCATCGACACCATCTATCTCGTGCCCATCATGTATGTGCGGCTGCTGAAGCTGGATGCGCGCACACGAGCGTCGTTCGACTTGTCGTCGCTGCGTTTCGTGGCGTCGACGGGGGCGCCGTGCGCGCCTGAACTCAAGCAGGCCATGATCGACTGGCTAGGCCCCGTGGTGCATGAAACCTACGCGTCCAGCGAGGCAGGCATGGTGACGGTAATTGACTCCCACGAGGCGCAGGCCAAGCCCGGCAGCGCGGGGCGGCCCATCGGGCCGGCGCAGGTGCGCGTGTATGCCGAAGACGGGTCGCTTTGCGCGCCCGGCGAGGTCGGCCGCATCTACGTGCGCCAGCCGGCCTATGCCGACTTCACCTACCGCAACCACCCCGAGGCCCGCCAGGCCGTCGAGCGCGACGGCCTGATCGGCCTGGGTGACTTGGGCTATGTGGACGAAGACGGTTATCTGTTCGTGTGCGACCGCGAATCGGACCTGGTGATTTCCGGCGGCGTGAACATCTATCCCGCCGAAATCGAACACCACCTGACGCAGTACCCGGGCGTGGCTGATTGCGCCGTCTTTGGCGTGCCGGATGCCGAGTTTGGGGAACGCTTGCTGGGCTTGATTCAACCCGCGCCGGACGCCACGGTGAATGTGCAGGACGCCCTGCAATGGCTGGCTGGCCGCGTCGCGCGCTACAAGATCCCGCGCGACTTGCAACTGCGCCCGGCCTTGCCGCGCGACGACAACGGCAAGATCGCCAAACGCCGCCTGCGCGCCGAGTTCTGGGAGGGGCAGGCGCGCAAGGTGTAGCGGCGAACGTCAGGCCAACACCCCAGCAATACCCCAGCAATACCCCAGCAGTACCCACTACAAGAGTCGTTCAAGACTCGGGAGACAAGCATGTTGAAAATGAATCGTTGGTTGGGCCGCACCGCGGCCGCCGTGCTGGCTTGCGCGGCAATTGCACCCCAAGCGCTGGCGGCGTTCCCTGACCGCCCGGTGAAGCTGGTGGTGCCGTATACGCCGGGCGGCGCGGCGGATCAGTTGTCGCGCGTGCTGGCCGAGCGCCTGTCGCGCGAACTCGGCCAGCCCGTCGTGGTGGAGAACAAGCCGGGCGCCAACACGATGATTGCGGCCACGCAGGTGGCCCGCGCCCAGCCCGATGGCTACACCCTGTTTCTGGCCAGCAATGCCAGCATGGTGCTGAACCCCATGCTGTATCAGAAGATCGCCTACGACGCCGCGCGCGATTTCCGCGTGCTGTCGGTGGTGGCTGAACTGCCGCTGGTGGTCGTGGCGAACAACGCGGTGCCGGCCACCACGCTGGCGCAATTCGTCAGCTACGCCAAGACGCGTCCGGGCAAGCTGAACTATGCGTCGGTGGGCATTGGCAACCCCTTGCAGCTGGCGACGGAATTGCTCAAGTCGCGCACCGGCGTCGACATTGCGCACATCCCGTACAACGGCAGCGCGCCGGCGTTGAGCTCGCTGATGGCCAACGACACGCAACTGATGGTGGATGTGATCAGCACGTCGCTGCCGCTGGTGAAAGAGAACAAAATCAAGGCCTTGGCGGTAACGACGGCGGAACGTTTGCCCGTGCTGCCCGATGTGCCGACCGTGGCGGAAAGCGGGTTCCCGGGGTTCCGCGCAGCCACCTGGTTTGGCATCGCCGTGCCGCAAGCGACGCCGGCCGCCGAAGGGCGAGCCTTGCAGGAGGCGGTTGCGCGCGTCATGGCGCAACCGGATTTCCGCGAACGTTTCCAGACCTTGGGGCTGGTGATCCAGGCGCCGCGTGATCAGGCGGAAACCGACCGCTACGTGGCGGAAGACCGCGAGCGGTGGGGCGCCGTCATTCAGGCGAATCACATCAAGCTGGATTAGATGCGGGGTCGGGCCACGGTGATCAGGCAAACACGTCCGGCCCGCGCATCAAGCAAGCGCACCCGGCCCGCACATCAAGCAAGCGCATCAAGCCAGCAACACGGGCAGCTCCGCCGCCGCCAGYTCCAGAAAGCGGCGCAGCGCAAGAGGCTCGCCGCGGCGGGCGGGCATGATGGCGTAGATGCGTGATGGCGCGGCCTGCCAGCCGGGCAGAATCGGAACCAGTTCGCCCTTGGCCATCATGGTTGCGCTGAGGTAGTGCGGCAGCAGCGCCACGCCCAGCCCGCTGCGCGCCATCGAACGCAGCGTGGCCATGTTGCTGCTCAGGCAGCGCGGCTGGAATTCCAAAGTCTCGATTTCCCCAGCCGGCCCGGTAAAGCGCCACGTGTGGCGGTTGTCTTGCGTGGCGTGCGCCAGCAAGGGCAGGGCGGCCAGGTCGCGGGGGTGGCGCGGCCGCGCCTGGGCCAGCGCTGGCGCGCCAAGCAGCGTCAGCGGCACCAGCGCCAGTTCACGGCCGATCAGCCGGGAGTCCGTCAGCGCCGAACTCATGGCGCGAAACGCCAGGTCATAGCCTTCGCCGACCAGGTCGATGATTTCGTCACGCGTATCCAGCAATACCCGTACCCCGGGGTTCGCCATGCAGAAGCGGGCCACCATGTCCCCCAACAAGGTCACAGCCAGCGGAGACGGCGCGGTGATGCGCAGCAGGCCGCTGGGGGTGTCGCCCATGGACGCCGCCAGATCGAACGCCGTGCGGGCTTCGCGGGCCATGGTTTGGGCATGCACATAGATCTGTTCGCCCATCGGGGTCAGCGATACCCGGCGCGTGTTGCGTTGAAGCAACCGGACGCCCAGGCGCGCTTCCAGCTCAGCCACGCGCCGGCTGAGCTTCGAACGTTGCATATTCAACACACGCGCGGCGGCGGAGAAGCCGCCTTTTTCAACGACCTCGCTAAAGAGCAGCAGGTCGTCGACGTGATGAATGTGCGATTGCATGGGGGTTTCAGCTGGGCGCGAACGAAAAAGGAGCGAATTGTCCTGCAAGACAGGACAACTATTCCTGAAATTGGCCTCTACTGTCCGCCAGGTGGAACTCATAAGCTTGGCGTCAGCCAGCGTTACCACTTCCCCAGGCAGCACTTTTTTGACTATCCATCTCAGTAACGTCGTTGCCAGCCCGGTCCAGTCCGCGGGCGACGCCTGCACCGTCCGCCCATTTCGCCACACCGATTTTTCCCGCAGCCCGTCGCCAGTGGTCAGCGTGGACCACTTCGTCATGACAGGGCCTGCCACGGCGCCTGAGCCGGCCCCCGGCCTGTGCGCCGCGACGCTGTTGCTGGAGGACTCCAAGGGCGTCATGCAAAGCCTGGGCAGCACCAAGGACGACCACGAGATCCGGGCGGGCGACCTGCATTGGACGCAGGCGGGCCAGGGGATTCTGCGGGTACACCGGCCCGAGGCGCAGGCGCGGCTGCACGGGCTGCGCATCGGGATCAAGCTGTCAGACCGCCAGCCCGCCCAACCGCCAGGCATTGCGTTGCTGCGGGGCTGGGAGATGCCCGTCATCCAGACCGACGCGGGCCGTATCCGCGTGGCGGCGGGTAGCCATAGCGGCTGGCAATCGCCGCTGGCCACGCCAGACCCCCTGATGCTGCTGGACGCCTGGCTGCGCCCCGGCGCGACGCAACTGGTGCCGTTGGCGCCGGGGTGGAATGCCTGGATCTATGTCGTGCAGGGGGAGGTGGGCGTACGCGCCAGGCATCGCCTGACGGGCGCACCGGCCTTGCCGAAACGGCCGGGCGGTGACCCGGATTTCGCTGTGGTGCACGCGGGCTCGGCCCTGGCCGCGTCAGCGTCCATTGACGATGAACATGGCGTGCTGGTCTTGATGGCGGGCAGGGCGCCGGTGCATTTCGTGCTGATTGCGGGCGGCGCCATCGAAGCCGCTTCAGGCCAGCCCCATGCGGCCGCCAAGCCAGCCCGACGCGGTCTGACCCAGTCGGAAACCGCTTTCGAGGCGGGTGATTTTGGCCGGTTGCAGCCCGATTTAGCCGCCTGATCCTGACCTTGACCTTAACGAACCCAACTTGTTGCGGCCGGGCAACGGGCGGGTTTTCCTGCGTTGGAAATGGTATGAGAATGATTCTCGGTTTGATAACATTTTCGTCGTCAGACCTCAATACCCCATGGTGAACGGGCTCGGCAGGGCCGTTGTACAGCCTTGCGGTAGTGCAAGGAGATAAGCCGTTTTCCGCGCGTGACCCCATCGGGATTTGGTGTTTCTTCGCGCGGTGACGCGCATTCCCTAGCCCATCGATCCCGATATGAAAATCAGAACTCTAGCTTGCGTGGCGGCCACGCTTCCGTGCCTGGGCGCAGCCTATGGCCAGACGGCTCCGGCTGCCCAATCTGGCGACGCTACCGTATCCATGGAAGCCATCAAGGTCGAAGCCAGCGCGGACGCGTCGGCAGGCGGCCTGTCGGCCCCGTTCGCGGGCGGCCAAGTCGCCACCGGTGGCCGCGTCGGCATTCTGGGTACGCAAGACAACTTGAGCACGCCGTTCAGCATCACCAGCTACACGAACGAGCTGATCCAGGACAAGCAGGCACGCAGCGTCGGCGACGTGCTGCAAAACGACTCCGGCGTGCGCGTGGCGCGCGGCTTCGGTAACTTTCAGGAGTCGTACTTCATCCGCGGCTTCATCCTGAGCTCGGACGATGTGGCCTACAACGGCCTGTACAGCCTGCTGCCGCGCCAGTACATCGCCACTGAACTGTTCGAACGCGTGGAAGTGCTGCGCGGCGCAACGGCATTCCTGACCGGCGCCACCCCTGGCGGCGGCGGTATCGGCGGCGTGATCAACCTGGTGCCCAAGCGCGCCCCGAACGATCCGCTGACGCGCGTCACGACCGGTATTTCCAGCGGCGGCCAGTTTCAGTTGTCCACCGACATCGCCCGCCGCTTTGGCCCGGACGACAGCACCGGCATCCGCCTGAACGCCGCGCAACGCAGCGGTGATACGGCGATTGATGATGAACATTCCCGCACCAGCCTGGTGTCGCTGGGCATTGATTGGCGCTCGGCGGATACGCGCTTGTCGGGGGATATCGGCTGGCAGGAAAACAAGCTCAAGCGCGCGCGTCCGAACGTGACGCTGGGCGCGGGCGTCACCACCGTGCCCGACGCACCGGACGCCAGCTCCAACTACGCGCAACCGTGGTCGTACTCCAACGAACGCGATGTGTTCGGCACCTTGCGCGCGGAACATGACTTCAGCGACAAGCTGACCGGCTGGGCAGCCTACGGATTCCGCCGCAGCGATGAAGCGAACTCGCTGGGCAACGTCACGTTGACGAACGGCAGCACGGGCGCGGGTACTTTTGCGCGCTTTGATAACACGCGTGAAGATTCGGTTGATACGGGTGAGTTTGGCCTACGCGCGAAATTGCGCACAGGGCCGATTGGGCACGAACTAGTTACCTCGGCGTCCTTCTTTCAACTTAAGAAAAAGAACGCGTATTTGTTCGGCGCCGCTGGCACTCCCACCAATATTTACAATCCAATTTCGTACGATAAGCCCTACATAAATCCTGTCGGTAATCCGGGAGGAGACCTGGATAATCCGCTATTGCAGGGCAGGGTGCAAATGAGCAGTTTCGCCTTGGGCGACACTATGTCTTTCCTGGATGACAAGGTTCTTTTGACCCTGGGTGTACGCCATCAGAGAATTTCTCAGCGGGACTACTCTTACACAACCGGCAAAGAAACTGGTGCGTATGACGCTAGCCGCAATTCACCTGCTGCAGGCATTGTCTTCAAAGTAACGCCGAATGTCTCGTTGTATGCGAACTACATCGAGGCGCTGGTGGCGGGCGATACAGCCCCGGCGAAGAGCAACGATCAGGATGTCAGCAACGCGGGTCAAAGTCTGGCGCCGTACGTGTCTAAGCAAAAAGAAATTGGAGTCAAATATGAGGCTGATGGGTTAGGGGCGGGCCTTGCCCTGTTCTCTACCGATAAGCCGCGGAGTTTCGTGGACGCCAACGATAACTACACGTTTAAGTCGGCCGGCAAAGACCGTCACCAAGGCGCGGAACTGACCGTCTACGGCGAGCCCATCAAGAGCGTGCGCGTGCTGGGCGGCTTGACGTGGCTGGATGCCGAGCAGCGCTCCACCGGCAACGCCTCGCTGGACGGCAACCGCGTGATCGGTGTGCCGCGCTTTCAGGCCAACATGGGCGTGGAATGGGACATTCCCGGCGTGCAAGGCCTGGCCGTGGACGGCCGCGTCGTCTACACCGGTTCGTCTTACGCGAACGACGCCAACACCCTCAAAGTGCCCGGCTGGACCCGCTTTGACGCCGGCCTGCGCTACATGACGGACATCGACGGCCACGTCGTGACGCTGCGCGCCCGCGTGGAAAACATCGCCAACCGCAACTACTGGTCGTCGGTGGGCGGATACCCCGGCAACGGCTACCTGGTACTGGGCGGCCCGCGCACGTTCCTGCTGTCAGCCAGCATGGACTTCTGATCGCAGCCGGCTTTGACCGGTACGCAACAAAAAATCCCGGCCTGGCGCCGGGATTTTTATTTGAAGGAAAGCAAGCGGGTGCTCAGGCGGCTTCTTGAATCGTCATCTGCACATGCAGGCCCGCGGCGGTTGCCATATTGACCAGGGCGTCCAGGCCAAACAGGTTGATCTTGCCGCGCATCAGGTCTGACACGCGCGGTTGCGTAACGCCGAGCAGCTGCGCCGCTTGCTGTTGGCTCATCTCCGATCGGGCAATGTGATGCTTCAGCGCCACCATGAGTTCTGAGCGCAGTTTCATGTTTTCAGCTTCGGCAGGGGTGTCTTCAATGGCATCCCACACACTGGCGAATTGTTGCTTGCTCATAGGCCTAGCTCCTTCAACAGATCGCGGTATCGTCTGGCCGCCAGATCCAGGTCGGTCTTTCCTGTCTTTGCCGCCTTCTTTTGGAAGCAATGCAAGACATAGACAGCTTTGGCAAATTTTGCGACGTATATAACGCGGAACGCGCCCGACTCTTCCCGAAGCCGAATTTCACGGACCCCTGGTCCGATCGTTGTCATAGGCTTCCAGTCGTCCGGCTCCAAGCCGCGCTGTACCTGATCAATCTGATGCCCCGCGTCGCGTCGTGCATGCAGTGGAAAGGCCCGCAGTTCGTCAAGTGCCGTACCTAAAAAGGTGACGAGTTTGAGGACGCTCATGCGGCGATTATACAAATTTTTGTATAAGGATCAATTGCCCACGGGATTCCTCTATCCCCTCACCAAAACCACCCCCCGCGCGTCAAATCTCCTTCGCAACTCTTGTACTGCGACGAGAATTTCTCGGCGCGTGCCTGCACTTTTTGCGACACCGTTTTCAACCAGGCCTTGCGGTCGTAGCTGCGGTTGCGGTAGCCGGTCCAGCCTTCGTGGTAATTCAAGTACTGGCCGTAGGCGTCCCACTTGGACACGCCGTTGATGCGTTGTGACTTGCTCATGTACCAGCCCATGAAGTCCAGCGCGTCGGCGAAGTTGTCGCGGCTGGAACCCCATCCGCCGGCTTCTTTTTTGTAGTCGGCCCAGGTTTCGTCCTTGGCTTGGGCGTAGCCATAGGCAGAGCTGACGCGGCCCCAGGGAATGATGCCCAGGAAGTAATAGCGGGGCGGTACGGCGTCCTGTTTGAAGGACGACTCCTGGTACATCATCGCCATGGGCACCGGGACGGGGGCGCCCCATTTCTTCTGCACCTTCAGGGCGGCGTCGTGCCAGTCCGGCTTTTCTCGGAAGATCGCGCAAATATTCTCGGGGTTCGATGGCGGCGCCGTGGCGCAACCGGCAAGCGCCAGCAGTAGCAGCGGCGGCAGCAAAAGCCGGGTCATTGGCGGGCTTCCTCCTCAGGTTCGGGGCGCAAACGGGATGCTGCGCCGGGCAGGTGTCACAAGGTACCGCGATTGTATGAAAACGTATCGCCGGAAAAGTTTCCTGTTCGGATGCTTGCTCTGGCGTTAAGGGAGCAACTGCTGAAACCCTCTGCCCGAAACTCGGCCCCAAAAGGAAGCGGCCTGCAAAGAAAGCGGCGTGCAATGGAAGCTGCCTGCAATGGGAGCTGCCTGCAAAGGGAGCTGCCTGCAAAGGAAGCTGCCTGCAAAGGAAGCAGCCTGCAAAGGAAGCAGCCTGCAAAGAAAGCAGCCTGCAAAGAAAACGACCTGCAAAGAAAACGACCTGCAAAGAAAAACGGCCCCGGATTGCTCCGGGGCCGTCGTTCGTACTGCAAGCAGGCTAAGACACCTGGCTAGCGTGCAAGGCTTACACCTCGATCACGTCCGCCACGTCCTTGTAGTCCGCGATCTTGTCGAAGTTCAGGTACTGATAGATCTGGTCGCCGCTCTTGTTGATGACGCCCATATCGGCCATGTACTCGTCCTTGGTCGGGATGCGGCCCAGCTTCGAGCAGATGGCGGCCAGCTCGGCCGAACCCAGGTACACGTTCGTGTTCTTGCCCAGACGGTTCGGGAAGTTGCGGGTGCTGGTCGACATGACGGTCGCGCCTTCGCGCACTTGTGCCTGGTTACCCATGCACAGCGAGCAGCCCGGCATTTCCGTGCGCGCGCCAGCGGTGCCGAAGACGCCGTAGTGGCCTTCTTCGGTCAGTTGCGTGGCGTCCATCTTGGTGGGCGGGGCCACCCACAGCTTGACCGGGATGTCGCGCTTGCCTTCCAGCAGCTTGGAGGCTGCGCGGAAGTGGCCGATGTTGGTCATGCAGCTGCCGATGAACACTTCGTCGATCTTGGCGCCAGCCACTTCCGACAGCGTCTTGACGTCGTCCGGGTCGTTCGGGCAGGCCACGATGGGCTCGTGCACGTCAGCCAGGTCGATGTCGATGATGGCGGCGTATTCGGCGTCRGCGTCCGGCTCCAGCAGCTTGGGGTCAGCCAGCCAGGCTTCCATGGCCTTGATGCGGCGGCCCAGCGTGCGTTCGTCTTCGTAGCCGTTGGCGATCATCCACTTCARCAKCRYGATGTTGCTGTTGATGTATTCGATGATCGGTTCCTTGTTCAGGMRCACCGAGCARCCGGCRGCCGAACGTTCRGCGGAMGCGTCSGASAGTTCGAAWGCTTGCTCGACCTTCAGGTCCGGCAGCCCTTCGATTTCCAGGAYRCGGCCCGAGAAGATGTTCTTCTTGCCTTGCTTGGCCACCGTCAGCAAGCCTTGCTTGATGGCGTACAGCGGGATGGCGTTGACCAGGTCACGCAGGGTGACGCCGGGTTGCAGCTTGCCCTTGAAGCGGACCAGCACCGATTCCGGCATGTCCAGCGGCATCACGCCGGTGGCGGCGGCAAAGGCGACCAGGCCCGAACCGGCCGGGAACGAAATGCCGATGGGGAAGCGGGTGTGCGAGTCGCCGCCGGTGCCGACGGTGTCSGGCARCAGCATGCGGTTCAGCCACGAGTGGATCACGCCATCACCCGGACGCAGCGACACGCCGCCACGGGTGCTGATGAATTCCGGCAGCGTGTGGTGSGTCTTGACGTCCACSGGCTTCGGGTAGGCGGCGGTGTGGCAGAACGACTGCATCACGAGGTCAGCCGAGAAGCCCAGGCAAGCCAGATCCTTCAGCTCGTCGCGGGTCATCGGGCCGGTGGTGTCCTGGCTGCCGACCGAGGTCATCTTCGGTTCGCAGTAGGTGCCCGGGCGAATGCCCTTGCCATCCGGCAGACCGCAGGCGCGGCCAACCATCTTCTGRGCCAGSGTGWAKCCCTTGCCGGTGTCGRCCGGGTYKTKCGGCAGGCGGAACAGCGTSGACGGMGCCAGGCCSAGCGCTTCRCGSGCCTTGSYGGTCAGGCCACGGCCGATGATCAGCGGAATGCGGCCACCGGCGCGCACTTCGTCGAACAGYACGTCGGACTTCACTTCGAATTCAGCGATGACTTCGCCGTTCTTCAGCGCTTTGCCATCGTAGGGGCGCAGTTCGACGACATCGCCCATTTCCATCTTGGAAACGTCGAGTTCGATCGGCAGCGCGCCGGCGTCTTCCATCGTGTTGTAGAAGATGGGGGCAATCTTGTTGCCCAGGCACACGCCGCCAAAGCGCTTGTTCGGCACAAACGGGATGTCTTCGCCCGTGAACCACAGCACCGAGTTGGTGGCCGACTTGCGCGACGAACCCGTGCCAACCACGTCACCCACGTAGGCGACCAGGTGGCCCTTTTCTTTCAGGGATTCGATGAACTTGACCGGGCCGCGCTTGCCGTCTTCTTCCGGTTCGAACGCGGCGCCGTCGCGCTTGTTCTTCAGCATCGCCAGGGCGTGCATCGGGATGTCGGGGCGGGTCGTGGCGTCAGGCGCCGGCGACAGGTCGTCGGTGTTGGTTTCGCCAGGCACCTTGAAGACGGTGATGGTCAGGCTTTCCGGCAGTTCCGGGCGGCTGGTGAACCATTCGGCGTCAGCCCAGCTTTGCAGCACGGACTTGGCGTTGGCGTTGCCCTTGTCAGCCTTTTCCTTCACGTCATGGAAGGCGTCGAACATCAACAGGGTCTTTTTCAGCGCATCGGCGGCGATGGTGCCGATTTCAGCATCGTCCAGCAGGTCGACCAGCGGGCCAATGTTGTAGCCGCCGAGCATCGTGCCCAGCAGTTCCGTCGCCTTGGCACGGCTGATCAGCGCACAAGCTTCCTTGCCCAGCGCCACGGCGGCCAGGTAGGACGCCTTGACCTTGGCGGCATCGTCCACGCCGGCCGGCACACGGTAGGTCAGCAGTTCGACCAGATTCTGCTCCTCGCCAGCGGGCGGGTTCTTCAGCAGTTCGATCAGTTCAGCGGTTTGTTTAGCCGTAAGGGGCAGCGGGGGAATCCCCAGAGCCGCGCGTTCGGCAACGTGTTGGCGGTAGTTATCCAGCATGTGAGGCCTGCTCAAAGTCGGGTTGGAAGAAGGGTTTTCGACCGGAATTGTAGAGGCAACAGAAGTCGCTAGCAAATGTCTTATATCTTATATAAGACCTGAGCCGATAGCTGTTGCGTTACGGCGACGCAGAGCGCGGCCGCGCAGGCGCGGCGCACGGGGAGCGTAGGGCGAGCGTAGGGCGAGCGTAGGGGGCGCGCAGGGCGCGCGCTGGGGATTGGCAGGGGATTATTGGGCAGGGGATTGGGCGGGGGGAAGCTAGCGCGCCGTGACGTCGTACACCACGCCAACCCGCGCAAAATTCCCGCCGTACTGCTTCACGATGACCTCATACGGGGCGCTTTCGCCGGGTTGCAGCTTGGGCAGGCGCAGTTCCTTGAAACTGGCGCCGCTGAGCTTGTCCTGCGCGTCGTACAGGCTGACCCAGACCCGCACGTTGTTCACTTCCGCCTGGTCTTCATTGCGCACGCGGCCCGTCACGGTGACGTATTTGTAACGGTAGCGGTAGCTGAAGTTCAGCGTGCCGGTGCCGACGCCGGCCTCGGTGTTGTCGACGGAAATGTCCAGCTTGGGCCGGGGGCCGGGCAGGGCGGCGCGCTTGGCGGGCATCCAGTCGGTCTTGACCTCGGTGTAGCGTTCGTAGTTGCCGCCGACCAGCGCCACCGGCACGCGCTCGCCCGGATACAGATAGGCGGGCAGGGTCCAGTCCTGCCGGACCTTCAGCGGGGTCGAGCCATCGAACACGGTGATCTGCGCCTGGGGCGACAGGGCGACATAGTCCGGGCTGGTGTTGACGACTTCCGCGTACATGATCGGGCGGTCGATTTCGTCCAGCAGCCGGCGCGGCGCGGACAAGGTCAGCGCTTTGGTGTCGAACAGCGCAAAGCCGGGGTCCAGCAGCTCTTCGGTGGTCAGGCGCACATGGTCGATCACCCGCACATCCGCCGGGCTGACCCGCACCATGCGGGTGGCGGGGGCGGCCACTTTGGGCGGTTCCACCTTTGTAGCTTCCACGTTGGGCGCGTCGTTGGCCGGCGCGTCTTGCATGCCGAATTTGCGCATGGCCCAGGGGCCGGCGGCGGTGTACTTCGTCAATGCAAATCCGGCGGCCGCCAGGATGATCAGCACCAATACGGCCTTGGCCGGCCAGGACAGCGGCTGGGCGCCGCGACGATCAGCTTTCACTTTGCACCATGTAGTCGTAGGACGCGACCTTGCCGTCGCCGAACATTTCGCACCGCGCATCGAACGCCGTCACCGCGCCCGGCGCGAGCGTACCCGCGGCGGCGTAGCCGTTGCCGGTGCCGATCATGGCGCCATCTTCGCCATACAGGATGACGGTGATCTGGGTGCTGTTGGCGTCGCCATGTCCTTGATTCTTTAGCAATCCCACCAGCCGGTACGCGCCATCATTCTTTACCAGCTGCACCCTGCTGGCCACCACATCGTTGGGCTTGCCGCGGGCGGGCGTAGGGGTTGCGACCTGCAGCGTGTAGCGCGTATAGGCCTTGCCCGGCACCGAGATCCGCAAGGGCGCGTATTCACCTGGCTGCAGGGAACGCGCCGAGATCGAACCCCAGGACGACGTCAGCGTCAGCTCCCCCTGGAAGAAAGTGGCCGTGACGCGTGGCGGGTCGATCTTCTTGCCCGTTTCGTTGCGCATCATCATGACCAACTCTTTGCTGCCGCGCGTCTGGATTTCGCGCACATCGGTCAGCTTCACCAGCGACGCGTCGATTGGCGGCGCCACGGCAGGCGCACGATAAGGCGTCGATGTCCGGTTTGATGACACCAGCGATATCACCAGCGGCACGACCACCGCGGCCACCACCACGAAAGCGATCGCAGCCAGCGCCCCGGGCTTGATCGCCGTGTGCTGCGCGGGCTGCTGCATGCCGCGCAGAATCTTTTCCAGCCGCTGGGCAACGTCATCTTCCACCAGCGTCAGCGCGTGGCAGTGATTGCAGCGGTATTCGTTCGGAGCCAATTTGGTGAACTGAGCGCTGCCGCAAGTCGAGCAGGTCAGGGTTACCGTGTTGATCGTGGTGTGTTTGGGCGTCATTCTGAGCGCGAGCTTTCCGGCAAGGACGGACAGGGCGGCAAGGATAGCGGCAGCGCGCAGCGGCCGGGTTCGGGGACGCTTCCAGTTGTGACAAGATATGTGATTCGGCATATTCACCCGCCCGCGTTGGGCGGGTGGTCAGCACCCCGGTGATATCATCGCCGCGACCCCAAACCCTCCAAGCGCATGAGTATCTCCCACCACTTGCTGTTCCTGGCCTGCGTGGCGCTCGCCACCTATGCCCAGACCATGACCGGCTTTGCGTTCGGACTCGTGCTTCTCGGTTTGTCGGGGGTGTTCCAGCTGGCGTCGGTGTCGGAAGTGGCCAATGTGGTCAGCGTGTTGTCGCTGGTGAACGCCGCCGTGACGCTGGCGCGGGCCAAGCCGCAAGTGAACTGGTCGCTGATGCGGCCGGCCATGATCGCCAGCCTGGTGGGCGTGGGTGCCGGGGTTGCCGCGCTGACGTGGATCAGCGGATCGATGGCGGTCTTGCTGCAACTGCTGTTGGGCGTCACGATTCTGGCCTGTGCCATCTTGCTGGTGGCGCGCGCCAAGCCGCTGGAGCGCTTGTCGTCCAAAGCCTCTTTCGTATTTTTCGGCGGAATTTCCGGCGTGCTGGGCGGCTTGTTCTCAAGCGCCGGGCCGCCCATGGTGTATCACCTGTACCGCCAGCCCTTGCCGCTGGCGTCCATCCGCAACAGCCTGCTGGTGCTGTTTTCGCTGAATGCCGTGGTGCGCCTGACGCTGGTGACCGGGCAGGGCGCGTTCATGGCGTCGTCATTCTGGCTGAGTGTGCAGGCCTTGCCGGTAGTGATTGGCGTGACGTGGGTGGCGCGCCGATACAGCACGGCCGGGTCGATGAAGACCGTCAAGCGCATGGTGTTCGTGCTGTTGCTGGCAGCCGGCATGGGGCTGATCGTGCCGGCGGCGCGGATACTGGCGGCGGGCTAGCCGCCAGGGTCATGGCCGCCACTTGCCGTGGCGGCTAGCGGTGGCGGCTCGGGAGAGAACTCGCCGGACGACTCGCCAGACAACTAGCCGTGGCCGCCGCTGATGTAGCGTTCGAGCTCGTGGATGATGAATTTCTGCTCGCTCATGATGTCCTTGACCAAGTCGCCAATGGACAACAGACCAATCAGTTTTTCGTTTTCGATGACCGGAAGATGACGGAAATGCCGTTCCGTCATCATGGCCATACAGTGTTCCCGGGTGTCGGTGGGGCCCACGTAATAGACCGAGTCGGTCATGATTTCCCGCACTTTGGTGCTGCGCGACGAGCGGTCTTGTAGAACGACTTTGCGGGCGTAGTCGCGCTCGGAGAGCATGCCCAGCACGGTGTCGCCCTCCACCACCACGACGGCGCCGATGCTGCGTTCGGCCATGGTCTTGATGGCGTCAAACACCGAAGAATCCGGTGAAACCGTCACGACGGAATTGTTCGACTTTTCCCTAAGAATCTCAGCAACTGATTTCACGATGTGCTCCCGGATCGCTGACAAGGTTCAAACGCCGGCCGCGCGTCGCGCCCTCGGTCTGACGGGGCGCTGCGGCGCAACCATGCTCCATCCTAAGCCTGCGGGCCATCTTGCCGCAAGCGCGGCGCCGCTTATTTGGCACCCTTGTCGCGGAACGACAGGCTGGCCAATTCGCGCAGGTTGCGGGCGGCGCTGCGTTCGATGTCGGGGTTCCACGCCAGGGAAATGCCGATGGATGCGTCTGCCGGAAAGTCCGCCAGCGTCTTGTAGACCACATTGGGGCCGGGATGGCGCCGGCTGCCCGCCGGCACCAGCGCCACGCCCAAGCCGCTTTCAACCAGGCTCAGCAGCGTTTGCACCTGCACGGCTTCCTGCGTGATGCGGGGCGTGAAGCCTCGCAACTGGCACGCGTTGATGGCCGCCATGCGCAGCCCCGCGGCTTCTGTCGCGGTGTACATGATGAAGGCCTCATCCGCCAGATCGGCTAGACGGATGCGGCCGCGGCGCGCCAGCGGATGGCTCTTGGGCACGGCCAGCGCAAAATTCTCGGTGGTCAGGGGGGTTAAGCGAACGTTCGAGCCCATGGCCACCGGCACGCGCACGATGCCGACTTCCAACGCATCTTCGGCCAGGTCCTGCAAGATGCGGATCGACGTGGCTTCGCGCAGCACCACCGTCACGCCAGGATAACGCTGGCGAAACGCGGGCAGGATGCGCGGCAGGATGCCGTGCGTGGCGGAGCCCACGAAGCCGACGCGCACCGTGCCGCCTTCGCCCGCCGCGCCCGCGCGTGCCGCGAGCCGGAACTGCTCGGCATGGAACAGCGCGCGGCGCGCTTCGTCGCGAGCGGCCAGGCCGGCTTCGGTCAGCTGCACGCCCTGGCGTCCGCGCACAAACAGCGGCACGCCCACCATATCTTCAAGCTTGCGGATCGACACCGACAACGGCGGCTGCGACATGTGCAGCTTTTCGGCGGCGCGGTGAAAGTTCAGCGTGTCGGCAAGAACCAGGAACTGCTGAAGATGGCGAAAATCCATGGGGGCGGTCCGGGGCGAGGGTTGCCCAGGATGATACGGCCCGCGTATCGGATTCGGCATCGGTGCTATCCCTTCGGTATCGGGTCCATTGGCATCATGCTCTTCGCTATCCGGAACGTTGCTATCCGGGACGTTGCTCTCCGGCGCTTCGCTGTCAGCCCGCCGCCCCTTGGAGTTCGGTACGCAGATACGTCAGCGCATCGAGATGGCTACTCAACGCCGCCGCGCCAATCCGCGCGTGCCAATACGATTCCGAGCCGCCCGCCAGACGCCAGTCGCGCAGCCGTCTTGTGTAGCACTGCAAGTCGAATTCCGCCGTGATGCCGATTGCGCCATGCACCGCGTGCGCAATGTCTGCGACTAGCGGTGCGGCCTGGCTGGTGCGCGCTTTGCCCAATGCGGCCATCAACGCTTGCGGCTGGCCGCCGCGCCCCTGAAACGCCAGTTGCGCCGCCATGCGCGCGGCCCACACGTGTTCTGCCATGACGCTGATCTGTTGCTGCACCGCCTGAAACCGGCCGATGGCTTTGCCAAATTGCGTGCGTTGGTTGGCATAGTCCAGCGTCATCGCCAACACGCGATCCATGGCGCCGGCCATCAGGCCGGCATAGGCGATGGCGGCGAGTTCATCCAACGGAGCGTCGCCATGCTCCCGGTTGGCAATACATGATGCCTCGGACTCTTCGCCATGCATGCGCACGGCTGCACGTGAAGCCCCAGATGCTTCGCCAGTCCTGTGCACGTCTGCATGTGAACCCCCAGATGCTTCGCCATCCACGCGGACGGCCGCAGCCATCGCCCAAGACGCTTCGCCATCCAGACTGCCGTGCACGCCGTTGGGCGCGACACACCCCGCCGCAACAGGCAGCAGCCAGACGTGCCCGTCAGCCTGCGCCAGAACGTGATCGGCAACGCGCACCCAAGGCACGTTCACGCCTGTCATGCGATCCTGCTGCATCGACAAACCCTGCGCGGCGATGGCGATTGACCCCTTTGGCACGGCGTGTCCGGCGCGGGCGAGCCAGGCGCGCGCCAGCACGGTGTGCGCGATGGGGTAGGGGCACAGATGCCGCCCGGCCGCCAACACCACGGGCAGCGCGTCGGCCAAATCCAGGCCCGCGCCGCCTTGCGCTTCGGGCACCAGCGCATCCGCAAAGCCTGCGTCTTCGCAGGCCTGCCAGGCGGCGGCAATGCTATGGCCTTGTTCCGCGGCGCGCAGCAGGGCAGGCGTGCAGGTTTGGGCAAACAGGCGTTCGGCGGCGTCGCCAAGCAAGGTGTCCATGGTCATCGTCCTTATCGAAGTCCCAGCCCGCGCGCGATGATGCCGCGCAGGATTTCGCGCGTGCCGCCGCGCAACGAGAACGTGGGCGCCACCTGCTCCAGGTACGCCAGCGTGCGCATCAGTGGCAAGGGAATCGGCGTATTGGGATGGCGGCCCAGCGCGTCGCCGATCAGGCGTGGAATCTGTTGTTCCAGCGCTGTGCCCAGGTCCTTCACCAGCGCGGCTTCGACGGCAGGGCTGGCGCCTGCCGCGAGCTTGCCCGCCACCGCCACGGACAGGGCGCGCAGCACCGCCATCTGCGACAGGATGCTGCCCAGCACCGCATGATCGTTCTGGTGGTCTGCCATATCAGCGGGGTTCGTGTGACCCGAACGGCGACGGCAATGCGTCAGCCAACACTCCAGCAGCGCGATGCTGGAATACAAACGTTCCGGCCCGCTGCGTTCAAACGCCAGCTCGGCATTCACTTGCGCCCAGCCCGCGCCTTCCTGGCCGATCAGCGCGTCGTCGGCCAACTCGACGTTGTCGAAGAACACTTCCGAGAAATGCGCGTCGCCCGCCAGGTCTTCAATGGGGCGGATCGACACGCCGGGCAGCGACAGGTCGATGATGACTTGCGACAAGCCCTGATGCCGGTCTTCTGCCGTACCTGACGTGCGGACCAACGCAATCATGTAGTGCGAACGGTGCGCGTTGGTTGTCCAGATCTTGCTGCCATTCAAACGCCAGCCGTTCGCGGTGGGCTCGGCGCGGCTGCGGATGCTGGCCAGGTCCGAGCCCGAGCCGGGTTCGCTCATGCCGATGCAGAAGAAGGCTTGGGCGCGGCAGATGCGGGGCAGGTAGAACGCCTGCTGCGCGGGCGTGCCGTACTTCAAGATCAGCGGCGCGCTTTGGCGGTCGGCGATCCAGTGCGCCGATACCGGTGCGCCCGCGCCCAGCAGTTCTTCCGACAGCACGAAGCGCGCGAAATGTCCGCGCGCCGCGCCGCCGTGTTCGCGCGGCAATGTCAGACCGAGCCAGCCACGCTCGGCCAGTTGGCGGCTGAAGCCTGCATCGAACCCCATCCACGAGCGCGCGCGTTCATCGGGTTCCAGGCCATCCAGCGTCTCGGCCAGAAAGTCGCGCACCTCGGCGCGCAAGGCTTCGTCGGCGGCGGGGATGGCAGTGAGTTCCAGCGTGTCGATCATGAGGCGCTCCGGTGCGGGCCGGCGCTTGGCCGGGGGCTCGAAAGCGCACTATCGCGGCGTGCGGCCGCGCGCGTCCAATATTATTTTTGGGCTTTCCGATACGAATCTCGTATCACCCGCGCGAAAACTAATATTGGACGGCAAGCAACGCCTGCACCTACGCTGGGGCGATCAACCCTTTCACTATCAGGAGCGGGCATGACGGAACGTGTGCATTACGAATTGGACGCGCAGGGCGTTGCAACGTTGACGCTGGACGACCCCGCTACGCGCAACGCGCTGACCGGCAGCGACATCGTGGACCAGATTCTGGCGGTGTTCGCACGCATTGAACGTGACCCCGCCGTGCGGGTGCTGATCGTGACGGCGGCAGGCGATGTATTTTCGTCCGGCGGCAACATCAACGACATGCAGCGGCAGATTGGCCCAGAGGTGGGCAGCGCCGCGTTGCGTCAGGAATACCGGCACGGCATCCAGCGTTTGCCGCTGGCGTTGCATGCGCTGGAAGTGCCGACGATCGCCGCCGTGAATGGCGCCGCCATCGGCGCGGGCTGCGACCTGGCGTGCATGTGCGACGTGCGCATCGCAGCCGAAGGGGCGTCGTTCGCGGAAAGCTTCGTGAAGCTGGGGTTGATTCCCGGCGACGGCGGCGCCTGGTTCCTGCCGCGTTTGATCGGCATGGCGCGGGCGGCCGAGATGTCGTTCACGGGCGACGCCATCAGCGCGCAAACGGCGTTGGACTGGGGGCTGGTGTCGCGCGTGGTGCCGGCCACGGAATTGCTGCCCGCCGCGCACGCGCTGGCCAACCGCATCGCGGCCAATTCGCCGGACGCCGTGCGCCTGACCAAGCGCCTGTTGCGCGAAAGCCAGCACGCCCGCCTGGACCATTTGCTGGAGCTGTCGGCCGCCTATCAGGCCCTGGCCCACAAGACGCCCGCGCACGCGGAGGCGGTTGAAAACTTCATCGCACAACGCGCCGCGCGCAAAGCGGGACGCCCGTCTGGCGGCTAGGCTGAGAGCGGGCGCGCATGAATGCAGGCCAGGCAAACAGGGGGCGGGTTTGAGTACGGGCCTAGGCAAAGCGAGAGTGGGCGGCAGTATGATGGAGCGCATTACAAGGAGGAAACACCATGAATGAAGTCATCGTCGCTTCGGCCGTCCGCACCGCCATTGGCGACTTCGGGGGCGCGCTGAAAGACGTGCCGCCGTGCGACCTGGGCGCCACTGTCATCCGCGCCGCGCTGGAACGCGCAGGCGTCAAGGGTGACGAGGTCGGCCACGTTGCGGTCGGCCACGTCATCAACACCGAACCGCGCGATATGTACCTGTCGCGCGTGGCCGCCATGAACGCGGGCATCGCCAAGGAAACCCCGGCCTTCAACGTCAACCGCCTGTGCGGCTCGGGCYTGCAGGCCATCGTGTCGGCAGCGCAAACAATCTTGTTGGGCGATGCCGATATCGCCATCGGCGCGGGCGCCGAAAGCATGAGCCGCGCGCCGTACATCGTGCCGTCGCAGCGCTGGGGCGCCCGCATGGGTGACAGCGTCATGCTGGACATGATGACGGGTGCGTTGTCCGACCCGTTCGGCCGCATGCACATGGGCGTTACCGCTGAAAACGTGGCCGCCAAGTTCGGCATCAGCCGTCAGGACCAGGACGCGCTGGCCGCCGAATCGCACCGCCGGGCGGCCGCCGCCATCGACGCGGGCTACTTCCGCGACCAGATCGTTCCCGTCGTGCAAAAGACGCGCAAGGGCGAAGTCGTGTTCGACACCGACGAGCACGTGCGCCGCGACGTGTCGGCCGCCACCATGGCCACGCTGAAGCCGGTTTTCCAGAAAGAGAACGGCACCGTCACCGCGGGCAACGCGTCGGGCCTGAACGACGGCGCGGGCGCCGTCGTGCTGATGAACGCGTCGGTTGCCGCCAAGCGCGGCATCAAGCCGCTGGCGCGTCTGGTGGCCTACGCCCACGCGGGCGTTGACCCCGACATCATGGGCATCGGCCCGGTGCCGGCCACGCAAGCCGCGCTCAAGCGCGCCGGCCTGACGGTGGACCAGCTGGACGTCATTGAAGCCAACGAAGCCTTCGCCGCGCAAGCGTGCGCAGTGTCGCGCGAACTGAAGCTGGACCCCGCCAAGGTCAACCCGAACGGCAGCGGTATCGGCCTGGGCCACCCCATCGGCGCCACCGGCGCGATCATCACCGTCAAGGCGCTGCACGAGCTGCAACGCGTGGGCGGGCGCTACGCGCTGGTGACGATGTGCATCGGCGGCGGCCAAGGCATCGCCGCGATCTTCGAACGCATTTAAGTGCGGCATTTAAGCGCTGCATTTAAGCGCTGCATCTGAGTGCTGCATCTAAGCGCTGCATTCAGGGGCTGCACCTAAGCCCCCCATCTGAGCCCAGCATCCAAGCGGCCTCCGCCAGTTACGGCGGAGGCCGCTTTTTTTCGACTCGTCCTGTTTTTTTCGACTCGCCCCGATGCGTTACGCATCCCCCAAATAGTCCCGCGCCCACGCCAGGCATTCGGCGTGCAGCAACGCGCCCATCTCCGCGCGTCTTGGCGCGTCCAGCCGGCTGCTGATGGCGCCGAAGCTGAACGCTACCCAGGTTAGTTCTGACACCGGAAACGCCACGCCCACGCCTGAAACTCCTGGCGTGATCGTGTCTACGATTTCGGCATGGCCGGTGGCGCGTGTCTGTTTCACGGCCTTCATCAACGCGCTGCTGGAAACGCCGATCTGCGCGTAGCTGGCCGCATGCCGCGCATAGAGCGCGGAGATGTCTTCATCGGGCAGGCTGGCCATCAGCGCCAGGCCGCCCGCGCCCACGCCCAGCAAGCGGCGTTCGCCCTGATCAATGGTGAACACCTTCACCGGAAACGACCCGGCTTCGCGCAGCAGGCACAGCGCGTAGTCGCCCTGGCGAATCACCAGAAACACGGTGTCGCCCGACAGCCGCGCGAGCTTTTGCGCGAAGGGGCGCAGCGCATCCAACAAAGGCGTGCGCCGCAACGCCGCAAACCCCAACTGCATGGAATCCACGCCTAGCCGGTAGCGGCGCGTGCTGCTGTCGCGTTCGGCGAATTGTTCTTCCAGCAGGCAGCTCAGCAGCCGATGCGCGGTGGAGCGCTCCAGCCCGGTCGCGTTCATGACGCCTTGCAGATCCAGCCCGTCTTCCTGGTGCTGCGCCAGCACGCGCAGCAGGCCGAGCGCGCGCCGCATGCTTTGGGTTCCGCCCGTTGCGGTCGATTTGTTCATATTATGGGAAAAGTTGATTGAATATTTTGTATTCTAGGATTTGAGGTGCGTTAATTCAATCCAATCGATCCGCGCCATCCGTCGAGCGCGGGCATAGCAAGCGTTGAGGAGACTATGGAATACGCCACCCTTGCCGTCGAACGGCTCGACTCGGTATGCCGCATCAGCCTGGCGCGCGAATCTGCGCGCAACGCCCAAAGCCAGCAGATGCTGGACGAACTGGATGACGCCCTGACGCGGGCCGAGCAAGACGATTCCGTGCGGGTCGTGGTGCTGGCCGGGCGCGGCGCGCACTTTTCGGCGGGCCATGACCTGAAGGAAGCGCAGGCCAAGCGCGCCGACTTCACCGTGGAAGAACGCTGGGACTATGAGTCGCGCCGTTACTACGGCTACTGCCTGCGCATCTGGGACTTCCCGAAGCCCACCATCGCCCAGGTGCAAGGCGCCTGCGTGGCGGGCGGCTTCATGGTCGCCAATATGTGCGACCTGGTGGTCTGCTCCGACACCGCGTATTTCTCTGATCCGGTGGGCCACACGCTGGCCGCCGCCGCCACCGAAGTGCTGATCCATCCCTGGGTGATGGGGCTGCGCAAGGCCAAGGAAATGCTTTACACCGGCGAGAAGGTCGACGCGCAGGAAGCCTTGCGCATCGGCATGGTGAACCGCGTGGTGCCGGAAGCCGAACTGGATGACGCCACTTTGGCGCTGGCCCGCCGTATTGCGCAGGCGCCGCCCTTCGGGCTGCGGCTGATCAAGCGGTCACTGAACCGCACGGCCGATGCGCAGGGTTTCCGCACGGCGTTGTCGGCGCACTTCGACACGCATCAGCTGTCGCACCTGAGCGAAGAGTTTCAAGCCGTGCGCGAGCGCGGGCTGGCGCAAGCCATCCAGCGCAACAAGAAGGGCGAAACGGCATGAGGGCCGCGCTGGATTGTTTGCTGAATCCGGGGTCCATCGCCATGATCGGCGCCAGCGCCAACGCGGGGCGCATCGGCGGCATGCCGCTGGAATTGCTGACGCGCTTTGGCTACGCGGGCGGCATCTATCCGGTGAACCCCAAGTACCAGGAAGTGTTCGGCAAGCGCTGCTGGCCCGACATCGAAGCCGTGCCTGAACCCGTAGACCTGGCGGTGCTGGCCATTGCCGCGGCCGACGTCACGCCCATGCTGCGCCGCTGCCATGCCAAGGGCGTGCGCGCGGCCATCGTGTACGCCGCCGGCTTCGCGGAAGCGGGCGGCGACGGCCAGCGCTTGCAAGACGAACTGGAAGCCTTCGTGGCGGAAAGCGGCATGGCGGTGGCCGGCCCCAACTGCATGGGCTTTGCCAACCTGAACACGCAGGCGCACACGGCGTTTGCGTCGGTTTTCAAAACCGCGCCCGCCCAGAGCGGCCCGGGCGTCGTCAGCCTGCTGACGCAAAGCGGTAACGTCTGCGCAGCGGTGTACGCCATCGCGCGCAAGCTGGATTTGCCGTTCTCGCACTTCATCAACACCGGCAACGAAGCGTGCCTGGATTTTTCGCAGTACCTGGAATATCTAGCCGCTGACCCGCAGACGGAAATCGTGCTGGGCTACATCGAACAGCTGCGCGATGGCGAACGCTTTATCCGCGCCTGCCGCGAGCTTGAACGCCAAGGCAAATTGCTGATTGCGTTGAAGGCTGGCAATACCGACAAGGGCGCGCAGGCCGTGCGTTCGCACACGTCTGCGCTGGCGGGTGACCGGCGCGTGTACGCGGCGGCGTTCCGGCAATTGAATGTGATCGAGGCATCGGACTTCGCCCAGATGGCGCACCTGGCCAGCCTGGCCACGCTGCGCCATCGCAGCGCGGGCAAACGCGTGGCGGTGCTGACGATGTCGGGCGCATTGGGCGCCATCCTGGCCGATAAATTCATCGGCGCGGGGCTGGACTTGCCTGATCTGCCCGAGGCCTTGCAAGCCGTGTTGCGCGGCGGCATTCCCGATTACGGCATGGTGGGCAACCCGGTGGACGTGACCGGCAACGTGGTCAACGATCCTGCTTTCGTGCGCACTGTGTTGCAGGCGCTGGCGACGACAGACGCGATTGACGCGGTCGTCGTCTATGCGCCCGGCTACATGCTCGACCGCATGGCGGACGCGCTGGCCGAGGCGTCGCGCCAGCATCAACGCCTGTTCATCGCCATCGACACGGGCCTTGCGCAAAGCCGCGCCGCCTTGCGCGAGGCGGAAGTGGCCGTGTTCGATGACCTGGGCCAGGCCGTGTCCGCGCTGGCGCCGTATCTGTTGTGGTGCGAGGCGCGTGGGAAGCCGCGCATTGCCCCGATGCCGCCGCTTGAGACGGTACCGGTGCCGCCGTTGCCCTGCAACGAAGCCGACGCGCGTGCGTATGTTGCGGCGTTTGGCTTGCCGCAGGCGCGCGTGCATTGCGCCCGCGATGCCGACGAAGCCGTGGCCGACGCTCAAGCCGCCGGCTACCCCGTAGCCCTGAAAATTCTAAGCGCCGACATCGCGCACAAGACGGAAGCGGGCGGCGTGGCCTTGGGGCTGGCCGACGCCGCCGCCGTGCGCACCGCGTTCGATCAGGTTCGCCAAGCCGCCGCGCAAGCGCAGCCGGACGCCCGCATCGACGGCGTGATGGTGCAGAAGATGGAGCGCGGCGTGGCAGAGCTGATCGTGGGCGCCACGCGCGACCCCGTCTTCGGACCCGTGCTGACCGTGGGCCTGGGCGGCGTGCTGACCGAGATCTATCAAGACACCAGCCATCGCTTGTTGCCGGTGGACGAGAACATCGCCTTGCAGATGCTGCATGAGCTCAAGGCGTTTGCGCTGCTGGACGGTTACCGGGGCAAGCCCCGCGCCGATCTGGCGGCGGCGTGCCGCAGCATCGTGGCAATTGGCAATGCGCTGCTTGCCGCGCCCGCCCACGTGGCGGAAATTGAAGTGAATCCTTTGCTGATCAAAGAGGCGGGACAAGGCGTTGCGGTACTGGACGCCCTGATCCTGCCCGCAACCCCGTAGCGCCATCGCGCAATCCGCGCAGCGCATCCCCAGGAGGAGACAAGCATGATGAAGAGACTATTGGCCGGCGTCGCGCTGGCCTGCATTGGCGTCGCGAACCCGTCGTACGCTCAGGACCCGTATCCCAGCCGGCCCGTGCGCATCGTGGTGCCGTTTTCACCGGGCGGCGCGGCGGACATCATGAGCCGGCTGCTGGCCGAGCGCCTGACCGCCAAGCTGGGCCAGACCGTGATCGTCGAAAACAAGCCGGGCGGCGGCACGATGATCGCGTCCGACTACGTGTCGCGCGCCGAGCCCGATGGCTACACGCTGCTGATGGCGGCTTCGTCGCTGGGTATCGCGCCCAGCATCTACGCCAAGGTCAATTACGACCCCATCAAGGACTTCGCGCCGGTCAGCCAGGTGGCGTCGGTGGTGCACGTGCTGGAAGTGCATCCGTCGATTCCCGCCAAGAACGTAGGCGAACTCATCGCCTACCTGAAGGCGAACCCCGGCAAGGTCAGCTACGGCTCGGTGGGTACCGGCAGCTCCACGCATCTGGAGGCCGAACTCTTCAACAGCATGGCGGGCGTGCAGATGGCGCACATTCCGTACAAAGGCAGCGCACCCGCGCTGAATGACCTGGTGGCTGGGCGCATTCAGGTGATGTTCGACGCCTGGGCCTCGTCCGGCCCCTTCGTGAAGGACGGCAAGCTGCGCGCGCTGGCAGTCACCACGACGCGGCCGTCGGCGTCTGTGCCGGATCTGCCGACGGTGGCGGGCTCAGGTCTGCCGGGTTATTCCGCGATGCCGTGGCTGGGTCTGGTGGCGCCGGCCCGCACGCCGCAACCGGTGATCGACAAGCTCTACCAGAATCTGGCGCAGATTCTGGAGCAGCCCGATGTGAAAGCCCAGTTTGTGGGGCTGGGGCTGGACATCATCGGCAGCGACCCCAAGACGTTTGCCGCCTTCATCCGGCAGGACGTGACCACGTGGGCCAAGGTGGCGCGCGAGTCGAATATTCGTCTGGAGTAGCAGGAATGAGTGAAGTGCAATCCGCACGCAACACCGCGTGCGACCCCGTAGGCAACACCGCGTGCGACAGCGCAGCGATTGACGACGCGGCCTTTCGGCAGTCGTTGCGCGCGTGGCTGGCCTCGGCCTATGCCCGGTTCGCCCGGGACTGGCCGGGCGGCGCGGCCCCGCGCGACCTGGACTTTCGCCGCGCCTGGGAAGACACCTTGTGCGCCAACGGCTGGTCGGGCTTGGGCTGGCCCAAGGCGCACGGCGGACAGGCTTTGCCGCTGTCTCGCCAAGCCGTGTTTCATGAAGAGCACGCGCGTTCCGGCGCGCCGCTGGGCGTGAACCTGATTGGCCACGGCATCCTGGCGCCGACCTTGCTGCACTTTGGCACCGACGCGCAAAAGGCCCGCTTCCTGCCCGGCATTCTGTCCAACCGCGAAGTCTGGTGCCAGGGCTATTCGGAACCGGGCGCGGGGTCCGATCTGGCCTCCGTGCGCACCCGCGCCGAGGCCGTTGACGGCGGCTACCGGCTGAACGGCCACAAGATATGGACGTCGTTTGCCGACCGCGCGCAGTGGTGCTTCGTGCTGGCGCGTACCGACCCGCAAGCGCCCAAGCACAAAGGCTTGAGCTTCTTGCTGGTGGACATGCGCAGCCCCGGCGTGCGGGTCGAGCCCATCCGCCAGATCACGGGCGAGGCCGAGTTCTGCGAAGTGTTCTTCGAAGATGTCTTCGTGCCGGCGGACTTGCTGCTGGGTGAACAGAACCAGGGCTGGAAGGTGGCGATGGCGGCCGCCAGTTTCGAACGCGGCACCTACTTCATCCCGCGTCTGGTGCGTTTTGCGCAAGAACTCGGCACGGTGCGCCAGTTGGCGCTGCGCCCCGACGCCTATGGCCATGTGCCAGCCTCGTCAGCTTCCGTGCGCCACAAGTGGGCGCGGCTGGCGGCGGACAGCCATGTGCTGGCGTTGAAGTCGCAGCGCGCGTTGGCCGGCGCCATGCGGGGCGATCCGCCGGGGCCTGAGGGTTCGTCCACCAAGATCCACTGGAGCGAAGCGCATCAGCGCTTGTTGGAACTGTCGATGCAGCTGCTGGGCGAATCCGCCTGCCTGACGGACGGCGCCGACGAGCAGGCCGCGGCGCTGACACACGCCTATCTGTGGTCGCGCGCCGAGACCATTCTGGCGGGCACCTCCGAGATCCAGCGCAACATCATTGCCGAGCAGATGCTGGGCTTGCCCAAATTTTGAAACCCGATCTGAAGCCCGATCTGAATCCCGTAGCCACATCACCATGACCTTTCTGCTGACTGAAGACCAGCGCATGCTGCAAGACGCGGCGCGCCGCTATTTGTCCGAACGCCATCCGCTGTCATTGGCGCGCAATGCGGCGGCGCGCACGCACGCTGAACGTCTGGCGCAATGGCGCGAGTTGGCCGCGCAAGGCTGGCCGGCGTTGTTGGCGCCCGCCGAACAGGATGGCTTGGGGCTGGGTCTGTCCGACGCGTGGGTAGTCGCCGAAGCGGCCGGCCGGCATCTGCTGAGCCTGCCGCTTGTGGCCAACATGGTCGTGCTGCCTGCGCTTGTTGATGCGGGCATCAACGGGCTGGCTGCGCAGTGGGCGCGTGAAGTGATGCAGGGCGACCGCTATTTTGCAGACGCCTCGGTGCGTCCCGATGGGTCGATCTTCATCGAAGGCGCGGGCGAGGGCGTGTCGGCGTTGTCCGTACGGTGCACGGGGCCGAACGCCTTGCTGCTGGAACGCTACGCGCCCGTTGGCGGCTTGGCGGGGTTGGACCCGACGATGCCCGTGGCGGTGGTGGCGCGGCCTGACGTTCTGGACCGCATCGAACTGCCCATTGGCACGGAAACCGCGCGCCGCTTGCGAACCCGGCTGACGCTGCTGCGTTCGGCCGAACTGTTGGGCGCGGCCACGGCGGCCCTGGATATGGCGGCGGCCTACGCGCAGGAACGCCGTCAATTCGACCGCGCCATCGGCGCCAACCAGGCCATCAAGCATCGGCTGGCGGACGATTGGATGGCGCTGGATGACGCCCGGCTGGCCGGCATGGCTGCGGTGGCATCGCACGACGCGGGTTCCGAAAATGCGGACCTCGATGCGCTTTATGTGCCGCTATTGGCGGTTGAAGGCGGCCGCCGCGCCGCGCAAAACGCCATCCAGACGCACGGCGCGATGGGCGTCACGTGGGAATGTGACGCGCATCTGTATCTGAAGCGCGTGCTGCGGCTGGCGGCGGCGCTGCATGCGCAAGCCTCCTGCGCCGAACTGTTGGAACGAATCTGGGAAGGCGGCGCGGCAATAGCGGCGTGAGCGGGGCCGCCGTGCCTGACGCCGCGCGGCGTCCGCCCTACAATCCCGCCATGCATAAATCGAACTTCCCCTCTGAACTTGATCAGCCGACGCTGTCCGAAGTGGACGGCGTGCGCTATTTGCACTTCAACACCGAATGGGTTCAGGGCGCCATGCGCATCAAGAACCCGTCGGAACTGGTGTTGGAATACACCGGCCAGATGATGGCCTGGCTGCTGTTCCTGGAGCCGCCCAAGGAAGAAGCCATCGGCATGCTGGGCCTGGGCGCGGGGTCGCTTGTGCGGTACTGCGTCAAGCACACGCGCAGCCCCTTGCTGGCGGTGGAGTGGAACCCGCGCGTGACGGCGGCCTGCCACATGTTCTTCCGGCTGCCGGGGGCCAACCGGCTGGAAGTCGAGCACGCGGACGCGGGCGCCTGGGTGGCCGACCCCATGAACGCGGGGCGTTGCCCGGTGCTGATGGTTGACCTGTACGACGCGGCCGCCGAAGGGCCGGTGCGCGACAGCGTGAAGTTCTACCGCGATTGCCGCCGTGTGCTGGGTGATGTCGGCGTGCTGGCCGTGAACCTGTTCGGCCGCCACGAGAGCTTTGGCAAGAACATCGACAACCTGTCCAAGGCGTTTGACGACCGCGTGCTGCTGCTGCCCGAGGTCGACGCGGGCAACCAGATCGTGCTGGCCTTTTCCGGGCCGCGCCTGGCCGTGACCCCGGCAGACCTGCTGGCGCGGGCCGAGGTCGTGGAATCGAAGTACGGCCTGCCGGCGCGCCGCTGGGCGCGGGCGCTGACCCGCCACGCCGTGGACGGCGTGCTGCATTTCTAAGACCATCGCCCGGCGTTCTGCCGGGCGTGTTTCCCTATTAGGGTAGGTACGGGGGCGGAAGGGGGTTTACCTTTTTCCGTGGCGGGCTCTATCATGGCCTTATTCATAATTATGAATTACGGCGCAGTTCAAGCCGTTCATCCATGAGCCAACCCATCGTCCGTCAAGCCCTGTACCTGGAAGTCGCGGATCGCCTGCGCGCCATGATCCATGCGCGCGCGCTCAGCAATGGCGAATGGATCGACGAGCTTCGGCTAGCAGGCGAAATGGGCATTTCGCGCACCCCGTTGCGCGAGGCCCTGAAAGTGCTGGCCACCGAAGGGCTGGTGCGGTTGGAGCCGCGCCGCGGCTGCTTCGTCAATGAACTGTCCACGCAAGATCTGGAAGACATCTTCCCGCTGATGGCCATGCTGGAAGGGCGCTGCGCCTTCGAGGCCGCCCGCAAGGCCACCGACGCGGAGCTGGCGGCGCTGGAGCCGCTGCACGCCGAACTGGCGGGCCACGCCCAGGCCGGCCGCATCGACGCCTATTACCAAACCAACTACCTGATCCATGAAGCCGTGCAGGCGCTGGCCGGCAACCAATGGTTGTCCGATATGGTCGGCAATCTGCGCAAGGTGCTGAGCCTGTCGCGGCACCGCAGCCTGGCGCGGCCGGGGCGCATCCAACAATCCTGCACCGAACACCTGGCCATTTTCGACGCGCTGAAGGCGCACGACAGCGAAGCCGCGCAGGCGCTCGCCCACTCCCATCTGATGCGGCAGCTGGAAGCGCTGCGCGTGTTGGCCAATGAAGACGCCGCCGATCCGGCGTTATCCGATCCCATCGTTATCCAGGAGCCCGCCCATGTCCGACCCCGCCAATCTCGCGCCCGCGCGGGGCGCACGCACGCCTGAGCCCGAGGCCGAACTGATCGACGCCGCAACGGCGGCCGAAAGCGCCAGCCTGATGACGCGGCTGGGCCGCTTGTGGGAACGCGGCCGCCTGCCCAGCGAATCCGAAGTCCGGCGTCTGTTCGAAGCGCGCCTGACCGACGTAGCCGCCAACAAGCTGGCGCGCCGCTGGTGCGAGCAATACAGCGCGGCCGACGGCAAAGACCGCCGGCTGATGCTGGCCGCCTTGGCGCAGGTGCGCGCAACTTACGCGGGCGACGGCGGCGAGGGCACGCGCCTCTTCAAACGATTCAATGGCTTGCCGCAGGGCTTGCGCTTCCTGGTGGAATTGCGGGCCGACATGGTGCGCTGGCGCAAACAGGTATCCGGCATTCAGGGGCTGGACAAGGAACTGGAAGCGCTGCTGTCGGCGTGGTTCGATGTGGGCCTGCTGGAGCTGCGTCCGCTGACGTGGGATTCGCCCGCGTCGCTGCTGGAAAAGCTGATCCTGTATGAAGCGGTGCACGAGATCAAATCCTGGGATGATCTGCGCCGCCGCGTGTCGCCCGACCGCCGCTGCTACGCCTACTTCCATCCGCAAATGCCGGGCGTGCCGTTGATTTTTGTGGAAGTCGCATTCGCCAGCCAGATGGCCGACAACGTGCAGGTGCTGCTGGACAGCACGCTGCCGCCGCAGGATCTGGACAAGGCGCGCTGGGCAATCTTCTATTCCATTTCGAATACGCAGCCGGGCTTGAAGGGCATCAGCTTTGGCAACTTCCTGCTCAAGCGCGTGGTGGAACAATTGCTGGAAGAGCTGCCCAAGCTGAAGGCGTTTGCGACGTTGTCGCCGATTCCCGGGTTCTCGGATTGGCTGGGCAAGCTGGATGCTGACGCCGTGGAAGCCATCGTGCGCGAAGACAAGTCGCGCGCCAAGGACCGCAAGCGCGAAGGCGTGCCGGACGGCCAACGCTGGGTGGCCCGCCTGGCCACGGCCGCGCAGGGCAAGACGTCAGATGTGGTCAAGCGTGCGGGCTTCAAGCTGGCGGCGACGTATCTGCAATCCATGAAAAACGGTTTGCCGGTGGACGCCGTGGCGCGCTTTCACTTGGGCAATGGCGCGCGCATCGAACGCCTGAACTGGGCGGCGGACACGTCGCCCAAGGGCCTCAAGCAATCGTGCGCGCTGATGGTCAATTACCTGTATGACCTGGACGAGCTCGATACCAACCTGGCGCGTCTGGGTGAAGGCAAGCCCCAGGTCAGCCGGGGCGTGGGACGCGTGGGCTGAACGCCGGATACACGGCGCCATCCATCCATAAGAAGGGCAGGGGACATGAAGGAAGACGACGCTGGCCGCGTGCGGCTGGAACGCGAAGGGGGCTTTGCCTGGGTGACGCTATCGCACCCCGGGCGCCTGAACGCGATCACGGTAGGCATGTGGGGGCAACTGCGCGACGTGTTCACGCAGCTGGCCGCCGATGACAGCCTGCGCTGCGTGATCGTGCGCGGCGAAGGCGGCAATTTTGCGGCGGGTGCGGATATCCGCGAATTCCCGCAGCAGCGCGCCAACATGGCCGGCGTGCAGCGCTATCACCGTGACATCCTGGCGCCCGCGCTGCAAGCCGTGGCGCAATGCCCGCATCCTGTCATTGCTCAGATTGAAGGCGTGTGCGTGGGCGGCGGGCTGGAAATCGCCAGCCAGTGCGACCTGCGCATTGCCGGCGCATCCGCCCGCTTTGGCGTGCCGATCAACCGGCTGGGCTTTCCCATGGCGCCCGACGAAATGCGCGGCCTGCTGGCGCTGGCCGGGCGCGCCGCCACGCTCGCCATCCTGCTCGAAGGCCGCGTGTTCGGCGCCGACGAAGCGCTCGGCCTGGGCCTGTTGACGCGCATCGTGCCGGATGAGCAGGTGGCCGACGCGGCCCGCCGCAGCGCCGAGCGCATCGCGCAGGGCGCACCCATCGCCGCCCGCATCAATAAACGCTTGTCCGCAAGGCTCGCCCAAGGCGGCGCCTTGACCGAAGCCGAATATCAAGATTATTTCTCCTATGCCGACAGCCGGGACCACAAGGAAGGCGTGCGCGCTTTCCTGGCCGGCGTAGACCCTTCCTTTTCCGGAGATTGACCAAGGTGAGCAACGCCAACCTCTATGCCGTCCTGCAAGGCGGCTTTCCCAAGGACCGCAGCAAAGTCGCGCTGGAAACGCCCGACCTGGAATACACCTGGGATGACATCGACCGCGCCACCGCGTGCCTGGCCAACCTGCTGATGTCGCTGGACTTGCCCGAAGGCTCGCGCGTGGCGGTGCAGGTGGAAAAATCGCCCGAAGCGCTGCTGCTGTATCTGRCCACGTTGCGCGCCGGGCTGGTGTACCTGCCGCTGAACACGGCGTACCGCGAATCCGAAATCGAATACTTCCTGGGCAATGCCGAACCGGCCGTGGTGGTGTGCGCCAGCAAGAACCGCGACTGGGTGCAACGCGCCGCCGACAAGGCGGGCTGCGCGCATGTTTACACGCTGGATGAAGACCGCACCGGCACCTTGCTGGACGCCGCCGGCAGCCTGCCGCAAACGTTCACCACCGTGGTCCGGCAGGCCGATGACCTGGCCGCCATTCTGTACACGTCCGGCACCACCGGCCGTAGCAAGGGCGCGATGCTGTCGCATGGCAACCTGGCCGCCAACGCCCAGGTGCTGCAYGAATACTGGGGCTGGCGCRRMGACGAYGTGCTGCTGCACATGCTGCCSATCTTCCACGTGCACGGCYTSTTCGTGGCCTCGCACGGCGCGCTGCTGGCCGGCGCCAAGATGATCTGGCTGCCCAAGCTGGACGCCGATCAGGCGCTGCATTACCTGCCGCAAAGCACGGTGATGATGGGCGTGCCGACGTATTACGTTCGTCTGCTGGCCGACCCGCGCTTTACCCGCGACGTGTGCGCGAAGATGCGCCTGTTCATTTCGGGATCGGCGCCGTTGCTGGCCGAAACGTTTACCGACTTCGAACAGCGCAGCGGCCACGCCATTCTGGAACGCTACGGCATGAGCGAAACCGTCATGCTGACGTCCAACCCCTACGACGCCAAGCTGGGCGAGCGTTTGGCCGGCACCGTCGGCCGTGCGCTGCCGGGCGTGCAGGTGCGCGTGGTGGACGATGCGGGCATCGCCTTGGCGCCGGGTGAAATCGGCAACGTGCAGGTGCGCGGCCCCAACGTGTTCTCAGGCTACTGGCGCATGCCGGAAAAGACGCGCGAAGAATTCACCGAAGACGGCTGGTTCAAGACGGGCGACGTGGGCCGCTGGGGCGGCGAATCCGCTGGGCGAGACGTGCCGGCCGATTACCTGTCCATCGTGGGCCGCAGCAAGGACTTGATCATCTCGGGCGGCTTTAACGTCTATCCGAAAGAGATCGAAACGCTGATCGACGACATGCCCGGCGTGGCGGAATCGGCAGTGATAGGCGTGCCGCACGCCGACTTCGGCGAAGCCGTGGTGGCGGTGGTGGTGCCCAAGAACGGCGTGTCGCTGGATGCCGCGGCGATGCAGCTTGAGCTCAAGTCACGCATCGCGAACTTCAAGGTGCCCAAGCGCGTGCACATCGTGGGCGAGCTGCCGCGCAACACCATGGGCAAGGTGCAGAAGAACGTGCTGCGCGAAACGTACAAGGCGCTTTAACGCCAGGCGAAGATGCCGGTCCCCAGGGGCCGGCATTTTTTTATCCCAAGGAGACCATCCCCATTCAATGTGAACGCAGTCCTGGCAGCTTCATTCCATAAAAAATCCAAGAGACGAGACGCACATAACCGCGCCGTCCCCATGATGCAGCAAGAGGAGACACTATGAGAGTTCGCACGACCGCCGCAGCCGTATTCGCCGTGGCAGCCCTGAGTGTTGGCGGTGTGGCCGCCGCGCAATGGCCTGAGCGCCCCATCACGCTGATCGTTCCGTTCCCCGCAGGCGGCGGCACGGATACCTTTGCCCGTCCGCTGGCCCAGCAACTGACCATGCAGCTTGGCCAGACGGTGGTGATCGACAACAAGGGCGGCGCAGGCGGCACGGTGGGCGCGGGCGTGGCCGCCAAGGCCCGGCCCGACGGCTACACCTTCTTCATGGGCGGCGCGCATCACGCGTTGGCCCCGTCGCTGTACAAAAGCCTGAACTACAACATCCAGAAGGACTTCGTGCCCGTTGCGCTGGTGGCGCAGCCGCCGCAGGTGGTGGTCATCAACGCTAGCAAGCTGCCAGTGAAGACCTTGCAGGAATTCATCGACTACGCCAAGAAGCACCCTGGCGAAATCAACTACGGCACGGCCGGCAAGGGCAGCACGCATCACCTGGCGGGCGAATTGTTTGCCATGCAGACCGGCATCAAGTTGGTTGATGTGCCATATCAGGGGGCAGGACCTATGTTGTCGGCGCTGATCGGCGGCCAGGTGGATCTGGCGTTTGACGGGCTGGGGTCGTCGTCGGGCCATATTCGCGCTGGCGTCATCAAGCCCCTGGCCGTGGCCGCGACCGAACGCTCGGCTTCGTTGCCCGACGTGCCGACCGCCGCCGAAGCAGGCGTGCCGAATTACGTCGTGTCGACCTGGTACGCCATCTGGGCGCCCGCCGGCACGCCGAAGGAAGCGGTCGACAAGATGGCGGTGGAAATCACCAAGGCCTTGAACACGCCGAAGCTCAAGGAAACCTGGGCCGGTAACGGTTCTGCGGTGCCGACATTGACGGGCGCTGACTTCGGTAAGTTCGTCGATAGCGAGGTGGATCGCTGGGCGAAAGTCGTGAAAGATTCCGGGGTGAAGCTGGATTGATGCGTTTGCCGGACCGGATTCATATTACTATTGATAATCGTTATCATTGGTAAATCTGCTTTCCGGTCCGTCGAACGTCATGAATCAAAGCGGTACGCCTGCCCCCATCGAAGGGCTCTATATTCAGCATCAATCCTGGCTGCGCGACTGGCTGCGCAGAAAGACGGGCTGCCCATTCGATGCGGCCGACCTGACCCACGACACCTATCTGAAAGTGCTGGTCCGCGAGGACGACACGCGCGCCCTGCGCGAGCCGCGCGCGTATCTGACGACTATTGCGCACGGCTTGATGGTGAATCTGTTTCGCCGCCGCGATATCGAACGCGCCTATCTGGACAGCCTGGCGCTGGTGGAGGACGCGCACGCGCCTTCGCCCGAACGCCGCGCCCTGGCATTGGAAGCGTTGCTGGAAATTGACCGGCTGCTTGACGGGCTGCCCGCCAAGGTGCGCAAGGCGTTTCTGCTATCGCAGCTGGAAGGGCTGCGCCACGGCGAGATCGCGGAACGCATGGCGGTGTCGGTGAGCTCGGTGCGCCAGTATCTGGCGCGCGCCATGCAGCATTGCCTGGCGGCGTGGTGAGCGCGCGCGCCACGGGGCGGGTGGAATTGCCGCCCGCCGTCATCCGAGAAGCCAGCAACTGGTTTGTGCGCCTGGGCGCCGAAGAGGCCACGCCGACCGATGGCGCGGCCTGTCGCCGCTGGATCGACGCCGACCCCTTGCATCGCCTGGCATGGGAACGCGTGGAAATGCTGGGGCGCCAATTCGGTCAGGTTGACCCCCAAGCCGGTTTGGCGGCGCTGGACCGCCTGCCATCCCGTGGCCGGCGTCAGGCGCTGAAGGCCTTGTCGCTGGTGCTGGGGGCGGGCGGGCTGGCGGCGGCGGGCTTGCCGTGGCGCGCCTGGAGCGCCGACTTCACCACATCGGTGGGGGAACGGCGCGTCGCCACGCTGGCCGACGGCACGGTGCTTAGCCTGAACACGGACAGCGCGGCCGACGTGCAGTTTGACGGCTTGCTTCGCCAGATCGTGTTGCGCCGGGGCGAGCTGCATATTGCGTCGCACGCCGATCCGCACGCGCCTGCGCGGCCCTTGGTCGTGGCCACGCCCCTGGGCCGCATCACCGCGCTAGGCACGCGCTTTGTCGTGCGCTTGTTGGACGACGAGGCCTGGGTGGCGGTGACCGACGGCGCCGTCAGAATCGAACCGATCTCAGGCGGCGCGGGCGCGGCGCGCGTGGTGGACTCGGGCGCCGGTACGCATTTTGATGCGCGCGCGGTGCAAGCCGCCCGCCCCGCGCCCCATGCCGACGACTGGGTGCAAGGCGCGCTGTACGCCGATGCCATGCGGCTGGATGCCTTCGTTGATGCGCTCAGCCGGCATCGCAAGGGCAGGCTTGTGTGCGACCCGGCCGTGGCGGGCTTGCGTATCTCGGGCTCGTACCCGCTGGGCGACACCGACCGCATCCTGGCCGCCGTTGAACGCGCGCTGCCCGTGCGCGTCGATCGGTTCACACGCTACTGGGTAACGATCCGCCCGCGAGGGTGATTCAAAGAATTTTCTGCGCGGCCCTGTCACTTTTGCATTCTCGATTGGCATACGGGTGAAGCCTCGATTTTCTTCGCCTGGAACCCAACGAAATGTCTCTGCCGTTTTTCCCCTCTCATTGCTCAGCGCCAGCGGGTTTGCGCTTGAAGGCGTTTGCCGCGCTGGTGCTGGCCGCCATGGCGGGCGCCGCGCTGTCACCCATGACGGTGCAGGCGCAACCCCGCGCCGCCAATACGATCCGCCATTCCGTGACCATTCCGGCCGGCGCACTCGGCGCCGCGTTGTCCAGCTTCGCCCAGCAGACGCAGGTGCTGCTGTCGTTCGACCCGGCGCTGACGTCAGGCATGGAGTCGGCCGGGCTGCAAGGCGGTTACGACATCGACCAGGGCTTCGCGGCCCTGTTGGCGGGGACGGGCCTGGAGGCCGTGCGCCGCGCCGATGGCGATTACCAGTTGCAGCGCGCGGGCGGCCCTCAGGCCACGCAGTTGGCGCCGGTGGTGGTGCTGGGCGCAGGCGCCACCACCGAAGGCACGGGCGATTACACCGCTGACTGGATGCGGTCGGCCAACGGCCTGGTGCTTTCCCAACGCGAAACGCCGCAATCCACCAGCGTGCTGACCCGCCAGCAAATGGACGACCGTTCCATCACGTCCGTGCGCGACGTCATGGAAAACGCCACCGGCATGAACGTGCAGCAGGCGGAGTCCGAGCGCCTGACGTATTACTCGCGCGGCTTTTCCATGGACACGTTCCAGTTCGACGGCGTGGTCAAGCCGCTGAACGGCCTCTACCAGTTTGGCGATAGCAACCTGGACCCGGTCATCTACGACCACGTGGAAATCATCCGCGGCGCGACCGGCCTGATGAGCGGCACGGGCAACCCAGGCGGCTCGGTGAACTTCATCCGCAAGCGTCCCACCCGCGAGTTCCAGGGCGACATCAAATTGTCGGCCGGCACCGAAGACACCTATCGCGGCGAAGTGGACTTGTCCACGCCGTTCAATGAGTCGGGCTCGGTGCGCGGGCGCATCGTTGGCGCCAAGGAACGGCGCGGCGACACGATGGATCTCTACAAGAAAAAGCGCGACGTGCTCTACGGCATTGTCGAGGCCGACATCGCCGACGCCACCACGGTCAGCCTGGGCGCATCGGTGCAGCGCACTCGGCCCAGCGGCATCAGTTGGGGCGGGCTGCCGGCACTCGATGCCGATGGCAAGCCGATCGATTGGCCCAAGGGCCAGGCCATGGGCGCGAAGTGGTCGCGCTGGGACACCGATTCGCATGAGTATTTCGCGCAGCTGGACCATGGCTTCGCCAACGGTTGGAACGCGCGTTTGTCGTTCACGCGCCTGGAAAACAAGTTTGACGCGCCGCTGCTGTTCACGTCAGACGTGCCCGTCACCATCGATGGTTTTTCCACGCCGCCATTGCTGCGTAAATTCGTGGGCGGCAGCGACCAGAACGTGGTGGGCGGTTCGATGGACGGCGGCTTCGATGCGTTTGGCCGGCAGCATCAGTTCAACGTCGGCTTCTCGCATTCCGATATCAAGGCCTGGAACCAAAGCTGGGACACGACGGATCAGGACACCTATCCCATTCCCGACGTCCACCACTGGACGGGCGACTGGCCCGCGCCCAACTGGGACATCCTGGCGCTGTCGCAAACCAACCGCAACAAGCAGACGGGCATCTACGGCACGCTGCGCCTGGGCCTGACCGAGCGGCTGCATCTGCTGACCGGCGCGCGTTGGACCCGTTGGGAATCCACCGAAACCAGCGGGGGCGTGACGGGCTATTCGCACACGTACTCCGAAGTCACGCCGTATGTGGGCGTGACCTATGACCTGAACGACACCTACACCGCCTACGCCAGCTACACCAACATCTTCCAGCCGCAGATGGTGAAAACGCAGACGTGGGACATGGCCGGCCCAGCCTATGGCCACAACTACGAGATGGGCCTGAAGGCGGCGTACCTGGATGGCCGCGTGAACGCATCCGTTGCGGTGTTCCAAACCGATCAGAAAGATGTGGCCGAGTACGGCGGCTACGACTACGCGCACGACGACGGCTGGTATTACATCCTGGACGGCACGCGCACGCGCGGCTTCGAAGCCGAAGTGGCGGGCGAAGTGATGCCGGGCTGGAACGTATTCCTGGGCTATACGTATCGCCAGTCCAAGGACAACAACGGCAAGAAGGTGCAGACGACCCAGCCCGAACAGCTGCTGAAGCTGAGCACGGCGTACCGTCTGCCCGGCGCGCTGAACAAGGTGACGGTGGGCGGCGGCGTGCGCTGGCAGAGCCAGACCAGCGCACAGACGTACTACGGCCTGAAGTCCGGTTCGATCGTGCAGAAACCCTACGCGTTGTTTGATCTGATGGCGCAGATCAACTTCACGGACAAGACGCAGTTGCAGCTGAATGTGCGCAACCTGGCCGACAAGAAGTACTACCGCTCGATGGGCTTTTACAACTCGGTCTTCTATGGCGAAGGCCGAACCGCGCTGCTCACGCTGACGCAGCGCTTCTAGTCAACGTGCTATCGCCAGTCGCTCGCCTGGCTGAGCTTGGCCAACTGGTCACGCGTCAGCGTCAGGCTGGCGGCCTTGACCAGTTCGTCCAGCTGGGCGATCGATGTTGCGCTGACGATCGGCGAGGTAATGCCGGGCTGCGCGATCTGCCAGGCGAGTGCCGCCTGCGCAGGCGTGCAGCCGGCGTCTTCCGAAACCTCGTCCAGCGCTTTCAGGATGCGGAACCCGCGCTCGTTCAGATACGTGTCCACAATCTTCTGGYCGCGCGCGCTCTTGCTGACGTCGGCGGCGCTGCGGTACTTGCCGCTGAGAAAGCCGCTGGCCAGCGCGTAGTAGTTGATGGTGCCCATCTGCTGCGTCTTCACCAGGCTTTGCAGGCCAGACTCGAAGGGCTCGCGGCTGTACAGGTTGTATTCCGGCTGGATGCTTTCATAGCGCGGCAGGTCGTGGCGTTCGGCGGTAATCAGCGCTTCCGACAGGCGCACGGCCGTGTAGTTTGACGCGCCAATGGCGCGCACCTTGCCCGATTCGATGTGCTTGGCGTATTCGGCCAGCGTATCGGTCAGCGGCGTATCGGGATCATCCTTGTGCGACTGGTACAGGTCCACGTAATCCGTTTGCAGCCGGGCAAGCGACGCATCCAGCGAGCGGCGGATGTAGGCGGGCGCCAGACCTTTGGCGTCGGGCCCCATTTCCATGCCGACCTTGGTGGCGATCATCACGCGGTCGCGCTTGCCGGAACGCTTTAGCCATTTGCCGATCAGCGTTTCAGATTCACCGCCCTGGTTGCCCGGCACCCACCGCGAGTACACGTCGGCGGTGTCGATGAAGTTCAGCCCGGCATCCACCAGCGCGTCCAGCAGCGAGTACGTGCCGGCCTCGTCAACGGTCYAGCCGAAGACGTTGCCGCCGAAAGTGAGGGGGGGAATTTGCAGGCCGGAACGGCCCAATGCGCGTTTGATCATGATGAGGCCTTTGGATGCGGCGGCCGGTCTTGGGGCAAGGGCGGCCGCGCGGATTTAGTATATTGGCGCCGCGTGCCCCGGCGTGGGGCGCGCCACTTCCGGCATGCACCATTTCAGGGATTCCCCCCAAATTCTTTTGCGTGGCGGCAAGTTAGACTATACGGCTTTACGGCCTGCGCAAGCCGTCGGGAAGCCGCCGGCGCCGCCGTAACCACGAACAAATACCCGACGAACATATACCAAGGGTTCAAGGAGCTAAGTAATGCTGATCGGAAAAAAACATTTTCTGACGGTTGGCGCCATGGCGCTGGCAATGGCTATCGCCGCGCCGGTGTCCGCGCAGCAGAAGTCGGTGGCGGTGACCGCCATCGTCGAGCACCCGGCGCTGGATGCCGTGCGCGACGGCGTGCAAGACGCGCTGAAGCAAGCCGGCTATGAACCCGGCAAGAACCTGAAGTGGCAATACCAAAGCGCGCAGGGCAACAACGGCACCGCCGCGCAGATCGCCCGCAAGTTCGTCGGCGACCGCCCCGACGCCATCGTCGCCATCGCCACGCCGTCGGCCCAGGCGGTTGTCGCCGCCACGAAGGACGTGCCGGTGGTGTATTCCGCCGTGACCGATCCCGTTGCCGCCCAGCTGGTGTCCAGCATGGATGCTTCCGGCACCAACGTGACCGGCGTGTCCGACTTGCTGGCGCTGGACAAGCAGGTTGAACTCATCAAGAAAATCGTTCCCAACGCCAAGCGCGTGGGCATCGTCTACAACCCGGGTGAAGCCAACTCGGTGGTGGTGGTGAAGAAGCTTCAGGAAATTCTGCCAAAGTCGGGCATGAGCCTGGTGGAAGCCGCCGCCCCGCGTTCGGTTGACGTGGCATCCGCCGCGCGCAGCCTGATCGGCAAGGTCGACGTCATCTACACCAACACCGACAACAACGTCGTCTCGGCGTATGAATCGCTGGTGAAGGTGGGCAACGACGCCAAGATCCCGCTGATCGCCTCCGACACCGACAGCGTCAAGCGCGGCGGCATTGCTGCGCTGGGCATCAACTACCGCGACCTGGGCGTGCAGACGGGCAAGGTGGTGGTTCGCATCCTGAAGGGCGAAAAGCCCGGCGCCATCCCGTCGGAAGTGGTCTCCAAGCTTGAGCTCTACGTGAACCCGGGCGCCGCCGCCAAGCAAGGCGTGACGCTGTCTGACGCCATCATCAAGTCGGCCGCCGTGGTTGTGAAGTAAAACGGCGCCGCACAAACCCCGCCATGCCTGCTAGGTGTGCGCGGGGTTTTTTTTCACCGATGCGCTTGACCAACTCCGCTTGCGGCCCAATCCGCAGGCGTGGCGGCGCTTTGGCAGAAAAAAAGCGAAAATGACGCGCCGGGAAACGTTTGTTGCGAAAGCTGGGGTAAAACTGACCCCCAAACGCAAGAAACCCGACGTTTCAAGTCTTTAATATGCACCATCCTTACCCTGATTGGATTTAACCCATGTCATTGTTCTCGTTGTTAGGCGCGTTGGAGATCGGGCTGATCTTCAGCCTGGTGGCCTTGGGCGTGTTTATCTCCTTTCGCCTGCTGCGCTTCCCCGACCTGACCGTTGACGGCAGCTTCCCGCTGGGCGGCGCCGTCTGTGCCACGCTGATCGCGTCGGGCACCGATCCGTTTTCGGCCACCATCATCGCCACCTTCGCCGGCGCTGCCGCGGGGCTGGTCACCGGCTGGCTGAACGTGAAGCTGAAGATCATGGATCTGCTGGCCAGCATCCTGATGATGATTGCGCTGTACTCGGTCAACTTGCGCATCATGGGCAAGCCCAACGTTCCGCTGATCACCGAACCCACGGTGTTCACCATTTTGCAGCCGGGCTGGATTGCTGATTACGTGGCGCGCCCGCTGATCCTGATTGTGATTGTGATTCTGGCCAAGCTGGCGCTGGACTGGTTCTTCGCCACGCAGACCGGGCTGGCCGTGCGCGCCACCGGTTCCAACGGCCGCATGGCCCGCGCGCAAGGCGTGAATACGGGCCGCATGATTCTGGGCGGCATGGCGCTGTCCAACGCGCTGGTCGCCTTGGCGGGCGCGCTGTTCGCGCAGACGCAAGGCGGTTCCGATATTTCGATGGGCATCGGCACCATCGTGATCGGTCTGGCCGCGGTGATCGTCGGCGAAAGCATTCTGCCGTCGCGCAAGCTGGTGTTGGCCACACTTGCCGTCATCATCGGCGCCATCGTTTACCGCTTCTTCATCGCGCTGGCGTTGAATAGCGATTTCATCGGCCTGAAGGCGCAAGACCTGAACCTGGTTACCGCGGTGCTGGTCACGTTCGCCCTGGTCATTCCGATGCTCAAGCGCCGCCTGGTCGGCAAGAAGGGGCGCTGATATGTTGTCCGCACAAGATCTGAAAATTACCTTCAACGCGGGTACGCCCATCGAAACCCGCGCGCTGCGCGGCCTGTCGCTGGAAATTCCGTCGGGCCAGTTCGTGACCGTGATTGGTTCCAACGGCGCGGGCAAGTCCACGTTCCTGAACGCCGTGTCGGGCGACCTGCCGATTGATTCCGGCCGCATCGACATCAATGGCGTGGACGTCACGCGTCAGCCCGTGTGGGCGCGCGCCGGCCGCGTGGCTCGCGTGTTCCAGGACCCCATGGCCGGCACCTGCGAAGACCTGACCATTGAAGAAAACATGGCGCTGGCGCAGATGCGCGGCGTGCGGCGCGGCTTTGGCCGCGCGGTGAAGGCGTCAATGAAAGACGGCTTCCGCGAACGTCTGGCCACATTGGGCCTGGGTCTGGAAAACCGGCTGACCGACCGCATCGGCCTGTTGTCCGGTGGCCAGCGTCAGGCAGTGAGTTTGCTGATGGCCGCCTTGCAGCCGTCGCGCATCCTGCTGCTGGACGAGCACACGGCGGCCTTGGACCCGCGGACGGCGGACTTCGTGTTGCAGCTGACGGCGCGCATCGTCGCCGAAAACCAGCTGACGACGATGATGGTCACGCACAGCATGCGTCAGGCGCTGGACGTGGGCGACCGCACGGTCATGCTGCATCAGGGCCAGGTGGTGCTGGACGTGTCGGGCGACGAGCGCCGCGGCATGGACGTGCCTGACCTGCTGCAAATGTTTGAACGCGTGCGCGGTGAAAAGCTGTCGGACGACGCGTTGCTGCTGGGTTGAAGCAGCCCCGGGGCTGACCGGCTTTACGCCGGCAGCCCGCGCCAGGTTCGAAGCGCAATTTACAAAAAGCGGCCGGGCCGGAACGCGTGGTGCAAGGCCGTAGCACGGCCATCGATCATCAATTCCGCCAGCAGTTTCGCCGTGCCGGGCGCGGTGCTGAAGCCGACGTGCTGATGCCCCAGCGCCAGCCACAGGCCGGGATGTTTGGGCGCTTCGCCAATCATTGGGCGGCTGTCGGGCAGAGTGGGGCGGCGGCCCAGCCAGGCGGATGCATCCAGCCGTTCGCCTAACGGAAAGGCTTCGCGCGCACGCGATTCCGCCAGCTCCAACTGCGCCGGCCGTGGGGCGGCGTCGCACGCATCCAGTTCGACGCCGGTGGTCAAGCGCAGCCCGCGCGCCATCGGCGACAACACATAACCGCCACCCGTGTCATACACCGGCCGGCTGACGCGCGCGCCGTCCGCGCCGCGGTAATGCATGTGATAGCCGCGTTCAAACGCCATGGGCAAGTCGATGCCGGTAGTGTTCAGCAGCGCCTTGGACCACGGGCCCAGCGCCACCACCACCTGATCCGCGGATAGCGATTCCGAGTCTTGCGCGCCTTGCACCGTCCAGCGCTGGCCGTCGCGGCGCACGCCGGTGGCGGTCATGCGCTTGAGCGTGCCGCCCGCTTGAAGGAACAGGTCAGCATACGCGGCCACAACTGCATGCGGATCATCCACCGAATACGAACCTTGAATCCACAAGGCGCGATGGAAGATGGGCGCCAGCGCGGGTTCCATCTGGGCAAGCTCGGCGGGGCTGAGCGTCTGGGTGGGCACCTGGTATTGCGCAAAGGTCTTGCGCGCCAGCTCGCTGCCATTCCACGCAGCCTCGCTGCGGTACAGGAACACCCAGCCCGTATCGCGCAAGCGATGGCGCGCGCCGGCTTCGTCCAGCAGTTTCAGGTGTTCAGGGGCCGACAGCCGGATCAGCCCGTCCAGCGCGTTGACGGTTTCGCGGAAGACGGCGGGCCGGGCGTTCAAGAGGAAGCGCGTCGCCCAGCCCAGATGCTTTGCCAGGAACGCGGGGCGATAACGGAATTGGACGGTATCGTTTTTCAGCAGCCGGGGCAGTTGCGACCACAGGCCCGGGTGGTTGAACGGCATCAGCGAGCTGCGCGCCAGCACGCCCGCGTTGCCCATTGACGTTTCCATGCCCGGTTCCCGCTTGTCGACCAAGGTGACCGTGGCGCCACGGCGCAACAACTCCAATGCGCAGCAGACACCGACGATGCCCGCGCCCAGAACAATGACGTGCTTTCCCATGATTTTTTATTCGAAGCGTCAAGGCCGGGGATTGTATTGCAGTCCTTCCTTGGGAGGCGCCGTTACATGGCCGGCTTCTGCCCCAGGATGCGGCCCGCCGCCACCACGCCCCACCAAGATGCTTCTTCAAACACGGAATAGCCCGACAGGTCGGCGTGCGCGAACAGCACYGGGCCATCTACCTCGCGCAGCGCGGCCAAGCCCGCGTTGGACAAATAACCGCACAGCGGCGAGGCCATGGCGTGGCCGCGCACGGTGATGTCCAATTGCCGCGCGTTGCGCCAGAACTCGCTGCCGTAGGCGGCGACAAGATCAGCGGCGGCTTCGTCGCGCAAGGCTTCGGGGCTTGCCGTGGTGAGCCATCGCCGTGCGGCTTGCGGCGTTTGCCCGCTTAGCGCGTGATACGCGGTGAACACGGTGCGGGGCGAACGCGCAACGCGCAGCAGCTGATGTGTGGACACGACATAGCCCAGCGCCCGGCCTTGGTAGACGACGTTGTCCCAAGACAGCGGTTCGCCGGGCGCTTCCAGCGGATAGCCTTCCAACACGAAGTTGGACACCAGCCACGGCGCGTGCGATGACGTGTGCACAGCCGGGTCGTAACCGTAGGCGCGGATGTCGGGCAGGATGCGCTGCGCGACGAACAAGGGCATGGCGCAGACGGTGCGCCGGGTTTGCAGCGTGTAGGCGGCGGTGGGGGCTTGGGTGTCAGTCATACCCGTGATGCACGTCACGCGCGGGCCGGCGGCCGTCTCGTCCAGGCGCACCGCCGTACCCGGAATCAGCCAGCGGTTGTGTCCCAGCTTCTGGGTGATGGCGTCGCGCATGCGGGCGGCCAGCACGGCCAGCCCGCCCGGCCACGTCAGCACTGCGCCTTCGCCGGCGTTGGCGGCGTGGCCGTCGCGGCTGGCGAAGTAGTGCAGGCCGGCCCAGGCCGAGACCACGTCGTATTGCGCGCCGTAATCGTCGCGGCAGCAGTAGTTCAGATACCAGTGCAGCGCGGGCGACGTATAGCCCTCGCGCGCCAGCCATTGCTTGAAGGTGATGGCGTCCAGCGCGCGCCATGCCGGGTCTTGCGATGACAGCACAAGCGGAATGCTGAACACCTTGCGGCCATCGTTGCCCACCTGCGTGTGCAGCCGGTCGATCAGCTTCAGAAAGCGGTGATGCTGCGCCACGTCTTCGTCCGGCAGCCCGGTCATGGGCAGCAAGCCTTCTTCCCAACGCCCGTTGCGCAGCAGTCGTTCCTGCGGCGAATGGACGAGCAGGGCTTCGTCGTAAGTCGGGCGCACGTCACCCGCGCCGCGTTCGATGATGCCGAAGTCGGACAGCATCTCGCGCACATGGGTAGACGCCATCGAGGGCAGCGGCAGGTAATGCGCGCCCAGCGGGTAGTCCAGCTCATCGCGCTTGCCTGCCGCCGCATTGCCTGCGAATTCCGGGCCTTGCACCACCACGAAATCGGTAAAGCCCTCGCGCGCAAGCTTCCACGCGCATGACAGGCCGGCCACCCCCGCGCCCAGGATGGCGACGTTGTGCTGATAGTGGGCGGACGGCGCGGGCAACGCTGCGCCATCGCGCAATGCGTGTCCGGCTTGCATGCCCGGGTAGTGAACGCTGGGCGGGGTCTCGACGATGCGCGACCGATACCAGCCCGCGGTGCCGGCGGCCGCTGCCGTGGCTGCGCCCAGCAGGAAGCTGCGGCGGCGCATCAGCGGATAACCTTGCGCCAGTCCTCGTCGAAATAGCGCACGAGCGACTGCTCATTCAAGCGGTTGGGCGGCATCGCCAGCGCCGGCATGTCGGCGGGGAAGTGGAACAGTTCGCGCGTGGTGGCCGGGTCGAGATAGCGCGTTGGCACGGTGATCTTGTCAGGCGGCGTGTAGTCGCGCCGCTTGCTGGCCAGAATGAAACCCCAGTCGCCAAACGACGGCACATAGGTGTGGTACGGCCAGGTGTTCAGGCCCGCTTCCTTCAACGTGGCGTCCACGCTCCAGAACGAGCGCGGCGCGAAGTAGGGCGACGTCGACTGGATCACCATATAGCCGTTTTCGGCCAGGTGGCGCGCCATCAGATGGTAGACCGGCACCGAGTACAGCCGGCCCAGCCCGAAGTTGGACGGGTCGGGAAAGTCCACCACGATGAAGTCATAGACCTCTGCGTGCGTTTCCAGCCAGCGGCCGGCGTCGTCGTTGATGACGGTAACGCGCGGGTCTTTGAGCGAGCCCTGGTTCAACGCCACCAGCGGCTCCGAGCGCGAGAACAAGCCCGTCATCGCCGGGTCCAGATCCACCAGCGTCACGTGTTCGATGTTCTTGTATTTGAGGATTTCGCGCACCGCCAGCCCGTCGCCGCCGCCCAGCACCAGCACGTTGCGCGCCCAGGGCAGCGTCTGCAAACCCGGATGCACCAGCGACTCGTGATAACGATGTTCGTCGCGCGACGAGAATTGCAGGTTGTTGTTGATGTACAGGCGCAGGTCGTCATGCCAGCGCGTCACCACCAGCCGCTGATACGGCGTGGTTTCGGCGTGCACCACGTCGTCGCCGTACAGGCCCTTTTCAGCCCAGGCCGTCATCGCGGTGGAATAGATGAAGCCCAGCGCCAGAAAGCCGATCACCACGCAGGCGCGGATGGCTTTTTCGCCGGGCCGGCGGACCTCGGCGCGAAACAGCCACGTCGTCCACAGCGCGACGCTGGCGTTCAGGATGCCGAACAGAAAGCTCGTGCGCAGCAGGCCCAGCTTGGGGGCGAGCAGCAGCGGGAAGATCAGGGAGACGGCCAGCGCGCCCAGGTAGTCAAAGGTCAGCACGCGGCTGACGATCTCGCGGAATTCGGCCTTGCGCTGGTTGAACACGCGCATCACCAGCGGGATCTCCATGCCGACCATCAGGCCGATGACGAAGACGCCCACATACAAAGCCGCGCGAAAGGGCGCGGACAGCCAGGCGAAAACCAGGAACAGGACGGCGGCGGACACCCCGCCCAACAACGCGACCAGCAGTTCGACGTCGATGAACCGATTCAAAACGTCTTCGTCTTTTACATATTTTGACAACCACGAACCGATGCCCATGGCGAACAAATAGCAGCCGATGACGGACGAGAACTGAAGGATGGAATCCCCCAGTAAATAGCTGGCCAGCGCGCTGCTGATGAGCTCATAGCCCAAACCGCAGGAAGCAACGATCAATACCGATAGGATGAGAACGCGGTCGCGCATGGGGTGTCCGGAGCGAAAAATGCGTTCGCAGTATATCGAACGCCGCGTATATACTGCGCGCAATTAGGAGGGTGGCAATGGGAGAAGCGATGCATCCGGCGGTGACCTATCTGATCTATATCGTCTCGGCGCTTGTCATGCTGGGCGTTTTCACCGCGGTCTACACCGCCGTGACCCGCTACAAAGAATTCGACCTGATCCGCGAAGGCAACATCGCAGCGGTGCTGTCCTACGGCGGCGCGCTGGTCGGTTTCAGCTTCACGCTGTGCTCCAGTATTGCCGTGCACGCCAGCTTCGTGATGTTCCTGGTGTGGGGCGTCGCCGCCATGGTGGTGCAGATCGTGGTGTATGTCGTGATCGCCCAGGCCATACGCGGCATGAATGAGGCCATCGAACAAAACAATATCGCCATGGGCGGCCTGATCGGTTCGATCTCGCTGGCCGCAGGCGTCGTCAACGCCGCCTGCCTGACCTGACGGCCGGCGCGCGTCATCCGATCTGACACGGGAGAACTTGCCATGAGTCTCGGTTCATTTATTCGCAAGCAGTTTATTGACATCCTGCAATGGAACGAGGATCGCGACGGCGTGCTCGCCTGGCGCCATCCGATGCAGGATTTCGAAATCCAGTACGGCGCCAGCCTGACCGTGCGGGAATCGCAAATGGCGGTGTTCGTCAACGAAGGCAAGGTGGCCGATGTGTTCGGCCCCGGCATGTACAAGCTGACGACGCAAACGCTGCCGATCCTGACGTACCTGAAGAACTGGGACAAGCTGTTCGAGTCGCCCTTCAAGTCGGACGTGATCTTCTTCAGCACGCGCCTGCAACTGGGCCGGCGCTGGGGCACGGCGCAGCCGGTGACGCTGCGCGACAGCGAATTCGGCATGGTGCGCCTGCGCGCATTCGGCGTGTATTCGTATCAGATTTCCGACCCGGCCAAGTTTTATCGCGAAATCAGCGGCACGCGTGATGAATACACCGTGGACGACCTGGAAGCGCAGCTGCGCAACATGGTGGTCGCCGCGATGACGACGGCGCTGGGCGGCTCCAAGGTGCCGTTCCTGGATATCGCGGGTAACCAGGGGCTGATGTCGCAAAGCATCAGCGAGCAGCTGGCCCCGGTGTTCGACCGTTATGGCGTGAAGCTCGACAACTTCACCGTTGAAAACGTGTCCCTGCCCGAAGAGCTCCAAAAGGCGCTGGACACGCGGATTTCGATGGGTATGGCGGGCGATCTGGGCAAGTTCACCCAGTACCAGACTGCGACGTCGATTCCGTTGGCCGCGCAGAACGAAGGCGGCATTGCCGGCATCGGCGCGGGCCTGGCGGCCGGCGCCGCGCTGGGCCAGACGATGGCCGCGGGGTTGGGCGTGGGGCAGGGCCAGCCGCAACAGCCACAGCAACAACCGCAGCAACCGCAGCAACAGCCCGCGCAGCAAGCCGCGCCTGCTGCGGCCGGCGCTGACCCGGTCGCGCGCCTGCAACAGCTGAAGGACTTGCTGGACAAAGGGCTGATCACCGCCGCTGACTACGATTCGGCCAAGGCCGAAGTGCTGAAGAAACTTACCAGCTAAGGACTTATGCAGCAGGTTCTGTGTCCGCAGTGCGGCGCCCCGGTCAAGTTCACGTCCACCGCATCCGTCATGGCGGTTTGCGGCGCTTGCCGCAGCACCTTGTTGAAGGATGCCGAATCGGTCAAGCGCATTGGCGAGATGGCCGATGTGCTGGAAGACTATTCGCCCTTGTGCCTGGGCGCGACGGGCAAGTTCGACAGCAAGCGTTTTGACGTCATCGGCCGCATCCAACTGCGCTTTGACGAGGGCTTCTGGAACGAGTGGTACGTGTGGTTCGAAGATGGCTCCGACGGCTGGTTGTCGGACGCGTCGGGCCAGTACGCCGTCACGCGCCGCCGCAAGGTCAAGTCCTTGCAAGGCATGCCAGCGTTCACCGACATTTCGCCAGGCGACGAGCTTAAGCTGGATGGCCAGCGCTTTGTCGCCGCCGATGTCCGCACGGCGCAGGCGGGTGCTGCGCAGGGCGAACTGCCGTTTGTGCCGGGCGATGGCTGGGAAGCAAAGGTGGCGGACTACCGCAGCCTGGACGCGTTTCTCACGCTGGATTTTTCCGACGCGCCCGAACCCGAACTCTATATCGGCAAAGCCTTCGACCTGTCCGCCATGCAGGCGGGGTCGCTGCGCACCAACGAACAGGTCGAGGAAACCGCGGGCCGCTTCCGTGGCCAGATCAAGGCGCTGGAGTGCCCCAACTGCGGCGCGCCGATCAGCTTCGTGGCGGCCATGGCCACCCACGTTGTCTGCCCGTCGTGCGCATCGGCGGTAGATTGCTCGGGCCCCACGGCCGAAGTCATCGCCAAGGGCCACAAGGTTAAGGCGATCACCACCACGCTGTCACTGGGCGCGGTGGCCAAGATCGACGGCGCCAGCTACACGCTGATCGGTCTGATGAAATGCGCGGACCCCGATCCCGACGAACCGTCCGACTGGATCGAGTACCTGCTGTTCAACCCGGCCAAAGGCTTTATCTGGCTGGTGGAAACCGACGAAGGCTGGGAACGCGTGCAGGTCTGCGACACCTGGCCCAGCCTGAATAACGCCATCAGCGTGCGCTGGCGGTCAAAGCTGTACCAGAAGCTGTACGACTACACCTCGCGGGTCGAGGTGCCGCTGGGCGCGTTCAACTGGCGCGTCAAGGCGGGCGACACCACGAAGATCTCCGACTACAAGGCCGGCACGTTGAAGCTCACGCGTGAACTCGCGGCCAACGAACTCGGCTGGTCGGCGTCGGCGCCCATCGCCCCGGCGCAGTTGGCGGAGTGGTTTGGAGACGCCCAGTTGGCCAAGCAGAAGTCGCTACCTATGGGCGGCAAGCGCGGCGGCTACGGCAAATGGGCCTGGATCGCGACGATCGGCATGGTGTTCCTGAACATGAGCAATATCTTGAACGGCCGCTTTATTCCAGTCCTGATCGGGCTGGCGTTCCTGTGGTTCCCCGCCAAGCTGGCGGACAAGTTTTCCGGAAAGGACGACTAGGACGATGGGCAAGTTCCTTTATGCCGTCTATGCGGTGGTGGTGGTGCTGGCGGCCACGGGCGCCAGTTCGCCCGGCGCCCGTATCGTGAGCGGCGGCAGCAGCAGTAGCAGCAGCTGGGGCAGCAGCTCGTCCGGCAGTTCGGGCTGGTCATCGGGCGGATCGCACAAGTGACGGTGCATGCCACTCCGGGCCGCCACGTGCTGGCGGATTTTCGCGGCGTGCCTGCCACGCGGCTCACGGATGCCGCCGCGTTGGAAGCGCAATTGATCGCCGCGGCGCAGGCCGCCGGCGCGCATGTGCTGAGCGCGCATTTCCACCACTTTGGCGAAGGCGCGGGCGTGACGGGCGTGGTCATGCTGAGCGAATCGCATATCAGCATCCATTCCTGGCCCGAACACCAGTTCGCGGCGCTGGACATCTTCATGTGCGGCACGGCGCAGCCCGAGCTGGCGCTGGCCTGGCTGCAAGACGCGCTGGCGCCGGAATCGGTACACGTCACGACGGTCGCGCGCGGCTGATATTCCCCCATTTTTTGCCCGTTTGATCTGGCGCAATGGCCGGCGGGACGCAAATTGACGAGCGTTATATACCTCTATATATTTCGTTACCGATATGGCGATACCCGAGGAGAAGATCATGACCTGCAAACGCCCGCCGTTGGCCCTGTCCCTGGCGCTATCCCTGGCGCTGTCCACCCTGTGGGGCGCGAGCGCCCACGCGGGTGACCTGGTGGTGTCCGCCGCCGCCAGCCTGACCAACGCATTCAAGGAAGTGGCGCAAGGCTACGAGAAAGCGCATCCCGGCACCAAGGTCGTGCTGAATTTCGGCGCGTCCGACGTGCTGCTGCAGCAGATCGTGAAGGGCGCGCCCGCGGATGTGTTCGCTTCGGCCGACCAGAAGGCAATGGACAAGGCCGTGGAAGAAAAGGCCGTCAAGCCTGCTTCGCGCGTGGACTTCGCCGCCAACCAGATCGTGCTGATCGTTCCCACGGACAGCAAGGCCAACATCACCGTGCTGAAAGACCTGACGCGCGACGACATCAAGCGCATCGCCTATGGCAACCCGGCCTCGGTGCCGGTGGGCCGTTACACCCAGGGCGCGCTTGAAGCCGCCGGGTTGTGGACGGCGGTGCAAGCCAAGAGCGTGCTGGCGCAGAACGTGCGCCAAAGCCTGGACTACGTGTCGCGCGGCGAAGTGGACGCGGGCTTTGTGTTCGCAACAGACGCCGCCGTCATGCCTGACAAGGTCAAGGTGGCGGTGCGCGTGCCGTCGCAAACGCCCGTGACGTATCCCATTGCCGTGACCGCGCGTGAAGCCGCGGCGAAAGAAGCCGATAGCTTCGTCGCCTATGTGCTGTCGCCCGAAGGGCAGGCTATTCTGTCGCGCTACGGTTTTCAGAAGCCCTGATATTGCTGATGCGTTGAACTGATGACAGATCCGGTTTGGGTGCCGCTGCTGCTTTCGTTGAAGGTGGCGGGCTGGGCAACATTGTTGGCGACCGTGGCCGGTACCGCCGCGGCGTTCGGCTTGTCGCGATGGCGCTGGCCGGGGCGCGATCTGCTGGACGCCATCCTCACCCTGCCGCTGGTGTTGCCGCCCACCGTGCTGGGCTATTACCTGCTGGTCTTGCTGGGCCGGCGCGGCGTCATCGGTGAAACGCTGGCGGGCTGGGGCATTGAACTGGTGTTCACGTGGCAGGGCGCGGTGATCGCGGCATCCGTCGTGGCGTTTCCGCTGGTGTTCAAGTCGGCGCGCGCGGCGTTTGAGAACGTGGACCCGCAGCTTGAGAATGCGGCGCGGGTGCTGGGCGTGCGCGAAGCCGGCGTGTTCTTCCGCGTGACCTTGCCGTTGGCGGCGCGCGGTATTGCGGCCGGCGTGCTGCTGGCGTTCGCCCGCGCCTTGGGCGAGTTCGGCGCCACGTTGATGATTGCCGGCAACCTGCCCGGCCGCACGCAGACCTTGTCGGTGGCCATCTACGAAGCCGTGCAGGCAGGCGACGATCACACCGCGAATCTGCTGGTGCTGGTCACCTCCGTCACCTGCGTCATCGTGTTGCTGGTGGCGGGCAAGCTTGTGCCTATCGGGGCGGGTCAACGCAACGGGGGCGGGCGATGACCATCAACATCCAGGTCGCCAAGCGCATGGTGTCGGGCGACCGGCAATTTGAGCTGGACGTGGCCTTCACGTCGTCGTCCAAGCGCATCGCCTTGTTCGGGCCGTCGGGCGCGGGCAAGAGCCTGACCTTGCGCGCGGTGGCGGGGTTGCTGCGGCCGGACGCTGGCCGCATCGATATCAATGGGCGCGTGCTGTTCGATAGCCAGGCGGGCGTCAGCCTGCCAACGCAGTCGCGGCGCGTGGCCTATCTGTTTCAGGACTACGCGCTGTTTCCCCATCTGACGGTGGCGCAGAACATCGCGTTCGGCTTGCGGCGCGGCTGGCTCAACCCGCCCAGGCGCGGCGTGGCGCCAGAGGCCAAACGCTGGGTGGATGCGTTTGAGCTGGGCGCCATCATCGGCAGTTATCCCAACGAGATTTCGGGCGGGCAGAAGCAGCGCGTGGCGCTGGCGCGCGCGCTGACGTTGCAGCCCGACATCCTGCTGCTGGACGAGCCGTTTTCTGCGCTGGATTCACAACTGCGCGGCAAGATGCGCCAGGAACTGAATGCGCTGCAGCGGCAGCTGGACGTGCCGATGCTGCTGATCACGCATGACCCGGCGGATGTGGATGCCCTGGCCGATGAAGTGTTCGAAGTGCGCGACGGCAAGGTGCGCCGCCGTGCGGATGACCCGGGGGTTTGATCGGGTTTGATCGGGTTTGATCTGGCTTGATCCCGGGGGATGGATGCGGGCTGCGGATTGGGCGTTAGATCAGACGTTAGATCGGACGTCTGACCGGACCGCTGACGCGTTGCGCGTCAGTCCAGCACGCCCAGGATCACGCTGGACGCCTTGAAAATCGCCACGGCGGGTTCGCCTTCGGCCAGGCCCAGTTCCGTCGCGCTGTCGTTGGTGACAATCGCCACCATCGTCGCGCCGCCGTCCATGGCGATCAGGATTTCACTGTTGACGGCGCCCGGACGCACCGCGCTGATCTTGCCCAGCAACTGGTTGCGGGCCGACAGCCGCAGGCCCGGGCCCGGTGCGCCGACGATAACGTTGGACGCCTTCACCAGCGCAATCGCTTCCTTGCCCGGCTCCAGGCCCAATTCCGTCGTGCTTTCACGCGTGATGGTCGCGGTGACGGTATGGCCGCCCGCGATGCGCAACAGGATTTCGTCGTTGACGGCGCCCGTGCGGATCTCGATGACGGTGCCCAGAAATTTATTGCGCGCGCTGGTCTTCAGCATGAAACGCCTCATCAGGTCGATGTCGCCGCTGGCGTCCAGCCCTGCGCGCGTCAGGTTGTCCATGAACTTCCGGTGTTCGGCTTCCAACGCCCGAAAGGTGCCGATCAGGCGGCGCGCGCGGTCGGTCAGCTGCGTGCCGCCGCCGCCTTTGCCGCCTGCGGCCCGTACCACCAGCGGTTCACCCGCCAGATTGTTCATGGCGTCGATGGCGTCCCACGCTCCCTTGTAGCTCATGCCCACGGCGCGCGCAGCCGCCGTGATCGAGCCAGTGGCGTCGATCTGGGAGAGCAGGTCGATGCGGTTCTTTCCGCCCCAGGTCTGGGCGCCGGAACGAAACCAGATTGAGCCGTCGAGTTCCAACATGCTGGTTTGGGTCTGTGTCAGGGGGATGAATCAGCTGCGAGTGTAATGGACGGCAGGCGGGGGGATGCGAATGAGATTCTGTTGAAACTTTGCGGGCTTCGCGGCACTATGTCCAAGCCTTGAGCTCTCGGAGAAATCGACATGAAAGCGTTTCCAGCGTTGAAATGGTTGACGGCCGGTTCCATGACGGCATTGCTGGCGGCCTGCGCATCAGGCCCCACCGTGAAGGGCGATTACGATCACCAGGCGGATTTTGCCCAATACCGGACATTCGCTTTCATGAACCCGCTAGGCACGGACAAGGCGGGCTACAGCAGCCTCTTGACCGAGCGGCTCAAGGACGCCACGCGCGGCCAGATGGAGATGCGCGGTTATACGTACAGCGCCGCCAACCCGGATCTGCTCGTCAACTTCGGCGCCAAGCTCCAGCAAAAAACCCAAGTCACGCCGGCCGCGCCGCCGATGGGGCCTTACTATGGCTACCGCACGGGGTTCTACGGCGGCTGGCCCGGCTACGGCTGGGGCGACGACGTTTATCAATACACCGAAGGCACGCTGAATATCGACTTGGTCGATCCCCGCCGCAAGCAGCTGGTGTGGGAAGGCGTGGCGGTGGGTGAAGTGCAGAATCCCGATACCGCCAACACCTCGCAGAACGTGGACAAGGCGGTGGCGCAAATCTTCGCCAAGTATCCGTTCCGGGCCGGCGTCGCCGCGCCGCAAGTGCCGGACAAAAGCAAACCCTAGCCAGAGGTAGCCGAATGACCACTCGCCGCAAGGCCCCGTCCACCGATACCGGCGATACGCCTCCCTACGAAACCGTTGCCCTCGTCCTGCAAGGCGGGGGCGCGCTGGGGTCCTATCAGGCGGGGGTGTACCAAGGCTTGCACGAAGCGGGCATTCGGCCCAACTGGATTTCCGGCATTTCCATCGGGTCGATCAACGCGGCCATCATCGCGGGCTCGCCCGAAGACGAACGCGTTGAGCGGCTGCGTGGCTTCTGGGAAAGTATTTGCCGCCCGGCCGGTTTTGCCTCGGTGCCGTGGGGCGACACGTTGGCGGGCATGTTCGAAGGCATTCCCTTCGGTTTCGGCTCGCCGGCCATGAACGGCCAGCTGTCTGCCTTTCAGGCGCTATTTTCAGGGCAGCCGGGGTTTTTCAAACCGCGCTTTCCGCCGCCGTACTGGGCCAGCGGCCGGGGGGCGGCGTCCACCAGCTTTTATGACACCACGCCGCTTGCGGCCACGTTGCGCCAGTTCGTCGACTTCGATGTGCTCAATAGCGGCAAGGTGCGCGCAAGCTTCGGCGTGGTGAATGTGCGCAGTGGCAACTTCGCCTATTTCGACAGCCAGACCGATAAGCTGGGCCCCGAGCACATCATGGCTTCCGGCGCCTTGCCGCCGGGTTTTCCGTCGGTGGAGATCGAGGGAGAGCATTATTGGGACGGCGGTATCGTGTCGAACACGCCGCTGGCGCAGGTGCTGACCAACGACAACATGCGCGACACCTTGGCGTTTCAGGTTGATTTATGGCCTGCGCGTGGCGGGCTGCCGACTTCGCTTGAAGAAGTGGCCGAGCGCCAAAAAGACATTCAGTATTCCAGCCGAACCCGCCTTGTCACGGATCAGCTGCGGCGGGTGCTGAAGTTGCGCCATGGCTTGCAGCGCCTGCTTGAGCGCCTGCCCGAGTCCGAACGCAACGCGCCCGAGTTCGCCGACATCCGCAAGTTGTCGCATACGCCCGCCACCAACATCATCAACCTCATCTACGAATCCAAGCACCTGGAGCGTTACTCCAAGGACTACGAATTCGGCACCGAGGCCATGCGCGAGCACTGGGAATCCGGTTTGGCCGACATCCGCCAAACGCTGGCCAAGCCCGGCATTCTGGCGCGGCCCACCGAAAACAGCTGCTTTGTGACGCACGATATTCATCGCAACGGCATGCATAAATAGGCAGGGTGGGCACAAACAGGCCGGGTCGCCACAAACAGATAGGGCGCACAAAGAAAGAGAAAGGCAGGGCGCGTAAGACTGGTCTGATAATTGGCTCATTCGGCAGCCAGAAGCCGTTCACACCGGTAGTCTTCAGGGACAAACAGCAACCTTGTTCCGGGTTCCGGCTGCCGCCACGCCAGGCGGGGCTGGCCCGATGGAGACCTGCCATGAATGTCCCTCACGCGCTTGCTCCTCACGCGCTCGCCCCTCACGCGCCTACGCCTCACGCGCCTGCCGCTGATGCGCTTGCCCGCCTGGATCAACCCTCGCCACGCGGCGCGCGCCTGCCGCCGTCCATCACCGTCAATGCCCCTGCAACGCTTGCGACCGATCGGGTCGACGGCTGGTGGAGCCTGATGTACCAAGGGTGGACGCTGCTGGCGCCCAGCGGCGCGCGTATCGACCTGACCGAAATTGAACGCGCGTGCTTTGTCTGCCTGCTGCAGAGCCCGCATCGCGAATTGCGCCGCGAAGCGTTGATGGCCGTGCGCCAGAGCACCAATATGCGCACGCTCAATGTGGCGATTTGCCGGCTACGCAGCAAAGTCCTGCAGACAGGCGCCCGTTTGCCGCTGCATACTGTGCACGGCGTGGGTTACGTGTTCCTGGGCAATCTCAGAGCGCTTCCCAACTGCTGAGGCTGTTACGGATTTGTCTCTCCCGCGCATCGTTGTACGGCTTGAAAATACGTGATTTCCCCAATAACTGAGTTACATTATTGGGCTATTCACGGGTCACTACGCTATGCGCGGGGGTTTCAATGCGGTTTTCGCCTAAACGTGTTTCAGGTCTGGCTGTTTCCGGTGGCGTCCTCGCGCTGATATTGGCAGGGTGCGGCGAAAAGCCACAGATGAATCCCGGCATGCCTCAAGTCAGCGTCATTACCGTGCAGCCCGAGCGCGCGCCCATCGTTTCTGAATTGCCCGGCCGCGTGGATGCCGTGCGTGATGCGCAGATCCGTTCGCGTGTTACCGGCATCGTTCAGAAAATCGCCTTCGAGCAAGGCGGTGACGTCAAAGAAAACCAACTGCTGTTCAAGATTGATCCGGCGCCCTACAAGGCAGCCTACGATCAAGCGACGGCGCAGTTGAAGCAGGCGCAGGCCAATCTGTTCAGCGCCAAGCTGCTGGCAGACCGCTATGCGCCGCTGGTCAAGGCCAACGCCGTCAGCAAGCAGGAATACGACAACGCCGTGGCCTCGTTCCGCCAGGCCGATGCCTCGGTGGCGGCCGCCAAGGCCAACCAGGACAACGCGGCCATCAACCTGGGCTACACCGATGTCACGTCGCCCATCACGGGCCGCATCGGCAAGCCGCTGGTCACCGAAGGCGCACTGGTGGAAGCCACGTCCGCCACGCAAATGGCTACCGTGCAGCAGCTGGACCCGGTCTATGTTGACTTCACGCAGTCCACTGCCGAATTGGCGACGCTGCGCCGCGCATTCGCCAGCGGCCAATTGCAGAAGGTGGGCAAAGACACCGCTCGCGCCACCGTTGTGCTGGAAGACGGCACGGAATACGAGCACGCCGGCAAGCTGCTGTTCACCGGCATCACCGTGGACCCGTCCACGGGCCAGGTGAACCTGCGCGCCGAAGTGCCCAACCCCGACGGCATCCTGCTGCCCGGCATGTACGTGCGCGTGCGGCTGGAGCAGGGCGTGGATGACAAGGCGCTGGTCGTGCCGCAGCAGGCGCTGCAACGCACGGCCGACGGCTCGCAAAGCCTGATGCTGGTGAAGGACAACAAGATTTCCCAGTTGCCCGTCACCACCGGCGGCGCCATCAAGAACAACTGGTTGATCACCAGCGGCCTGAAGGCAGGCGACGTTGTCGTGGTCGAAGGCTTCCAGAAAATCCGCCCCGGCGCGCCGGTGCAGGTCAGCCAATGGAACAAGAACGGAGCCCCCGCGAACGGCGCTCAGCCCGCGGCGCAACCCGGCGCCAAGCCGGCCGCGCCCGAGCAATCGCCCAAGCCTGCCGAACCTGCCCAGCAGGACAAGGCAGCAGGCCAGAAATCTTGAGCGGCACGCGGCGCAACCAGCGCCGCGTTCCCCTTTGGTGAGCATCGCTTTCAGAGTCAGCCCACATGCCGCAATTTTTCATTGATCGACCAATTTTCGCCTGGGTAGTTGCCCTGTTCATTCTGCTGGCGGGGGTGCTGGCCATCCCGAACATGCCGGTGGCGCAATACCCCGACGTGGCCCCGCCGGCGATCACGATTACCGCTACGTATCCTGGCGCATCGGCCAAGGAAGTGGCGGAATCGGTCACCAGTATCATCGAAGACAAGCTCAACGGGGCCAAGGGCCTGATCTACTACGAGTCGGTCAGCGATTCCTACGGCACCGCCACGATCACCGCGACCTTCGCGCCGGGCACCAACCCCGACTTGGCGCAGGTGGACGTGCAGAACCGCGTGTCCAACGTGATTGCGCAGTTGCCGGCGGCCGTGCAACAGCAGGGCCTGCAATACGAGCAGACCAGTACCGGCTTCCTGATGATCGTGACGTTGTCGTCCGAAGACGGCTCGCTGGATCAGACGGCATTGGCCGACTACATCACCCGCAACGTGCAGAACCCGGTCTCGCGTGTGGCCGGCGTGGGCCAGTTCCAGCTGTTCGCCGCGCCGCGCGCGATGCGCATCTGGGTCGATCCCGCCAAGCTGGTGGGCTTTAACCTGAGCATGTCCGAAGTCAACCAGGCGATCTCGGGCCAGAACGTGTTGATCTCTGGCGGCAGCATCGGTTCGCCGCCCAACCCGGAGTCGCAGCGCATCACCGCCACCGTCACGGCCAACGGCCAGTTGAGCACGGTGGAGGGCTTCGGCAAGATCGTCCTGCGCGCCAACACCGATGGTTCCAAGGTGCTGCTGCGCGACGTCGCCCGTATCGAAGTGGGCGCCGACAACTATCAATTCGGGGCCCGCCTGAACGGCAAGCCCACGGCCGCTTTCGCCATCGTGCTGTCGCCGGACGCCAACGCGTTGGCCACCGCCCAGGGCGTGCGCCAACAGATGGAAGAGCTGTCCAAGTACTTCCCGGGCAACATCCAGTACGCCATCCCCTACGACACCGCACCCTATGTGAAGGTGTCCATCGAGCAGGTGCTGCACACCCTGGCCGAAGCCATGGTGCTGGTGTTCCTGGTGATGTACCTGTTCCTGCAGAACGTGCGCTACACGCTGATCCCGGCACTTGTCGTGCCGGTGGCCATGCTGGGTTCGTTCGCGGTGATGCTGGGGCTGGGCTTCTCGATCAACGTGCTGACCATGTTCGCGATGGTGCTGGCCATCGGGATTCTGGTGGACGACGCCATCGTGGTGGTTGAAAACGTTGAGCGCATCATGGCCACCGAAGGCTTACCGCCAAAAGAGGCCACCAAGAAAGCCATGCCCCAGATCAGCGGGGCCATCGTCGGCATCACGCTGGTGCTGGTGACGGTGTTCCTGCCGCTGGCCTTCATGAGCGGGTCGGTGGGCGTGATCTACCGTCAGTTCTCGGTGGCCATGGCCGTGTCGATCTTCTTCTCGGCCCTGCTGGCGCTGACCTTCACGCCGGCGTTGTGCGCCACCATTCTCAAGCCGGTGGCCAAGGGTCACCACGACGATAAAAAGGGTTTCTTCGGTTGGTTCAACCGCAAGTTCGACGCCACCACCCACGGTTATCAGAACTGGGTATCGCGCATTCTGCACAAGGGCGGCCGCATGATGCTGGCCTTCCTGGTGCTGGTGCTGCTGCTGGGCTGGCTGTACCTGCGTCTGCCGTCGTCGTTCCTGCCCGAAGAAGACCAGGGCTACGTGATCAGCAACATCGAGCTGCCCACGGGCGCCAGCGCCAACCGTACGGTTGAGGTCATCGAACAGGTCGAGGAATACTTCCGCAACATTCCCGCGGTGGAAAACGTCATCGCCGTGCAGGGCTACAGCTTCAACGGTAACGGCCTGAACGCCGCTATTGCGTTCACCACGCTGAAAGACTTCAAAGACCGCAAGGAACGCCAGGATTCCGCCGGCGCCATCGCCTTCAATGCCTTCCAGAAGCAGTTGATGGGCATTCACGATGCGCAGGTGTTCACGCTGGTGCCGCCCGCCATTTCGTCCTTGGGTAACGCCACGGGCTTCGACCTGCGCTTGCAGGATCGCGGTGCGGCCGGCTCCGAGGCGCTGGCCGCGGCCACGGGCCAGTTGATGGGCGCTGCAATGAAGAGCCCGGTGCTGTCGCAAGTCCGCATCACCGGTCTGGCGGCGGGCACGCAACTGACGCTGAACATCGACCGCGACAAGGCAGCAGCCTTGGGGGTGGACTTCAACGAGGCGGCATCGCTGATCTCGACGGCGGTGGGCTCGGCCTACCTGAGCAAGTTCCCGAACATGGGCCGGATGCAGAACATCTGGGTCCAGGCCGATGCGCCGTACCGCATGCAGCTGTCTGACGTCTTGAAGCTGAACGCGCGCAACACGCAAGGCGGGATGGTGCCGCTGTCGACGTTCGTCACGGCCGATTGGGTGCAGGGTCCGGTGCAGGTGGTGCGCTACAACAGCTACGAGTCCATGCGTATCGGCGGCAGCGCCGCGGCGGGCTACACCACGGGCCAGGCCATGGAGGAAATGCAGAACCTCGTCGCGCAGTTGCCGCAAGGCTTCGGCTACGAGTGGACGGGGCTGTCGTATCAGGAACGCCAAGCGGGTAACCAGGCGCCCATCCTGATGGGCCTGTCGCTGCTGATCGTGTTCCTGGTGCTGGCCGCGCTGTATGAAAGCTGGGCCATCCCGATCTCGGTCATGCTGGTGGTGCCGCTGGGTATGTTGGGTGCGGTGGCCCTGGTCAGCGCGCTGGGCATGTCGAACGACGTGTACTTCCAGGTGGGCATGGTGACCGTGATCGGCTTGGCGGCCAAGAACGCCATTCTGATCGTGGAGTTCGCCAAGGATCAGTACGCGCGGGGAATGGGGCTATATGAATCTGCGGTGGAAGCCGCAAGGCTGCGGTTCCGGCCGATTCTGATGACGTCGCTGGCGTTCATTCTGGGCGTGGTGCCGTTGGCGATGGCCACGGGCGCAGGCGCCGCCAGCCAGCGCGCAGTGGGTCTGGGCGTGCTGGGCGGCATGTTGGCGGCAACCCCGTTCGCCGTCATCTTCGTGCCGACGTTCTTCGTCGTGGTGCTGGGCCTGTTCAAGACCCGCCCGCGTCTGCTGGGCGCTGAACTGAAGGCCTGGGAAGAAGAGCAGGCGGCCAAGAAGGCGGCTGGCGAACCCACCGCTGATTCGTCCCACGCTGCGCAAACTCCCGCACAACCCCACGGTGGCCCGGAGGGCAAGGCATGAAAGCCCTGATGATCAAACAGACCGCTTTGTCCGCCTTCGTGGCGGTGGCGTTGGCCGGCTGCTCGCTGGCGCCTGACTACAAGCGCCCCGATGCGCCGGTTACGGGCGCGTGGCCCGACCAGCCCAAGGTGCAGTACGGCGCGTACAACAACCCTTCAACGCTGGGCACGCAGCCATCGACGTCGGTGATGCCGCAAGACGGCACGCCCGCGGCCGACCTGGGCTGGCGCGAGTTCTTCCGCGATCCGCGCCTGCAAAGCCTGATCGCCTTGTCGCTTGAGAACAACCGCGACTTGCGCGTGGCCGTGCAGCGTGTCGAAGAGGCGCGTGCGCAGTACGGCGTGCAGCGCGGCGCGCAGTGGCCGAGCATCGGCGCCGGCATTCAGGGCCAGCGCCAGCACTTGCCCGCCAACATGCGGGCAGGCGGCCCCGATTCCAGTTCGATTTCCAGTTCCTATCAGGCCGGTATCGGCCTGACGACCTTCGAAATCGATCTGTTCGGCCGTTTGCGCAATTTGTCCGAAGCGGCGTATCAACAGTATCTGTCGACCGAACAGGCGCAAAAGAGCGTGCAGATCACGCTGGTCGGTTCCGTGGCGCAGTCGTACTTCAACCTGCGCGCGGCCGAAGTGCAGCTGGACCTGACGCAGCGCACGCTGGCCTCGCGCCAGGAATCCTACAACCTCGTCAAGCGCCGTTTCGATGGCGGCGTGGCGTCGGAACTGGATTTGAACCAGTCGAAGTCGCTGCTGGATACGGCGTCGTCTGACCTGGCGCAATTGGCCCGCGCCCGTGCGCAGGCCATGAACGCGCTGGTGCTGCTGGTGGGAACGCCGTTGCCGGAAAACCTGCCCGAGCCCGCCACGTTCGGCCGCGACCAGTTGCTGGCGACGGTGCCTTCCGGCCTGCCGTCTGACCTGCTTGAGCGCCGGCCCGATATTCTGGCCGCAGAAAACCAGTTGAAGGCCGCCAACGCCAATATCGGCGCGGCGCGCGCGGCTTTCTTCCCGACGATTTCGCTGACCGGCCTGCTGGGCGTGGCCAGCCCGTCGCTGGGTGATCTGTTCAAGGGTGGCCAGGGGTACTGGAGCTTCTCGCCGTCGATCACGACGCCGCTGTTTGCGGGTGGCAGCATCCGCGAAGGGCTGAATCTGGCGAAGGCGCGCGACAACATCGCCGTGGCTCAATACGAGCAAACCATCCAGACGGCGTTCCGCGAAGTGTCGGACGCGCTGGCGGGCGAAGCCACGTATGGCGCGCAGCTTGATGCGCAACGCGCGTTGCAGGATTCGTCTTCGCGCACGCTGGAACTGTCGAATCTGCGTTATACCAATGGCATCGACAGCTACCTGCAAGTGCAGACCGCTCAGGTAGACTTCTTCAATGCCCAGCTTTCGCTGGTGCAAACCGGTTTGGCCGCGCTGATCAACCGCGTGGAGCTCTACAAGGCGTTGGGCGGCGGCTGGGAAGAAACCACGAAAGAACCGACCAAAGTGACGACGACCGCTCAATGATAGAACTTGGTGTAAATATCGATCACGTTGCCACGTTGCGGCAACAACGCCATACGGTGTACCCGGACCCGGTGGCCGCCGCGCTGCGCGCGGAGGACGCCGGCGCCGATCTGATCACGCTGCATCTGCGTGAAGACCGCCGCCACATTCAAGACGCGGACGTTTACGCCATTCGTCCGCAGTTGCGCACGCGCATGAATCTGGAATGCGCCATCACGGCGGAAATGCTGGAAATTGCCTGCGCCGTCAAACCCAACGACGTCTGCCTGGTGCCTGAAAAGCGTACCGAGCTCACGACCGAGGGCGGCCTGGAAGTGGCGGGCGCCATGGGGCCGGTGACGGACGCCGTGGCCTTGCTGCGCGAAGCCGGTATTCGCGTGTCGTTGTTCATCGACGCGGACCCGGTGCAGATCGCCGCGGCGGCCAAGGCTGGCGCCACGGTCATCGAACTGCATACCGGCGCCTACGCCGAAGCCCAGGGCGACGCCGCCCAGGCCGAGTTGCAGCGCATCCGCCTGGCCGTCACCGAAGGCTTGCGCCATGGCCTGCGCGTGAACGCCGGACACGGCCTGCATGTGGGCAACGTATCGCCCATTGCCGCCATTGACGGTATTTCCGAGCTGAACATCGGCCACGCCATCGTGGCGCAGGCGGTGTTTGATGGCTGGGAAAAGGCGGTGCGCGACATGAAAGCGCTGATGGTGCAGGCCCGGCTGCAAGCGCTGCGCGGCCTGTGACGGCAGGCTGGATGATGAAACCCCGCGCCGCGTTTTTGGCGGCGTTGTTTTTGGTTGATGCCCATGTCTGACACGCCCAAGACCCCCGCGCCCGCTGGCGCCATCGCCGGCATCGGCATGGACTTGCTGCGCATCGACCGCATCGAGCGCGCATTGGAACGCCACGGCGACCGCTTCGCCGAAAAGATTTTAGGCGTGGAAGAGTTGCAGAAATTCCATGCGCGCCGCGCCCGCGACCCGGTGCGCGGCCTGCGCTTTCTGGCCACGCGCTTTGCCGCCAAAGAAGCCTTTTCCAAAGCGATCGGCCTGGGCATGCGCATGCCCATGACGTGGCGGCGCGTGCAAACGCTGAACGCGCCGGGCGGACGCCCGGTGCTCGTCATCGCGCCCGAGCTGCTCGACTGGTACACGCAGCGTTTCGGCGCCGCGCATGTATCCATCACCGACGAATCCGACATGGCCGCCGCGTACGTGGTGGTCGAACGCAAGCCCTGAGCCTCCGCCTTGCGCGGCGCCGGCTTGCCATATCTAGACACAAGGACAGCCTCATGGCCAAGAAGAAATCCAAGGGTGGCCTGCCCCCCGGCCCCGTGATGGTCGACGTGGCGGGCTTCACGCTGACAAAAGAAGAGAAGACGCGCCTGCGCCATCCGCTGGTCGGCGGCGTGATTCTTTTCGCCCGCAATTTCGAAAGCCGCAAGCAGCTGACCAAGCTGACTCGCCAGATTCACAAAGCCCGCAAGGAACCGCTGCTGATCCTGGTGGATCACGAAGGCGGCCGCGTGCAGCGCTTCCGCGAAGACGGTTTCACTGCCTTGCCCGCGATGCGCGACCTGGGCGCGCTGTGGGACCGCGACCCCCTTCAGGCTATGCGTCTGGCGACCGAAGCCGGCTATGTGCTGGCCGCCGAGCTGCGCGCCTGCGGGGTGGACATGAGCTTCACGCCCGTGCTCGATCTGGATTACGGCGTCAGCAAAGTCATCGGCAATCGCGCCTTCCATTCCGACCCGCGCGTGGTGACGATGCTGTCGCGCGCCCTGGTTCAGGGTTTGGCGCTGGCCGGCATGTCGGCTTGCGGCAAGCACTTCCCGGGCCATGGTTTTGTGGGCGCGGATTCGCACCACGAAATCCCCGTGGACCCGCGCGGCCTGGACGACATCCTGAAGGACGACGCCGCGCCGTACGCCGGGCTGGGCGACGCCGTGCTGCCGTCCGTGATGCCCGCGCACGTGATCTACCCCAAGGTCGACAAGCATCCCGCCGGGTTCTCCAAGCGCTGGGTGCAGGACATTCTGCGCAAGCGCCTGGGCTATGACGGCGTGGTGTTCTCGGACGACCTGACGATGGAAGGCGCATCGGTTGCGGGCGACATCCTGGACCGCGCCAACGCCGCGCTGCGCGCCGGTTGCGATATGGTGCTGGTGTGCAACCGCCCCGATCTGGCCGACGATCTGCTGTCGCGCCTGAAGTTCGACCATGCTCCCGAATCGGTTGAACGCATCCGCCGCCTCATGCCGCGTTTCGATGCGCCCGACTGGGACACCTTGCAGGCTGAAAGCCGCTATCAGAATGCCCGACGACTTCAATCTCAAATCGTTCCTGGCTGATCTGCCGCATCTTCCAGGTGTCTACCGGCACCTGGATGCGGCCGGTGAAGTCATGTATGTCGGCAAGGCGCGCGACCTGAAGAAGCGCGTCTCGTCGTATTTCCAGAAGAACCTGGCCAGCCCCCGTATCGCCCAGATGGTGTCTAAGGTGGCGCGGCTGGAGGTCACCGTCACGCGCTCGGAAGCCGAAGCGCTGATCCTGGAAAACAACCTCATCAAGAGCCTGAAGCCGCGCTACAACATCCTGTTTCGCGACGACAAGTCTTATCCCTACCTGCTGATCACCGGCCACGAATGGCCGCGCATTGCCTACTACCGGGGCGCAACGAACAAGCGCGGCCAGTATTTCGGCCCGTTTCCCAACGCCTGGGCGGTGCGCGAAACCATCCAGATCCTGCAAAAGGTCTTCCGGCTGCGCACCTGTGAAGACACCGTCTTCGCCAACCGCTCGCGGCCCTGTCTGCTGCATCAGATCGGGCGTTGCTCGGCGCCGTGCGTGGGCGCCATCGAGGCCGCCGAGTACGAACGCGACGTGCAGCGCGCCGTGCGCTTTCTGAATGGCGAGGCCAAGGAAGTCATGGGCGAAATCGAAGCCCGCATGCAGCAGGCGGCGGGTGAACTCCGCTTTGAAGAAGCCGCGGCGCTGCGAGACCAGATGGGATCGCTGGCGCGCGTGCTGCATCAGCAGACCATGGAGAACACCAGCGGCGAAGACACCGACATCATTGCCGTGGCGGTGGCGGGCGGCAAAGTCTGCGTCAACCTGGCGATGGTGCGCGGCGGCCGCCACTTGGGCGATAAGCCCTTCTTTCCGACGCACGCCGAGGGCGAGGCCGCGCCGCAAGTGCTGGAAGCCTTCGTGGCGCAGCATTACACCGACAACGCCATGCCGCCCGTGCTGGTCTGTTCCCACGCCTTGCCCGACCCTGACCTGATCGGTCTGCTGGTCGAACAGGCAGGCGGCCGCCCGTCGCGCTTGTTGACGCGTCCTCAGGGCGCGCGCCGGTCGTGGCTGGAACAGGCGGGCAAGAATGCCGAAATGGCGCTGGCCCGCGCCTTGACCGAATCGGGCGCTCGCGCCGGCCGCACGTTGGCGCTGGCCGAAGCGCTGGACCTGGATACCGATGAAGCCGCGCTGGACGCGTTGCGCATCGAATGTTTCGACATCAGCCATACGGCGGGCGAAGCGACGCAGGCATCCTGTGTGGTGTTCGAACACCACGACATGCAGCCATCCCTGTACCGCCGTTACAACATTGCCGGCATCACCCCGGGCGACGATTACGCCGCCATGCGCCAGGTGCTGACGCGCCGTTTCGCCAAGGTGGCGGATGGTGACGCGCCAATGCCGGGCCTGGTGCTGATCGATGGCGGCAAGGGCCAGGTCGAAGTGGCCCGCAAGGTGTTCGTGGAGTTGGGGCTGGACATCCAGACGCTGGTGGGCGTGGCCAAGGGAGAAGGGCGCAAGGTAGGCCTGGAAACGCTGGTGTTCGCCGACGAAAGGCCCCCGGTGGCGCTGGGCGGCGAGTCCGCCGCGCTGATGCTGATCGCCCAGGTGCGCGACGAAGCCCACCGTTTCGCCATCACCGGCATGCGCGCGCGGCGCGCCAAGACGCGCAATGTGTCGCGGCTGGAGGAAATTGAAGGCGTGGGCGCGCGGCGGCGTCAACGTTTGTTGGCCCGTTTCGGCGGATTTTCGGGCGTGGCCTCGGCCAGCATCGAAGATCTGGCGTCGGTGGATGGCATTTCCCAGGATTTGGCCGAACGCATTTACGAGGCGCTGCGTGGGTAGCCCGGTTCGCCCATGCGGCCAGCGGGCGGTCATGCCAAGGCTTCGATACAGCCAGTGTCACCCGGCTGATGTAGCATACGGACACTATGCCAATTAACGTACCCATTATCCTGACATGGCTGCGCATCGCCATGATTCCTCTGGTGGTCGGGCTGTTCTACCTGCCCGAGAGCTGGATGTCGGTTCCCACGCGTGACAGCTTTGCCGCTTGGGCATTCATCATCGCGGCGCTGACCGACTGGTTCGACGGCTGGCTGGCCCGCCGCTGGAACCAGACCTCGGCCTTTGGCGCGTTCCTGGACCCGGTTGCCGACAAGCTGATGGTGTGCGCGGCGCTGATCGTCCTGCTGGACTTGAGCCGCGTCGACGCCTTCATTTCGCTGATCATCATCGGCCGCGAAATCACCATTTCGGCATTGCGCGAATGGATGGCCAAGATCGGCGCCAGCGCCAGCGTGGCCGTGCACCGCCTGGGCAAATTCAAAACCGCCGCCCAGATGGTGGCGATTCCGTGCCTGCTGTACAACCAGCCGGTCTACGGCATCAGCACCAAGCTGTTGGGTGATGTGCTGATCATCGTGGCGGCGGTGCTGACGGTCTGGTCGATGCTGTATTACCTGCAACGCGCCTGGCCCGCCATCCGCGAGAAAGCGCTGTAAATGCATCTCCATGGCTGGTACGAAAGTACTGGCCATGTTTGTTTTGCAACACCCTTGGTTTTGCAACACCCCGGCGGCCCGGCTCGCGCAACACGGCCGCCGAGATATTCCAAGAGCGATCGGCCGGCCCGCCGGACCACGTCGCCAAGCACACAACGCCCGGTTCTTCCGGACGTTGCCGGAGACAACCTTGCACCGCCTTTGGCGGGCGCCTTCCGCCGCTGCCCGCGGCCTTCTGCAATGAACACCGCTGCCACCCCTATGCCTTCGGATGCCGACGTCCGCCGGCGCGACTGGAAAATCATCCTGCTGATTGGCGTTGCGCACGCCTCGTCGCATTTCTTCCAATTGGTCTTGCCTTCCCTGTACGTATCGCTGGGCAACGAGTTCGGGCTGGACTTCGCCCGGCTGGGCTTGCTGGTGTCCACGTTCTATGTGGTGTCGGGCATCGGCCAGGCGTCATCGGGTTTTGTGGTGGACCGCATCGGTGCGCGGCCGGTACTGTGGTTCGGGCTGGCGTGCTTTGTGGTGTCGGGCCTGCTGATCGGGTCTGCCACGGGCTACACGATGCTGGTGGCCGCGGCCGTGGTGGGCGGCATCGGCAATTCGGTGTTCCATCCGGCAGACTATTCCATCATCAACCATCGGATTACCGCGCCGCGTCTGGGCCATGCGTTTTCGGCGCACGGGCTGACGGGCAACCTGGGCTGGGCGCTGACGCCGGTCTTCATCACCACCATCACTTTGCTGGCCGACTGGCGCGTGGCGGCCTATAGCGCGGCGGGCTTGGTGGCGGCGGTGCTCCTGCTGACGGTGATCGGCCGTAATCTCATCGGCGGCCCGTCGCCGCTGGATGTTCAGCCGGACGCCAAATCCGCCAAGCCGGCCTCCGCCAAACCGCAGGAAGGTGTGCTGACCACGTTGAGCACCTTGTTGTCCAAGCCGGCGTTGTGGGGCGCGTTCCTGTTCTTTGCGTGCACGTCGATTGCGCTGTCGTCGGTGCAGAACTACACGATTCCGCTGTTGGGCCAGCTGTACGACTTGTCCAAGGTGGCCGCCAGTTCGGCCTTGTCCGGCTACATGGTGGCGTCGGCCGTGGGCATGGCGGCGGGCGGCTTCCTGGTGTCGGCCAACCCGCGCACCGAACGCACGGTGATGGTGGCGTTGATTCTGGCGGGCCTGACGCTCGTGGTGCTGGCGCTGGGTCTGGTGCCGGCCGCGTTTGCCGCGCCGGTGGTGGCGCTGGCCGGCTTCTGCTCGGGCGTGGCCGCGCCGTCGCGCGACATGCTGATCCGCCGCGTCACGCCCAAGGGGTCGACGGGTTCTGTTTACGGCTTGGTGTATTCGGGCATGGACGTGGGCTCGGCGCTGGGGCCGCTGGCGTTTGGTTTGCTGCTGGACGCCGGCATGCGGCAGGGTCCGTGGGTGGGCGCTGGCGTGGCGTTCACGGCCGCGGCCTTCCTGGCGCAATGGATCGCGGTGCAGGCGCGTCGCGCCGAGCCGATGACGGCGGGGGGCGCGGTGGCGCGTTCCTGATACGTCCCGTCTTGCCTGAAAGCCAAAACGGCGCACCCGAGAGGGTGCGCCGTTTCTCTATGCCCGCTGCCGCGTTTGACGTGGCGGCGTCCAATCCTGACTAGCCCTGACTAGCGCGTTTGCATCAGTGGCATCAGATTGTCGGCGGGCGGGGCGCCTCGCCGGCCCAGCAACAACAAGCCCGCCAGTCCGATGACCACGCACAAGCCCACGTAATATGCCGGCACCATCCGGTTGCCGGTGTACTGGATCACCGCCGTATTGATGAACGGCGCCAGGCCCCCGAACAACATCACCGCCAGGTTGTACGACAGCGATACGCCTGTTGACCGCAGGTTGACGGGCAGGATTTCGGTCATCAGCGCGGGCGTCGGCCCCCACATGAATCCCATGCACGCCGCCGCCAGCAATTGCGCTTGCACGAGCGTGGCGAAGGACGGGTTGTGCAGCACGCGCGCCATCATGATCCAGGTGGCGATGCCAAAGGCCAGCGTGGCCGGCAGCATCAGCGCACGGCGCGAGAGCCGGTCAGACAATGCGCCCGACAAGGGGCACAGCACCAGCAGCAAGGCCCCGGCCAGCGCACTGCTGAGTTGCGCGTCGCCCATCGTCAGGCCCAATTCCCGCACGGCGAAGATGGGCAGGTACAGCAACATGACGTAGTTGGACGCCGTGCCGGTCACCACGATGCAGAACGATCCGATGAGCTCGCGCGGGTAGCGCGAGAACAAGGTGCGGAACGTGGTTTGTTGGGGTTTGACGCGCTGGTCCTGAAAGCGCCGGAACTCGGGCGTTTCGTCCACCTGCGTGCGCAGGTAATAGCCGATGGGGCCAATCAGCACGCCAAACAGGAATGGGATGCGCCAGCCCCAGCTTTCCAGGTCCGCCGTCGACAGGTTAGACGACAGCAGATGCACCACGCCCGCGCCAATTGAAAACGCCAACGACTGCGAGCACATCTGAAAACTGCCATACAGGCCGCGGCGTCCTTTTGGGGCGAATTCCACCAGCATGGCGCTGGCGCTGGCGTATTCGCCGCCTACCGAAAAGCCCTGGATCAGCCGCGCCACCAACATCAGCACGCTGGCGGCCACGCCGATGGACGCGTAAGTGGGCAGCACGCCGATCATGGCGGTGCCGCCCGCCATCATCAAGATCATCAAAGACAGCGCGCGGCGCCGTCCGTAGCGGTCGGCATACAAACCCAGCACCAAACCGCCGATCGGGCGCACGGCGAACGCCACGCCAAACGTGGCCAGCCCCAGCAGCAGCGACGTTTCGTTGTCGCCGGTGGGGAAGTACAGCTTTGCGATGATCGTGGCGAACATGCCGTAGATGGCGAAGTCGAACCATTCGAAGGCATTGCCCAGCACCGACGCGATGACCACGCGGCGGCGCATGCTGGCGGAAACGGTGTAAGAGGAAGCGGAAACAGATGTCATCAGGGACTCCTGCAGGCGCGGCGAAGGCGCAAGGGGGCACAGAGCGCGGCGCTTGAGCGCCACGCTCCGGGGATTCAAAAAAAGGGGGGAAGGGCGGTCAGCCCAGACCCGAGACGCGAAAAAGGCGGGAGCGGGTCAGCTCAGCCGGTCGCGCACGATCTCAACGAAGACGCTTGCGCCGATGGGCAGAATGTCGTCGTCGAAGTCGTACTCGGGGTGGTGGCAGAAGTGGCCGTCCTGGCCGACGAAGAAGTACGCGCCAGGACACGCCTGAAGCAGATACGAAAAGTCTTCGGACGCCATCAGTGGCGTGATCTGCGCGTCAACCAGGTCTTGGCCGACCACGCGCGCGGCGGCGGCGGCCACCGTGGCGGTGGGGCCGGGCGCGTTGATGGTGGGCGGGCAGCCCAGGTCGAATTCGCAATCGATGCGGGTGGCGTGGCTGGCCGCCAGGCCGTCGCAGATTTCACGCACGCGGCGCAAGGCGGTTTCGCGCGCGGAAATGCTCAGCGTGCGCACCGTGCCTTGCAGCTCCATCAGGTCGGGGATGACGTTGCGCGCGGTGCCGCCGTTCATCATGCCCACGCTGAGTACGCCCGCCACCAAGGGGTCCAGCGAACGGCTGACCACGGTTTGCAGCATGCCCACCAATTGGCTGGCGATGACGACTGGGTCGTTGCCTTGCTGCGGCATGCCGCCGTGGCATCCCACGCCATGCACGCGGATGGTGAAGCCGTCACAGGCCGCCAGCAAAGCGCCTTCGCGTACGGCGACGCGCCCTTTGCCGACCATGGGATTGTTGTGCAGGCCGTAGATTTCGTCGCAGGGAAAGCGGGTGAAGAGGCCGTCTTCGAGCATCGCGGCGCCGCCGGCCAGGGTTTCTTCAGCGGGCTGGAAGATGAAGTTGACGGTGCCTGCGAAATCACGGTTCTGCGACAGGTGCAGCGCCACGGCCAGCAGCGTGGCCGTGTGCCCGTCGTGCCCGCAGCCATGGAAGTTGCCTTCGTGCGTGGAACGGTAGGGCAGCGTGGTTTTCTCCTGCATGGGCAGCGCGTCCATGTCGGCGCGCAGGCCGATGCTGCGCTTGCCTGCGCGTTCGCCACGCAGCACGCCCACCACGCCGGTGCGGCCTACGCCGCGATGCACCTCCAGCCCCCATTGCGCCAGCTTGGACGCCACGACTTCCGCGGTGCGGTGTTCCTGGAACCCTAATTCGGGGTGGGCATGGATGTCTTGCCGCCACTGGGCAAATTCGGGTTGACGCTCGACAAACCAATCACGGACTTGCATTACGGCCTCCTGTGGGGAGTTGAATGACTGCGGTTCGGATGTGGCGACGGGCCCGAAGGCCCGCCTGGATGCCGGGGCAACAATAAACGATATCGATTCGAAGCAGGCGTTCTGTAACTGCTTGTCAGCGAGCCGCTGTCGGCGGCACGATTTGCCGCAGATCAACGGCGCCGGCTCAGGGCGAGCCGACGCTGTGTCCGTTCTTTTATTACGGTGAGGCCGCCACGTTCACCCGGGCCGGGCCGGGCAACGCGTGCTTACTGGCGGACGGTGCGGACGTCGGCCGGAGGCGCGCTTTCGAAGTTGCTGCGCCACGGGTTGATGTCCAGCCCGCCCCGGCGCGTATAGCGCGCGTAGACGGTCAGTTGTTCGGGGGCGCAGGCTTGCATGATGTCGCTGAAGATGCGTTCCACGCAGTGCTCGTGGAATTCAGCGTGCTGGCGGAACGACACCACATAGCGCAGCAGCGATTCGCGGTCGATGGGTGCACCGCGATAACGGATTTGCACGCTGGCCCAATCAGGTTGCCCGGTGACCGGGCAGTTCGACTTCAACAAGCGCGAGGCCAGCGTTTCCTCGACCACATCGCCGGGCCGTGTGCGCAGCACCTCGGGCGCGGGCTCATAGGTATCGATTTCGATATCCAGCTTGTCGATGTAGATGCCGTCCATCTCACCCATCTGCAATTCAGAAAAGCGCTGCGGCAGGAAAAAATCCAGGCCCACGGGCGCGCCCGCGGCGGCGCTCAGGTCACGTTCCAGTCGTCCGCGCAACGCGGCCGAATTCACCAGGCGCGTCTGGTTGAACGAATTCAGATAGAGCTTGAACGACTTGGACTCGATGATGTTGGGGCTGTCGGCCGGCACCGAGAACGTCGCCATGGCGACGCGCGGCTTGCCTTTGGCGTCCAGCCACGACAGCTCATAGGCGTTCCACAAGTCCACACCCGTAAAGGGCAGGCTGCCGGCGGTGAGATTCAGCGCCGCGCGGTTGTGCGAACGCGCAATGGGAAAGAGCAGGGACGGGTCGTATTGCGAGGCGTAGGCCACGCTCTGGCCCAGCGGGCCGTGAGACAGGGTCATAGCGAAACCATGGAAATCATCGGAATGGAGGCATTGTAGGCGCTTCAAAAACCGGCATTTTTTCGCATTATGAAATGTAAGTCTCGTCATGTGAAAGTTCCTGCTGCTATGCAACGAGGGCGCATTTCACAGATGACAATATCGTTTCGCAATGCGAAACCTCACTTCTAAGTTAATGATTTATAAGAAAAACATTTTTCATCTTCTATAAGACATAAGCCCGCATTGCTCCGCAGCAGAGGCATAGACTTTGTCCAACGATTCACGCAATGCAAGACGCGAATCTTTTGAAGTCTTCTCATCACTGACCAGGAGCATCACCATGAGCAATCGCGAAACCGAAATCCGCAATCTGCAGAAAGACTGGGCCGAGAACAGCCGGTGGCAGGGCATCAAGCGCGACTACAGCGCCGAAGATGTCATCCGCCTGCGCGGTTCCATCAGCGTGCAGCACACGCTGGCCCAGCGTGGCGCGACCCGTCTGTGGGAGCAACTGCATAGCGAGCCTTTCGTGAATTCGCTGGGCGCATTGACGGGCAACCAGGCCATGCAGCAGGTCAAGGCYGGCCTSAAGGCSATTTACCTGTCTGGCTGGCAAGTTGCCGGTGACGCCAACCTGGCCGGCGAAATGTATCCCGACCAGTCGCTGTACCCSGCCAACTCGGTGCCGCAAGTGGTYCGCCGCATCAATAATTCGCTGGCCCGCTGCGACCAGATCCAGTGGATGGAAGGCAAGAACCCGGGCGACGAAGGCTACATCGATTACTTCGCGCCCATCGTGGCGGATGCCGAAGCCGGTTTCGGCGGCGTGCTGAACGCCTTCGAACTGATGAAGGCCATGATCGACGCCGGCGCCTCGGGCGTGCACTTTGAAGACCAGCTGGCTTCCGTGAAGAAGTGCGGCCACATGGGCGGCAAGGTGCTGGTGCCCACCCGCGAGGCCGTGGCCAAGCTGGTGTCCGCCCGTCTCGCCGCCGACACGATGGGCACGCCCACCGTGCTGCTGGCCCGTACTGACGCCGACGCGGCGGATCTCGTGACCAGCGACGTCGACGAAAACGACCGCCCGTTCATCACTGGCGAGCGCACTGTGGAAGGCTTCTTCCGCACCAAGGCCGGTATCGACCAGGCCATCTCGCGTGGTCTGGCCTATGCGCCGTACGCCGACCTGATCTGGTGCGAAACGTCCACGCCCAACCTGGAATACGCCCGCAAGTTCGCGGACGCCATCCATCGCCAATTCCCGGGCAAGCTGCTGGCGTACAACTGCTCGCCCTCGTTCAACTGGAAGAAGAACCTGGACGACGGCACCATCGCCAAGTTCCAGCGCGAGCTGGGCGCCATGGGCTACAAGTTCCAGTTCATCACGCTGGCCGGCTTCCATGCGCTGAACTACGGCATGTTCGAACTGGCCCACGGCTATGCCCGCCGCCAGATGAGCGCCTTCGTGGAATTGCAGCAGAAGGAATTCGCCGCCGCCGACCTGGGCTTCACCGCCGTGAAGCACCAGCGCGAAGTGGGCACCGGCTACTTCGACGCCGTCACGCAGACGATCGAAGGCGGCCAGTCTTCCACCACCGCGCTGACCGGCTCGACGGAAGAGGCCCAGTTTGAACACGGCAAGACGCAGAAGGTGGCTTAAAGCAGCCTTCCGCACATGATTGAAGGGGTTGCTTTGCAGTTGTAGGTGCTGTTGTAGGGTGGATTCAGGGTGCCTTCGGGCACCCTTTTTTTTCACCCTGAAGCGTCGGCCTGCGGCGCGCGGCCCCTTGTGCGCCGCCGGCCTCGGCAGCGCAGGCCCGATGCCGCGCTACGCTGCCCTATGCCGCGCTACGCTGCCCTATGCGGCCAGCGGCTGTTCAGCCGCCAACGAAGCCATGTCAATCACGAAGCGGTACTTCACATCGTTCTTGATCAAGCGTTCGTAGGCCTCGTTGACGGACTGGATCGGCACCATTTCCACATCGCTGACGATGCCGTGTTCGGCGCAGAAGTCCATCATCTCTTGCGTTTCTTCCATGCCGCCGATGGCCGAGCCCGCAATCGACTTGCGGCCCATGATCAGGTTGGCGCCGGGGATGGGGTCCAGCGGCGTCAGCGCGCCGACCAGCGCCATGGTGCCGTTCAAGCCCAGCAGCGCCAGGTACGGGTTCACGTCATGGCTGACGGGCACGGTGTTCAGCAGGAAGTCGAAGGTGCCGGCGTGCGCCGCCATCGCGTCGGCATCGCGCGACACCAGCACGTCGTCGGCGCCCAGCCGCTTGGCGTCGCGCCCCTTGTCGGCGGACGTGGTGATCATGACGACATGCGCGCCCATCGCGTGGGCGAACTTCACGCCCATGTGGCCCAGGCCGCCCAGGCCGATGACGCCCACCTTCTGCCCCGGGCCGACCTTCCAGTGGCGCAGCGGCGAATAGGTCGTGATGCCCGCGCACAGCAGCGGGGCCACGGCCTTCAGGTCGAGCTTGTCGGACACCTTCACCGCAAAGTGTTCCTTCACGACGATGCGGTCGGAGTAACCGCCGAAGGTCAGCTGGTCGCTGCCGCGTTCCTTGTCGTTGTAGGTCAGCGTTGCGCCTTCCTCGCAGTATTGCTCCAGGTTCAGGCGGCAGGCCTTGCAGTGCAGGCAGGAGTCCACCATGCAGCCCACGCCGGCGTAGTCGCCCGTCTTGAACTTGCTGACGTTCTTGCCGACCTGGGTGACGCGGCCCACAATTTCGTGGCCCGGCACCATCGGGTAGACGGAGTTGCCCCAGTCGCCACGGGCCTGATGCAAGTCGGAATGGCAGATGCCGCTGTACAGAATGTCGATCAGCACGTCGTCGTCGCCCGGCTCGCGGCGGGTGAAGCTGAACGGGACGAGGGGGGTATCGGTGCTGTGGGCGGCGTAGCCACGGGCTTGAATCATGGGGTATCTCGACAGAATTTGTTAAGCAGGCGTTCACAATATTCCTGTGGAAACCCCGGATCAAGCTAGAATTTCCGCATGCTTTGTTCGATGAAATAGCACAATCATGCTGCCCGATAACCTGTCCCACCTGGCCGCGTTCGCCGCCGTCGCCCGTCACTGTAGTTTTCGCCGCGCGGGCGAAGAACTGGGCTTGTCGACCTCCGCCGTCAGCTACGCCATCCGCAGCCTGGAAGAGCGGCTGGGCGTGAACCTGTTCAACCGCACGACGCGCAGCGTGGCGTTGACCGACGCGGGCCAACGGCTGGCCGAGCGCATGCTGCCCGTGCTGCATGACCTGGGCGATGCGCTCGAAGAAATGAACCAGTTTCGCGGGTCGGCGTCGGGCACCCTGCGCATCAACACCTCGCGCGCGGCGTCCTACCTGTTGTTGATGCCGTTTGCGGCGCGCTTTTTAGCGGCGTACCCGGATATCCGGCTGGAAATCGGTGAAGACGATAACTTTGTCGATATCGTGGCCTCGGGCTTTGATGCGGGGGTGCGCTTGCTGGAGGCCGTTCCCGAAGACATGGTGGCCGTGCAGATCGGCCCGCGCCTGCGCGTGGCGGTCGTGGCGTCGCCCGCGTATCTTCAAGGGCGTGAACCGCCCCGGCATCCCAATGATTTGATGCAGCACGAATGCGTGCGCTATCGCTTTGCCAGCGGGCGATTCTATAAATGGGAATTCGAAAAGGACGGCGTGGCGATCGAGCTGGATGTGGCGGGCCGCATTTCGCTGAGCGACGTGCACGCCGAGGTGCGCGCCGCGGTGGACGGCATCGGCATTGGCAGCGTGCCGGAAACCTATGTGACGGAATTGCTGGCCGCCGGCAAGCTCGTGCGGCTGCTGGAAGATTGGTGCCCGTCCATTCCCGGCTTCATGCTGTATTACCCGCGGCAACGGCGCGTGTCGTCGGCGTTGCGGGCGTTCATCGACATGGCCAAGGTGGAAGGCGAGGCGTAGGACGCAGACCCTCAGGGGCGCAGCGATGGGCCATCGGGAAACGGGGGCGGTGTCCAAGTCCGGTGTCCAAGTCCGATGTGCTACGGCCTTGCGCCTTCCAGCAGCGCTTGCACCAGGCGGTTGTCCTGGTCGGTCTGGCGGCAGACGAATGAAATCTGGCGATAAGGCGCGTGCTTGCCCAGCGGCAGCACGCGCACCGGGTGCACGTCCAGCAAATTGGCCCCGGGTTCCGGCAACACGCACACGCCCAGCCCGGCGGACACCAGCGCCGTCAACGCGGCCAGCGATTGCATTTCGATGCGGCAACGCGCGTGCGGGGCGTGTTGCGCCACATAACGCGCGGCCAGGCGCCCGCCGATGGTGGTCTTGTCGAAACGAATCCACTCGTACTGCTGGAACAATTCCGCCACGCGCGTCTCACGCGAATCGGGCGGTGCAATCAACACCAGCGTTTCACGAAACAGCGGCGTCCATGTCAGACGGCGCGAGCCGCCCGTTTCCGGCTGCGTGATGATGGCCGCGTCGATCTCGCCTTGCTTCAATTTTTCTGTCAGCTCCGTGGCGCGGCCGCGCACCAGCCGCACGTCCAGCAGCGGATAGCGTTCGCGCAGCTTGCGCAGCAGCGGGGGCAGCAGCGTGACCTGCAACGGTTCGATCGTGCCCAGGCGGACGCGGCCCTCAACGGCGGGCGTGCTGCGCCGGCGCAATTCGTCCAGACGCGACAGCGCCTCTTGCAACACCGCATCCACCTCGGCCGCAAACGCGTTGGGCCGCACCTGTAGCGCCGAACGGTCAAACAGCGGCTGGCCGAAGTATTCCTCCATCTGCTTCATTTGCAGGCTGACCGCGCTGGGCGACAGGTTCATGTCCGCCGCACCCGCCGCAAAGCTGCCGCCGCGCAGCACGGCGTTAAGCGTACGGAAAGACTCGATCTTCATCAGAAATCCTCACGTAGTGTTTTAAGAATCCTCGCTTTATATCACCAGAGCGGCGTCCTAGTATCGGCTTCAACCACAACGACAAGCGGCTGAACGCCAGGCATTCCACGCCGGCCAGACCGCAACCGAGGAGACACCGCATGAACAAGATCCTGGCCGGCGCACGCGCCGCCTTATTGCCCGCGTTGGCGTTGACCGTGGCGCTGGGCGCGCCGGGCGTGTCCGTGGCGCAAGCTGCACCCGCCGTGCCGGCCACGATCACGATGGTGGTGCCGTTTCCGCCAGGCGGCAGCAACGACGTCTTCGCCCGCGTGCTGGCCGAGAAGCTGGGCGCCAAGCTGTCCACCACCGTCATCGTCGAAAACCGCCCCGGCGCGGGCGGCGCAATTGGCGCGGAATACGTGGCGCGCGCGCCCAAGGATGGGTCGGTGCTGATGCTGTCGTCGTCCACGTTGACGACCAACGCCGCCGTGCAGACCAATCTGAAGTACGACGTGGTGCGCAGCTTTGCGCCCGTGGCGATGCTGGCGCGCAGCCCGATGGCGCTGGTGGTGGGCAAGGATTCGCCGTATCAGTCCATGGCCGATCTGCTGGCCGCAGGCCGCAAGGAGCCCGGCAAGCTGACTTACGGCAGCGCCGGCTTGGGCTCGGTCAACCAGATGGCCAGCGAAATTCTGGCCGGCGGCGAGAAAACCTCCTTCACGCATGTGCCCTACAAGGGCATGTCGCATGCGCTGAATGATCTGGCCGGTGGCCGCGTGGACTTTGTGATTGGCAGCTTTGCGTCCACGGCGTCGCTGCTCAAGGGCGGCAAGCTGCGCGTGCTGGCCGTGACGTCGCCTGAGCGTTCGCAGTTCTATCCGGCGCTGCCCACGATAGGCGAAGGCCAGCCCGGCTACGCGGTGGAACTCTGGTGGGGCGTGCTGGCCCCGGCAGGCACGCCTGCGCCCCTGGTGGACAAGCTGAACGCCGAAATCCGCGGCATCGTGAACGACCAGAAGATGCGCGCCATGTTCGCCGAGGAAAGCGCGGTGCCGGCCGAACTGACCGTGCCGCAATTCGCAGACCTGGTCCGGGCCGATGCGGCCAAGTGGAAACAGGTGGCGAGCGACCGCAACATCTCCATCCAGTAAGCGCGTCATCGGTCCCGATTCCCATTCCCCAAAGAGTGCAAGCATGAGAAGCAAACTGTTCGTTCCGGGATCGCGTCCCGAGTTGTTCGCCAAGGCCTTCAATGGCGACGCCGATGCCCTGTCGTTCGACCTGGAAGACGCCGTGGCCGACTCGCGCAAGGACGAGGCGCGCGGCCATCTGGCCCGTATGCTCGCGGGGCCGGAAGCGGCGGCGTCGGGCAAGACGCTGATCGTGCGCGTCAACGCGCTGGACTCCGGACACTTTCATGCGGACGTGCAGGCGGTAGTGCGGCCGGGGCTGCACCTGGTGAACCTGCCGAAGGCAGAACGCGAAGAAGATGTGGTGGCGGCCGCCAGCGCGATCGAGCAGGCGCGAATCGCCAATGGCGTGCATGACGCGGTGGGCTTGCTGCTGAACATCGAGTCGCCGCGCGCGTTGCGGCGGGCGGCGAGTTTGGCGGCGGCGCACCCCAGCGTGGCCGGTTTGCAATTGGGCTTGGGCGACTTGTTCGAGCCGGCTGGCATTGGCCGCCGCGAACCTGCCGCCGTGCAGCAAGCCATGTTCGCCTTGCGCATGGCCGCGGCGGAGGCGGGCGTGTTCGCCTATGACTCGGCATTCGCCAATATCGACGACGAAGCGGGCTATCGCGCCGAAGCGGCGTTGGCGCGTAGCTTTGGCTTTCTGGGCAAGAGCTGCATTCACCCCAAACAAGTGGCGCTGGCCAATGCGGCATTTCGCCCCACAGACGAAGAAATCGCGCACGCGGGCCGAGTGGTGCTGGCAGCGCGCGAGGCCTCTGCAAAGGGCGTTGCAGCGTTCGTCGTGGACGGCCGCATGATCGATGGCCCCTTCCTGCGCCGCGCCGAAGCGATTTTGCGTGCGGCGTCGGGGCTGGGTCTGGTCAGCGCTGCGGAGGCGCAATGATGCCGGGCGCAGCAACCACCGCGGCGCAGAGCACCGGCGGCCCCTTGGCGGGCGTGCGCGTGCTGGACCTTAGCGCCTACATCGCCGGCCCTTATGGCTGCACCTTGCTGGCGGACCAGGGCGCAGACGTCATCAAAGTCGAGCCGCCCACGGGCGACAACCTGCGCAAATATCCGTCCACGCTCGACGCCGAAAGCCGCGCCTTTCTGGGCGTGAATCGGGGCAAGCGCGGCCTGGTGCTGGATCTGAAAAACCCCGACGCGCTGGCTGTGCTGCATGAACTCGCCCGGCAGGCGGATGTGCTGGTCCACAACTTCCGGCCCAGCGTGCCCGCGCGTCTGGGCATCGCCTACGAGCAACTGGCCGAGCTGAACCCGCGCCTGATCTATTGCGCGGTGTCGGGCTATGGCGAGCAGGGCCCCTTGAAGGACAAGGCCGGCTACGACCAGGTGCTGCAAACGATGACGGGCATGTGCGCGTTGCAGGGCAAGGCCGATGGCCCGCCCGAGATCCTGTACGGATCGATCGTGGATTACTACGCGTCGTCGATGGTGGCGGCGGGCGTGGCGTCGGCGCTCTACGAACGTGAACGCAGCGGGCGTGGCCAGTTCGTGGGTGTGTCGTTGCTGCGCAGCGCGCTGGCGCTGCAATCGGCAAGGTTGATCTGGGCCGAAGGCGAACCGCGCAACATCGGGCGCGACATGCGCTCAGGCGGCATCACCGGCATTCACCCCACGGGCGATGGCTATCTGTACATTTCTGCGAACACGCCGCATTTCTGGCAAGCCCTGTGCGAAAAAACCGGCTTGTCCGACCTGGCCGCAAACGCGCGCTACGACTCGGTGCGCAAGCGCGCCGAACACCGCGACGAAATCGTGCCGCGCCTGCACGAGGCATTGCGCGCCCGCAGCGCGCTGGAATGGGAAACCTGGTTCGGCGAAGCCGTTCCCTGCGCCGCCGCGCGTGGTGTCGAAGACATGTTCGACTTCCCGCAGGTGCAAGCCGAAAACATGATCTCGACCTTCACCCACCCGGTCGTCGGCAGCTACCAGGGCTTCGCCCAAGCCATCAAGTTCGGCCGCACGGTGCCCGACACCCCAAGCGCTGCGCCCGCGTTCGGAGAACACAGCGGGGCCGTGCTGGCGGAAGCAGGGATATCCCCGGAAAGAGCCGAGGCGCTACGGGCAGGTGGGGCGTTGGGGTGATGTAGTCCCCCTTAATCCGCCACCGCCGGCGCGCCGCCTAGCGCGGCCAGGCATTCGTCCAGTGGCGGGATGCTTTGCGCCAGCATTGCGACGGCTGCCGCGTCGACGTGCGCCAGGGGCGGGATCTCGGCCAGTACGCGGACGTCGCCAAAGCGTTCGATGGCTTCCTTGTTGCCGGCGGACAGCGGGCCGCTCATTACCACGCCCAGAATTGGGATGCCGCGGCGTTTCAGCGCTTCCACGCTGAGCAATGTGTGATTGATGGTGCCCAGCCCGCTGCGTGCGGCCAGCACCACGGGCATGTCCAGGCGAGCGATCAGGTCGATCATCATGTGCGTGTCGTCGATCGGCACGTACAGGCCGCCCGCGCCTTCCACAATCAGCGGGGCGGTGGTGGCGGGGGGCACGATGGAGGTGGCGTCGACGACGGTGTCTTCCAGCGTGGCCGCGGCCCACGGGGATAGCGGCGCTTGCAGCACGTAGGCGGGCAGGTGCAGGCGTTCGGGCGGCAGTTGCGCCAGTTGGGCGACGGTGTCGGTGTCGCCCGGGTCTTCGGAGACGCCGGTCTGCACCGGCTTCCAGTAGTCGGCGTTCCAGGCGCGCGCCAGGATGGCGGACACCAGCGTCTTGCCGATGCCGGTGTCAGTGCCGGTCACGAAAACCCCGGCGGGGCGATGCGTCGATTTTTTCCACATACCGTAGGCCAGGTGATACGTCACCGTGGCTCCTTGTTCGTCAAACGCCGCCAACACCCGGCGCAGCGCCGCCGCAGAGAGCGGCGGGCGGCCGGGCGCGGGCGTGGTGGCGCCTATGCCTTTCAAGCCCTTCAGAAAAGCGAGGCCATCAGGATGATTTTGTATCAGCCGCTCGCTGCGCACGCCACCGGCCAGATTGCTCATGGCGGGACGGATGAGCTGGCACGGCGGGTAGGGTGGCGTGCCGGCAACGAAACCCGCCGCCAGATGCGCGTCCTGCCATTCGGCGAAGGTGCCTGCCGCCAACGTGGCCACGGCCAGATAGCCGCAGGGCGCCAGCCGCGCGGCGAGTCGGCCCAGGCCCGCGTTCAGGTCCGTGAACCATTGCACGGCCAGGCTGGAGCAGATCAGGTCGTACTCGCCATCCAGCGCCTGGGGGGTTTCGCCATCCAGCACCAGGTAGCGCGCGGTGCCAGGTAACGCCGGGCCGCTTCGGGCGGTGGCGAGCATGGCGGGCGAGATGTCGGTGATGGTCCAGTCTGCCGCACCCAACTGGCGCGCCAGGACCTGGGTCAGCAACCCGGTGCCGCAACCGATTTCCAGGATGCGAGGGCGCGCGGGCAAGTTCAAGCGGGCGATATCGCTGGCCAGCCGTTCGGCGGTGATGCGCTGGATGGGCGCATGCGCTTCATAGTGGTGGGCGGCGGCGCCGAAGCGGGCGCCGACCCCTGCATTGCGTTGGGTGACTTGCATCAAGCCGCTGGCGCCACGCGGGCGATGAAGCCGGCGATATGGCGCGCGCACCAGGGGGCGTCCGACACCGGCAGCAAATGCCCGCCGTGTTCCAGATCGTGCCGTTCGTCACCCACGCGGCCGCCGAACGCGGCTTGCGTCATGGCGGCGGGAACGATGGGGTCGTCTTCCCCGGCCAGGATCAGCAGCGGAACGGGCAACGCCGCCAAGGCGTCGCGCTGGTCTTCGTCACGCAAGGCTTCCAGGTCGCGGGCGAGCGGTTCCAGGCGCGGTTCACCTAATACGGATGCCTCTGCGCAACGTTCGCGAAAGTCGTGCACGACGGCGGCTGGGTCGGCCGACAAGCGTTTCATCATGCGGTCGAGCATGCGGCGCGGCACGCCGGCCTCAAAGTCTGGCGCGGCGCTAAAGCGCGGGAAGCCGTTGATCGACACCACGCCTACGCAATTGGACGGCAGGCTTCGCAACAGGCGCATCACGCCCAGCGAATGGCCAATGGCGATGACGGGGCCATTGATGGGGGCAGTGTCGGGGCCGGTGATGGAGTCAGTGTCGGTGACGGGGCCAGTGACGGGGTCGATCACTGCGGGCGTAGCGCCGAAGTAACCGGCGTCGGCCACAGCATGCGGCCAGTCGGCAAGCGCGGCGCGCAGTTGCGTCCAGACGGACGCGTCAAACGCCCAGCCGTGAATGAAGAGCAGGGTGGGGCGCAGGGTACTCATGCCAGCACCGCCTTGATGCCGTCGATCAGTTGGGCGACGTCGGCGTCGCGGTGCGCGGCGCTTAGCGTCAGGCGCAAGCGGCTGGTGCCGGCCGGCACGGTGGGCGGGCGGATGGCCACGGCCAGCAGGCCACGGCGTTCCAGGCTGGCCGCCATGTCCAGCGCGCGCGCTTCGTCGCCCACGATGGCCGGCACGATCTGCGTGGAGGAATCGCCGGTGTCCAAACCCATGTCTTGCAGCGCGGCGCGCAGCCGGTCACCGTTCGCACCCAGCCGGGCGCGTTCGGCGTCCAGGGTCGGCACAAGGTCGAGCGCGGCGTCCATCGCGCCCAGCACGGCGGGCGGCAATGCCGTGGTGTAGATGAAGCCGGAGCACGTGTTGATCAGGTAGTCGCACAGCGCGCGCGACCCGGCCACATACGCGCCGAACCCGCCCAGCGCCTTGCTGAACGTGCCCATCGCCAGATCGATGCGCCCGGGGGCCAGCCCTGCCAGCCCCATGCCGCCGGGTCCCAGCACGCCAGTCGCGTGCGCTTCGTCCAGGTAGACAAAGGCTTGGTAGCGGTCGGCCAGGTCCGCCAGGCGGGCGACGTCGGTGCGGTCGCCGTCCATGCTGAACACGCTTTCGGTGACGATGAAGCGCGACACGGGCTTGCCCCTGCCCGCGCCGGTACCCGCGCCAGTACCCGCGCCCGCTTTCACCTTGGCGGCGAGCAGGCTTTCCAGATGGTCCAGGTCGTTGTGCCGGAACCGGATCTGCTTGACCCCGGCCGCCTGGCACCCTTGATGCAGGCTGGCGTGGTTGAGCTTGTCGGCATAGAGCTCGATGTCGCCCTGGCTTGCGGCGGCGCGCAGCAGGGCGGGCAGCACTGCGGCGTTGGCCTGCCAGCCCGAAGCCAGCAGCAGCGCGGCCTCGGTGCCTTTCAGGCGGGCCAGCTTGGCTTCCACCTGTTCGTGCAAATCCAGGTTGCCGCACACGAGCCGCGACGCTTGCGCGCCCGCACCATGGCGGGCGGCCCATTCGCGCGCACGCTCGATCAGCAGCGGGTGCTTGGACAGCCCCAGATAATCGTTGCTGGAAAAGTTCAGCACGGGGGCGCCATTGAGCACGATGCGCCCGGGCGGCGCGGCCGTGGCGGTGCGCAGGCGGCGGCGTACGCGGCGGGTGTCCGCGGCGGCCAACTCAGAGAAAAACAGGGAATCCAGCTTAGACATCAATCGTTCCGGCAGCGGCCGGGCCAGGGCAACGCCCGCGCCAAGCCGTAGAATGCGGGCCATTGTAGTGGAGGCGCGCCCGGCGCTTTCCGGCGTCCACGGCGCCGGGAATGCCTGCGGCGGCGCCTGCTTTTTCGGAGCTCAAACATGCACACGCCCGACTGGGTGGCCCAGGGCCAGCCCCACATCTGGCTCCCCTATGCCCAAATGAAAACGGTGACGCCACCGCTGCCCGTCGTGCGCAGCCACGGCAGCCGGCTGGAACTGGCCGACGGGCGCAGCCTGATCGATGGCGTGGCGTCCTGGTGGACGGCCTGTCACGGTTACAACCACCCGCACATTGCCCAGGCCGTGCGCGCGCAGTTGGACGCCATGCCGCATGTGATGTTCGGCGGCCTGACCCACGAGCCCGCGCTGACGCTGGCGCGCCGGCTGGCCGGGCTGCTGGGGCCGGGGCTGGACCGCGTTTTCTATACCGACTCGGGGTCGGTGGCGGTGGAAGTCGCCATGAAGATGGCGGTGCAGTTCTGGTTGAACCAGGGCGAGCGCGGCCGCAGCCGCTTTCTGGCGTTTCGGGGCGGCTATCACGGTGACACGTTCGGCACCATGGCCGTGTGCGATCCCGACGACGGCATGCACAGCCTGTACCGCGGCATGCTGGCCGAGCACGACATCGTGGACCTGCCGCGCGATGACGCCACCCTGGCGGCGCTGGATCAGTTCCTGGAAACGCGCGCGCCGCAACTGGCCGGCATCCTCGTCGAACCGCTGGTGCAGGGCGCGGGCGGCATGCTGCTGCATGACCCGGAAGTGCTGCGCCGCTTGCGCCGCCTGGCCGACCGCCACGGCTTGCTGCTGATCTTTGACGAAATCTTCACCGGCTTCGGGCGCACGGGCTCGATGTTCGCGTTTGAGCAGGCCGGCATCAAGCCCGACATCATCACCTTGTCCAAAGCGCTGACGGGCGGCACGCTGCCGCTGGCCGCCACGGTGGCCAGCAACCGGGTGTTCGACGCCTTCTGGTCCGACAACCCAGCGCACGCGCTGATGCACGGCCCCACGTTCATGGGCAATGCGCTGGCCTGCGCGGCGGCCAATGCGTCGCTGGATCTGTTCGAATCCGAACCCCGGCTGGCGCAGGCGCAGGCGCTGTCCCAGGCATTGGCGGCCGGCCTGGAACCGTGCCGCGACTTGCCCTGGGTGCGCGATGTCCGCGTGCTGGGCGCGATTGGCGTGGTGGAGCTGGATGGCATCACCGACCGCGAAGCCTTGAAGCGGCGGCTGGTCGAAGCCGGGGTCTGGGTGCGCCCCTTCGGCAACGTCGTGTACCTGACGCCCGCGCTGACGATCACAGACGACGAACTGGCCACGCTGATCCGCGCCGTCGTGGCCGTGCTGCGTCAGCAACGCCCCTGATCCGGTTCATAGGCAAGCCATAAAAAGCGGCTTGATCCAGATCAAGGCGGGGGGCGGGGGCGCTCGTTACCATCGGCGCATGCGAGCAAAATCGATCTTCGCCGTCCCGGCCTGCCTGTCAGATACCGACCGCCAGCAGCGCCGCCATGCCCTGGTGCGCTTGTCGCTGGCCTGGCTGGCGATGATGCAGGTGATGATGTTCGCGTGGCCCGGCTACCTGCGCCACGACAGCATGCCCGCCGATGCGTTGGAAACGCTGGACTGGGCCATCGTGCTGATGAACTGGGCCAGCTTTGCGCTGACCATCCCCGTGGTGCTGTATTCAGCGTGGCCGATCTGGCGTCATGCTGGAGACAACCTGCGCCACGGGCGCGCCGGCATGGACGTGCCGGTGGCGCTGGGCATCGTCGCCGCGTTCATCCCCAGCGTTCATGCCACCTGGACGGGGCGCGGCGAAGTCTATTTTGATTCCGTCACGATGTTCGTGGCCTTTCTGTTGACCGCCCGCTACCTGGAACTGTGCGCCCGCCAATCGTTTGGCGGTGCGGCGGGCGGGCAGCGCCATCAACGCGTCGAGGCGCAGCGGCTGGACCTTGGCGCACGCGCTGATCGGCTGGCTTCACGCTTCGTCATGATCCAGGTGGCGCTGGCCTTGGCGGCCGCTGCCGGCTGGGCATACATCGACCCGGCGCACAGCATTCCGGTGATGGTTGCGCTGCTGGTCATGAGCTGCCCTTGCGCAATGTCGATGGCGGTGCCCACCGCGATGGCGTCCGCGCACTCCGCGCTGGCCGCACATCCCACGATGCCGGACGCCGCGCTAGACGAACTCTTGGAACAGGCGCGCCACAAGGCGCGGCAGAACCTGTATGGTTCGCTGATCTGGCACCTGCTCATGACGCCGCTTGCGCTGATGGGCTGGGTGCAGCCGTGGCTGGCCGCCATCACGATGCTGGTGTCGTCATTGGCCGTGGCCTATAACTCGTGGCGCTTGTGCCGCCGCGACTGGTCGGGCGCGATCGCTTCGCCCGCAGCGCTGGAAGCCGCGCCATGACCATCCTCTACCTGCTCTTGCCCTTGTCGCTGCTGTTTGTGCTGGTGATAGGCGTGTCGCTCTGGTGGGCCGTTTTCAATGGCCAGTACGACGACACCGACAGCGCCGGCACCGCCATCTTGCGCGACGACGACAGCGGCCCCGCCAGCCGCGGCTAAGCACGATTGTGTTCGGCCTGTTCGCTGCGCGCGGGCTGGCGCGGCATGCCCGAGCAACAACGGAATTTTCTTGAAAGCGGCCTTGGTTCGTTGCGCCCGCGCTGCGTTCCCGCGTGCGCCCTCTGGCGCTTGATCCATATCAACGCCGACTCCTGTGACGTGTCCCATCATTCAAGCCTGGAGCTATTTGTTACTTTAGGGGAAGGGTGATGAACGATTGCGCCGCAATCGCAAGCAAGGCCGATACCTTCAACTACAAGATCGTGAGGCAGTTCGCGCTCATGACGGTGGTGTGGGGCATTGTCGGCATGGCTGTGGGCGTTTTTATCGCCGCGCAGCTGATTTGGCCTCAGTTGAATTTCGACACCGCATGGCTCAGCTACGGCCGCCTGCGCCCGCTGCACACCAACGCGGTGATCTTCGCGTTCGGCGGCAGCGCGCTGTTCACGACGTCGTACTACGTCGTGCAACGCACCTGTCAGGCGCGGCTGTTCTCGGACAAGCTTGCCGCCTTCACGTTCTGGGGCTGGCAGGTCGTCATCGTCGCCGCCGCGATCACCTTGCCGATGGGGTTCACCAGCAGCAAGGAATACGCCGAACTCGAATGGCCCATCGACATCCTGATCACGCTGGTCTGGGTGGCCTATGCCATCGTGTTCTTCGGCACGATCATCAAGCGCCGGTCCAAACACATCTACGTGGCCAACTGGTTCTTCGGCTCGTACATCCTCACCATCGCCATTCTCCACATCTTCAACAACATCGAAATGCCGGTGTCGATGTGGAAGTCGTACTCGGCCTACGCCGGCGTGCAGGACGCGATGGTGCAGTGGTGGTATGGCCACAACGCGGTGGGCTTTTTCCTGACGACGAGCTTCCTGGGCATGATGTATTACTTCGTGCCCAAGCAGGCTGGCCGCCCGATCTATTCGTACCGCCTGTCCATCGTCCACTTCTGGGCGCTGGCCTTCACGTACATGTGGGCGGGTCCGCACCATCTGCTGTATACGTCGCTGCCTGACTGGACGCAATCGCTGGGCATGACGTTTTCGCTGATTCTGCTGGCGCCGTCGTGGGGCGGGATGATCAACGGCATCATGACGCTGCAAGGCGCCTGGTACAAGCTGCGCACCGACCCGATCCTGAAGTTCATGGTCACGGCGCTGTCGTTCTACGGCATGTCCACGTTCGAAGGGTCGATGATGTCGATCCGCACCGTCAACGCGCTGTCGCACTACACGGACTGGACCATCGGCCACGTGCACTCCGGCGCGCTGGGCTGGGTCGCGATGATCTCGTTTGGATCGCTCTACTACCTGATCCCGCGCCTGTATGGCCGCGAGAAGATGTACAGCGTGCGCGCCATCGAACTGCACTTCTGGATTGCGACCATCGGCGTGGTGCTGTACATCGCCGCCATGTGGATCGCCGGCGTGCAGCAGGGCCTGATGTGGCGCGACACCGCACCCGACGGCACCCTGGTCTACAGCTTCGTCGAAGAACTGAAGACGCGGGTTCCGTACTACCTGATCCGCTTGCTTGGTGGCACGTTGTTCCTGTCGGGGGTGTTCGTCATGGCCTGGAACGTGTGGAAGACGGTGCGCGGTGCGCAGCCGGTCAACCCCGCCATTCCGCTGGACGATCCCCATGCCGCTCGCCCGCCGGTCGCCGTCGTTGACGCGCCCGCCGTGCCGGCCACTGTTTGACGAGAGGACATCATGGCCAACAAGAAAACTGGCTTCTTTTCTCACCAGACGCTTGAGAAGAACATTGGCTGGATGATCATCGCGAGCATCCTGGTGGTGTCCTTTGCGGGCCTGGTCCAGATCGTTCCGCTGTTCTTCCAGCACAGCACGACCCAGCCGGTGGCGGGCGTTGAACCCTACAGCCCGCTGCGGCTGATGGGCCGCGACGTGTACATCCGCGAAGGCTGCGTCGGCTGCCACTCGCAGCAGGTGCGCGTGCTGGCTGCGGAGGTGCAGCGCTACGGGCCGTACTCGACGGCGGCGGAATCGGTCTTCGATCATCCGTTCCTGTGGGGTTCGAAGCGCACCGGCCCCGATCTGGCGCGCGTGGGCGAGCGTTACTCCGACGACTGGCACCGCATCCACTTGCGCGATCCGCGCAAGCTGGTGCCCGAGTCGAACATGCCTGCCTATCCGTGGCTGCAAAAGACGGTGATCACCGGCGAGAACGTGGCCGAGCGCATGCGTGCGCTGCGGATGCTGGGCGTGCCGTACACGGATCAGCAGATCGCCGACGCGCCCAAGGCCATTGAAGGCAAGACGGAAGAGGACGCGCTGGTCGAGTACCTGCAAAGCTTGGGCGTCGGTGTGCGCAAGGCCAAGCAGGCTGCAGAAGCCAAGCAGGATGCGGAAGCCAAAAAGGCAGAGGAGGCCAAAAAGGCAGAAGACGCCAAGAAAGCTGAAGACGCCAAGCAGGCCGCTGACACCGCCGCACCGGCCGCGACGGCGCCGGCCGCGCAGTCCGCCTTGCAACCTGCCGCGCAAGCGGCCATGGGAGGCTGATCATGCTGGGTTACTTGAGCGCAATCGTTACCGCCATTTCGATGGCGACCTTTTTCGGCATTGTCTGGTGGGCCTGCTCACGCGGGCGCCAGAGCGCCAACCGCGAATCGGCCATGCTGCCGTTCGCCCTGCCCGATGAGTTCGGCCAGGCACAACAAGATGGAGCGAATCGGTCATGAGCGATTTCGTTAATGGCTTCTGGGGATATTTCATCTCGGTCGTCGCCGTGGGCGGCGTGGTCTGGTGCCTGTGGCTGCTGTACACGCAGCGCCGCTGGCTGGGCGCCAAGCCCGCCAGCGGCCAGGTCGAAGACACCGGCCACGTCTGGGACGGCGACCTGACCGAGCTCAACAACCCGGTCCCCACCTGGTGGACATGGATGTACTTGCTGGCGTGCTTGTTCGCGCTGGGCTACCTGTTCTTCATGCCGGGCCTGGGTTCGTACAAGGGCCAGCTGGGCTACAGCAGCACCGAAGAAGTGGCGCAGCATCAGGCCAAGATGGCCGAGGCCGTGCGCCCGATCTACGCGCGCTTTGAAACCATGACGGTGCCGCAGATTGCGCAGGACCCGGGCGCCCGTGAAATCGGCCAGCGCCTGTTTCTGAACAACTGCGCGCAATGCCACGGCTCTGACGCCAAGGGCGGCCCCAGCTTTCCGAACCTGACGGATGGCGACTGGCTGCACGGCGGCACGCCGGAAATCATCATGGAGACCATCAAGAAGGGCCGCCATGGCGTGATGCCGCCCTGGAAGGCCGCCATCGACGCCAAGATGGCCGGCGACATCGCGCAGTACGTGCGATCGTTGTCCGGGCTGACGGCGGACCCGGTGCGCGTGTTCCGCGGCAAGCGCGAATTCGGCAACTTCTGCGTGGCCTGTCACGGTGTGGATGGCAAGGGCAACCAGCTGGTGGGCGCGCCCAACCTGACCGATGACGTCTGGCTGTATGGCAGTTCCGAAGCATCGATCGTCAAGACCATTCTGGATGGCCGCGACAACCGCATGCCGGCGCAGGAACATGTGCTGAATCCTGAGCAGATCAAGGTGCTGACGGCCTGGGTCTGGGGCTTGTCGAACAAGCCGGAAGGCGGCGCGCAAGCGGCGGTGGTGGATACGGCCGCGGCCAGCACGGCGGCAGTGGCCAAGTAACACGGCTCGCAGGACTGCCACGCGGCCAGCAGGGCATTACGCAGCCGGCAGGGCATTACGCAGCCGGCAAGGCAGTAACGCAGTCAGCAGGACTTAAGTGGGAGGACGCCTTGCGCGCCTCCCACATCATCGGACTTACAGGACGGAGCAGCATATGGAAGATGGGTCAACCGCAAGCGTCGGCACGCCGCCTGGCGGCGACCCGCCGCCCTGGCGCCCGCATACGCGCCCGCCACGCCCCGGGGCCGAAACCCTGGAGCAGACACTGGCCGGGGTGCGCAGCAAGATCTATCCGCGATCCGTCAGTGGCAATTTCGCCCGCTGGCGCATCGCGTTCGTGTTTATCACCCAGCTGATTTTTTACGGGCTTCCGTGGCTGCAATGGAACGGCCGGCAGGCCGTGCTGTTCGACCTGGGGGCGCGCAAGTTCTATTTGTTTGGCCTGGTGTTGTGGCCGCAAGACGTGGTGTACCTGGCCGTGCTGCTGGTGATATCCGCGCTGGCGCTGTTCCTGTTCACCGCGGTGGCGGGGCGCTTGTTCTGCGGCTATGCCTGTCCGCAAACGGTCTACACCGAAATCTTCATGTGGATCGAGCGCAAGGTTGAAGGCGACCGCATTGCGCGCATCCGCCTGGACGAAGCGCCGTGGACGCTGCGCAAGGCGCGCCTGAAAGTCACCAAGCATGTGCTGTGGATTGCGCTGGCATGGTGGACGGGCTCGACCTTCATCGGCTATTTCGCGCCCATCCGTGAACTGGGCCATGAACTCTTCACGCTGCAACTGGGGCCGTGGCAATGGTTCTGGATGCTGTTCTATGGCTTTGCCACGTGGGGCAACGCGGGCTTCATGCGCGAATCCGTGTGCAAGTACATGTGCCCCTACGCGCGATTCCAAAGCGTGATGGTGGACCCGGACACCTTCGTCGTCACCTACGACAAGCGCCGGGGTGATCCCCGCGGCGGCCGTTCGCGCAAGGTGGACCACAAGGCCGCCGGCATGGGCGATTGCGTGGATTGCAGCCTGTGCGTGCAAGTCTGCCCCACCGGCATCGATATCCGCGAAGGCCTGCAATACATGTGCATCGGCTGCGGCGCCTGTATCGACGCTTGCGAACAGGTCATGGACAAGATGCAGTACGAGCCCGGCCTGATCCGCTACACGTCAGACCGCGCCATGCTCGACGGCTTGAGCACGCAAAGCGCGCGCTCGCATCTGCTGCGTCCGCGCGTGCTGATCTACGGCACCCTGATCCTGATTCTGGCCGTGGCGTTCGTGGCGTCGCTGGCGATGCGCAACCCGCTGCGGGTTGACGTCATTCGTGACCGTGGTGCGCTGGGCCGTGAAGTGGCGGGCGGGCAGATCGAAAACGTCTACCGCTTGCAGATCATCAACACGTCAGACACTCCGATGCGGCTGCGCCTGTCGGCCGACGGCATGCCTGGGCTGGCGGTGATGGCTGGCCGCCAAGGCTCGGACACCGTCGAAGTGGAGGCCGCCTCCAACAAGCTGGTGCCGATGGTGATTCGCGCGCCGGCAGGCGCTGAGCCCGGTGCGCACTCCATCACGCTGCGCGCGCGCGGCCACGACGGCGAAAACCGGTCCATCGAGACCGACGAAGCCGCCAGTTTTTACGTCCCTGATTAAGCCTGAAGGACACTCCCATGACCCTCGCCCAAACCGCACCGACGCCCAAACCCTGGTACCAGGAGCCCTGGCCCTGGATTCTGATGGCGGGCCCTGCCGCCGCCATGATTGGCTGCTTCATCACGATCTACTTCGCGTACAGCAACTTCACCCACGAGCCAATTCAGGAAGGCGTGGTCAAGCGTGGCCTGGTGATCGAGCAGGCCGCACCCAAGGCGAGCGAGGGCGCGCGCGCCGCGCAAGCCAACCCGTAAAGCAGGGAGAGCACAGATGGGCCTGCGTTCATTGATGTGGATTCTGTGGCCGTCGTTCCTGGCGGCCGCGATGGGCAGCGCGTTGATATTCGCGCTGATCGACCCCTTGGATGTGGCGATCTTCGGGCATGTGCCCACGGGGCGCGTGGGCTTTTACACCGTGTCGTTTTTCGTGCTGTGGGTGATGGCGGGGCTGTCCAGCACGCTGACGGCGTACTTGATGCCCAAGCAGGAAGAAGACGAAGACGTGTGATTGCGGTGTGGCCCGCGCTTGCCCGGTTTTCATGCCGGGCAAGTTGCGCAACTTGCACACGTGGCCCAAGGCAAGCGGGGCAGCACCGGCAAAGCGGGCCGCGCCGCCTCAGACCTTTTTGACGAATTCCGACTTCAGGCTCATTTGTCCGAAGCCGTCGATCTTGCAGTCGATGTCGTGGTCGCTATCCACCAGGCGGATGCTTTTGACCTTCGTGCCCATCTTCACCACGCCGCCCGAGCCCTTGAGCTTCAAGTCTTTGATGACGGTGACGGTGTCGCCGTCTTGCAGCACGTTGCCGGCCGAGTCGCGGTAGACGCGGGCATCGTCGTCGGCGGGCGCGGCGTCTTGGGCCGACCATTCATGCGCGCATTCCGGGCAGACATACGTGCTGCCATCTTCGTAGGTGAATTCAGATTGGCACTTCGGACAGGCGGGCAGAGCACTCACGGATAGACCTCAAGGTAACAACGCAAAAAGCGCAATCGGCGATTGTACTGCGCCAGGCAGGCAAAAATGCGCCGAACGCGCATTTATCATCGCTTATCTTCATGCAGCAAGTCGACAAAATGCTGTCCGGCTGCGGTAAGCGGGCGGTCGCGCGAAACGATGCTGCCAAATGCGGTCAGCGACTGCTGAATTTGATACGGCAGGATGGCCAGCAGGCCATGGCGCGCATAGCGGCTGGCGACGGATTCCGGAATCACGCCCAGCATCTGTGACTTCATCGCCAGGTTGGTCGTCGTGAGGATGGACGCGGATTCAATCAGCCCCGGCGGCAGGGCAATGCTGTGCGACCGGAACTCCTGTTCGATCACGTCCCGCATGGGGCTGCCCTGCGGTTGCAGAATCCAGGAGTAGTCCTGCATGGCTTCGAAGCTCACGCGCTTCTGGCCAGCCAGCGGGTGATCCACCGCCGCGATCACGGACAGCGCTTCGTCGCCGATCGGGCGGAACACGTAGTTGCGGTCGGACGCGGTCAGCATGCGCCCAATCACCACATCCAGCTTGCCCTCGTTCAGTTGCGCGATCAGCAGATCGCTGGTGCCGGTGGAAATTTCCACGGCCAGCAGCGGATAAGTTTGCTTTAACCGCAAAAGCGCGTCGGTCAGATGGCCGGGCGACGCCGCCATGATGCTGCCAATGAACAGCTTGCCTGCGCTGCCCAGCCGCAGCTCGTCCAGTTCTCGCGCCAGCGATGACACCGTGCCGCGCATGCCGCGGAAATAGCCCATGACGCAATCGCCGGCTGGCGTCAGCGCCAGCCCGCGGCCCACGCGTTCAAACAGCGGCTGGCCCAGCGCCAGCTCAAGCTCGTGCAGCATTTTGCTGGCGGCCGATTGGGTCATGTTCAGCTGGGTGGCGGCCGCGCGCAGCGTGCCGCGTTCGTCAATGGCCAGCAGCAGCACGATCTGCCGCATGCGCAAGCGTGACAACAGCGCGGGGACGTTCAGGGTGCGTTCCATGATTGATCGCCTGTGGTGAACGGTTGGTGCAAAAGTTTCATTTTACGGAAACGAACCGAATCCCTAAGATGAACCCATAAGAAATGCCCGTCAGTGGCAAAGAAAACCCCAAGGAGACAACCATGAAGATCCGCGTATTGGCCGCGATGGCGGCGGGCGCCCTGTGCCTGTCGGCAATGGCGTCGGCTCCAGCCGCCGCCCAAACCCCAGCTGCCGGCTGGCCCACGAAACCTTTGCGTCTGTTGGTGGGTTCGGCGCCTGGCGGCGGCACGGATGCCATGGCGCGCGCCGTGGCCGACCGGCTGGGGCCGATGCTGAAACAGACCGTGGTCGTCGAGAACAAGCCCGGCGCGTCGAACACGCTGGCGGCTGATCTGGCCGCGAAGTCTGCCGACAACCACACGATGGTGATGGGCGTGTCTACCGCGCACGCCATCGCGCCGCATCTGCTGAAGCTGGGCTACGACAACGACCGCGACCTGACCCCCGTGGTGTTCGTGGGCGCGGTGCCCAACATCCTGGTCGTGAACAACCAGGTGCCCGCCAAGACCGTGCAGGAATTGATCGCGCTGTTAAAGAGCAAGCCGGGCGAATACAACTTCGCCAGCAGCGGCTCGGGCAGCACGCAACACATCGCGGCCGAACTGTTCAAGGACGCCACCGGCGTGCAGATGACGCACATCCCGTATCGCGGCAGCGGCCCCGCCATGGTCGACCTGATGGGCGGGCAGGTGCAGATCGCCTTCGAGACCGCGTCGTCGGTCAYCCCCCACATCAAGAGCGGCAAGGTGCGCGCGCTGGCCGTGCTGAGCACACGCCGCAATGCGCAGTTGCCCGACGTGCCGACGATGGCCGAAGCCGGCGTGCCTGGCGTGGAAATGAGCGCCTGGTACGGCATCTACATGCCCAGCGCCACGCCTGCCGACATCCAGAAACGCATTCATGACGACGTCAACCAGATCCTGGCGCTGCCCGAAACGCAGACGCGCTTGCTGGCGATTGGCGCCGACATCACCCCGATGAGCCAGGAACAGTTTGCGCAGTTCCACAAGAGCGAGAACCAGCGCTACGCCGGCATCATCAAGAAGAACAACATTTCCGTGGAATGACACCAGCATGACGCCGCAGCAACTCCCCGTAATTGCCCTGACCTTGGGCGACCCCGCCGGCATCGGCGCCGAACTGATCGCCCGCCTGCTGGCGCGCCCCGACGCCTGCGAGCACGCCAACATCGTGCTGGTGGGCGATGCGTGGCTCTGGAAAGCAGGCCAGCGCGTGGCGGGCGTGACCGTCGCGACCCAAGCGGTGGATAGCCTGGACGCCGTGCGCCACCGCGCAGATACCCATCTGCCCGCCTGGCTGAAAATGGACACGGTGCAGCCCGATCAGGTCACCGTGGGCCAGGCGCAGGCGCCCGGCGGCGCATCGGTGCTGCGCGTGCTGAACGCCTGCATGGACGCCGCGCGCGACGGCCATGTCGACGCGATCTGTTTCGCGCCGCTGAACAAGTACGCCATGAAGCAGGGCGGCTTGAAGCACGACGACGAGCTGCACCACTTTGCGCAGTACCTGGGCGTCACCGGCTATTTCTGTGAATTCAATACCTTGGGCGATCTGTGGACGTCTCGCGTGTCGTCGCACATTCCACTGAAGGACGCGGCGGCCGCGCTCAGCATCGACGGCATCAAGGCGGCCACAAGGCTGATCTACCGGTCATTGCAAGCCAACGGCATCGACGCGCCCCGCGTGGCGGTGGCGGCGTTCAACCCGCATGGCGGCGACGGCGGTACGTGCGGCCGCGAAGAGGTCGACATCATCGCGCCCGCCGTGCGCGAGCTGAATGCTGAAGGCTTGGCGGTTCAAGGCCCGTTCCCGGCCGACACGATTTTTCTGAAGGCGCAGGCCGGCGAGTTCCAGGCGATTGTCACCATGTATCACGACCAGGGGCAGATCGCCATCAAGCTGCTGGGCTTTTCGCGCGGTGTGACCGTGCAGGGCGGCCTGCCCATTCCCATCACCACGCCCGCGCACGGCACGGCGTACGACATCGCGGGCCAGGGCCGCGCGAATGTGGACGCCACGTGGCAAGCCTTTCTGATCGCCTGCCGCATGGGCCGGTCGCATCGTTCCCTTTCCCAATAAGGTTGGATTCCCCATGAAGATCAAATCCGTCCGCGCCCGCGTTTTCGAATGGACCGGCAAGACCGTGCCGCCGCAAGGCAATTTTTGCTCCAACGCCATGGACCTGCTGTATTCCAAGCAGGAAACGATGAGCACCTTCCGCTTTCACGGCTGGACGGTGGTGGAAGTGGAAACAGACGACGGCATCGTGGGCCTGGGCAATGTGGCGCTGGCCCCGCGCGTGGCCAAGGCCATCATCGACCAATACCTGGCGCCGCTGGTGGTGGGCCAAGACCCCTGGGACTACGAATACCTGTGGCAGCGCATGTACCGCGCCACCCACGCCTGGGGCCGCAAAGGCGTGACGATGGCGGCGATTTCGGGCGTGGACCTGGCCATCTGGGACATCTTGGGCAAGTCCGTGAACAAGCCCGTCTTCAAGCTGCTGGGCGGGCGCACGAAGGAAAAGATTCCGGTCTATTACTCCAAGCTCTACCGCACGGACTTAAAGGCCATGCAGGACGAGGCGCAGACGTATCTGGACCAGGGCTTCACCGCGTTCAAGATGCGCTTTGGCTACGGGCCGGCGCATTTGCAAAAGGGCGTGTCAGAAAACTTGAAGTCGGTGGAAGCGGTGCGCGAAGTCATCGGCTACGACACGGACCTGATGCTGGAATGCTATATGGGCTGGAATCTGGAATACGCCAAACGCATTCTGCCCAAGCTGGAAAAATTCGAACCGCGATGGCTTGAAGAACCCGTCATCGCTGACGATATCGACGGCTATGCCGAATTGAATCAACTGACGTCGATTCCAATTTCGGGCGGCGAGCACGAGTTTTCTTTGTATGGGTTCAAACAGCTGCTGGACCGCAAGGCCGTGTCCGTCGTGCAGTACGACACCAACCGCGTGGGCGGCATCACGGCCGCGCACAAGATCAACGCGCTGTGCGAGGCCTATAGCGTGCCGGTCATTCCGCACGCGGGGCAGATGCACAACTACCATCTGACGATGAGCACGCTGGCCTCACCCATGAGCGAGTACTTCCCGATGTTTGACGTGGAAGTGGGCAACGAGCTGTTCTACTACATCTTCGACGGTGAGCCCGTCGCCAAGGAAGGCTTTATCGACCTGGACGACAACAAGCCGGGCCTGGGCCTGACCTTGAAGACCGAGTACCTGAACGATTTCAACATCATCGAATAGGCCCGCCATGACGACGCCGATGACCTCGACCCCGACCCCGACCCCGATCTCGACCACGACCTCGACGACCACCCCCACGCCGCGCTACCGGGGTATTTTCCCGGTGGTGCCCACGCCGTTCACCGAGTCAGGCGAGCTGGATCTGCCCAGCCAGAAGCGCGCGGTGGACTTCATGATTGACTCGGGCGTGGACGGGCTGTGCATTCTGGCCAACTTCTCCGAGCAGTTCGTGCTGTCGGACGACGAACGTGAAGTGCTGACGCGCGCCATTCTGGAACACGTGGCGGGCCGCGTGCCGGTGATTGTGACGACCACGCACTTCAGCACCCGCGTGTGCGCCGCGCGCAGCCGGCGCGCGCAGGACCAGGGCGCGGCCATGCTGATGATCATGCCGCCGTATCACGGCGCCACCATCCGCGTGCCGGAAGCGCAGGTCGAAGCCTTTTTCCAGCAGGTGTCGGACGCGGTCGATATTCCCATCATGATCCAGGACGCGCCGGTGGCGGGCACGCCGCTGTCCGCCGCGCTGCTGGCGAAAATGGCGCGTGAGATCGAACAGGTGTCGTATTTCAAGATTGAGACGGCGGGCGCGGCGTCCAAGCTGCGTGACCTGATTGCGCTGGGCGGCGCGGCGGTGGAAGGGCCGTGGGACGGCGAAGAGGCCATTACCCTGCTGCCGGACCTGGATGCAGGCGCCACGGGCTCGATGACGGGGGGCGGCTTTGCCGACGGCATCCGCCCCATCATCCAGGCGCACCGGGCGGGCCAGCGCGACGAGGCCTACCGCCTGTACGAGCGCTGGCTGCCGCTGATCAACTACGAGAACCGCCAGGGCGGCATCCTGACGGCCAAGGCCTTGATGCAGGCGGGCGGGGTGATCGCGTGCGACGCGCCCCGCCATCCGTTCCCCACCATGCGCGACGAAGTCCGCCAGGGCCTGTTGGAAACCGCCCGCCGGCTGGACCCGCTGGTGCTGCGCTGGGGCCGGTAATTCCCGAATCGCGAACACAGCGTTCCGCCACGCCGACCAAGCGGCCCCCGTCGTGGCGGGTAAAATCCCTGACTATCGATCAAGTTGGGGGCGCGTGTGCAGCCTGTCATTTCAGTTCAGGGTTTATCTAAACGGTATGCCTCGGGATTCCAGGCGCTGAAAAGCGTCAACCTGGAAATTCAACGCGGTGAGATCTTCGCCTTGCTCGGGCCGAACGGCGCGGGCAAGACGACGCTGATCAGCATCATCTGCGGCATCGTCAACCCCAGCGACGGCCGGGTGCTGGCCGATGGCCACGACATCGTGTCGGACTTTCGGGCCGCGCGGTCCAAGATCGGCCTGGTGCCGCAAGAGATTTCCACCGACGCCTTTGAAAGCGTCTGGAACACGGTGACGTTCAGCCGTGGCTTGTTCGGCAAACCGGCCAACCCCGCGTATATCGAAAAGGTGCTGCGCGACTTGTCGCTGTGGGACAAGAAAGACAGCCGCATCATGGCGCTGTCGGGCGGCATGAAGCGCCGCGTGATGATCGCCAAGGCGTTGTCCCACGAGCCGGCCATTCTGTTTCTGGACGAACCCACCGCAGGCGTGGACGTCGAATTGCGGCGCGGCATGTGGGAAATGGTGCGGCGCCTGCGCGAGAGCGGCGTCACCATCATCCTGACGACGCACTACATCGAAGAAGCCCAGGAAATGGCCGACCGTATCGGCGTGATCCGCAAAGGCGAGATCATTCTGGTCGAAGAAAAAGACGCGCTGATGGCCAAGCTGGGCAAGCGCCAGCTGAGCCTGACGCTGACCGCGCCGCTGCCGGGCATTCCCACCGCGCTTGACGCCTATCAGCTGGACTTGTCGGCCGACGGCTACAAGCTGGTCTACACCTACGACAACCAGGGCGGCGGCCAGATTTCCCAGCTGCTGCACGACCTTAGCCGGCTCCAGATTGAATTCACCGACTTGAATTCATCGGAAAGCTCGCTTGAGGATATTTTTGTCAGCCTGGTACACGGTCAATCATGAACTTCTACGCCATCCGCGCTATCTATCTGTTTGAAATGGCCCGCGCCTGGCGCACGCTGATGCAAAGCGTGTTGTCGCCCGTCATTTCCACGTCGCTGTACTTCGTGGTGTTCGGTTCGGCCATCGGCTCGCACATGGTCGAGATCGACGGCGTGAGCTACGGCGCGTTCATTGTGCCGGGCATGATCATGCTGTCGCTGTTGACGCAGAGCATCGCCAATGCGTCGTTCGGCATCTACATGCCAAGATTCTCGGGCACCATCTACGAAATCCATTCCGCGCCGATTTCCTACGTGGAGATCGTCATGGGCTATGTGGGCGCGGCCGCCAGCAAGTCCATCATTTTGGGGCTGATCATGCTGGCGACAGCGCGGCTGTTCGTGTCGTTCGAGATCGCGCACCCGATCTGGATGCTGGGTTTCTTGGTGCTGACCGCCGTCACGTTCAGCCTTTTCGGCTTCATCATCGGCGTGTGGGCCGATGGCTTTGAGAAGCTGCAAATCATTCCGCTGATGATCATCACGCCGCTGACCTTTCTGGGCGGCACCTTCTATTCCATCAAGATGCTGCCGCCGTTCTGGCAGACCGCCACGTTGTTCAACCCGGTGGTCTATCTGGTCAGCGGTTTCCGGTGGGCGTTCTACGGCGTGTCGGACGTGAGCGTCGGGGTCAGCGTGGGCATGACGCTCGTGTTCCTGCTGGCATGCTTGATCGGCGTGCGCTGGATCTTCAAGACGGGTTATCGCCTGAAGACCTGAGTGCGCTGATTGATCGGGTTGATCTGTTCATCCTGATTGCGCTGATTGATCGGGTTGACCTGTTCATGCGGCCGCGGTGGGCGCGCGGCGCGCAAGGCCGTCAAAGGCATCCAGCAGCCTCTCGCGCCACGCGTACACCGGGTCGTCTTCCGCCAGCAGTTCCAGGGGGCTCGTGCAGCGCGCCCACATGAACATGCCAAACACCGCGTAGTCGGCATAGGCGTGCTGGCTGCCCGACAGGTACGGCTGCTTGCCCAGCAGGTGACGCAGCGGCAACAGGGCGGCGCGCAACGCGGCGACCTGGTCGGCGTAACCCGCGGGCAGGTCTTCCAGCTTGCCAAAGCGCTTCTCGCGCGAGGCGCGGAAGTAGTCCTGATCTTTCTCGTGGATCAGGCCATGGATGGCGGGCAGCAGCAGGCGCGCCAGCACCGGCACCAGCGTGGTGTCAGCCCAGCTGTTCGCAAACAGGCTCACCGCGCGTCCGCCCGCGCCGCCAAACAGCGACGGGCGTTCTGGGAACGTGTCTTCCAGATAGCAGGCAATCTGCCAGGAATCGCTGACGACATGCGTGTCATGCACCAGCACCGGCACGAGCTTCTGCCCGGAAAAATCAATCGCTTCCTTTTCAGTGAAGCGCCACGGCACCGTCTTGGCGGACAGCCCCTTGTGGGCCAAGGCCATATGCGTCTTCCAGCAATGCGGGCTGAAGCGTAGGGACGCATCCGCGCCCGCCAAGTCGTACAGGGTAAGGTCCGGGGTCAAGATACCGCGCTCCTTGAAGATGTCTTCGGGGTGAGAACCGCAGCCAGCATACTGCGATCACGCCACGCACGAACAGGCGGCGCGGGCAATAAAATTGCGATCACGCCACGCGCGAACAGGCGGCACGGGCAATAAAAATTGTGATCACGCTGCGCACGAACGGACGGCGCGGGCAATAAAAAGCGCCACGTACCCCAGGGGCGCGTGGCGCAGGCCGGACAATCCCCGGTCCAGCCTTACTGCTTGGGCGCGCCCTGGCTCAAGTTCATTACCCGCTGCTTCAATTGCGGGTTCTGCTGCACGGCCTGGCCGATGCCATTGAATTCTTCGACGGTCAGCCCATCGGCACGCACCAACTGCACCATCTTGGCGTCCGCTTCCTGGACCACCTTTTGCTTGGCGTCGTCCGTTTTCGCGGCGTCGACCTTGGGACGGTACTCGTCAACCACGCCCGACACCTTCTGCGATGCCGAGGCAAAGCGCTGCAACTGCTGGTCGGTGGGCTGGGCGATGGCGGGGGCCATCTGCGGTTGAGCCGCCGGCGGCTGGCTGGCGTTCTGCGCCAGGGCGGGAGCACCGGACAACGCCGTCGTCAACATGGCGGCGGATAGGAATGCGTAAGTGGAACGCTGCATGAAACCTCCTTGTTCCGGTTAAGAGTCCGACCATGATGACGACGTGACCGGCCGCGGGACAAGTTTCGCGATGTGTTTTCCTGTGTCGGCACGCCACGATATGGGGTGGCCGCTGTGGGAGGGCGGCCCCCGGGGGCGGTGCGGAAACGTTTTGCGCGGTTTCGTAGTCGCTGCTGGCCGCGATGTTTCCTTAGGTGTGTGGGCAAGGCCGAAGAATCGTGCGTGGCGCGCCGAAATCAGCCGCCGGCTTGTCTCAGCGGCGCGCTCAGATCAGCAGTGCGCTCAGCAGCAGCGCACTCAGCTCAGCATCGCGCTCAACGCAGTCACCCCGCTTAAATCAGCAGCATGCTCAGCATCACCAGCGCCAGTAGCAGGATGTAGACCCGCGCATGCAAGCGGTCGGGAATGCGCGGGATCAGCGGCGCGCCCAGGCGGATGCCGATCAGCGACCCCAGCGCCAGTGCGGCGAACGCCAGCAGATCCACATAGCCCACGATCCAGGGCGCGAGCGCGGCGGGCAGGCTGCGCGCGGCCGCCATGTAGGCCACGGTGCCCACCAGCGCGACGGGCAGCGTCAACGGGTTGGCCATGGCGGCGGCCTTGGCCATCGGCAAGCCACGCCGCCGCAACAGGGGCACGGTCATCACGCTGCCGCCCACGCCCAGAAACGTGGCGATGGTGCCGATGACCACGCCGCCACCCACCACCACGCCCTGGCCCAGCGGCCGGGGTGTTTGTGCGGCGTGCTGCGCCATGAAGCCCTGGCGCAGCACGCAGTCCAGAATCGTCACGCCCAGATAGACGATGAACGCCACGCGCACCAGATCGCCGCTAGCGCGCGTGGCGGCCCATGCGCCCAGCAAGGCGCCCACGGCGATAAAGCCCGCCAGCGGCCATACATAGGCGCGCAGGATATTGCCCGCGCGTTGGTGCTTGCGCGTGGCGGCAATGGAATTGACGATCATCACGCAGGTGGAGGTGGCCACCGCGATGTGCATGGCCGATTGGCCGATGGCGTCGTTCGCGCCATGCGTGGCCGTCAACACGCCGTACAGCACGGGCACCACCACAAAGCCGCCGCCAAAGCCAAACAGCACGGTGGTAATGCCGCTTGCGCAGCCAAATATTGCCAAGATCACATACAGCATGCCGTTCGTCCGGTTGCGGAAAAAGATGACGATACGGTGGCGCGGCGTGGCCTGCTTTCGAGGATTGGACAATAATGTTTGCGTTTCGGCCAACGCGTCATCGCCTGCCATGCGCAACACGCATATCGATCACTACGATTTCCTGGACCGCGCGGTCGTCGCCATCGGCAACGACTACGCGCCGGGCACGCTGCTGCCTGCGCACGCGCACAGGCGCGCGCAACTGCTGTATGGCGCAACCGGCGTCATGCAGGTGACCACGCGCGATGGCAACTGGGTGGTGCCGCCGCAACGCGCCGTGTGGATACCGGCAGGGGTCACGCATCAGGTGCGCATGCTGGACGTCAGCACGCGCAGCGCGTACCTGGAACCGGGGTCGGCGCGCGCGCAGCGCACCGCGTGTGAAGTGATTGAGGTGTCGCCGCTATTGCGGCAACTATTGCTGGACGCGGTGGATATGCCCGCCGACTACGAGCTGGCGGGCCGCGACGGCGCGCTGGCCGCGCTGCTGGTGCACGAAGTGGACCGGGCTTCCGTGTTGCCGTTGCACATCCCGGTGCCGCGCGACAAGCGGCTGGCGGCCTTGTGCCGCGCCTTCATCGCCGCGCCCGATGCCCGTCAGCCCCCGCAAGGGTGGGCCGACCGCCTGCACATGAGCCCGCGCACGTTCAGCCGCCATTTCCACGCGCACACGGGCATGTCGTTTTCGGAATGGCGTCAGCGCGCGTGCGTGGTGCTGGCGCTGGCGCGGCTGGCGGCAGGCGAAGCCGTGACCGCCATTGCGCTGGACTTCGGCTACCAAAGCCCGGCGGCATTCTCAACGATGTTCCGCCGGGTGCTGGGCCGCTCGCCGACTGAGTTTCTGCGCCAGGGTTAGGGCAGGGGCGCGCTACGCGGCGGACCCTATGCGGCGTACCAGAGCACCGCGAAGAAGTGGCATACCGTGCCCGCCAGCACGAACAGATGCCAGATGAAATGGCTGTAGCGCCAGCGGTTGTCGAACACGAAGAACACCACGCCGCCCGTATACGCCAGGCCGCCCGCAACCAGCCACCACAGTCCGCCCGTGGGCACGCGTTCGATCAGCGGGTTCACCGCAATGACGACGATCCACCCCATCGCCAGATACAGCCCGGTGGAAATCGCGGGCCGGTTCAGGCGCTTGCTCGCCTTCAGCCCCACGCCCAAGAGCGCCAGCCCCCACACCAGACCAAACAACGTCCAACCCCAAGGGCCGCGCAACGCACCCAAGGCAAACGGCGTATAGGTGCCGGCGATCAGCAGATAGATGGCCGAGTGGTCCAGCACATTGAAGATCTGTTTGGCGCGGCACCGCGGCAGCGCGTGATAGATGGTGGACGCCAGATACAGCAGGCACATCGACACCGCAAAGACCGCCGCGCCTGCGATGAACGCGGCGTCGCCCTGACGCACGGCGGCAATCATGAGGATGGGGGCAGAGGCGACGGCGGCGGCCGCGCCTACGCCATGGCTGATGGTGTTGGCGATTTCTTCGCCCAGAGTCTGGGGTCTGTCGTTGGGGAACATGAATGCGTCTTGTTGATGCGAAGTGTCCACCTTAGGCGCTTTGCGGCGTGTGCTCAAGTGCGCGGCGCCTCTCGTTGCCTGCGATGCGGGGCCCGTTTGATGTAGGGCAAGCAAGGCGGCGTTGATCACTGTTTGATGGGCGGCGCGAAAGTTACTGTGTGATACATTTCACGCACAAAATGATCCGCCCCAAGAGGCGGTGCAGACGTTCTTTTTTCTGGGCTCGCACACGCGGCAGCGCACGAGCCCGTCCGCAAACAGATCTCCAAGGGGAGGCACCATGATTCCGGCAATTGGCTTAATGGTAGGGGCTTACATCATCACACGCATGACAGAGATGTTGACGCGTCCCGACTCCAGTAAAGTGCTCAGGGTATTGTCAATACTCACCATCGCCGTCGCGTTGATGTCCTGTCTGCAATTGCTGACGGGCGGTCCCGGCCCGGCCCCGAGGTTCTAAGAGAAGGTTTACTGGCCGAGGCCTCGCAATGGCACGCAGTTTTACCAGTCTGTTTTTCAAAGCCGCCAAGAAATTAAGCAAGCTCCAGCGCGCCGCGTTACGCATGGCGTCGCCCAAGCCCGCCCGCAAGCGCCCTGCGGCGCGCAAGTCGACGGCCAAGCCAGCGGCGGGCGGCACGTCATCTGCCAGCGCCGCGTCCGCCAGCACCCCGTCACGCACGCCCGCGGTCTCATCGCTGGGCGGCGGGCGCTGGGAAGCCTCGCGGCAGTTCTCCGATGGGGCAGGGCGGCAGTTGGCTTTTGCACGCTACACCCCGCTTGCCGCGGCCAAGACCGGCCTGCCGGTGGTGGTGATGCTGCACGGCTGCCGGCAGACGTCACTGTCCTTTGCGCGTGGCACGCGCATGAATCAATGGGCGGATGCCGGCGGCTTCATGGTGCTGTATCCGCAACAGTCCATGACGCGCCAGGTGCAGCGTTGTTGGCGATGGTTTCAGCCCGATGACCAGCATGGCGGGGGCGAGGCCGATCTGATCGCGGCGTTGATCCGGTCCGAAGTCGCGCGCCATGGGCTGGACCCCGAACGCGTCTATGTCGCCGGAATGTCGGCGGGGGCGGGCATGGCGGCGCTTGTCGCCTTGCGGCATCCGTCGCTGGTTGCTGCGGTGGCCATGCATTCCGGCCCGGTCGTGGGCGATGCGCACACCGCCGCCAACGGCATCAGCACGATGCGGCGCGGGTCGGTGAAACCGTTGTTGCCCATTCTGGAAGGCGTGTCGGACCCCGCCGTTTTCCAATTGGGCATGCCTGCGCTGATCCTGCAAGGTCAGCTGGACCCGGCGGTAGCGCCGCGCAATGCCAAGCAATTGTTCGAACAATTCCGCGCCTTGAATGATCTGCGTCCGGAAGACGTGCCGATGGAACGCGTGCTGGGCCTGGGCACCGAAAAGGCGTACCGTCGGCTGGACATGATGCGCGGACGCAAGACCGTATTGCGGCTATGCGAAATCACGCGGCTGGAACATGCGTGGAGCGGCGGCGATGCCTCGGTGAAATACCATGCGGGCGGCGGGCCGGATGCGTCGGCGCTGGTCTGGCGGTTCTTTCAAAGCCTGCGGCGCACCGGGGCCGGGAAGATCGCGCCGTAGGGCGTGAGGGTTCGTCATTCGCGGCGATTGTTCGTCTTTTGAGAATGCTGATGTCGACGGGCACGGGCGGGATTCGGCAGGGCGCGGCAGTAAGATCTGCGCATCCCCGATCCCCCTGATTCCCGTGACCCCCCTGACCCGTAAACCGCCCGAGTGGGCGCCGTTCAGGCCGGCCCCTAGCGTGGGCCAACTTTGGAAATTATCGCCATGACTCTTTCTGTCTATCAGGCCTCTGTGCCTGTCTTCATCCGCGGCATGACCGTGCTGGCCTCGTTGCTGGAAAAAGCAGCGGCCCACGCCGACGCTGCGGGGCTCGATCCGTCTGAACTCGTCAACGCGCGGCTCGCGCCCGACATGTATCCCTTGTCCGGCCAGATCCAGCGCGCCAGCGACGCCGCCAAATTTGCCGTTCAGCGCTTGTCCCAAGGGCAGGCGCCCAAGTTTCCGGATGAGGAAACGACGTTTGCGCAATTGCAGCAGCGCATCGCCGACACCATCGCCTATCTGCAAACGGTGACGCCCGAGCAAGTCGAAGGCGCGGAATCCCGCAAGATCGTCGTGAACTTCGGCGACTTCAAACCCGAGTTCCAGGGCGATACGTATCTGCTGACGTTCGCGCTGCCCAACTTCTATTTCCACGTGACGACCGCGTATGCGATCTTGCGCAATGCGGGAGTCAAAATCGGCAAGCTGGATTTCCTGGGACCGTACACGCCTCAATAGCGTCCACGCAGGCTGGTCCATGCTGGCCGGTCCAAGCAGCCAGGTCCAAGCAGCCAGGTCCAAGCAGCCAGGTCCAAGCAGCCAGGTCCAAGCAGCCAGGTCCATGCCGGCCGGGACGGCGTCGTGCCGGCCCGGGCGCAGGACTTATTTTTTAGCCGCGTCGCCGCAACCGCTCATCTCACCCATCTTCGCCATGTTCTGCTGGATTTCTTCGGGCGAATAATCGAACTTGTGCGTGGCGATCGACCAGCGGTGACCGCAAGGGTCGATCACCTGGCCATAGCGGTCGCCCCAGAACATGTCGGCAACGGGCATTGCAACGGTGGCGCCCGCATCCGTGGCCTGCTTCATGGCGGCGTCCACGTCTTTGACGTACAGGTGCAGCGTCACGGGCGAACCCTTCAGCGCCTTCGGACCCAGGCTGCCCCATTCGGGAAAGTCATCCATCAGCATCACCACGGAATCGCCGATGCGGATGGCCGCGTGCATGATCTTGCCGTTGGGGCCGGGCAGGCGTGCCAGCTCTTCGGCATTGAACGCCTTCTTGTAGAAAGCGATCGCGTCCGACGCGCCTTCGCACACGATGTGCGCGGTGACGGTGTGCATGCCTTCGGGAATGGGTTGCGTTGCAGGGGTAGCCATGATGCGTCTCCAAATACGTTGAATGAGCGGTGGGGGACGGACCGGCCTGCCGCAATGCAATGCAGTGCGATGCGATGTGGGGGCGAGTCCTCCTGCTACTACGACGAACGGGGAGTGCCAATATCGACACGCCGCCCGTTTTATTTTTTACTTGGCGACCAAGGTGCTGAATCCGCCCCAATGCATCCGCTTGAAATCGAACACGCCTTCGCAGGCCATATCGTTCAAGCGGGGGTCGGCCATCACTTTCTCGTTGATGCGGTCGCGTTCAGCCTTGTTCTCGTAAAGAATCCAGGCGAACACCACCGTTTCTCCGTCCTGCGCGCCAGCCGCCTTCGAGAACGACGCAAACCCTTCCTTGTCGATGTCGTCGGCCACGCATTCGCGGTAATCCAGCGCCCCATGTTCCAGCCACACCACCTTGGCCTTGTTGGCCATGTCGACGTAGGTAGACAAGTTCGCTTTCGGCACGGCAAGCAGGTAACCATCTATGTACTTTTCCATCTGCCACTCCTTTGATCCCTGTTGTTCTACAGGCGCCGGCCACGCCCGCTGGCCAGGGCCGATGCCTGCCCGGCCTGACAGCCGGTAGATGCCACTGTATCGGGATTGACGACGGTTTCAGATAGGGATTTGCGACATTCTTGCGGGTGGATTGCGACACCTCTCAGGCGTATGCTTATCGGCATGAAAAACGTCGCCTTTCTTTTGCCGACGGGTGCGAATATCGCCTCGTTGGAAACTGCGCGCCACGGTTTCCTGGTGGCCAACGAATACCTTGCCGCGCGTGGCCGCCCGCCCCAATTCACGGTGCGCACGCTGGCGCTCACGCGTGAAGTCAGCCTGGATGACGGGCGCATCCGGGTGCAGGCCGATATGGTGCTGGCCGATGCGCCAGACGTTGATATCTGCATTGCGCCGCCCTTGCTGGGCGCGGTGTCCGACGCCGTGTTGTCCAACCGCGAACTCATCGATTGGTTGGCCCGCCATCACCGCAACGGCGGCGAAGTGGCCAGCCTGTGCATGGGCGCTGCGTTGTTGGCGGCGGGCGGCGTGCTGGATGGCCAACAGGCCGTCGTGCATTGGGTGGCGCAGAACCTTTACGCCAGCCTGTTCCCCAACGTGCAGTGGACGAGCGACCGCGTCGTCATGGCCGAAAACGGCGTCTACACCAGCGGCGGCGCCTTCTCCGCCGCGCATCTGGTCTTGCACCTGATCGAAAAATACACCGACCGCGACACCGCCATCTGGTGCGCCAAGTATTTTCAGCTGGACTGGAGCCGGCAAAGCCAATTGCCGTTCGCCGTGTTCATGGGCCAGAAGGCCCACGCTGACGACGTCGTGCGCGCGGTGCAGACGTATATCGAAGGGCGCTATACAGAAAAAATCACGGTGGAAGATCTGGCCGATCGTCACGCGCTGGGCCGCCGCACATTGGAACGCCGCTTTCGTCAGGCCACCGGCAACAGCATCGTCGAGTACGTGCAGCGCGTGCGCGTGGAAGCGGCCAAGAAGTGCTTGGAGAGTTCGCGCAAAAGCGTGGCCGAAGTCATGTATGAGGTCGGCTACAACGACACCAAAGCGTTTCGCGACATCTTCAACAAGTATTGCGGCATGTCGCCCGTGGGATATCGCGAGCGGTATCAGTAGACGCCGCAAGGGGACGGGCGGTGCGGCGATCGTCGATGCGTCGGCGGCCCAAACATCGGACGTCGAAAAATCGGACTCCTCTTACAGATCTTCGGCGGGCTCTCGGCCTATCCTTGACGCGTCGTGGCCAAGCATGCGGCCCGGGAGGCGAGTCAAGATGAGCATCAGCGTAATGCCGGGCGATCCCCGCTACACCACCCTTAAAAAAGGCTTCAACCTGCGGTGGCCGGCCCAGCCCGGCGAGGCCCCCTCCCGCATCGAACTCTGTGAAACCCCCGAAGAGGCGGCCGCTGCATTGGCCCGCATCGTCGCCGCAGGCATGCGCCCCACGGTGCGCAGCGGCGGCCATTGCTACGAAGACTTCGTCTCGAATAACCCGGGCGGCGCCATCCTGGACTTGAGCCTGCTTGACCGCGTGCCGCCATCGGCCGACGGGTTGCTACGCATTGCGGCCGGCTCACAAAACTGGAATGGCGATCAAGACTTGTACAAGCGCTACGGCGTGTCGTTGCCCGGCGGCTCCTGCTATTCGGTGGGGGCGGGCGGCCACATCAGTGGCGGGGGCTACGGCTTGTTGTCACGCCTGCAAGGGCTGGCGTCCGATTGGCTAAGCGCCGTCGACATCCTTACTGTGGACGCCAGCGGGCAAGTCGTGCCGCGCACGGTCAACGCCACGCACGATGCGGACTTGTTCCGCGCCTGCCGCGGCGCGGGCGGCGGAAACTTTGGCGTCATCACCAGCTATGGTTTCGCCACGCTGCCGCAAGCGCCGCGCGAAGTGGCCATCGCCACCGTTGCGTTCGACTGGGCGGGCATGACGCCCGCCCGCTTTGCGCAGTTGCTGGATATCTACGGCAGCTACTGGGACACGCGGGGCCGGGACGCCGACACCTGGGGCATGTTTTCATTGCTGAAGCTCACGCATCAAGCCGCCGGGCAGATCGTGATGATCGTGCAGTTCTGCAATCCAGATGGCACGTGCCGTAACTTGAGCGTGCTGCAAGACTTCCTCGACCGCTTTCGCCCATGTGCGCCCGTTGCCGCGCGTGCCACCACGCCGGGCCTGCCGCGTCCGCGCTTGGGCGGCGACTTGCTCTGTAGCGAACCCCACACGGTCATCCGCTACGACTGGCTCGCGGCCACGCAAACGCTGAACGGCTCGGGGCCGAACCAGCGCGGCAAATACAAGTCGGCCTATATGAAGGGCAACTTCACGGCGCACGAGTCCGCGCGCATTTACGCGCACCTGACGCGTGACGTGCCTGGCGCCGATCTGCGGCAGTCGCTGTTGCAGGTGGATTCGTATGGCGGCGCCATCAACCGGCCTGAACGCTTACGGGACACGGCCGTTCATCAGCGCGACTCCGTCATGAAGCTTCAGTATCAAACCTATTGGAACAACGCCGATCACGACGCCATGCACTTGCGCTGGATGGCGGATTTCTATCGCGACGTTTATACCGGCCCGGGGCTGGACGCGGCCTACGCAGGCACGCCGTATCCGGGCAGCCGCTATCAGGGTTGCTACATCAACTACCCCGACCGCGACATGCTGGCCTACCCGTTCTGGCCGCAGCTGTATTACGGCGACGGCGGGTTGTACCCCTTCCTGCAACAGGTCAAGCGCCGCTACGATCCCAACAATATCTTCCACCACGCGATGTCGGTGCGCCCATGATGGCGCGCGGCTTGCCTTGCCGGAACCTGTCATGAACTCCCTTTCGAGTGCGCCGCGCAGATCCTTCATTCAGTTCGCAGGCGGCTTATCGGCCGCAGGCGCGGTGGGGCCGTGGCTGTCGGCGATGGGCGCCACGGCATCTGCCGCGGACCCTGTCCGCTTTGCCTACGTGGGCACCTACACGCATGACGGGCCGGGCGGCACCGCCGGCGGGCCGCCTTCCGCAGGTATCCACGTCTTTGCATTGCGCGCGGACGAATGGCGCCTGGTTCAGGTCGTGCAAAGCGTCAATCCGTCGTTCCTTGCGGTCCATCCGTCACAACGATTTCTGTACGCCATCAATGAAATCGATCACTGGGAAGGCCTGCCCCGAGGCACCGCGGAAGCCTATGCCATCAACGAGAACGATGGCACGTTGCACCTGCTGAACCGGCAGCCGCTGTCGTTGGCCAGCACCGCGCCCGCACACTTGGCCGTATCGCCCGACGGCCGCCATCTGGTCACCGCGCAGTACCTGGGTGGCACCTACAACGTGTTGCCAATCCATCTCGACGGGTCGCTGGGTTCCGTCTCAGGCATCGTCAAGGAAACCGGTTCCGGCCCGCGCCTGGAACAGGAATCCGCGCATCCGCACATGGTGCTGTTCGACCCTACCGGCCAACGCGTGCTGGCCACCGACCTGGGCAGTGACCGCATCAATCTGTTCACCCTGGAAGAGGGCCGCATGGCGCTGGCCGGCCGCACGGCATTGCCGGCCGGCAGCGGGCCCCGTCACCTCGCGCTGCATCCTGGCGGCAAGCTGCTGTATGTCGTCAACGAGCTGGACGCCACGATCGCGTGCTTGGGATACGACGCCCGTGCAGGCCGCGTCCTGGAACCGCGCCACATCGTGCCGGCCACGCCCGCAGGCTTTACCGGCGCGGCCAATGCGGCGTCTCTGCTGATCCATCCGTCCGGCCGCTACCTCTATGCGTCCACGCGCCGCGTGCAGAACGACCACCCCCAGGCAGACAGCATCGCCGTCTTCGCCGTCGGCGCAGACGGCGCGCTGACCCGTGTGCAAACCTGGACCGAAGGGCTGCGCTTCCCGCGCGCGCTAAGCATGTCGCCAGACGGCGGCAGCGTGTATGCGCTAAACCAAAAGGGCGACTCGATTCTGCGCCTGCGCGTAGACGGTCCGAGCGGGCGCCTGGGAGACCCGGACGTGGTCGCCCAGGTGGCGACGCCGGTTTGTCTGGTGTTCGTGTAACGAGGGGGCAGGCGAGGGGGTGAAGGGCGAGGGGGCGACGGGCGAAGAGGCGACGGGCGACGAGGCGACTGGCGACGAGGCGAAGGGCGAAGGGCGAAGGGCGAAGGGCGAAGGGGAGGTGCGGGGAACCCCCTGGGGTGCCAAGCGTCGAACCCTTCATGAATGCACACCCCCTATGGCGTTTTCTTCGGCGTGTCGTCGTCCTGGCTTTAGGCGCCGCGCTGGCAGTTTGGGCATGGCCGCGGCTGCCGGATGCCGCGCGCGCGCCGTGGCATATGGCGCGGCTGGCATGGCAGGAAGCGCCTTCCGCTTTGCCGGTTCCGGTGCAGGGCGTCACGCCTGCGCGGCTGGCCGATACCTGGGGCGCGGCGCGTGCGGGCGGGCGGCGGCATGAAGGCATCGACATCTTTGCGGCGCGCGGGACGCCCGTGCTGTCCACGACGGAAGGCGTCGTCATGCAGGTCGGCACCAACAATCTGGGCGGGCAAGTGGTGTGGGTGCTGGGGCCCGGCCGCCAGCGGCATTACTACGCGCACCTGGACGGCTATGCAGATATCCAGCGCGGACAATTGGTCGCGCCAGGCGATGTGCTGGGGTATGTGGGCAATACCGGCAACGCCAAGGGCACACCGCCGCATTTGCACTATGGAATCTATGACGGCGGGGCAATCAACCCCTATGACTTACTGATGGCGGCCCCTTCGGTTTCTCGCACCGTTACCGAGCGGCGATAATCCCCGGCATTCGTTTTCCCGCATTTGCCCATTGCCGCCATGATTTCCATTCCCAAGATCCGAGAACAATTTTCCCTGTTCGGCGAACTGCGCCCGCAACCCCGCAGCGCATGGACCGGCGATATTCCCTTGCCTGAATCATTGGCTGACTTCTACGAGCAGATCGGCCCCTGGGGCGAGACCTATCACGAGAACGTCGGCCCGGTGGGCATCACGCTGTCAGAGACCGCAATCAGTTTTCCGCCGTTGCATCGCCTGTGGACGCTGCAAGCCGGTTATCGATGGGATGCGTCAAACGGCCAGCGCGTAGCCGATTGGCGGGATGAATGGCTGGTGATCGCAGATATGAACGCCGACCCGTTCATTCTGGATACTCAAACCGGACAGATACTGTTCGCGCGCCATGGCGCGGGGTCTTGGACCACCGATGAATTTGCGCCTGACCTGCTGACGTTCGCGGCGGCAGCGGCTGCGATTGGCGTCGTGTTTCATGACGCCGATGAAGACTTGCGGGACGATGATTGGGAACTAAAGCCGAAGTATCGGGAGGCGGCGATTCGTGAAGCTGCCAAGGTGCTTGGGAATGGTGATGAGGCTGAATCGTTTTTCGAGACCTTGCAGGGGTAAGGCTTTTTGCCCGTGCACGAATTGACCCGGCGTGGTCAGCGCGTTGAAACCCGCGGAAGGTGAAATGCCTTCCGCGGGCCCATCGTGCGAAGCGCAACGATCTTGTCCTCTGCGCTTCTCGGCTTACCGCAATCCCCCCTTCCTCACCCCACCGGCAGCGCACGCCCCACGCTCGCCGCCAGCATCTGCGCCGTTGCTGCCGACAGCGTCCACCCCAAATGCCCGTGTCCGGTGTTGTAGAACACGCCGGGCCGTTTGCCGGGGCCGACGCGCGGCATCATGTTGGGGGTCATGGGGCGCAGGCCGCACCAGGGCACCACGCGGGACGTCTTCACGTTGGGGAAGTGCTTGCGGGTCCAGTCGATCAGGGGTTGGACGCGTTCGGCGCGGATGTCCATGTTGAAGCCGTTGAATTCCGCCGTGCCGGCCACGCGGAAGCGGTCGCCCAGGCGGCTGGTGACGATTTTTGCGGCTTCGTCCAGCAGGCTGACGCGCGGCGCGGCGGCCTGGCTTTCTGCGTCGTCCAGGTGGACGCTGATGGAATAGCCCTTGACCGGATAGATGTTCAGCGAATCACCCAGTTGCTGGGCGAATTTGCGGCTGGCGGCGCCCGCGCAGACGACGATGGCGTGGGCTTCGTGTTGTTCGCGTTGTGTGCCGCCGTTGCGCAGGATGTCGAGCACGTACGGCCGGCTGTCGCGGCTGATGTTGTCGATGTCGGCGTCTTGCACGAAGGTGACGCCCCGGCGTTCGCAGGCGGCGGCCAGGCCGCGCGTGAATTTGTGGATGTCGCCGGTGGCGTCGGATGGCGTGTAGAAGCCGCCGTAGCAACCGGTTTGCAGGGTGGGTTCGATGTCTCGCGCTTCGCTGCTGGACACCGCGTAGCGTTCAAGCCCGCCCGCTTCCAGCAATGCATTCGAACGGCGCGCGGTGTCGAAACTAGCGGCGTCGTGATAGATGTGCAGGATGCCCCGGCGTTCCAGGTCGAAATCGATGCCTTCTGCATCGGCCATGTCGAACAGGTGTTGGCGCGCTTCGATGGCCAGGCGGGTGGTGGCGATGGTGTTGTCGCGGTAGTTCGGGATTTGCGCCATGAACTGCGCCAGCCACGAATACTTGTGCCAGCTGAACTTGGGGTTGAGCAGCAGCGGGGCGTTCTTGCGCAACATCCAGCGCAATCCTTTCAGGATGGTGGCGGTGCTGTTCCAGACTTCGGCGTTGCTGGCCGATAGCTGCCCGCCGTTGGCGTAGGACGTTTCCATGGCGGGGTAGCGCTGGCGGTCGTAGACGGTGACGTCGTAACCCAGTTTGGACAAGGCATAGGCGGACGTGACGCCGGTGATACCGGCGCCAATGATGGCGATGCGGGGCATGATGGCTCCAGACGGTGTGGCAGCGGCCCATCTAGGCCGCAGCACCCCATCTGTCTCTGTACCTGAGAGCTTCACCCGCAGCGCTGACGGCGGCGGGTTCCCCTTCGGTGGGCGCGCACGGCGCCTCTCTCCAGATTGTCTAGACTCGCGCAGTCCTGTTGCCTGAGAGTTTCCGGGGCGGTTGCTCCGTCGGCGCTGGCCGCAAGGGCCAGTCTCTTCTACGCGGTTTTAAAACGACGGAGTAGAGAATAGCCAAGTTTCTGTCGCATTTGATTCAGGGTTAGTACTATGTTGCCGGCGGCGCGCGTAGCTGTCTGATCAAAATAGGACGAAAAGAATGAGCTTTCCCGCGATGCGACGCACGATGTTGTTGGCATTGGCCGTTTTGTCATCGATGGCGTCTGTTCCGCCCGCGATGGCGGCGCCCTCCGAGACCGACCAAAAGATCGATGCCGCAGCGCAGGCGCTGATGCAGGAACACGGCGTGCCGGGCCTGGTGATTGCCATTACCCGCGACGGCCTCCACGAATTTCACCAGTACGGCGTGGCGTCGCGTCAGACAAAGGCGAAGGTCAGCCCCGACACGTTGTTTGAAGTGGGCTCGATCAGCAAGACCTACACGGCGACCTTGGCTACCTACGCAGAAGCGCTGGGCAAGCTGTCGCTGGGCGATAGCCCGGCGCGTTTCGTTCCCGCGTTGCAGGGCTCGGCATTCGCCAAACTGAACCTGATTCATCTGGGTACGCACACGGGTGGCGGCTTTCCGTTGCAGGTGCCGGACGCGGTGCGCAATGACGCGCAGTTGATGGATTACTTGAAAGCCTGGACCCCGCAGTACGCCGCAGGCACCTACCGCACTTATGCGAATCCCAGCATCGGCATGCTGGGCGTGGTGGCGGCCAAAAGCCTGGATCAGCCGTTCACGCAGGCCATGGAAAAGACGCTGTTTCCGCTGCTGGGCTTGTCGCACACCTACATCGACGTGCCGGCGGCAAAGATGGGCGATTACGCGCAGGGCTACAACAAGCAGGATGCGCCCGTGCGCGTGAACCCGGGCGTGCTGGCGGCCGAGGCGTATGGCGTGAAGACGAGCGCGCGTGACTTGATCCGCTTTGTGGATGCGAACATGAACGCCGCGGGCAATGATGCCATTCATCGCGCGATTCGCCAGACGCATGTCGGGTACTACCGCGTGGGCGACATGACGCAAGACTTGGCGTGGGAACAGTTGGCGTATCCCGCCACGCTGGACGCGCTGCTGGCGGCCAACGCGGGTACGTTGAACAGCCGGAGCCACCCGGTCACCGCAATGACGCCGCCGTCCGCGCCGCGCGATGATGTGTGGATCAACAAGACGGGGTCGACCAACGGTTTCGGCGGTTACGTGGCGTTCGTGCCGGCCAGAAAGGTCGGGGTGGTGATTCTGGCCAACAAGAACTATCCGAACGAAGCGCGTGTGCGGCTGGCGTATCAGATTCTGGAGGAATTGATCCGCTAAGCGCCGTCCGCGACCTGCGACCTGCGACCTGCGACCTGCGACCTGCCACCTGCGACCTGCGAACCGCGACCTGCGACCTGCGAACCGCGACCTGCGAACCGCGAACTGCGATCCGCGATTCGCCAACCGCCAACCGCCAACCGCCAACCGCCAACCGCCAACCGCTAACTGCCGGTCCGGTTCGAACCGGCGGCAGCCTTCGCCGCATCAAAGCGCGGCAGCAGTCCCATCACCTCCAGCCGTTTGCACAATTCGCCCAGGCGTTTCAGCTTGTAGGCATCCACGTCCTCCCCGGCGTAGTCGTAAAAGCCCTGGCCATCGCGCAGCCCGTTACGCCCTTGTTCCATGTTGCGGGCGATGACATCCGGCGCGGCGAAGCGCGGGCCGATTTCGGCGGACAGGTAGCGCGATGCGTAGTAGAGGATGTCGCCGCCGCCCCAATCAATGAATTCCAGCAGGCCCAGCACCGAGAAGCGCAGGCCGAAACCCAGCCGCACGGCGGTGTCGATATCTTCGGCGCTGGCCACGCCTTCCTCGACCATGCGGGCGGCTTCGTTCATCGCCAAGGCCTGAATGCGCGGCACGATGTAGCCCGCGGCGGGGGCGCATTGCACGGGCACCTTGCCGGCTTGCCGCAAGACGTTTAGCAGGCGTTGCAGCGCGTCGTTGCTGGTCTTTGGGCCACGGCTCACTTCGACTAGTGGGATCAGATGCGCGGGGTTCAACCAATGCGCGTTCAGGAATCGTTCCGGGCCTGCCACGAGTTCCGCCAGTTCGGTCACCAGAAAGGTGGATGTGGTGGACGCGATGACGGTGTCGGGCGCGCAGGCTTGCGCAAGCCACAGGAAGGCATCGCGCTTGGCGTCCAGCCGTTCGGGCACGGCTTCAAAGACGATGCGTGCCCCATGCAGGTCAGCCGCCGCGCTATCGCGCCCGCACAGGCGCACGCGGCGCATGGCGAGGCCAGCTTGGGCGGCATCCAGCAGGCCCAGCCGCGTCATCGTGGCCAGTTCGCGTTGCAGGTTGGCCAGCACGCGTGCGTCGTGCTCGGTTTGCTCGGTCGCGCTGCGGGGCTTGATGTCGATCAGCGTCACGTCCCGCCCCGCGTGCACATACGACAACGCAATGCCTTCGCCCATGCGGCCCGCGCCGACCACGCAGATTCTGTCGTCCATGTTCAGCATCCTTGCGCCAGCAGTTCGGCCATGCCGCGGCGCGACAGGCGGTCCAGCCCCAGGCGTTCCAGCGTGCGGCCTTCGGCGTACAGGTCGCGGCCGGTGATGGCGCTGGCGACGCTTAGCAGCCCCTGTGCAACCGGGGTTGGCACGCCTGCCCAACGTCCCATCGACACCAGGAAAGACAGGCCCAGCCGCGTGTCTTCCAGCATGTAGCGATGCGTGTGCAGGTTGATGGTTTCCCGCCAGTCGCCGCTGTCTGTGAGCTTGCCGTGCGCGCCGCGGCCGTACATCCATTCGTCGCCCTCGCTGGCGTAATGGTCGGCCAGCGGGAAGTGCGGCGCGGCGTAGCCCAGCGCGACACGGATGGCGATGCGTTCGGCGTCCAGCGCGTCAGTCACGCGGCGGATGGACGCTTGCGTGCCTTCGTTGTGGATGTCCCATTTGTCGAAGTGTTCCAACGGCCCGGCGTTCATCATGATGAGTGGCGGGTGGATGATGGGGCCAGCGTTCATCAACGCGCCGGACAGGCCGTCTTCAATGGGTTCGATGCTGGGGTAAGCCTGCTTCAGCCGCGCCAGCGCTTCGTCCGACAAGCGGCTGGGGAATACGCCCGTGGGCAGCCGCGTGGCGTAGCCGCTGATCACGACCGTGTTCCCGTGCTTGCGCGCCAGATAGGGCAGGGTGCCGGTTTCTGCATAGGCCACGCGCGCGGTGTTGCCGGCGTCTTTCTGGGCGCGCGCAAAGACGTAGCTGCCGAATGTGCCGGGCGGTAGGAACACCACCTGCCCGTCTTGCAACAGCGGCGCCAATGCCGGCGCCAGCGCGTCGTGCGTGGTCGAGGGCAGGGGGACGACCAACACTTGCGCGTCGGCCACTGCGTCGGGCAGCGAGGCGCTTAGTTCCAGTTGGCCTGGCCCCTTGCCCAGCGGCACTTGGCGCGTGCCGCGATAGTCGGTGACGGTCAGCGCGCCGGCGTCTCGCAAGCCCTGGAACGCGACAGTGTCGCGGCGCCACCAGCGCACCTCGTGCCCCCGTTCCGCCAGTTCGGCCGCCGCCGCGTAGCAGCCGTGGCCGCCGCCTATTACGCTGATTCGCATGATCAAAGCTCCTTCGATGGAGCCTTGATCCTAGCGGCGGGGCGCCACGCGGCGCTGCGCCAAACGCGCAAGCGCCATTCCAATCCGGCAAGGGAATGGTCGGGCCGCGCAGGCCGGGCCGCGCAGGTCGAGCCGCGCAGGCCGGGCCGCGCAAGCCGAGCCACGCAGGCCGGTCAGCGCAACCAGGGCCGACAGCGCAGCCAAGGCCGACAGCGCAGCCAGGGCCGACAGCGCAGCCAAGGCCGGCAGCGCTGACGCCTAGGGCCTGTGCTGGCGCAAGGTATCAGACGGCAGGCAGCCGTAACGCTTGCGGTAATGGGTTGCGAAATGCCCGAAGCTGGTGACGCCGTGGCGCAGCAGAATGTCGGTGACGTTGTCGCCCGCGCGCGCCGCTTCCAGCGCCGCATGCACCAGCGTCAGGCGTTGGTTGCGCACATAGTCGCTGGGGCTTTGCTTCAAGAACTGGGTGAATCCGTTCTGCAACGTGCGGATCGATACGCCGCAGTGTGCGGCCAGATCCGCTAGCGAGATGGCCTCGTCAAGATGGTGCTCGATGTATTCCCGCGCGCGCCGCACATGCTGCGGCAGGGGCTGGCCGCGCTGGGCGCGCAGCGACTCGGAATAGTTATGAGGCAGCTGGGTCAGCAGCAAGGCCAGCAAGTAATCGGAAAACCCTGCTGCCAGCGTCTGCGTGACGCCGTCGATGGCGGGGTGCTGGTACAGCCGGCAAAGATAGTCCAGCGTTTCGCGCACGGCGGCCAGGCCCGGCGCGTCGGCATCCACTTCAAGATCAAACACCAGCGCCTGCTTGATGGGGCGGTCAAGCAGGCGTTGCAGTTGGTGCTCAAGCGCCTGGCGCTCGACACGCAGGATCAGGTTGCGGCAGTCGCGGCCGATGCTGATCACGCTGGGCTCTGAAGGCGACGAAATCGTCAGGCTGCCCGCCTGCATCAACGCGCTGCGCTTGCCCAGCGTGACAAGGCCAGAGCCTTGCAGCGTGATGCGGATCAGGTAGTAGCTGGCGATGTCGCCGGCGTCAATTTCAACTTCGGCGCCGTAGTGCAGATCGAACAGCGCCGCGTTGCCGAAGAATACGCCGTACAGACGCGACTGCAAGGGTTTTCCCTGGGCGACGCACATGCGATGTGACCACAGGTGTTGGCTGACCTGATCCTTGACCTCGGCGGCGTTGCCCGAGTTCAGCAAGCAATGGCGGTTCAGCGGATAGGTGTCGTTGAACATGCTTTCCTGCGCGGTGGGAACAGTCGTTGCGTCCGGCGTATAGAGCCTGGCTGCGCAAAGACCTACAAAAGACGGACAACTACCAGGGAAAAAAATGACTGACGCCACGCTGCCGCAAGTGACGAAACGAAGCTACGCCTACGAGTGGTACGTCGTCGTGATATGCATGCTAGCGTACATATTTTCCTTCGTCGACAGACAGATCCTGGCGCTGATGATCGAACCGATCAARCACGATCTTCAGCTGTCAGACACGCAGTTCAGCTTGTTGCACGGCTTGGCGTTTTCCTTGTTCTACGCCGTGATGGGCATCCCCATCGCCCTGCTGGCCGACCGCTATTCGCGCCCGAAGATCATCGCGATAGGCGTGGCGTTCTGGAGCCTGGCGACGGCCGCCTGTGGCCTGTCGCGCAACTTTGCGCATATGTTCCTGGCGCGCATTGGCGTGGGCGTGGGCGAGGCCGCGCTGTCGCCCGCCACCTATTCCATGCTTAGCGACATGTTCCCGCGCGACAAGCTGGGCCGCGCCGTGGGCATCTATTCGATCGGCTCGTTCATCGGCGGCGGCATGGCGTTTTTGATTGGCGGCTATGTCATCAATCTGCTCAAGAGTGTGGACAGCGTGGTGGTGCCGTGGATAGGTGCGATGCGGCCCTGGCAGGTGACGTTCTTCATCGTGGGGCTGCCGGGCTTGCTGGTGGCATTGCTGATTCTGTTGACGGTGCGTGACCCGCAACGGCTGGGCCTGCGCCGCAGCGCCGATGGCCAGGCAAAAAAACCAACCATCCGGGACACCTTCCGTTTTCTGGGCCGCCACCGCCGCACCTTCTTTTGCCACTACCTGGGCTTTTCGTTTTACGCCATGGTGCTGTTTGCGCTGCTGGGCTGGACGCCCGCCTTCTACATGCGCAAGTTCGGCATGTCGCCCGTGGACGTGGGGTACATGCTGGGCGTGGTGGTGCTGGTGGCCAACACCGCGGGCGTGTTCTGCGGCGGCTGGCTGATGGATGCGCTGGCCAAGCGCGGCTACCGCGATGCGCCGCTGCGCGCAGGCGTGATCGGCGCCGTGGGCATGGCGTTGCCGGCGGTGGCGTTCACACAGGTGGACAGCGTGGGCGTGTCGGTGGCGCTCTTGCTGCCCGCGATGTTCTTTGCGTCGTTTCCCATGCCCACGTCTACCGCAGCGATGCAGATCCTGCCGCCGAATCAGATTCGCGCGCAGGTGTCGGCGCTGTTCCTGCTGATATCGAACCTGATCGGGCTGGGGCTGGGCACGACGGCGGTGGCCTTGCTGACTGACCGTTTGTTCAAGAATCCCGGCGCGGTGGGGCAGTCGCTTTCGCTGTTGATCGCCGGGGCGACGGTGCTGTGTGTGGTGCTGCTGGCGGTGGGTTGCAGAAGCTATCGGCAGAGCCTGACGCGCGAGGAGGGTGAGGGGAATCCCTTGTAGGCCGGCGTTTGCATCGGGCTGGTACACAGCGCAGAATCGGGCGAACCTTTGCCGCGAGGTGTCGCGGCCGACTTGTCACCAGGAGTCCCCATGAGCCTTGCCCCCGCACCTGAAACGCTGGCCGACCTGCGCGTGGATGGCGCACGGTTGTGGCAGTCCTTGATGGATCTGGCCGCGATCGGCGGCACGGAAAAAGGCGGCGTGTGCCGGCTGGCGCTGACCGAGCTTGACCGCCAGGGCCGCGATTTGTTCGTGCGCTGGGTGCGCGAGGCCGGCTGTGAAGTGCGCGTGGATGCCATCGGCAATATCTTCGCGCGCCGTGCGGGCCGCAACAACGATTTGCCCGCCATCATGACGGGCAGCCACATCGACACCCAGCCCACCGGCGGCAAGTTTGACGGCAACTATGGCGTGCTGGCAGGCCTGGAAGTGTTGCGCACGCTGAACGACGAGAACATCCAGACCGAAGCGCCGCTGGAGCTGGCCGTGTGGACCAACGAAGAGGGGTCGCGCTTTGTGCCGGTGATGATGGGCTCGGGCGTGTACGCCGGTGCGTTCACGTTGGAGCATGCGCTGTCGCAAGAAGACCGCGAGGGCGTCAGCGTGCGGGATGCCTTGACCGCCATCGGCTACGACGGCAAGACCGCCGTGCCGCCGTCCAACCCGAACGAAGTGGGCGCCTATTTCGAAGCGCACATCGAGCAAGGCCCGGTGCTGGAAGCGGCCGATACCGTGATCGGCGTCGTGACGGGCGCGCTGGGGCAGCGCTGGTACGACGTGGTGCTGACGGGCGTCGAAGCGCATGCCGGCCCCACGCCGATGCCACTGCGCCGCGACGCCTTGTTGGCTGCCTCGGAATTGGTGCTGGCCGTGAACCAGATTGCGTTGGCGCATGCGCCCGATGCGCGCGGCACGGTGGGCTGGATGGATGTGTTTCCCAATTCGCGCAACGTCATCCCCGGCCGTGTGCGCCTGACGGTGGACCTGCGCGCGGCAGATGATGTGACGCTGTCCGCCATGGACGCCGCCTTGCGCGCGGCGGTGCAGGCGGCGGCCGGCAACCGGGGCGTGAAGGCGGACGTCGAGCAGGTGGTGTATTTCGCGCCGCAACCGTTTGCCCCCGCGCTGGTGCAGTCGGTGCGGGACGGCGCGCGCGACTTGTCCTTGTCGGCCATGGATGTGGTCAGCGGGGCGGGACACGACGCCGTGTATGTGGCTCGCGTAGCGCCTACCGCGATGATCTTCGTGCCGTGCAAGGACGGCATCAGCCACAACGAAATCGAGGACGCTCGCCCCGATCACCTGGAAGCAGGATGCAACGTCCTGCTGCGCGCCATGCTGGCGCAAGCGGGCATCGCGTGATGCGTTGACGTGCAGGGTGCACCAAGGCGGCGCACGCGGCGCTGCGTTGGTGCCTTTTAGGTGCTCTTTTAGGTGCTCTTTTAGGTGTTTTAGGTGGCTGCTGGGTGCCCTGCACTGGCCCGCTGCCTGCCTTCTCTGTGACGTCGGCTTGCCTGCGCCGCATGCGGGTTTCCCTGTCGATAGCCCTCTGCCCGCGTGGCTGCCTACGCCCGCGCGTGTGACCTGCCTCGCGCCGCGGCGGGCCGGGCCTGGCCTGGCCGCTCAGGACTATCCCTGACAACACTGCGATGTTCTCAAAATGGCACAGAAATTGCTTATACAAATTCTGTGTACTAACTCTGTTCACGCGCACGGCACCCTCGCGGGGAATGCGCGTTCGGGGTTGGTTCCTTCATCCGGCTCCTCGCCATGCAAGACATTGGAGAACCACAATGCAGACACGGAGTTTCCGCATCAAATCCCTCGCCGCCGCGCTCGCGCTGACGGCGGCCGGCGCCGCCGTTATTGCCCCCGGATCGGCGCATGCCGAAAAGGTCTTGCGCATTGGCATGACCGCCGGAGACATCCCCCGCACGCTGGGTCAGCCAGACCAGGGGTTCGAGGGAAATCGCTTCACCGGCATTCCGATGTACGACGGCCTGACGCAATGGGACTTGTCGCAGAAGGACGGCCCCAGCGTGTTGATCCCGGACCTTGCCGTGTTGTGGGAGGTGGATGCGGCGGACAAGACAAAGTGGGTGTTCAAGCTGCGCCCCGGCGTGAAGTTCCACGACGGCTCTGACTTCAATGCGGACGCCGTGGTGTGGAACGTGGGCAAGGTGCTGGACAAGAGCGCCCCGCAGTTCGACGCCAGCCAGGTGGGCGTCACGGCCTCGCGCATGCCGACGCTGAAGTCAGCGAAAAAGATCGACGACTTGACGGTGGAACTGATCACCACCGAGCCGGATTCCTTCCTGCCGATCAACCTGACCAATCTGTACATGGCGTCGCCCGCGCACTGGAACAAGAAGCTGGCGGAAGTGCCCGCGTCGGTGACCGATGCCGCCGAGCGTTCGCAGAAGGCATGGGCCGCGTTTGCGGCTGACGCGTCCGGCACCGGCCCCTTCAAGATGGCCAAGTTCGTGCCGCGCGAGCGCTTGGAAGTCGTCAAGAACGATCAGTACTGGGATGAAAAGCGCCGGCCGAAGATCGACCGCGTGGTGATGCTGCCCCTGCCGGAAGCCAACTCGCGCACGGCGGCGCTGATGTCCGGGCAGGTGGACTGGATTGAAGCGCCCGCGCCCGACGCGTTCGACACGATCAAGGGCCGCGGCTTCATCATCTATTCCAACGAGCAGCCGCACGTGTGGCCGTGGCAGTTGTCGTTCAAGGAAGGCTCGCCGTGGCTGGATGCGCGCGTGCGGCAAGCCGCCAACCTGTGCGTGAACCGCGGTGAACTCAAGCAGCTGCTGGGCGGCATGATGGCCGAGCCCAAGGGGACGGTGCCGCCAGGCCATCCGTGGTGGGGCAACCCCAAGTTCGACATCAAGTACGACCCGGACGCCGCACGCAAGCTGATGACGGAAGCCGGCTTCTCCAAGGCCAAGCCGGTGAAGGTGAAGGTGCAGACATCCGCGTCCGGCTCCGGCCAGATGCAGCCTTTGCCCATGAATGAGTTCGTGCAGCAGAACCTGAAAGACTGCTATTTCGACGTGAGCTTTGACGTGGTCGAGTGGAACACGCTGTTCACCAACTGGCGCAAGGGCGCCAAGGACCCGTCGGCCAACGGCAGCGACGCTATCAACGTCAGCTTCGCGGCGATGGACCCGTTCTTTGCCATCGTGCGCTTTGTCAGCACCAAGACCTTTCCGCCAGCCTCCAACAACTGGGGCTACTTCGGCAACGCCGAGATCGACGGCTTGATCAAGGATGCGCGCACCACCTTCGCACCCGCCGAGCGCGACGCGGCCCTGGCCAAGTTGCATGCGCGCGTGGTGGAAGAAGCGCCGTTCGTCTGGATTGCGCATGACGTCGGCCCGCGCGCGATCTCGCCGAAGGTCAAGGGCGTGGTGCAGCCCAAGAGCTGGTTCATCGATATCGCCACGATGTCGATGGATTGATCTTGAACGCGCTGGACGCCGCGCGCCACCTTGAGTGTGCGGCGTCCAGCGCCCTAGCCGGTGACGCCTATGCTGTCTTACCTTATCCGGCGCATCGCGTACGCCCTGCCCATCATGGTGGGGGTCGCGCTGCTCTGTTTTCTGCTGATCCATCTGGCGCCCGGCGATCCGCTGGTCTCCATTCTTCCGCCTGACGCGTCCGCCGACCTGCAACGGCAGCTGATGCAGCTCTATGGTTTTGACCGTCCGCTGGTGGAGCAATTTGCCGGCTGGCTGTGGCGCGCATTGCATGGCGATCTGGGCACGTCGATTGCCACCGGCCGCCCCGTGGCCGCCGAGGTCTTCAAAGCTGTGGGTAACACCTTGCGGCTGGCCTGTCTGGCCACGCTGCTGGGTTTCATCGTGGGCGCATTCCTGGGGTTCGTTGGTGGCTATTACCGCAATTCGGTGATGGACCGCGTGGCGTCCTTCGTGTCGGTCATTGGCGTCAGCGTGCCGCACTACTGGCTGGGCATGGTGCTGGTCATCCTTTTTTCCACGCAGCTGATGTGGCTGCCGCCCACGGGGGCAGGGCCGGGCGGGTCCGGCGAGTGGACGGCGGACTGGGCGCATTTTCGCCACATGATTCTGCCGGCCGTGACGATGTCGGTGATTCCGATGGGCATCATCGCGCGCACCGTGCGCGCGCTGGTGGCCGAGACGCTGTCGCAGGAATTTGTGGTGGGTTTGCGCGCGCGCGGGCTGACCGACCTGGGCGTGTTTCTGCATGTCGTCAAGAATTGCGCGCCCACGGCCCTGGCCGTGATGGGCCTGCAACTGGGCTATCTGCTGGGCGGCTCCATCCTGATCGAAACGGTGTTCTCGTGGCCCGGCACGGGCTTCCTGCTCAACGCCGCCATCTTCCAGCGCGACCTGCCCTTGTTGCAGGGAACGATTCTGGTGCTGGCGTTGTTCTTCGTGATCCTGAACCTGGCGGTCGACATCCTGCAAGGGCTGTTCGACCCTCGTATCGAAAGGAGCTGATATGACGGATTCCGTTGCCAGCCTGACCGCGGCGGCCGTCACGGCCCCCGTGGCGCGGTCGCCGGGCTATTGGTCCAATGTGTTGCGCCGCTTGCGGCGCGACCCGCTGGCGCTGACCGCGGGCGGCGTCATCCTGGCGCTGATCATCATCGCCATCCTGGCGCCGTGGATCACACCGGCCGACCCGTTCCAGGCGTCGATGTTGAAACGCCTGCGGCCCATCGGCACCGAAGGCTACCCGCTGGGCGCCGACGAGCTGGGCCGCGACATGCTGTCCCGCCTGATGCTGGGCGCGCTCCTGTCGCTGTTCATGGGCATCGTGCCGGTGATTGCCGCGTTCGTCGTGGGCAGCGCCATCGGCATCCTGGCGGGCTATGCGGGCGGCTGGACCAGCACGCTGATCATGCGGGTGGTGGACGTGTTCTATGCGTTTCCGTCGGTGCTGCTGGCCATTGCGCTGTCAGGCACGTTGGGCGCGGGCATCTTCAACGCCATCCTGTCGCTGACCATCGTGTTCGTGCCGCAGATTGTGCGCGTGGCCGAAAGCGTCACCACGCAAGTGCGGCGCAGCGATTATGTGGACGCGGCGCGCGCATCCGGCGCATCGCCGTTCACGATCGTACGCGCGCATGTGCTGTCCAACGTGCTGGGGCCGATTTTCGTGTATTCCACAAGCCTGATTTCGGTGTCGATGATTCTGGCGTCGGGCCTGTCGTTCCTGGGCTTGGGCGTGCGTCCGCCTGAACCGGAATGGGGCTTGATGCTGAACACCTTGCGCACCGCCATCTACACGCAGCCTTGGGTGGCGGCGTTGCCGGGCGTGATGATCTTCATCACGTCGATGTCCTTCAACCTGCTGTCCGACGGACTGCGCTCGGCCATGGAGGTCAAGGAATGAACGCTGTCATCGACGCCGTGCGTGTCACGCACGAAGACGTAGGCGGCCCCGCACAGCCCTTGCTGAGCGTGCGCGGTTTGATCAAACACTTTCCGTTGAAGCGTGACCCGCTGTCGCGCGGCCGGGGCGGCAACGCCGTGCGCGCGGTGGACGGCGTGGACTTCGATGTGAAGAAAGGCGAAACGCTGGGCGTGGTGGGCGAATCCGGTTGCGGCAAGTCGACCACCGCGCGGCTGGTCATGCAGCTGATCAAGCAGGATCATGGCGAACTGGTGTTTGACGGCATGGCCGTGGGGTCGCGCGCGCTGGCGCTGCGCGAATTCCGGCGGCAGACGCAGATGGTGTTTCAGGATAGTTATTCGTCTCTGAACCCGCGCATGACCATCGAGGACTCGGTGGCGTTCGGCCCGCTGGTGCATGGCAGCGCCAAGCGCGACGCCATTGCGGTTGCGCGCGGGCTGCTGGGCCGCGTGGGGCTGGACGCGCAACGCTTTGCCGGCCGTTACCCGCATGAACTGTCTGGCGGCCAGCGTCAGCGCGTGAACATCGCGCGCGCGCTGGCCCTGCACCCCCGGCTGGTGATTCTGGATGAGGCGGTGTCCGCGCTGGACAAGTCCGTCGAAGCGCAGGTGCTGAACCTGCTGCTGGACCTGAAAGACGATTTCGGGCTGACGTATATGTTCATCAGCCATGATCTGAACGTGGTGCGGTACATCTCTGACCGCGTCATGGTGATGTACCTGGGCGAAGTCGTAGAGCTGGGGCCGGTGGACCAGGTGTTTGATGCGCCCCGTCATCCCTACACGCAGGCGCTGCTGCGTTCGATGCCGTCGATGGAACCCGGGCAGCGCACGGAATCGGCGCCCTTGTCGGGGGACCCGCCCAACCCCATTGATCCGCCGTCCGGTTGCCGTTTCCATACGCGTTGCGCGTTGGCGCGCGCGGCCTGTGCGGCAGAGGCGCCCGCCATGACGCAGCTAGACGGCCACGCCGTGCGCTGCCTGATTCATCAACCCGATTCCGGCTATGCCGCATCAGGAGCGCTGACATGACCGCGACAACATCCCCCTTGGTCAGCATCCGCAACCTGGAAGTGGCGTTTCAGGCGGGCGCCAAGACCGTGCATGCCTTGAACGGCGTGAACCTGGAAGTGGGGCGGGGCGAAGCGGTGGCGCTGATCGGTGAGTCGGGCTCCGGCAAGAGCGTGACCCTGCGCGCGCTGATGCGCTTGCACCCGCCGCGCCGCACGCGCATCAGCGGTGAAATGGTGGTGGACGGCCGCGACGTATTGGCGATGAATGCGCGCGAGCTGGCCGCAATGCGCGGCCCGGTGGTGTCAATGGTGTTCCAGGAGCCGCTGTTGGCGCTGGACCCGGTCTATACCGTGGGCCGCCAGATCGAGGAAATGGTGCGCCGGCATACCGGCAAGAGCGCCGCCGAGGCGCGCGCGCGGGCGCTGTCATTGTTTGAACGCGTGCGCATTCCCAGCCCCGAGCGCCGGCTGCAAGCGTATCCGCATGAGATGTCGGGCGGCATGCGCCAACGCGCCATGATTGCGCTGGCGCTGTCCTGCAATCCGAAGGTGTTGCTGGCCGACGAGCCCACCACCGCGCTGGACGCCACGGTGCAGATTCAGATTCTGCTGTTGCTGCGCGAGCTGCAACGCGAACTGGGGCTGGCCATTGTGTTCGTGACCCATGACATCGGCGCCGCCGCCGAAATTGCGGACCGCGTGGCCGTGATGTATGGCGGGCGCATTGTGGAGCAGGGCAGCATGGCCGACCTGTTGCGCGCACCGCGCCATCCGTACACGCTGGCGCTGTTGAAGGGCCGCGCGCACGGCGCCATGCAAAAAGGGCAACGGCTTGAAACCATTCCAGGTTCCCCGCCCGACCTGGCCGCGTTACCGCCGGGGTGTTCGTTTGCGCCGCGTTGCAGTCTGGCAGAAGCGCAATGCCTGGCGAAGGTGCCTGACATCGTGCCGGTGGCGGCGGGGCATGAGGTGCGCTGCGTAAGAGTGGCGTAGGGAGGAGGCTTAGGATGGCGCGGCCACAGGGGGGCGGTGTTCGACGCCGGTGTCGGGGCCGGCAAAACCGGAGCGAAAAATAGGGGCGGAGCAGTGCGGCGCACCCTGGCCCCGTTAAACCTGTTTCAACCCATCACGGCCGGTAGTGGGCCATTCGCCAGATTCCCCCTTCGTGGCCGATAATGCCCCCTTTACGCCAACAGCTGGACCCCTCATGCCCTGCGTTACCCGTCGTTTGTCTGTTCCCCTGCTCGTCTGCGTTTCGGCAATTTTGGCGGGCTGCGCGTCCCCTAAAGCGGCATACGAAAGAGAAGACTTCGCGCAGAACGACGTGTTTTCCCGCACCTTTCCCACCGCCAGCAACACGGCCTGCGACGCGGGCCGCCGCGCCTTGCTGAGCCAGGGCTACAACATCGACCGCTTCGACCCGGCGCGTGTGTCGGGCCACAAGAACTTCCAGGGCGAAGACGGGCTGCATACGCAGATCAATTTCAATATCGATTGCGCCTCGGACGGCAGCGCCAACCAGCGCGCCACCGTGTTCGCCAATGCCGTGCAGGATCGTTACTCGATCAAGCGCACCACCAGTTCGGCCAGCGTGGGCGTGAGCGTGCTGGGCCAGGTGTCGATGCCGTTTGGCTCCAGCGACGATTCGCTGGTGAAGACGGCCAGCCAGACCGTGTCGCGGCCCAAGTTCTACGAAGGCTTCTTCCAGCTGTTGCAGCGCTTCCTGCCGGATGCCGAAGCCGCCGCCGCGCCGCATGTTCCGACGCCCAGCCGCGCCCGCGCTTCGCAATCCAAACCGCTGGTTCCTGCCGATCCGGTGGTGTCGCCGGATGCGCCGGCCGACACCTTGAACCCGGCTGCGGCGAATGGCCCGTCTCCGGCGCCTGGGGCAGCAAAGGCCACGGAAGCCGCGCCGGACAAGGCCGCGCCGGCAGCCGAAGCGCCGCATGCCACGCCGCCGTCCACGGCAGGCAACGCGGAGTCGGGTACGACGGCCACGACCCCTGTGGCGCCGACCGCAGCCCCCTCGCCGACGACCACCACCCCGACAACGACCCCGGCGGCCACGTCTACGACGCCTGCCGTTTCGACGCCGGCAGCGGCGGGTGCCCCTGCCACCGGCAACTGACCGTCACTTCCGATATGCCCGCCACCTGCACCTGATCGCCGCGTCCGGTTTGCGCTGACGCAAACGGGCGTTCAGCGCGCCGCTTGCCGGCTCCGAGCATCCGGCGATAATGCCGGCCATGACTTATCAATTATTAAAAATGGCCCACGTGGCGGCCGTCGTTGCGTGGATCGTCGGCTCGCTGTTCGTCTCGCTGTTCCTCTTGTCGTCGCAACCGCAAGACGGTGACGAGGCGCCCAAAGAACGCAAGATGCTTGGCGCGCTGCGGCGCTGGACGCTGTGGGTCACCACCCCGGCCATGGTCATCACGTGGCTGATCGGCCTGCACCTGGCCATGGCTTTCGGCTGGTTCGCCATGAACTGGATCTGGGTCAAGCTGGGTTTCGCGCTGGCGTTGTCGGCGTTGCTGGGCATCCAGAGCGCGGCCTTGCGCCGCATGGTGAAGGGCAATCTGAAGCGCCCGCCGATGATCGACCTGTATGCGCCGTTCACCGTCATCGCATGCGCAGTCATCGTGACGCTGGTGGTGGTCAAGCCGTTCTAGGCTTCGACCAGACCTGACCAGAGCTGATCTGAACTGACCTGAACTGATCTGACCTGACCTGAACTACGCGCCAACCGTCCGCGCACCATGGCCGGGCGCATCGCTTATGCCGCCCGGCCATATCCAAAGATCCCTGTAATAAGGACTCAACGAAGTATTCGTTCGTGGCCGCCAGGGCCCTCCCTAGAATCGTCTCTCTCATAACTGCATTGACTTAGAGGCGATTCCATCATGACTACCCGTTTTCTAGCTGCGGCGTCCGAGCAAGGCGCATCGCCAACCGTCAATCGCACGCGCGTCTTTCTGAAAGCGCTGGTGGGCGCGGTGCTGGCGTCGGCGGCGATGTTCCATGGCCCCGCCTTCTCGGCGGACCCCAAGCCGCTGAAAGTGGGCGTGCGTGGCGGCGTGGACGAGCAAATCTGGGAAGTGGTGACGCAAGTCGCCAAGAAGAACGGCCTGGCTGTGGAACCCGTGATCATTACCGGCACCGCCAGCCCCAACGAGGCGCTGAACAACGGTGACCTGGAGGCCAACGCCTTCCAGCACATTCCCTTCTTGAACGACCAGATCAAGCAGCGCGGCTACAAGATCGTGCCGGTGGCGAACACGCTGATCTCGCCCATCGCCTTCTACTCCAAGAAATACAAGTCGCTGAAAGCGCTGCCGGACGGCGCCAAGGTGGGCATTCCGAACGACCCCAGCAACCAGACCCGCGCGCTGGTCATCTTGCGCGATCAGGGTTTGATTACCTTGAAAGACGGCTTTGACCCGGCAACAGGCACGGCGACGCTGGCGGACGTCACGTCCAACCCCAAGAAACTGAACTTCGTGGAAAGTGCATCGGTCGTGCTGGCGCGTTCGTTGCCGGATGTGGATACCGCCGCCATCGTCAACAGCTTTGCGTACCAGGCCGGCCTGATCGCCACGCGTGACGGCATTGCCGTGGAGAAGAAAGAAAACAATCCCTACGTGAACATCATTGCCGTGCGCGAAAAAGACAAGAACGCGCCGTGGGTGCCCGAGCTGGTGAAGGCGTACCACTCCGAGGAAGTTCGCCAGTTCATTCTGAGCAAGTACGAAGGCTCGGTGATCCCGGTTTTCTAAGCCGGGCAAGGCCATGATGCAACACGAATTTTCCCAACCCGCGCCGTCTCGGGCGGCCGGGGACCCTGCTGCGTCTGACGCGCACATCGTCTTTGACGGATTGCAGAAGCGCTATCCCAGCGCGCAAGGCGTGGTGACGGCGTTGGCCGACGTGTCGTTCTCGGTGGCGCGCGGCGAGGTGTTTGGCATTATCGGGCGCAGCGGCGCGGGCAAGTCCACGCTGCTGCGTTCCATCAACATGCTTGAACGCCCGTCCGCGGGCCGCGTGCAGGTGGATGGCGTGGACGTGGGCCAGCTGGATGAAGATGCGCTGGTGGGCCTGCGCCGCCGCATCGGCATGATCTTCCAGCATTTCAATCTGCTGTCCGCCAAGACCGTGGCTGAAAACGTTGCGCTGCCCTTGCGTGTGGCTGGTGTGAAACCCGCCGCCGCGCGGGCGCGCGTTGAGGCCTTGCTGGACATGGTGGGCCTGCGCGACAAGGCCGACGTGTATCCGTCCAAGCTGTCGGGCGGGCAGAAGCAGCGCGTGGGGATTGCGCGTGCGCTGGTGCATGAACCCGAAATCCTGCTGTGCGATGAAGCCACGTCGGCGCTCGACCCCGAGACCACGCAATCGATTCTGGCGCTATTGCAAGACATCAACCGCAAGCTGGGGCTGACGGTGGTGCTGATCACGCACGACATGGCGGTGATCCGCGAGGTTTGCCATCGGGTGCTGGTGCTGGACGGCGGCCGCAAGGTTGAGCTGGGCGACGTCTGGCGCGTGTTCGGCAACCCGCAAGCGGATGCCACGCGCGCCTTGCTGCGCCCCTTGCAGCATGAGCTGCCGGCGGACCTGGCGGCGCGCCTGGTGCCCGATCTGCAAGGCCGCGATGGCGTTGCCATCTTGCGGCTGCGCTTCACGGGGCACGGCAGGCCGGAGGGCGTGTCATTGCAAGCCTTGGCCGCGATGGGGCCGGGCGCCACGCTGTTGCATGGCGGCCTGGACCGCTTGAGCGGCCACGCACAGGGCAGCCTGCTGGTTTCCGTGCCAGCGGGCGCATTACAGGAAGAGGCCGCGCGCGCTGCGCTGGTGGCCGATCAGATCAAGGTGCTGGGTTATGTCGCTGCCGATGCTTGATAAATACCTGCAAGCGTTCTTGCAGACCCTGGCGATGGTGAGCGTGTCCGCCGTCATCGCAATCGTGTCCGGCCTGGCGCTGGCGGTGGTGCTGACGGTGACCGCGCCCGGCAACCTTTATCCCAAGCCGCGCTTCAACAAGGCGCTGTCCATTACGGTGAACACGTTCCGCGCCATCCCGTTCATCATTTTGCTGGTGGCCATGCTGCCGTTCACCCGCTTTCTGGTGGGCACCACGTTGGGCACGTGGGCGGCCATTGTGCCGCTGTCGGCCAACCTGGTGCCGTTCTTTGCCCGCATTGCGCAGGTCAGCCTGAATGATGTGGACCATGGGCTGGTGGAAGCGGCGCGCGCCATGGGGTGCCGGCGCTGGCACATCGTGCGCCACGTGCTGCTGCCCGAGGCCTTGCCCGGCATCATCGGCGGCATGACGGTCAGCGTCATCGCCATGATCAACGCGTCGGCGATGGCGGGCGCGGTGGGCGCGGGCGGCCTGGGCGATCTGGCCATCCGCTACGGTTACGAACGCTATGAAACGCGCGTGATGTTTGAAGTGATCGTAATTCTGATCGCGCTGGTGTCGATCGTGCAGTTCACCGGCGAATGGTTGTCACGCCGGGCGGACCACAAGCGGTAGGGCGGGGGCGGATGAGCCCCAAGCGCGCGCGGCAGCAGGCAGGGCGATGGCGGCCGCACCTACCGCAACGCCGAAAACACGTTCGCCAACTGCCGCTTGCCCAGCTGTTCCTGTTCCGTCGCCATCTTGCCAATCGCGGCTTGATGCTGATGGAACCGCGTCAGGTCAGCATCGCGCACAAACATCAGTTCATCGTGGTCGGCATACCAGTATTGGCGGTTGTCATCCAGCAGCGTGATCATCTTGCCGAACTCTTGCAGGATGCGCGTTTCAAGGCGCCAGACCTGTTCCAGGCTTTCGTTGCGCTGCGCCAGCGACGTATCGAGCGTGTGCAGCATCTTCTGCTTTTCCGGTTCGCGGATGGCCAGCGAACGGATCAGTGTGGGCATGTTGTTCAATACTTGCAGGCTTTGCTGCCGGTACTTCGGCACCAGCCGTTCGGCCTGTTCCAGAATCATGCGGCTTTCGATCAGGCCGGCGTCCTGCGCCAAACGATGCGCATCCAGCAGGCGGGGCATGCCGATGGTTTTGAGCTCTTGCACATAGGCTTTGTGCTGCGCAAGGCGTTCGCTGGCAATGGTCTTGAAGGCGCGCTCCATTTCGCCGTAGAAGCCGGTGGCCTTGGGCGTAGGGTCAATGGACGGCAGTTCGCCGGATTCGCTTTCGGCGCCGCTGACCATCAGGTTGAGCGTGTCGGCCACCTTGCGGATTTCGCCGGTCGCCACGCGTTCCTGTTCGCGGTCGCGCATTTGGCTCAGCCCGGTCACCGCGGCGCATATCAGCACCACCAGGCCCACCGCGACGGCGATGCGCAGGCGGCGTGGCCGGCCCTTCGGCGGCCGCGGGGAGCACTCCGGGGACGATTCCTGCGACGTCATGGCGCACCAAAAATTGGGGACATTGCTTTGCAATGTAACGAGTGGATCTGCACCCGTCAACGCCTGCGGGCCGCGTCGGGACCGTGCAATTTCTTGCAAGGGCGGGATGCCTTTGCGCCATCTGATGACAGGAGTTCACATGTCTGACACCTTGAAGCAAGGCTTCGCCACGCGCGCCATACACCTGGGTTACGACCCGCTGGATGAGCAAGGCGCTTTGTCGCCGCCTTTGTACCTGACGTCGACCTACACGCAGGACAGCATCGAAGCCTTCGACCAGATTCGCCTGGGCGAGAAGCAGGGCTATGTGTATGGCCGCACGCGCAACCCCACGCAGGCGTTGCTGGAAGAGCGGCTGGCATCGCTGGAAGGCGCCGAGGCGGGCGTGGTCACGGCTTCAGGCATGGCGGCGATTTCCGCCACGCTGTTTTCGCTGCTGCAAAGCGGTGACGAAATCGTGGTGGACCAGATTGTCTATGGCACCGCCTTCACGCTGTTCACACAGGGGCTGACGCGCTTTGGCGTGCGCGCCGTGTTTGCGGACTTCACGCGGCCCGAGACGGTGGCCGCCGCCATCGGCCCCAAGACGCGCGCCGTGTATTTCGAGACGCCGGCCAATCCGAACTTGCGCCTGGTCGACATCGCCGCCGTGTCCGCCATTGCGCGCGGCAAGGGCCTGCTGACCATCGTGGACAACACCTTCGCCACGCCCGTGCTGCAACGGCCGCTGGAACATGGTGCGGACATCGTGCTGCATTCGGCTACCAAATACCTGGGCGGCCACGGCGACTTGCTGGCGGGCGCGGTGGTGGGGCGCAAGGAGCACATTGACGCCATCCGTCTGCAAGGCCTGCGCTACTTCACGGGGGCCACGTTGTCGCCGTTCACCGCGTTCCTGGTGCTGCGCGGCATCAAGACGCTGGAACTGCGCGTGCAACGCCATAGCGAATCTGCCTTGAAGGTGGCCAAGCTGTTGCGCGAGCATCGGGCGGTGGCGGATGTGTTCTATCCGGGTCTTGCCGGCACCGCGGGCGCGGACATCGCGCTGCGCCAACAGGCGGCGGGCGGTGGTTTGGTGGCGTTTGAGTTGAAGGGCGGATTGGCGGCCGGGCGCAATCTGCTGAACAGCCTGAAGCTTGCGCGTATCGCCGTCAGCCTGGGTGACCCGGAAACGCTGATCCAGCATCCGGCGTCGATGACGCATGCCAGCTATTCCGCGGAAGACCGCGAGAAGTATGGCTTGTCCGAAGGGTTGTTGCGCTTGTCCGTGGGCCTGGAGACGCCGGAAGATATTCTGGCGGATCTCAAGCAGGGTCTGGATCGCGTGTAGGGTCTGGCTGGGGGGCGGTGCCGTAACCGCGAGTCGGCGGATTCGGCGAGTCGACCGAGTCGGGCGGCTGAGGCGAGTGGGGCGGCTGAGGCGGCTGAGGCGGTTGGGCCGACGTGCGCCGCCATGCCACCCATATGCCTTCGCCGTCGAAGTGGCGCGGGCCGCGGCCGGCCACGGCCAGGCCTTCGCGCAGCACGTCCACATCCAGCCCAGGCAGATGGCGCAGCAGTGCGGGCGGCAGCTGGTCGATGGCGAGCTGGTCTTCTTCCAGATCCACGCGCATCAGATCGCCGTCTTCGCAGCGCAAGCGCAGGAACCACAGGCTTTCCATGTAGTCGCCATACCAGGGGTCGGGGAACATCGCCTTGCTGAAGGCGAACCCGAATTCTTCGACATCGCTCCACGGCCAGAACTCCTGCAAGCCCATCGCGCGCGCCAATTCGCACTGGCGCGTGAAACCGGTGTCGTCGAACCGCACGGTTTTGCGGAAAGGGTCTTCGGGCGGAGGCGGGCCGATCAAGAACCGCTTGATGCGTGACCACATGGCAAGGATGAAGGATGAAGGCTGAAGGCGGATCGGGCAGTGTATCGGACGGCGCGGCTGCAATGAAATCGCAATAGATGTTACAACGTTTGATTCTCGTCAAATCCACGCCTGAAGGCGCGCGTTAGGGTGTTGCCTTTGCCTCGCAGGTCGCCGGCGACTGGCCGGCCGGTGTGGGCAAAACGACAAGCGCAGCAAGGACTGGACACATGACAGACAAGACACCGCAAGCCGCCGAATCAGACACCGCCATAAGCGCGAAGCCGCGCGCAAGCGGCACGCAGGGCGCCGCCAAACGCTCGGTGCGCGCAGGCAGCGGCACGACTTCGCGCCGCACGCCGGCCAAGGCGGCGGCTGTCGTCAAGGCGAATGCGCGGGGTGCGGGTCCGGCCATTGATGCCGCCATTGAATCGGGCGACAAGCCTGCCATCGAGCCGGCATTGCAGGCGCGCAAGAAAGTCGCAGCGCGCGAAGATGCGGCGCGGCAGGAAGCGGTGTCGGTGCTGTCGGACATTGCGCGCCGCTACACCGTCGGCGCGGATACGCAGGCGCACGACGCGCTGCGTTCGGTCATCGAAGAACTGTCGGCGGACGATGCGCGCGCCGTGCATCGCGCGCTGCTGGACGCCAATGCGCAAGTGCCGGGCAGCCGCCGCAATCCTGATGAAGAGCTGGCCGCCGATTGGCGCGAAGGCATCTATCCGTATCGTCATCGCATGCTGCGCCGCAATTATGAAAAGCAGAAGTACCAGCTGCAGGTGGAATTGTTGAAGCTGCAAGCCTGGGTCAAAGCGACCGGGCAGCGCGTGGTGATTCTGTTCGAAGGGCGCGACGCGGCCGGCAAGGGCGGCACCATCAAGCGCATGATGGAACACCTGAACCCGCGGGGCGCACGCGTGGTCGCGTTGGAAAAGCCGTCTGATACCGAAAAGGGCCAGTGGTACTTCCAGCGCTATGTGCAGCACCTGCCCACGGCGGGCGAGATCGTGATGTTCGACCGGTCCTGGTACAACCGCGCCGGCGTGGAACGCGTCATGGGCTTTTGCTCGCAGCAGGAGTATCTGGATTTTCTGCGTCAGGTGCCTGACTTCGAACGCCATCTGGTGTCCAGCGGCATCCACCTGATCAAGTTCTGGTTCTCGGTCAGCCAGGAAGAGCAGCGCCGCCGCTTCCTGCAACGCAAAGTGCACCCGCTCAAGCAATGGAAGCTGAGCCCGGTGGACTTGGCGTCGCTGGATAAATGGGATGACTACACGCGCGCCAAGGAAGCGATGTTTGCGCATACGGACACTGCGGACGCGCCGTGGATCGTGGTGAAGTCGAACTGCAAGAAGCGCGCGCGCCTTAACGCCATGCGCTACGTGCTGAGCCGGCTGTCGTATGAAGGCAAAAGCAGCGAACCCGATATGGCGTTGGATTCGCTGATCGTGGGGCGTGCGCTGTAAAGCAAATTGGGCAGCCTGTGATCAGGCTGCCCAAGTTCAAGTGGGCCAAGTTCAAGTGGGCCAAGTTCAAGTGGGCCACGTTCAAGCGGCCTAGGTTCAAGCGGCTGTATTCAGTCCGCCTTCGTTCAAGCCCCCAGCGCCTGAAGATTCAGCGTGTAGCTGCGGCCGATCCACACGGCGCAGTCGCGGTGGTCGCGAAGAGAATCGCCGGTGTTGGGGTGCATGAAGACATCCAGCTCGCCATGGTTCAGCGTCAACCAGGTTGCGATCTCGGCGAAGTGCGCCGGGGTGAACGCAATCTGGTAGCTCCATTGGGGATGTGGGCCGACGGGGCGCTCATGAAAGCGCCCCATGTCCATCTTGCCGTCGAACTGCGCAATCACCCGTTCGCGCAACGCATACGCGGTATCGCGGCTGGCCGCGTCGAAGTACACATGCGCGTGCCAACTGGCCACGCCGTTTACCGCCAGATCATTCATGGTCGTCTCGTCAGGTTCAGCCGCCAGCGCGCTTGGCGCGGTGGCCGCGGGTGGTTAGTGCGTCGATGATGCGGTCGCAGTGGTCTCCCTGCACTTCGATCACCCCGTCTTTCACGGTGCCGCCCGACCCGCAGGCCGTGCGCAATTCCTTGCCCAGCACCGCAAGCGCCATCGGTTCCAGCGCCAGCCCCCGCACCAGCGTGACGCTCTTGCCGCCCCGGCCCTTGGTCTCGCGCGAGACCCGCGCCACGCCATCACCCGCAGGCACGGCGCGCGCGGCTGGCTTGCATTGGCATTGCGTCAGGGCTTGGCGGCATTCGGGACACATGCGGCCGCTTTCGGTGGAATAGACCAGCCCGCCGCTTGAACTGCGCTTCATCATTTGCCTCGCATCTGATCGATCAGGCGGCGGTCGCGCTTGGTCGGACGGCCCGTTTCGATGCCTAGCGCCGGTTCGGGCGCCAGGCGGCGCATTTCGGCGGCACGTTCGCGGGCGGCGATGCTGTCGGGGGTTTCCTCATAGAGCAGGCGCGCGACGGGGGCGGGGCCACGCACGCCGCTGACGGCCACCACCTGCACCTGTAGCGCCGGGTCTTCCTTGCGGATCGTAATGCGGTCGCCGGGTGCGACTTCGCGCGCGGGCTTCGCCGCTTGGTCGTTCACCAGGACCCGGCCCTTGCCGATCTCTTGCACGGCCAGGCTGCGCGTCTTGTAAAAGCGCGCGGCCCATAGCCATTTGTCGAGTCGAATCTTGTCCATCTTGCTGCTCTCTGCGATGTGCGGTCTGCAATGCGTTTGCCCAAGGCGCAATGATAGCCCCGTGCGTCGCCCGGCGAAAAAATGGCGCCCCGCAGGGCGCCATTGCAAACTCCGTTCATCGGGCGTGAACGCCCCGCGCGGCTTAATCCAATTTCAGATTCGCTTCTTTCACCACGCGCTGCCATTTGGCGATTTCGGCGCGGCGGAACGTATCGAGTTCGGCCGGGGTCGAGCCTATGGGCTCGGCGCCAATGCCGGCCAATTGTTCGGCAATGGCCGGGTCTTTCAGCACCTTCGCCAGCGCCTGCGATACCTGGTCGACGATGGCGGGCGGTGTGCCGGCCGGTGCGAACACCGCGTTCCATTCATAAGTCTCGTAGCCCGGCACGCCGGACTCGGCAATGGTGGGCAGATCGGGCGCGGTCTTCGAACGTTCCAGGCCGCCCACGGCCACGGCGCGCAGCTTGCCGTTCTTCACGTGCTGCCACGCCGAACCCATGCTGGCGAACATGACGGGCACCTGGCCCGACATCACGTCGATCATGGCCGGGCCGCCGCCCTTGTAGGCCACGTGTTGCAGCTGGGTCTTGGCCAGCAGGTTGAACAATTCGCCCGCCAGATGCTGCGCCGAGCCGGGGCCGGCCGATGCAAAGTACACGTGATCCTTGGCGCCGGGCTGACCCAGCTTGATCAGGTCAGCCACCGTTTTCACTTCATACGAAGGCGTCACCACCAACACGTTCGGCACGCGCAACAGCAGCGAGACGGGCGCAAACGCGGTCAGCGTGTCGAACTGCATCTTGGAATGCAGCGCGGGGTTCTGCGCATGGTTGGAGGCGTCGAGCATCAGCGTGTAGCCGTCGGGTTGCGCCTTGGCCACCACCGCGCCGCCGATCATGCCGCCCGCGCCGCCGCGGTTTTCAATCACCACGGGCTGGCCGAGTTCGGCTGCGAGCTTGGGGCCGATCAAGCGGGCCACGACGTCCACGGTGCCGCCGGGCGGATAGGTCACCACCAGCGTGATGGCGCGTTCGGGATAGGCGGCAGACGCCGAACTGGCGGCGCCCGCCAACAGGCCGGCGGCAACCAGCAAGCCGCCACGGCGCGCCAGGCGTTTGATCAGAGGGTTCATTTTTTGTCTCCTTGGAATTGGAATAGCTGCAACGGCGTATCGGCAAGCACGATGCGCCGTTGCGTGGGGTCGTCGATCCACGCGTCCAGCCACTGCCGTGCGGCAGGGTAGGACGCCACGTGGCGATGCTCGGTGTGGGGCCAGTCGCTGCCCCACATCAAACGTTCGGGGGTAAAGGCCAGCAGCAGTTGTTGCGTGGCCAGCCAGCCCGAAGCCGCGCAAGCCGGGGCCTGCCAGTTGCGATAAGGCGCGGACAGCTTGACCCAGACGCGTCCGCTGTCCGCCTGTTGCAGCAGATACTTAAAGCCCGGGTCGGACACGCCCAGCGCCGGGTCGGGCCGGCCAAAGTGGTCCACCACCACGCGGCATCCGGCCGCCAGCAGGGTGGGCATGACGTCCGGCAGGCGCAGGGCTTGAAGATGGACTTCAACGTGCCAGCCCAACGCGTTCACGCGGGCCAGCAAGGCTTGCCAGGGCGGCGCGTGCAGCTCGGGCGCGGGCAGGCCGATCAGATTCAGGCGGATGCCCACGACACCGGCATCGGCCAGCGTTTGCAGCGCGGCGTCGGTGATGTCGGGGGACACCACGGCCACGCCGCGCAGCCGTTCAGGCGCTGCGCGCAACGCGTCCACCATGTGGTGGTTGTCGGTGCCCAGGAAACTGGGCTGGACCAGCACGCCATGAGAGAGGCCGTGCGCATCCAGCAGCGCCAGGTACTGCGTGGGCGTGGCGTCGTAATCGGGGGTGTGGCGGCGGGCGTCAGCCAGGGGCAAACCGGGCCGGAACACGTGCGCGTGGGTGTCGACGGCGGCGCCGGTCGAATGCGGGGGCAAAGCGGTCTCCTGTTCTTGGCGCCGGGCGTGGACCAGCGCTTCTGTTCTCTGCGGCGGGCGGTGCCAAGGGCTGCTATTCGCTTAGGCGGGCGTGGCCCAACGCGCTTCTATTAGCCGGAATTCTAGGAACTCGGGGTATAGTTTTCCATTGTCTAAATTGGCTTTATATATATCGGAACGATATGGAAACACGGCACCTGCGGTACTTCCTGGCGGTGGTGGACCATGGCAGCGTCAGCCGCGCGTCGGAATGGCTGGGCATCGCGCAGCCCGCCTTGAGCCAGGCCTTGGGCCGCATGGAGAAAGACCTGGGCGTGCGGCTGTTCGAGCGTTCGCGCCAGGGCGCCGCGCCCACCCCGGCGGCATTGGCGATTCTGGAAGACGTGCGCATCAGCGTGGCGCGCATCGACGCCGCAGCGCACCGCGCGCGCGAGATCGGGCGGGGCAGTGCCGGGCAGTTGACGGTGGGGCTGGTGTCGTCGGCGCTATTCGATACCTTGCCGCGCGCCTTGCGCGAGATGCGCCGCCAAGCGCCGGGCGTGCGCGTCATCTTGCGAGAGATGAGCAACGCCGAGCAAGCCGAAGCCTTGCAGACGGGCGAGATCGATATCGGCCTGATGCATACGCCGGTGGCGGTGGGCGGACGCATGCGCGAACGGCAACTGCTGCGTGACCGGCTGGTAGCCGCCGTGCCGGACGAGTTCGACGTTGCCGAAGACGGCAAGGTGTCGATGGCGCAAATCGCGCAAGCCGGGCTGGTGATGTATCCGCAAGCGCAATTGCCCGCGTTCTATGCGGGCATTCTGGATGCCATGCGCAAGGGCGGCCACGATGTGCACGTTGCCCAAGAAGCGAACCGCACGCTGACGGTGCTGTCTTGCGTAGCGGGCGGTTGCGGCGTGGCCTTGTTGCCCAGCTGGATACGCACCATGAATTTTGGCGGGGTGCGTTTCTGCGACGTGAGCGACGGGCAGACGCTGCCCAGCTTCGACCTGAGCGCCATCTGGCCCGCCCGTTCCGTCCCCACCTTGGCCGACATGTTCGCCAACCTGGACCTGGCCGCACGCTGATTACAGTGCTGGCTTTCACTGCGCATTCAGTTGCCCTGCCAGAACGCTTAAGCCTGGCTTAAAACGGCATTTTCTTCGGAACCCGGCACGCCCGCCCCGTCTAACCAGAAACGACGATGGGGGTGTCCATGGATCTGAACTGGCAACAACAACTTGTGGAAAGCGCAATCTGGCTGGCGCGCGCGTTCGGCATCACCGCCGTCGCCATGGCGGTGATTGCCGTGGTGCTCGCACGCACCACCGATTGGGGGCGCAAGTTCTGGCGCCTGGCCTGGCCCTATCTGACCCCGCGCCGCAGCTGGCGTCCCTTATTGACGCTGGCGTTGCTGCTGCTGTTGGCGATGGCGGCCGTGCGCATGACGGTGCTGTTCTCGTTTTGGTACAACGGCTTCTACAGCGCGCTGCAAGCGCTGGACCAGAGCGCGTTCTGGCGCTTTCTGGGCATCTTCGCCGTGCTGGCCACGGTCCATGTGGTGCGCACGCTGGCCGACAGCTACGCGGGCCAGGCCTTTGATATCCATTGGCGCGTCTGGCTCAATGACCACCTGACGCGCGATTGGCTGGGCGCGGGCGCGTACTACCGTGGCCACTTCGTCAACGAACCGGTCGACAACCCCGACCAGCGCATCGAACAAGACATCACGATGTTCGTGACGGGTTCACGCACGCTGGCTATCGGCGCGTTGAGCGCACTGGTGTCGCTGGTGGCGTTCACGGGCATCTTGTGGGGCTTGTCGGGCCCGTTGACGGTGGCGGGCGTGGAGATTCCGCGCGCCATGGTGTTTGTCGTATTCCTGTACGTGATCGTCGCCACATGGTTTGCCTTCAAGATCGGACGGCCGTTGATCAAACTGAATTTCCTGTCAGAGCGGCTCACGGCTAACTTCCGTTATGCGCTGGTGCGCTTGCGTGAGAACGCCGAGAACGTCGCGTTCTATCAAGGCGAAGCCGTCGAGCGCGGCAACCTGTGGACGCGTTTCACCGCTTACATCGCCAACTTGTGGGCGCGCGTTTACCGGGGCTTGAAGTTCGATGGCTTCAACCTGTCGGTGAGCCAGGTGGCGGTGGTGTTTCCGTTCATCTTGCAAGCGCCGCGCTTCTTTACCGGCGCGATCAAGCTGGGTGACGTGATGCAAACGTCCCAAGCGTTCGGGCAGGTGCAGGACGCGTTGTCGTTCTTTCGCACGTCGTACGACACCTTTGCGCAATACCGCGCCACGCTGGACCGTCTGAATGGGTTTCTTGACGCCAACGAAGCGGCGCGCGCCTTGCCGTCGGTGCATACGGAACCCTTGCCTGATGGCTTGGACATCAATGGCGTCACGGTTCGCCGGCCTGATGGCGGCGTCTTGCTGCACACCTTGAATCTGCGCTTGCGTCCCGGCCAGACCTTGCTGATCAAAGGCCCGTCGGGCAGCGGCAAGACGACATTGCTGCGTGCGCTTGCCGGCCTGTGGCCGTATGCGCAAGGCCATGTGCGGCGGCCGGAAGGGGCGTCGGCCTTGTTCTTGTCGCAGCGGCCTTACTTGCCCTTGGGCGACTTGCGTAGCGCGGTGGCGTATCCGGGGGTGGCCCTGCCGCAAGATGACGCCCGGCTGGCCGATGCGCTGCGGCAAGTCAACCTGGGGCATTTAAGCGCGCGCCTGGACGAGGTGGCGGACTGGTCGCGCATCTTGTCCATTGGTGAACAGCAGCGCGTGGCGTTTGCACGCGTGCTGTTCAACCGGCCAGCCATTGTGTTCCTGGACGAAGCCACATCCGCTACCGATGAAGGGCTTGAGCACATGCTGTACAGCCTGCTGCGCAGCGCTTTACCTGATTGCATGCTGGTCAGCGTGGGGCATCGCAGCACGCTGGACCCGTTTCATACGCATCGGCTGGACCTGGATGGCGCGGGTGGCTGGACGGCCGGCCCGATGGCGCCGCCCGCTGCTGGCACGCCACTACGGGCGGCGGCCTGATCAGGTGCCTACGCGCAACGGCCCTGACAGCTTGCGCAAGGCGGCGACGACGCTTTGCGCGGTGATGCGGCCCGTCTTGGGGTTGGCCGACGGGATGTTCTGGATTTCCATCGAGAACGTGGCGGCGTCAGACACGACTTCCACGCGGTGCACGTTGCGTCCCAGCGACGGGTCGGCCCAGATTTCCAGGGTGCTGCGGTCGGGCCCGATGCCGGCCAACGACACGCTGACCGCCACGTTCAAATTCGCGGGAAAGCCGATGGCGGCTTCACGCGGTGAACCGCGGAAGATCAGGCGCGGTTCGGTGATGCCGGCGATGTCGATGTTGTTGTCGGTGAGGTAGGGGGCGCCCAGCAGGCCCTGCACCGGCTTGCGGGTGATCATCGTGACGGAATGGATGACGCCTTCGGCGGCGGCGGTGATGGCGTCCAGGCCCAGGATGGCGCCCGATGGCACGATGATCTGGCCATGATGCTGGCGGGCGAGTTCGATCAGGTCATCGTTGCGCAGCAGCGCGCCGGAGCTGAGCACCACCAGCTTCTTGCCCGCGCGCAGCACGGGTTCGGCGATGTTGCGGAACACGGCGGCGGGGGCGCATTCCACGACCACGTCGCAATACTCGTGCAAGGCGTCAATGGTGGTGAAGCGCGGCGCGGCGTTCGTCCATGCGACGGTGGGGGCGGCGCTGGGATCGCGTACCCCGATGGCGGCAAGCGACAGGCCGGGCAGGCCGGCATCCAGGGATTGCGCCACGGCCTGGCCGATGGCGCCGAAGCCGGCAATGCCGACGCGGATGTTGTTCATGGAGAGTCCCGTGTGAGGCCGCGGCGCACCGCGAGCCCTGCATCAAAGAAAACGCCATCGACACCGATGGCGCAAGGTTGCCGGCCACTTTATCCAGCGCCCGCGCGGGCGTCAATGCGGAATGGCCGCAATGCGGGCAGCCGTTCAACCTCCTTGCTGCGCGCGAGCCATGTAGTCCACCGTCAGGTTCGACAATGCGCGCACGCCGTTGATCAAGCCCGATTCATCCACATAGAATCGCGGCGAGTGATTCGGCGCGGCCTTCTCCACATCCGTGCCCTTGGGCGTGACGCCCAGGTAGAAGAACATGCCCGGCACTTTTTCCTGATAGAACGAAAAGTCTTCCGATGCGGTGGACTTCGGTTGCAGGCCGTAGTTGCCTTCGCCTGCCACGCGCCGCAGCGTGGAGCCCATTTTCTCGGTCAGCGCGGGGTGGTTGACGGTGGCGTTGTAGAGCTCGACCACGCGCACATCCGCCTTCGCGCCTGCGCTTTGCGCAATCATGTCAGCGGTGCGGGCGATGCGCTGGTGGATGTCCTTCTTCATGCCTTCGTCATACGTGCGGATGGTGCCCGTCATGGCCACGCTGTCCGGCACGATGTTCATGCGGTTGCCGCCATGGATGGCGCCCACGGTGATGACGGCCGGCTCCAGCATGCTGTTGATCTGACGGCTGGGAATGGTCTGCAAGCCCAGAATGATTTGCGAGCTGACGACGATGGGGTCGATGCCCGACCACGGCCGCGCGCCGTGCGTCTGCTTGCCGGTGACGTCGATCCAGAACTGGTCGGCCGCGGCCATGGCGGGGCCGCTGCGCCACGACAGCCAGCCGGCCGGATAGGCGCTGGACACGTGCAGGCCGAAGATGGCGTCCACCTTCGGATTTTCCAGCACGCCTTCCTGCACCATCATCTTGGCGCCCCAGATTTTCTTGCCGTCGGGTTCGAAGTCGGCGGGGCTTTCCTCGGCGGGCTGGAAGATGAACTTCACGCTGCCAGGCAATTGGTCTTTCATGCCGGCCAGCACTTCGGCCGTGGCCATCAGGATGGCCGTGTGCGTGTCGTGGCCGCAGGCGTGCATCACGTCCACTTCCTTGCCTAGATAGGTGCCCTTGGCCTTGGACGCAAAGGGCACGTCAACCTGTTCTTTCACGGGCAGCGCGTCCATGTCGGCACGCAACGCCACCACGGGGCCGGGCTTGCCGCCCTTGAGCACCGCAACCACGCCCGTGCCCGCCACGCCCGTCTTCACCTCCATGCCCAGCGCGCGCAGATGGTCGGCGACGAGCTTGGACGTGCGCGTTTCCTGATTGCCCAGTTCGGGGTGTTGGTGGATGTCGCGGCGCCAGGCGATGAGCTTGTCTTCGATGGCGCGTGCGCGTTGGYCGATCTGTTCGGACAGCGCCGCATTGGGCGCGGGCGGCAACGGGCCTTGCGTGCCGGGCGCGCTTTGCGCGGCGGCGGGGCCGGCCATCAACAGATGGGCGGCCAGCGCCAACGGCGCCAGGCGGAACAGCGTCTTGCGTGCTTGCATGGGGGTCTCCTCGTGGTTGTTAACCTGTTATTGGGTGAGGATCTTACCCAAGCGCCACGCCGCCGGCGTGTTTGTTACGGATGCTTAAAATCGGCGCGTTTTGATTCCGGCCGATGGAATTTTCGCGAAGGCGGCGTTGGCGATGTAGAGGGCGCAATGCGCTATTGCAGCTTGATGCCCAGCTCCTTGATCAAGGGCGCCATCTCGGCGCGATCCGCTTCAATCGTGGCGGCCAGCACGTCCGGCGTACTGCCGATGGGAATCATGCCCAGCGTTTCCATCTGCGCCCGCATCGCGGGTTCCTTCAGGATTTCCGACACAGACTTCTGGATCAGGGCGACCCGGTCCTTTGGCACGCCCGCTGGCGCCATCAGGCCGATCCACGGTTGCGGGGCGTAGTTCAGGCCAGACTCTTTCAGTGTGGGCGTGTCGGGCAACCCGCCGAAACGCTCGGGGCTGGTGATGGTCAGCGCGCGCAGCCGGCCACTGTCGATCAGGCCTTTGGAACTGGACGGGGCATCCAGCCCCACATCCAACTGGCCGCCGATCAAATCGTTCTGCGTCTTGCCGGATGACGACGACGGCACGTACAGCGCCTTGATGCCGGCGCGCCGCGCCGTCTGCTCCCACACCAGATGAAACGCCGTGCCAATGGAGAACGAGCCCACGCTCAAGCTGCGCGTCTTGCTTTCGCGGACGAAGTCATCCCAGGACTTGATGGGGCTGTCTTTCGGAACGATGAAGATGAACGGCGTGCGCGCCACCAGCGACACCGGCTGCAAGTCTTTCTGCGTATCGAACGGCAGGCTGTCCACCGCGAACGGCACGATGGTGACGGTGGAAGCCACCACCATGCCCAGCGTGTAGCCGTCGGGCGCGGACTTCACCAGCGCGCTGGTGCTGATGATGCCCGAGGCGCCCGGCCGGTTTTCAACCACCACGGGCTGCCCCCAGGCCGCGCCCAGTTTGCTGGCCAACACGCGCAACATCACATCCACCGGCCCGCCCGGCGGGTTGGACACGATGATCTTGACGGGCTTGTCGGGATAGGCGGCGTGAGCGGCCAATGGCGCGAGCAGCGCAAGCGCCAGCGCGGTTTGCTTGAACATGGAATTCCCCTTGTGTTGTTGGTGTGTGCGGCGGCGGTGCATTCGAGCTATGAACTCAGGCTGCAACTTCGGGCGGTGAACGTGAGCTTTGACCCTTGTCCGCCCGCCTTCAGGCCAGAATCTGCTGATGCGGCGCCATGGGCCAGCCGGGCGTATCGCCGCGGATGAATGCGATCCAGGCGTTCTGTGTCTGCCGCGTCAATTGCGCAGCGTGGCTGCCGGGCAACCCGGCGAGCATGGGCGCCGCGGCGAAAGCGTCAACGGTGCCGAAGACGAACGGCAGTTCAATGCAATGGCAGGCGCCAAAGCGCGATGTGGGCGCAACGTCGAAACGGGCCAGCCATGCTTGCCGGCCCAGCGCAACGGCGTCCGTGGCCCATTGCCGCGACGGCGCGCCGAACACCTGTTCGCTTTGTTCGCGGCCAGCAGCATCCGCCGCGTGGCCGGGAAAGGCGGCCATCTCGTCGCGGGTGTAAGCCACCAGCACATCCGCGCGGGACGCTGCTGCCTTCAATGCCGGCGCAATGTCTTGCGGCAGCACGTGTCCGTCCAGGACCGGGCAGAACTGGCTGCGGCGGCTGCCTTCGGCTTGCAACGCTTCGGCCACCGCGGGGGCTTGCTGAGCGGTGAGCAACGCGGACACCGGGAGTTCGCGCGCCGCCTCCAGCGAGTCAACGCAGGCCGCCTGCAAGAACGCGCGCCCCAACGTTTCGGCTTGCGCGGCTGTTCGAAAGCCCCGGCCCAGCGCCGCGCTTTGCAGAATGGCGCGTGAGAAACGCGGCCGCCGCGCCAGCATCGCGCAGATCGACGACGCGCCCGCCGATTGGCCCATCACCGTGATGCGTTCCGGGTCGCCGCCCAGGTCTTGAATGTTGTCCAACACCCAATCAATGGCGGCCTCTTGATCCAGCAGGCCGACGTTGGCCGTCTCGCCGGGCACATACAACCATCCCAGCGCGGCCAGCCGATAGTTCACGGCCACGACCACGATGCCGCCGCTTGCGGCCACGCGCGCGCCGTCATACCAGTCCAGCGCGCCGCCACCGCTTTGCCATGCGCCGCCATGCAGCCACACCACGACGGGCCGCCGCGCGGTGTCGGCGCCCGGCGTCCAGACGGTCAGGTGCAGGCAGTCTTCCGATTGCGGCACGTCGAAGTCGCCCATCGCGCCGCGCAAGCGCGACGGAATCTGCGGCGCAATGGGTGCCGGCTGGGTGGCGTCGCGGTCTCCGCGCCACGTTGCGGGTTCGGGCGGCGCAAAGCGCAAACGGCCCACGGGCGCTTGTGCATAGGGAATCGCGCTGTAGCGGCAGACGCCGTCGTTATCGCGTACGCCGGTCAGCGTGCCAGCCCGTAGCACCGCCTGGACGGTTTCACTCATGTCCTGCCCCTTGTGTTGTTGTGGTGTTGACCGGCGGCATGCGCCGCATCGGTGGAACTCATGGTAGGGACGAAAGGGGCGTAGCGGATATGCCGGTTTTGAACGGGGCCATGCGGAACGCGCATGGCTGGTGGAAATGGTGTGTGGAACATGGCCAGTAAGGCAGGTCTCCCCGTGCGCGGGCCAAATTTGACCCGATCGGGCCAGATTTGACCCGCCGATAAATGCTTATGAATCAAGGGCTTGAAAATTATCGAGTCAAAACTGGCCCGATTTTCGCGGCAAACGTGCTGTTTTCAGCGGAGAACGGGTTACGGCGGTTTGCATGGCGTTGCTGGATTCGGTGTATGTCGTTGATTTCATTGACGTTAAAAGCGTGATGCGAAAGCTGGCACGGATGTTGCATTAGCCCGGTATTGCGCGATTCACCGCGCCTTTGCTCAGGATGCCGCCATGCCCCGCCAATCCGATTTGCGCTTCACCTTCACGCCCTCTGGCCGCGGTCTGGATTTCGACGTCATCGAATTCACGCTGGACGAGGCGCTGTCCGAGACCTATCGGCTGGAATTGGACCTATCCAGCTTCAACCCCGCCATCGACTTCGGCGCCATGCTGGATGAACCCGCGCTGTTCACGATCTGGCGCGGCGATCAGGCGGTGCGCCATGTGCATGGCATCGTGACGGCCTTTCAACAAGGCGACACCGGCTTTCGGCGCACTCGCTACCGCGCCGTGGTCGAGCCATCGCTTGCGCGCGCGGCGTTGTGTTCAGACTGGCGCGTGTTTCAGCAGCTGTCCGTGCCAGAGATTTTGGCTGATGTATTGAAGCGCCATGGCATCACCGACTACGAACAGGTCACCACGAACGAGCACTTGCCACGGGAATATTGTGTCCAGGCCGGCGAAACCGATCTGGCGTTCTTGAACCGGCTGGCCGCCGAAGAAGGCTATTTCCATCGCTACGAACATAGCGAGAAAAGCCATCGGCTGATTCACGGCGACCGCATCTACATCCACGGCGAAATCGCCGGCGGCCCGGTCGTATACGTGCCGCTTGCAGGCGGCGACCCGGCTCAGCCCGCGCTGCATCGTTTCACCTATACCGAGCAGCTGCGCACCG